>JAGWHO010000010.1 GCA_028866715.1 Microcaldota archaeon
GATACGCTGCCGGAGGCCTTGTTGTTGCGAGGACCGCAACCGCTGCTATGAATACTGCGACTATCAGGAATGCCCATGCGTATGTTGTGAGGAGTTCCACTGCCGATTGCTGTTTCTGCAAGCGCATAGTCACTTCCCTCCAAAAGGCTTTGCAGGGAAGGTATTTAGAATTAGCTATCTTGCGAGCTTCACTACGTCTTTGACATTCTTTACTGCGGGTGAAGCGCCGGCCTGCTCCAGCTCAGCCTTTGAATATTTCCCGAATGCCACGCCTATAGGCTTTACGCCGAGTGACTTCGCTATCGCTATAGGCTGCGGTGCGCCGGATACGAAGTATATGTTTGCCCTGCTGACGCCCCTCGATTCCGCCTTGCTCACGGCATCTTCGAGTATTTTTGAGAACTCTGGCGAGATGCTGCCATAAGCCCCTATCTTGAAGTAGCTATCCATGTCCATGTGGGCCCTTTCGAACATGTTTCTCGTTATGCGCTCCATCTGGCCCGTGGCCATGCCGACCACCACGTTGGTGCTCTTTCTAAGGGATTCGAGCGCATCCTTTGCGCCGTCAGCCACAGTGATAGCGTCATGGCCTGCGACGTTGTAATGCGAGTACGGCACCTCTTCGATGTAATTGGCAAGCTTGCCGTTTATGTCAGAATCGTTTATCCCGTTCTTCTTGAGGATGGCGATAACCATCTCTTGGGAGGTCATGCCCTCGTAGTCGGACATGTCGATGTTGTCTATGAGATGGCCGAAGACGTTCTGTATCACCTCGAACATGTACTGGGAGACGTCCTTCGGCTCCTTGAGCAGTGCATTTACATCGAATAAAACAGCTACCTCCGGCATATTGATCAATCAAAAAGCGTTAAACACCGTGGAACCAGAAGCCCTTCTCCTTCTTGTTTGCCTTCTTATTGCTGAAGAGCTTCCCTAAAGCAGACTGCTTGACTATGCTTGGCTTGAAGTTAGGGTCTATCTGCTTTGCAATATCAGGATGGCTTTCAAGATAGGCCTGTTGCCACTCTATCTGCTTCTTGTCCTTCTCTATGGTAAGCTCCTGCATCTTCGCGGTCCATTCCGGCTTCATCTTCTTCCACTCCTCGAGAGTATAGCCGTATGGCGGCCTTTCCCTTATCGAAGGAGGAAGCGATGCGTAAGTGTAAAGGTCCTTGTAGTAATCATAATCGTTTTCTTCTATGTGCGCCTTGTCGACATGGACGCCCTGCTTTGACAGTATATCTATTATCTCGTCCTGGCTTATCTTCTCCTTTGCGTTGGGCGCAGTCCTCGGATTGTAGATTACTGTAATTCTCTGCTTGTTGAAGTTTACAATAGCCTTTATCACAGGATCGAGAAGCATGAGCCTGTACTGGAGACGCGCGGCATGAGGCACGTCTATCAGTTCCTCTTTCTTGAGGTTTGAGAATATCACCTTCTTTATCATCCTGTAAGGAACCCTGAACCTCTCGCCGTTTTCCGTCACATAGGCGTCTTCGTCAGAGTACTCCTTCTCTTCTTTTTGCTTTATGTCTACGTTGAAGTTTCCGCTATCCGTATATAACACCTAGTTGCTGTGATATGTGATTAACCGTGACTTTGGGTCAGCAGCAGCCGCCTTCGTGTCCTTCGTTGCCTCCGCAGCCGCAGCTTCCGCTTCCGCAGCCGCATGAGTCTCCAGCACCTTCTGCCTTGTCGCCGCAGCCGCATGAACCGCTGCCGCATCCGCAGGAATCCTCTTCATGCGAATGAGAGTGCATCTCTACCTTCTCGACATGCTCTTCGTGGGCCGGAGCCTTCTGCACCTGGGCCTGCGCAGGAGCGCCTGCCCTTGCTGCAGACATTACGACCTTCTGCTCAACCGCGTCGAACTTCTTGTTCAAAAATGCAGCTACAGGCTTGCCGCTGTTTACAGGAAGCAGGAAGTAATCCATGAGGCCGCCGTACGTCCTCTTGTATGCCTCTGTTGCCTCCCACTCCTTAGTGTTTCTTATGTACTTGTCCTTCGGGTACGTCCAGCCGTTGTGAGTCTTCTCCCACTCATTTGACGGTATGCTGTACTGCTTCTGGACCTTGTCCCTGTATATCTCAGGGAAGACGTTGAACGTACAGAACGGCAGAATTTCCTGGTCCGGCATTGCATAATGGATGTCGCACTTCTCTACCCTGTGTATGTCATACGTGTATTCGTCCTGGAAGTGCATCATTCCTATGAACAGCGTCTTCATCTGGAACGACCCCATTGACGCGAAGTCGTGCTTCAGGAATATAGACATGAGCATCTTGCCGAAGTTGACGCTCTTAGGCTGCTTCTTCTTGTCTATGAACTTGTTCATGCTCAATAGAGTCTTGACAGCGATTGCCTTCCTTGCGAGCTTGCTCTTGCCCTCCATCTCGTTGACTGCCTTCTGCAGGTGCTCCAAGAGTCCCTGCGCGTCTACGAATTCTGTCAGTGGTATTATCTTGTTGTCCGTGTCCAAGAACAGGTAACAGCCTGCGCCGCACGCGAAGTGTATCGACAGGTCGTACTTGTACTCTCCAGTCAATGCTTCAATGAACTTGTTTATCCCGCCGACGTACGGGACTGAGAACCAGTGCTCCTTTCTTATCACACCGTTTGTCTGCTCCTCTATCATCTTAATTGCACCAGGGATTGAGATTCTCTGTTTCTCCCTCAATCTTGTCGGCATTCTTCCTACCAGAGAGACTGGCTGGAAGTTTATTGCTCTCACTACATCGATGTTGTTGAGCGCAAAGTTTACCATTGCACCTAGTTCGTGCTCGTTGATCGTTCTTATTACAGTAGGCACCAGCACTATGCCGATTCCTGCCTTTCTTGCGACATCAAGTGATGCAGGCGCCTCCCAGTGGTTCTTCGGGTTGGCTCTTGCCGAAACGCCGTCGAAGCTCATGTAAAGAGTGCTTACCCCTGCATGCCTGAGCTTGAACGCAAGCTCCGGATTCACTGCCAGGTTTATTCCTGTAGTGTTCAATTGTATCTGATCGAAGCCCTCCTCCTTTGCCGCCTTGACTACGCCAACTATGTCAGGGTGCATCGTAGGTTCTCCGCCTGTTATCTGGAGTGCGTTTGCCGCAATCGGCTTCTGGCTCCTCAGGTTGTGGAATATCTTTCTAAGCTCTGCTGTGCTCGGCTCGTATATCGGCTCTCCTTCCTTTGCATAGAAGAAGCAGTACCAGCACGAGAGGTGGCATCTGTTTGTTACTACAACGTTAGCCAGACCTGTGTGGGACTTGTGCCTCTCGCACATGCCGCAGTCCATCGGGCAGTTCACTCCCTTGTTCTCCGATATATAATTAGGATTGTCAAAACCCCTTCCGAAATAATTGTAACGCCTCATCTTCATGTACATGTCATAATCTTCCCAATACTTCTCTATTGTCCAGTTGTGCTCCGGGCAGTATTTCCTGATCATGACGTTGTCTCCGTCCTTGTAGAGTATTCCGTTTATGATAAGCTTGCACTCAGGGCACACCGTCATCGTCTTCTCGATGACAGGCATCTTCTCCATCTCTTCCATTGTCCTGTGGTATGGCTGAAGATGAGGCGGAAGCGCCTGACCTGCTACGTCTTCCTTAAGGGCAGGCCTTACGCTGTTGATGTTCTCCTGAATCTGAAGCTCATTCTGCGGTTTTGCGTCCATTATTATCACTATTAACGCATTTTAAGGGGTTTAGAAAGTATTTAAATACTATCTATGTTTGGCTTTACCTTTTTACAAAAATTGCATGGCATGCCGAGGTAGGCGATTCCATGTTTTTGGTCATTTGCCCCTTTTGGCGGAGATGCCCAGTGCGAGCCTCATTATGGCCTTGTTGCGCGCTATCAGGTCGAGGCTGGCGGCTATGTCAGAGACGGAAGCCCCGGAGATTACCTGCGACGCTATCCTTTCAGCTATCCCCTCTGATGATATGCCCTTCTCGAGCTCTTTTACTCTCTTCGAATAGTCCCCGCTCAGGTACTTGCTTATCGCTGCCTGCGTAATGCCGAGCATCTTAGCAATCTCGATCTGCGGCATGCCGCCCTTGGCGAGGATTTTGGATATTGCTGCCCTTGCCGCGGGTATTACGAGCATCATTGCCTCCGCGTTGGCAAGGGACATAGGATCATTCGATTAGGCCGAAGGTGTACTTTATCTTCTTGAGCAGGCCCTTTGGCGCTGGACCTGATGGCATCTCCTCCCTCACCCTAGGAGCAGGCATCTGCCTCTTTGCCGGCTTCCTGAGCTCCGCATCGTCCGGCATGAAGCTCGCCAGCACGCTTGCCCCTGACTCCCTTATCGAGGCCCTGCGCCTCTCAGGTCTTGGGACAGCGGGCTCGCCCCTTGGCGCGGATGCTGTGCTCAGCCACCCTGTTATTATGTTGAGCGCGTCGTTCCTGTTGAACCCCGCGGCATCGAATATGAGAAGATTGACTCCTGCCCTCCTTGCGTATCTTGCCTCGGCCACGGTCCTGACAACCGCGGCGCGCAGGTTGCCTGTCTTGTTCGCCTTTACGCTTGCCTCTATAGGGTTCTCGGACACCATTGCGGCTATGTCGAAGTCCTTGTTTATGCTTTCAGACACGTCTTCCACAAGGTCCTCGTAATCAGAGGACTTGACCTCGCTCATTATCGCCACGTTGTTCGTGTAGTTCAGCACGTTCGCGAGCGCTACGACGTGCTTGGATGAATCGCCAGTAACGTATACTTTCATCTGGATACCCTAGTTATTGTCAGTTTTAAGGTTTAAAGCACTTGCCTTCGTGCATGCGCCAGCCACAACACCAGAGGCGTGGAATTTAATGCCCCAAGTGTCAAGGGTGCCATGTCGCAGTTATTATCTTCCCTGCCAAACCGTTTCCACTGCCGCCGTTGCCGCAATCTATTGCGCCTTGGCCTCCGTTGCCTCCTGAACCCGGATCTCCAGTGGAGCCGCCCCCTCCCCCAGGGCCGCATCCTGAACCGCCTATGCCTCCAGAGCCTGGTTGCCCTGCGGCAACAGACACTGTGCCTTCAGTAAGAGAGCTTGTGTAAGCCAACAGCACGGTGCCCCCAGCCCCTGCTCCTCCTCCGCCTCCGCCGTTACCGCCGTAGAAGCCGGTGTTGCTGACGCAGTATCCGTTCCCGCCGACGCCACCTTGCTGGCCGGTGCCGCCTGCGACTGTTATGGCACCAAGATTAATCAGGTTGCCAGAGTATATCTCCACTATCCCCCCGCCTGCGCCACCCGGGCCTCCAGCCCCGCCTGCGCCGCCTGTGTTATAGCCAGACCACGCCCCGCCTGCGCCGCCGCCACCGCCGCCACCACCCTGCCCGCCTTTCAGGGCCTGACCAAGCATCGCGCTGGTTCTAGCAACGGCGGCACCGCCTGTGATGCCAGAAGCGCCGCAGGTCGCGCTCGTATACCCGTAGCCTCCGGAACCGCCGCTACCGCCAGATCCAGACGCGCCGCCAGCATGGCCGTCTGTCACAGTGCCTCTGTTCTGGAAGAGCACGTTGGCCTCCATGTAGAAGCCGTTCTCGTTGACCGTCACGCCGCTGTTTATGAGTATTGCATTGCTCGTGACTACGTTGCACGTGAGCGTTGTGCTTGAAGAGAATACAGCATCGCCAGCGTAATTGCCGCATGACGGATTAGCCGGCACTGTTGTGGTGGAGATGGATGTTGTGGTGGAGGTTGTTGACGAGGTGGTAGACGTTGATGTGGTTGTGGTGGAGGTTGTTGAGGTGGTTGAAGTAGTATAATAGTTCGCGGCCTCGCCGATTACTGCGTTGATCGGGAGGGTTGTGGACGTTGACGAGCCTGAATAGCACCCGGTGCCTGTGCACGACCACGTGTTGAAGAAGTAGCCTATGGAATTGGTCTCGGAGAGCGTCTGTATCGAGCCGTTGTCGTACCAGTTGGATCCCGGGGTGAGAGATGCTGCGCCGAGTGAGGGGTTGGCGCTTTCAGTGAGGTAGAACTGCGTGGTGTAGTTCGCTATTATGGATTCGTTTGCAGACGGGCAGATTATCGTGCTGTGGTTCGATGTCGAGGACACGCCGTTCACTACGACCTTGTTGAATATCTCCCGTATTGATGACGATATTGATACTGTTCTCGAGAAGTTGTACGTGTGCGACGAGCCTATGCCGCACGCCAACGGCGTGGATATCCACTGCGAGCACGTGTATGCGATGCCGTCGAAGACAACCATCGTCGACGTGTCCTGGCTGCAGTACGCGAATCCGGATGTCGAGAACGATATCGATGTCGGGAGGGTGAACTGTATCGTCACGCTGTTGGTTATGCCTGCGTATATGGCATTGACCTGGACGGAGCCCGCGTGTGTGCCCCATATATCGGAAGTCGCGATGCCTGTTGAGTTTGTAGTGGTAAGGTTAGGCTGCAGCTTGTAGTACGGGACATTGGCTGTGAAGTTCACTGTGGCGCCCTTGAGAGGGTAGCCTAGAAGCAGGACCGTGGCCTTGAGCCTGTCCTTCGCATTGTTCGCAGGGTTGGATGCGTTCTGCGCAGTGAAGAGGACTATGTTGTTTGTATTGATGAGCGGCTGGACGTGAGAGGTGAAGCTTCCGGCATATGTCTGCACCTGGCCTGTGCAGCTGCGTGTCACTAGGTAGTTCTGTGAAAGGCCGCAGTATGTTCCTGTCAGGTACAGGCTGCCTGCAAGGAATTGCGATAATGACGTTTGAACCGGTAGCGTGACCATGCACACAACAGAACCGCCTGCAAGCACGAAATTAGGCGAGCACGGGTATGTGGTGGTGTTGGCGTTATTCACCCCTACTATGAGCGCCGGGTTAGCAAGAGGATATAGCTGGGTGTTGGTAAGGAATATCGCCAATTTCGTGACATGGTTCGCGCCTGTGCCCACAACTATGTCGTTGCAGTATGCGCCTGACGTGAAGGTGCATGAGCTTGGCACAACAGACTGCGGCACAAGCACATAGAGATAAAGCAAAAGTGCTGCTACTGCCAGCAGGAGCACTGCCCAGCCATATGTGACTAGGTATTCCATTGCTGCCTGGGCTTTCTTCTCGTTTTTCATTGCCATGCCATCTAAGTTTCAGAGCTTAATATCGTGCCGTATGTATCGTTCTGCCCGCAGCTTGTCATGTAGTAATCGCTGGTGAAAAAGCCGAGGCTTATGTTGGTCTTGTAGGCGTATGCCTCGCCGGTTACCGGAGCGTAGCTGCTCAGCATCGGGCCCCTGAACGCCGCTTCTAGAGAGTAAAGGACTGCCGGGCTGTTCTGCTGCTGCAGCGCAGGATTTACGGTTGTCAGGAAGAACCCGCACTTCATAGAGCTGTCAAAGTTCGCGAACGTGAAGTCGATCGTTGCGTTGTTTGGCATGGTTATCTTCGGGTACACCATGTTGGAGATTACCAACAGGTCGCCGGTGCTATTGGTCTTTATCCCGAATATCTGCCTTGCCTGCGATGCATTGACGTTCAAGGCTACAATGTCTATGTCGTTGTCGAAGTCCTTGACGTTGTATATGACGCTGCCGCTTTCGGGTATCACATGGACCAGCTGGGACTGTGTCGTGTTGATAGACGCGGATAGAAGCGCGTTGACCGTCATCGTGGTTATGGATCCGGCTTGCTGCTGGTATGGCTGCGTCGAAGTCTGCGGCTTATAGACAAAGAGCAAGATGCCGGCTAGCGCCACTATGACTATGACTGCCGCAACTGCTGCTTTCAGCGTGTCCATCATCTCACCGATATGATTTTATGTTCCTCCTGCAGGCGTGGTCTGTATGACCGTAAGCGTTGCGCCGGACGTGGCAGGCAATGTTATCGACTGGTTTGTCGGATTCAGTATAGCTATGTCGGTTATCGGGTACTTTATGTTGTTGTACACAGCGCCTATGTAGAAGTGGTATATGCACATTCCCCCAGGCGATGATATCGCGCCGAGTATCTCGGTGTTGTTAAGGTATATCGGCTGGAAAGATGGAGCCGACCCCAGCAGAAGCACTATCTGCGATGTGCCGTTTGAGCTGCACGGCATGTGAAGCGCGACATGCCCGGAGTATATCTGGTCTGGCGAGATGTCGAGCACGTGCAGATAACCGCCTGCAGGTATAGTCTGACCCGCGAGCATGAGCGAGAAGGCAGTGAAGCTGTTGGTCACGTTCGATGACGATGTTGGAGCCTGCTGCACCGAGACAGGCTTGGTGTACGCCAGGACGCTGACTATCAAGACGATGACCAGCAGGCCCAGCAGCGCATAATGCAAAGCGTCTTTGGCCATATGTATCAGTCTGGTAGCTCAGGCACCTTATAAAAACATTGCTGCATCAGCCGTAAAAGGCGCCGTTGTGCAGCGTGCCGTACGTGACATTGGCTGCGCAGCTGTTCAGGTACCAAAGCGTCGTGAAGTTGCCGAACCGGGTGCCTGGCGCAAAGGCCGCCTGAGCCACGCCTTGAGGCGCGTTGAAGCCCTCTATGAGCGGGGTCTTGAAAGTAGAGGATGCATACAGGCTTGCTGGAGTGGCGGCGGCCTGCAGTGCGGGATTGGCATAATTGACGAATATGCCGCAGTTCTCATCCTGATCAAGGTTCACGAACGTGATGTTGAGCGTGGAATTGTCAGGCAGTATGATTGTCGGGTAGACAAGGCCGCCTATGACAAGGACATCGTGCTGGCTCAGGTATTTTGTCTTGTTGAGATTTGCTATGGCAACCGCCTCGGAAACGTCTATGTTGAGGACCACGACGCTGGCATTGCTGGACTTGAACGTTATCCTGTTGGCAAGCGTATCGACAACTACGTTCGGGGAATTCGCCAGCATTGCAGAGAGCGGGATGGCCTTTGCGACCGTGATGTTGCCTATGTAGCCGTTGTATTTCAGGTTTGGATGGTTCCATTGTATGCCGAAAACCAGAAGCGCCGCTATTATTATAGCTGCTGTCAAGGCAGCGGCGGCAAGCCCCCTGTTGGTCATCAGCGTGTTTATGCCTGCCATCGTAACATACCAAGAGCACAGCATAAGTTATTAATCTTTCACAACAAACTATTTACCGTATAAAGGTGTTCAGTTGAGAGGAAAGGAAACGGCGGTAGTTTGCGAATCATGCGGCAGGAAGGTGCCACGTAACAAGGGCATTGCGTTCGAGAAGGCAATCAGCTTCAACACCGCGATGAAGACCACGAACGACGTGCGCTTCTTCGAGAGAAGGAAGACATATTACTGCATAAGCTGCGCAAAGCACAGGGGCATATTCGAGAAGCTCAAGAGACAGGCGATTGAGAGGGCGAAGAGGTCAATCTGATGTCTGTTGATCCCAATGACCTTCTGATATTCAAGGTCAGGGAGCAGAAGAAGAAGCCTGTTATCGAAGAAAAAAAGCCCGAGCCGAAGGCAGCCCCGGCGCCCAAGATAGAGGAGAAACCCAAACCAGTAATTGAGGAAGCGCCGAAACCCGCAGCGCAGAAGCCGCCTGCCGAGGCGCCGAAACCCGAGAGGAAGCTGTTTACGCTATTTGCAAAGAAGGAAGAAAAGCCTGCTGAACAGAGGATAGAGCCTAAGAGAGAGGCCCCGAAACCGGCACCTGTGCCGAGGCCTGCTCCTGCCGAGATGCCGGTTTACAGGCCTAAGCCAGTCATAGAGAGGCCGGCGGAGCAACCCAAAAGGGTGCAGCCCGAAAGCACGACAATGAGGGATATTTACGCCTCAGTGCAGAGAGAGGCGCAGCAGCAGCTTGAGGCCGCAGTAGAGGCAGAGACTGGGGAGCTTACAGCCAAAGAGATTCTCGGCAAGCGCCAGCGCGAGACGAAGTCAGAAGCTGAGAGCATAGCAGCCGCGAAGAACCAGTTCTGCGCATGGCACCCGTGGAGGCCTGCGTATGCGGTGTGCAGCTACTGCCACAGGCCGTTCTGCTACGAAGATACAACAGAATACAACGGCGCACTGTACTGCCTTGAGGACATAGACAAGGTGTCTGCGGGCATAGTTGAAAAAACGGGATTGGAGTACAACAACATCAGCATAGTAGCATCTACGCTGATGTTCGTAACCTTCCTTGCGTTCATGTACTTCGCGAATGCGCAGCTTGGATACATCGTCGGCTTTGCGAACAGCGTTGGCTTCATAAGGTTCGTAAGCGGGCTTACGCTCAGCTACGGGCTTGCGCTCCTTGGGGCCATAACTACATTCTTCACCATTATCGCAGCCATACTGATACTTGCGCAGTCGAGAAAGGGATATTATATAGGCTTGGGCGCAGGTTTCGTGAATGTTGCCCTGTTCAGCTACCAGTACCTCAACACAAGCACGCTGTACCTTCTTGTGATCAGCATACTAGCATTCGCGTCGCTGGTCACGCTCGCGTATTCTAGAAGCGCGTTCGAAGAAAAGGAGATACCGTACCTTGAGACAAAGCAATACGGCGTTGAGTGGCCGAACGCGGGAAGGTTCTGAGGCTAATCTAGCTTTATCGTGTCGCCGACTTCAGGCGCATGCGCGTCGAAGCCCTCCAGTTTTAGGTTCTCGGCAAGCGCCTTGGCGTTTTCCGCATCGCCATGCACGCATATCACTGTGCTCGGCGAGCTCTTTCTCACGTATTCGTATATGTCGTCCTTGCCTGCATGCGCAGAGAAGTCGAAGTGCGTGGCAGGGGTGTCTATCCTTACCTTCTCGCCGTCAATCTCGACCTCGCCCTTCTCAAGAAGAGTCCTGCCGTTGGTGCCCTCAAGCTGGAAGCCGGTAAGCAGTATGTGCGAGCTCTTGTTGAGCCTCGTTATGTAATTAAGTACAGGTCCGCCGTTCAGCATTCCTGCAGTTGTAAGTATTATCGACGGCTCGTTCAGGGCGTCAAGCCTGTCAGCCTGTTCCTTTATGGTGGTTGCCTCGTGCGACGCTGCGGATAGGGCGCCGTGATTCTGTATGAATTCCGGATACTTCAGCACTATAGATGTTGCAGCCCTTGCCATCCCGTCAAGATAGGTCCTGTCAGCAAGACCGTGCTTGTGGAGTATCGCAAGTATCTCTTGGCTTCTTCCGACGGCGAAGACCGGCACCAGCGCAGTGCCGCCATTGTCAAGCGTTTCTTTTATCTTTGATATGAAGCTCTGGATCAGCTTGCTGCGGTCAGGATGCTGCCTTGTCGCGTATGTGGATTCCGTTATCAGAACATCGCCCTGCACTATTTCTGCTCCCTTGTGGAGAGATTGCTCCTGAAGCTTGTAATCCCCAGTATAGACGATCCTCTTGTTCTCTTTCGCGTCCTTCCTCTCTATCAATGTAACCGCGCTGCCGCTTATGTGCGCAGCATCGTAAAACTCTATCGACATGTTGTTGAACCGTGTAGCTGAGTGGTAATCGAGGCTTACGTACCTGTTGATGAAGCTGCCCAATTGCCTCTTGTGGAACCTGGGCTGCTGGTGCTGCTTCTTCCACAGCTTCATCGAATCCTCAAGCAGCAGTTCGGAAAGCTTTAGCGTTGGCCTTGTGCCAAATGTGGGTATAAGCATCTCGTTGTACAGTGCGGGCACATCTCCGCTGTGGTCCATGTGGGCGTGGCTTAGTATCACAGCATCGACCTTCGGCATGCCTACTGGATACTCCGTCTTGTGGTTGAGCTTCACGCCGTAGTCCATCATTATGGACTTCTCGTCCTTAAGCATTATCGAGGACCTGCCCACCTCTTGGGCACATCCGAAGAACTTCAGAATCAAGCTATCGCCTTCATAAGCGGTTGAATTCTTCAGATTATAATACTTTCGTCTTGCGTCTGGCTCAGACTTAAATACGTTTCTTTCTATAGATAGTTGATTGCTATGCCTGAGGATATCAACTTCATCGACTTAGTTGCGCTCACGAGGATAGGACCTGAGACCGTTGTGGAGAAATTTGGCGGGGTTATAAATTCTTCATTTTTTGACGCATCCAACATACTCGCTACGCTCAAACAGAAGGGCCTTGTCGATTTCACGACATCTTTCCCTGGCCAGAGCGCGATAACGGTGACTGAGCTTGGCAAGCAGACGGTCAGCGACGCCGCCGAAAAGGCGAAGGCGAACTTTGACGCGCTTGATTTCGCAGTTATAACCCAGCTCTCCGGTGGCAAGAGGGCGATGAACGAGCTTACTGCCTCTTTGAACATACGGCCAAGAGACCTTGCAATGCACCTTTACAGGCTGACCGTGCAGCAGTATGTTGCCTATGATTTCAGGAACGGAATAGTAGACCTCTCGCTCACCGAAAAAGGATTCATGAGAGTGAAGGAGGGAATGGTTTCAGCGCCGCAGGCTGCCCCTGCAATGCCTGGAACTACACAGGAGCCCATGCTGCAGCCTGGCGTGCAGGCGCCGCAGGCCGCAACCGCTTCTGCGCAGCCTATGCAGGCACCCGCAAACGGAACTGTGCAGCCTGGCCAGGCTGGCGCCACAATAGACATGAAGGAGCTTGAGACGAGGCTTGCGACTGCAAAGAAGAGGAAGATAGCCATTAGCGTTGTTGCTGCAGTGGTTGTCATTGTCATCGTCGTTATCGCACTTACCATGCTTAACGTAGTTAGGCTGTAGGTGGTGTATCTGTGGAACTGCTCGACTATTCGCGCGCTAACGGCCTGCTGACAAGGTACGGCATCAAGAGCGTGAAGAGCGAGTACGTCAAGAGCGCGAAAGAGGCTCTGACCTTTTCTAAGGGAAGCCCCATAGTGCTCAAGGCTCTGACAGACAAGGCATTGCACAAGACCAAGAGCGGCCTGATCATCCTGAATCTTGCCACGGAAAAGGAGATATCCGACGCCTTCTCTGCGCTGTCCAAAAGAGCCGAAAAGTTCAGGCCCTACAGGATACTTGCGCAGAAGATGGCAAGCAACGGAATAGAGATAATAATAGGCGGAAAGACAGACCAGCAGTTCGGAAAGATGATACTCATAGGCCTCGGCGGGATATACGTCGAGACGTTCAAGGATGTGGCCATGCGGACCTGCCCGATAACCAAACACGATGCAGAGTCCATGCTGCACCAGCTTAAGTCCTCAAAGGTCATTGCGCCAGATCAGAAGACAGAAAGCATGGTTGCGGACCTCATACTGAAGACGTCAAGATTATTTTATGACAGCAGACTGACAGAGCTTGACCTGAATCCGATAATACTGCATGATGGAACATACGATGCGGTTGACCTGAGGCTGATACAATGAAGACAAAGTATGCAGATCTGACCCATATAATGAGCCCAAAATCAGTCGCGATAATCGGAGCGTCAGACAACCCGGATAAGATCGGCCATGTAATAATGCAGAACTACATCGATGAGGGCTACGAGGGGAAGATTTACCCGGTAAACCTCAACAGCACGGGGCAGATCCTCGGGCACAAGGCTTACAAGCGCGTCAGGGACATAAAGGAGCCGATCGACCTTGCCGTGATAGCGATACCTGCGGAGGCCGTCCCTGCGGTCATTGACGAGTGCGGAAAAGCAAAAGTAAAGGGGGCGGTTGTCGTCAGCGGCGGGTTCGCCGAGGTGGGCAACGCAAAGCTTGAGGAGAAGCTCGCAGAAACTGCAAACAAATACTCGATGCCGGTCATAGGGCCCAACTGCCTAGGGGTGATGGACCCGAGAACCAGGATAGACACGCTGTTCCTCCCGACATACAAGATAGATAAGCCGAAAATCGGGGGCGTCAGCTTTGCATCACAGAGCGGCGCTGTGGGCAGTTCTGTGCTTGACATGATAAACAATGAGGGCTTCGGGCTTGCGCGTTTCATCTCATATGGAAATGCGGCTGTTGTCGACGAAGTTGACATACTCAATTACCTCTCTGACGACAATGACACGCGAGTGGTCGTGTTCTACATAGAGGGGGTAAAGCGCGGCAGGGAGTTCATAGAAGTTGCCAAGAAAGCGACGATGAAGAAGCCTGTAGTGATAATAAAGGGAGGTGTGACAGAGGCAGGGGCCACGGCAGCGCACTCCCATACAGCAGCGCTTGCCGGAAGCCATGAAGCGTATGAAGCTGTGTTCAGGCAGTACGGCTTTACCACGGCAAAGGACATACGAGACCTTCTCAACTTCGCAAAGATATTCGAGACGCAGCCGCTCACAACCGGGAACAGGGTTGCGATAATAACAAACGGTGGAGGAACCGGCGTGCTGGCAACAGATGCGCTCTACCAGCACGAACTCAGGCTTGCAGAGCTCTCAAAAGACACTGAGAAACGACTGAGGAAAGAGATGCCTCAGATAGTGAATATCAGACTGCCATTGGATCTTGTCGGAGACGCAGATGACAAGAGATATTCAGATGCGCTCAGCGCGCTGGAAGTTGATCCAAATGTTGATGCATTCATGGTGATAGCGCTTTTCCAGACGCCTGGTGCCGATTCCAGAGTCGCTTCAACGCTCATACAGTACGGAACCCAGATGAAGAAGCCGCTAGTTGTGGTGAGCATGGGCGGAAGCTATACCAAGGCGCACAAGTCCATGATGGAGAGCGCAGGAGTTCCGGTATACGATTCTCCGGGAGATGCCGCGGCGAGTCTCTCCGCCCTTATAAATTACTCGAGATATAGGAAGGGGATGTGATGGCAAGGGTAAAGATAACAAAAAAGACTAACAACATCATCGCAAGAGACAAAAAGGTCTTCCTGACGACGACGCGCGGGCCCTACCCGTTCGTGGCCGCAAGCGGAGATGGCGATTTCGCTTACGATGTCGAAGGCAACAGGTTCATAGACTTTTCAAGCTTCATATCCGTCTACAACTTTGGCGTTGGCGGCAGCAACGAGATACGTTCTGCCGTAAAGGCACAGGCCGACAAGCTGATGCATGCCGCTTTCACAGACTACAGGGCCGAGCTGCCTGTCCTGTTTGCTGAGAAGATGCTGAAGTTCTTCCCCTCGGGTTTCGGCAAGATGTTCCTCTCGAATTCCGGCACGGAAGCAAATGAGGCTGCGCTCAAATTTGCAAGGCTCTTTACGAAGAGGCAGTACACCCTTGCTTTCTACAACTCTTTCCATGGAAGGACTATGGGCTCATTGGGCCTGACTTCGTCTATGGCTGTGCACAGGGAGCACTTCGGCCCGTTCAACAATGTGCTGCATGCACCTTATCCATATCCTTACAGGTGCATGATGGTCCACGATACTGAAGAGTGCGGGATGGAGCACATAAATTTCATAGAACGCAACATACTTTCAAAGAGCACTTCGGGAAGGGAGATAGCTGCGATATTCGTTGAGCCGATACAGGGCGAAGGCGGCTACATCGTGCCTTCGAAGATGTTCATGAGAGAACTGCGAAGGATTGCTGACGAGAACGGCATGCTTCTAGTTTCTGATGAGGTGCAGGCAGGCTACATGCGCACAGGAAAGTTCCTTGCAATGGACAACTTTGGCGTTAAGGCAGATATCTACACAATGGCAAAGGCCGTCGGCGGAGGACTGCCGATGGGGGTAACGGTCACAAAGAGCAGCCTTGGAGACATACCCGCGGGTTCTCATGCCAACACATTTGGCGGGAATCTGGCATCGGTTGCTGCAGGGTACGCCTCCCTCAAATACATTGAGAAGAACCAGGCTTCTTTAGAGAGGCAGGTAAGGGACAAGGGCAAGCTCATCATGAAGAGGCTGAAAGAATTTGTAGACGATTATGAGGTTGTCGGAGATGCCAGAGGCATCGGCATGATGCTTGCGATCGAGCTTGTAAAGAACAAGAAGAGCAAGGAGCCTGCGGTAAAAGAAAGAGACGAGGTGCTCGTCAACGCATTCAACGAAGGTCTCCTCCTGTTGCCTGCAGGCAAGTCATCGATAAGAGTTATACCACCTATAACGATGTCTGTATCGTCGATAGGGAAAGGGTTGGACGTGCTAGAAGGAGCAATAAGGAAGACCTGATCATCTGTGCCTGCTGTTCTTGAACGACAGTATCTCACTTCCTGCGCTCTCTATCTGTATTCTCGCGACGTCCTGTTTCTTTCTGAAGCCATTCAACACTGCTTCTGCGAACCTCAGGCTTCTTGTGCCGTCGTAGATGGTCTTCATCTTCTCGTAGTACCTTTCTGCCGATTTGGGATTGCCTTCCCTGAGCTCTTCGAGTATCTCGCGCTTCAGTTCGCCCATCACATCCATGAGCCCTAGAAGATATGCCTCCGGGCTTACGTTGATCTGCTGTTGCGAAAGTATTCTGTTGCCCTTCTTTATCTCGAAGAACAGTCTTGCCTCGGCGTATTCCTGGTACGCTTGCCTTGTATAATATTCGAACTGCACGTCGAACTTTTTCAGCTTTGTTACATGCGCTTGTGTGAGCTTGATGCCTTTCTGCGCAGCTTTCATATCGTTGTTGTGAAGCGCGGTTATCGCGTGCGACGCCTCCCTTATGATGCTCCTGCTCGCATCCATCACCGTGTCAAAATCCTTCTGCTTCTTTGTAAGATAGCTGGATATTTTCTTAACGTCGCTTGTCAATTGCGTCATAAAATCATTCGTAGTGCATTCCATGCCAGAAAATATATTGTTGTGCGTAGCCGCCTAAATTTTGGAACCTCTCATTTGCAAATCTGTGTATGTCCTTTATCTTCTTTTCCTTTCCTTTGAAATATATTCGCTCTATAGTTCTTTTAACCCATACATCTATCGGAAAGGCTTCCAGGCATCCGAACCCCATGAGCGCTATGCAGTCTGCGACCTTGTCGCCCACGCCCGCAATTTCGAGTAGTTCCTCTTTTATCTTAGGGTAGCTCTTGTTCTGCAGCTTGTGAAGATCAAGGTTGTTGGTGCAGTATTCCGAGGCATTTCTTATGTATCTCGCCCTGAAACCTGTGCCGCATTCCATGAGCTGCTTCTCTGTTATGTGCATCATCTGCTCGCTTGTCGGAAATCTTTTCCCTACTACTTTCCCTTCATCGTCTTTTATCTCGGTGCCGAAGAGGTCTACAATCTTCCTTGTGGAGCCCCTTATCCTTTTCAGGTTGTTGTATTGCGAGATGATGAAACATAATGTCGTTTCCCACGGATCGTTTATCGTTAGTCTCATGCCATAATACTTCTTTATCGCGTTTGCCATGAACTCGTCAGTAGATATTCTCGAGTATATATCCTTCATGTCGTCGTTCAACCTCAGCCTTTTTGTCAGCTCCCTTTTGGCGTATGCGGGACTGCTTCCCTTCACAAGTAGATTGCCGTTCTCTGAAGTGCCTGTGAATTTTATATCAAGAAGATGCGATGCGGTCGGATAGATAAGCCTGTTCTTCTTAGGATCGTAATCAGAAAAGAATGTAAGAGGCTGACCGCTTTCTATCGTGTACCTTAGATCAAAATCAGTTACCCTTATCTTTGCAGGGTTCATGCTATCTCGCTTTCCTTGAGCCTCTCTTGCTTGGAATCGCTCGCATGCCTTACTGTTACAGTGCCATCTTCAATTGTCTGGTAGTCGACGGTTATGGCATTGGGTATTCCTGTTTCGTCGGATTTAGCATATCTTTTGCCTATGCTTCCTGTTACGCTGAAAAATGTCGGTATGCCATCCTTGTTGAGCTTCTTGTTGAGCTCCATCGCCTTCTCTATCAGCTTTTCATCTTTCTGTAACGGATAGACCGCATATCTGTACGGTGCTATCCTGTCATTCAGGAGCAGGAGATCCCATTCACGTGTCTTGTCTTTGTGTATTGAGTTAGACAGCAGCACCCAGAACAGCCTGTCAAGCCCGAAGCTGATTTCTACAACATGAGGCACGAGCTTCTTCTCGCCGTTGACTATGCTCATATCGCTCTTCGAGAACTTCTCATGGTTCTTGAGGTCGAAATCTGTCCTATAGGCTATGCCTATGAGTTCCTCAAAGCCTTCGTCGTGCCTTGCCTCGACGTCGATATTACCTTTCGAGTAGTGAGGCAGCTCGTCAGTGAGCTGCTGCCTGAACCTGAAAGATTTCTCGTCAAATCCTATGTTAAGCATGAAGTGCTTTGCCTCGTACATCAGATAAGCAAACAGCTTGTTGGGTATGTAACCTTCTTTGATGCCCTTCTCGAGTGTTATCTGCTCGAAGTCCATGCCGGTGTTCGCGCGTTGCTGCTCGCCTGTTATGAAATTGACTTTCTCTTTGAGGAATTTGTCTGAAACTTCTTCGTTGTTGATTACTAGTTTGCTCTCTTCAGGATCGAAGAAATATTCAAGCTCCATCTGCGAGAACTCCCTCATTCGTATCAGCAATCTTCTCGGCGATATCTCGTTCCTGAATGCCTTGCCTACCTGCCCTATCCCTATAGGTAGCTTGAGCCCGAGGTTCCTGAAGATGTTTTTGAAGTCGATGAATATGCCTTGCGCCGTCTCCGGTCTGAGATAACCTTGCGTGCCACCCATAGGCCCTACCTTTGTATTGAGCATCAGGTTGAACGTCTCTACCTTGTGGAGCATGTTGCCGCACTTCTCGCACTTTATGTGATTGTCTTTGAGCATATCCTCGAATTCCGGGATCTTCGCGAGCTTTGCTGCCTTTTCCGCGGCCTTCTTGTCGCCCTTCTTCATGAAGAACTCTTCAAGCAGCTTGTCGACCCTGTAGCTTGTCTTGCACTTGCTGCATACTGTTATAGGATCCTTGAAATTTCCAAGATGGCCGCTTGCCTCGAACACTATCTCAGGGCCGATTATCGTCGTGTCTATCTCTACGTTGCCCATCCCTTCTATGAACTGGGCCCTCCAGGCATTCTCTATGTTGTTCCTTACCCTCAAGCCGATGGGCCCGTAGTCGTAGAAACCGCCGAGCTCGCCGTATGGGGCGAACGCAGGCAGGATTATGCTCCTTCTTGCGGCAAGGTTCACTAATGCCTCTGTGCTCTGCTTGTCCATCTAAATCAGTCGGCCACACAAGGTAGCAAATATATAACTAGTTTACCATTATTAAATTATTACGTTCGGTGTTCTATTTGGAAAAGAGAAGCTTTGAGCAGATAAGGGACAAAATGCTCAAGAGCGCAAAGGAGGGAATAAAGAGCGCTTATTCCAACGAGGAGTATGCGCTGATTCAGGCGATAAACGCCTATCTCGAGACTTCAAAGTCGTATAACCTCTCGTATGAACGTCTGAGCGAGTGGTACGGCATATACTTCCCTGAGATAAGGCTCAACAACCCCAAGGTGCTGGCGGATCTCGCGCTTGTCATGAACAGCAAAGATGGAATCGACAAAGACGAGATAAACAAAATAATAAACGACGAGCAGAAGAGCGAATCGCTTTACAAGAAGGCTCAAGAGACGATCGGAAGGAGCATGAACGAGAACGAAAAGAAGGCGCTGATATCATTTGCCAACCTGAGCAACGACATGAACAGGTCGTTGAACGAGCTGGAAGAATACATAAAGCTCGCTGCAAATGAAATACTCCCGAATACCACTTACCTTACAGATGAGAAGATTGCTGCTGAGATGCTCGCAAAGGCAGGTTCCATGGAGAGGCTTTCCAGCATGCCGGCAAGCACCATACAGCTTCTCGGCGCGGAAAAGGCGCTGTTCAAGCACATAAAATTCGGGAGCAAGCCGCCAAAATACGGAGTGCTCTTCAAGATGGCTGCGATAAGCAACGCGCCGAGGGACCAAAGAGGCAGGATTGCCAGGATTTACGCGACGAAGATAAGCATCGCACTCAAAGGAGACTACTTCACGAAGAAGTTCATAGCAGAGAGGCTCAAGGAGGACCTTGAAAAAGGCATAAAGCGCATAAAGGAGTCCCCGCCAAGGGAGAAGAAGAGAAGTGATGACAGGCCGCAGAGGCATGGCAGGCCCCAGAGGCAGGGAAGACAGGACGGCATGAACAGAGGGAACAGACGCCCAAGGCAAAGATATTAATAGGTTTTTCAGCTTAATTTATCTGTTTACGGTTCTCTTGCTGTGAAAGGAACGTGATAGTAATGGTTAATGTATACGATGCAGACGCTTCAGACGTTATAAGGCTAGCTGCGCAGGGGCTCAAGGGCAAGATAAAGAAACCTGTGTATGTTGATTTCGTAAAGTCGGGAGCAGGAAAGGAGCGCGTGCCTCAGGATCCGGACTTCTGGTATGTGAGGAGCGCATCGATATTGAGGCAAGTGTATCTGAATGGCCCTATCGGGACATCAAGATTGAGGACAAGATATGGCAACAGGAAGGCCCATACAGTCCACAGAGGCCACCACATGCCTGCAGGAGGCAGCATCATAAGGGAGGCATTCTCAGAATTGGAGAAGATTGAATTTGTCAAGAACACCAAGGCAGGCAGGATAATAACTCCGAAGGGCAAGTCCTTCATGGACAAGGTCGCAAAGGAGGCCTCAGGAGCCTGATGTGTTTAGATGCCAAGCGACGAGGAGCAAGAGTACCAGAAAAGGCTTCGAAAGCGCATATCGGAGCAGCTGAAGATGCAGCAGCTCGAGCAGCAGAAGAAGGAGATAATGTCGAGGTTCCTTGAGTCTGATGCCTATGAGCGGCTGATGAACATAAGGTCAGTAAATCCGGAGCTTTACGAACAGGTAGTAAATCTCGTGATATCGCTGGTGCAGACAAAGAGAATCGAAGGGAAATTAACAGAAGCGCAGCTGAAGTCAGTGCTCCAGAGGATCACGACAAGGCCCGAGACGAAAATAGATTACAAACACAAGTGAATTTATGACGAAGAAAAGCATCAACAGGAAGAGAAGGCTTGGCAAGAAGCTCAAGCAGAACAGGCGCATGCCTTTGCTAGCTTCGCTGAGGACCCACAGACGTTTGCAGTCAAACAGATTTGCAAGAAACTGGAGAAGCCAGAAATTGAACATAGAGGAGGAATGACATGGCAAACAAATTGCTTACGATCAATCTCAGGAAGTACCTAAGCCAGCAGCCGAGGACAAAGAGGAACTCCAGGGCGATAAGGTACGTCAGGGACAGGGTGGCGCACTACACAAAGGTCAAGACCGACGATGTAGTGATAAGCGCGGAACTGAACTCGGTGATATTCAAGCATTATGCGAAGAGCATGGTGCCGTTGAAGATGAACGTGAGCATAGAGAACGGCAGGGCTACCGCCACGCCGTTCGTGGTTCAGAAGAAGCAGGAGGCCCCTAAGGCCCAGGAGAAGAAGGCAGAGGCAAAGAAGGAAGAGAGGCCTGCTGCCGACGCAAAGAAAGCGGCAAAGGCCGAGAAGCCTAAGGCAGCTCCTGCCCCTAAGGTAGAGGCGAAGAAGTAATCATACTTGGTTCTCATGGATGCTGCTAAGTTCAGGATTGGCGGCAGCGACTTCGTAGGCGTTTTCGCCACATCCTCAGACAGGTTCGTATTTGCGGGAAGAGGCTTGACGAGCGGCAGCAAGAAGCTGCTGTCAGACACTTTAAAAGTAAAGCTGCACGAGGTTTCCATATCGGGCTCAGACCTTGTCGGATTGTTCTCAAGGACGAATTCAAACGGCATAATCTTATCCAACCTAGTCCTTGAGCATGAGCTTCATGCGATAAAGGCGCTAAACCTTGACATGAAGATGGGGGTGCTTGAGAGCGAACTCAACGCAGTTGGCAGCAACATACTCGCAAACGACAAGATTGCCATAATAAACCCTGATTACGGCCATGCTGCGGCGCTGCAGATACAGGACATACTTGATGTCGAAGTCATAAAGGCAGAGACCGGCAGCTTCAAGACAGTAGGCGCGAACAACATCCTTACAGGCAGAGGCCTTGCGATCAACAACAGGTGCACCGAGGATGAGAAGGCGTTGCTCGACGAGGCTACAGGCTTCAAGTCCATGCGCACAACAGCAAATACCGGAGCATTGTCGATAGGCCTTGCTACGGTTGCCAACTCCAATGCAGTAGTGGCAGGCGATTCTACCACAGGATTTGAGCTTAACAGGATAATAGAGGCCCTTGAAGGGCAGGCAAAGAATTATAATTCCCCGAAGACAATACCAAGCAAGTGATTATACGGCCGAACAAAACCCACAACCAAAGGCAGGCAACGCGCAGGAGCTTGATCAGTTGAGGTACATGATGCAGGTTTACCAGAATCAATATGGATTGCTCAACAACTCGGTCAACATGGTGCTTGAGGATTTGCGCGAGCTGAACAACGCGCAGAAGACGATGGAGAATGGCGAGAACGTTAGAGGTAAACTCTCTTTTGCGGATCTCGGCGCAGGATTTTACATGAAGAGCAGGATTGAGGAGGAGAATTCGGTCATCGCAGGCGTTGGAGGCACGTATTTCATAGAAAAAGATTTGGAGTCTGCGAAACAGTACGTAGCGAAGCAGATAGCCAAGAAGACCGAGGAGCTCAACAAGATGCTCAAGAACAAGAAGGAGATCGAGGCGGCCCTTACTGAATTATCATACAGGATAGAGCATTTCGGCCACACGCATTAAGGTAAGCGCATGTTTGAGGGGCTAAGGAAGAAGCTTTCCAACGCTGTAAAGGGATTCGTAAAGACAGAGGTAGAGAAGGCAGAGGAATTGCCTGCGCAGACTATTCCTGAAGCAAAGCAGAATCAGACGGCAGCAGAGCCCGTTCCCGGGATAGAACAGGAAAAAGCTGTTGTGCATGCGGCACAAGATGCTGAAAACCACAAGGTAATCCATAAACAGGAGACGGCAGTCGAGCAAAGGCACGTTGAGGGGAGCCCAAAGGCCGAGAAGAGGGAAGAAAAGCTGATAAAGCTCTCGCTGACGACGAAGATAAAGGGCGCTGTTCTTGGTTCTGTAACGCTGAACGATTCCGACATAGAGAGATTCGTTGAAGCTATGAAGGTCTCTATGCTTGAATCTGATGTGTCGTACGACACTACTGAAAGATTCCTTGAAGATCTTAATTCAAAACTCAAGGGCAGGAAGGTCAATTCAAGGGACATAGAGAAGGAGATAGTCGGCTTTGTGAGGGAATCGCTATTCGATGTGCTGAAGAGCGCGAAGGAGGGAGTTAAGATAGTGGATTTCGCGAAGCAGCAGATAGCGTCGGGGAACACACCTGTGAAAATCCTGTTCCTAGGACCGAATGGCACAGGAAAGACCACTACAATAGCGAAGCTTACTCACAGCTTCAAGAACAACGGTATAAGCGTGGTCATGTCTGCAAGTGACACGTTCAGGGCAGCTGCAATAGAGCAGATGGCGATACATGCACAGAGGCTTGGCGTGCCTGTGATAAAGAGCACGTATGGTGCCGATCCTGCCAGCGTCGCCTTCGACGCTATAGCATACGGCAAGGCGCACGGAATAAACGTCGTCATGATAGACAGCGCAGGAAGGCAAGAGACAAATAAAAATCTCATAAGCGAGGTCCAGAAGATGGTAAAGGTTGCAAAGCCGGACCTTACGGTGTATGTGGGCGAGAGCATATCAGGCAACGCGATAGCCGAACAGATAAAGGAGTTCAGCAAGTACATCAGGATAGACGGCATAATACTGACAAAGCTTGATGCCGATGCAAAGGGAGGCAATGCACTCTCAATCGCGCAGGTTACTGGCATACCTGTCTTATTCTTCGGCACTGGAGAAAGTTACGACGCGCTTGTGCCATACAGCCCTGAATTCGTCGTAAATGCAGTGATGCCAAACAACTGAGCCTGTGCTAGATTAATATAAGTTATCCTCAGCATAGTATTGTTGGCGATACGATGGAAAGGCAGCTCATTGCATTAGAAGACGAAATACTCAAGCAGCTTGAAGGAAAGTTCACGACTATTGTTGATCCTACGCGCAGATTGGAGCTCGTCACATCTGTGGCAAAGACGATCAACCCAAAGATCAGCACCGAGGAGATAAAACAGATAATGGACGACATTAACGACTTTTCTCCCATATCCGAGCTGCTTGTTGACGAAGATATCGAAGACATAATGGTGAACAACACGGAGAATGTCTTTGTGTACAGCACCAAGGACGGAAAGAAGAAGATGGAAGGGAAGTCCATACCTGACAGGGAGATGCTCGGCAGGTTCGTAGGCAAGATGAAGCTCTATGCCACCAACCAAACATCCAATGGGAACATACTCGACGTGCATATGCCGAGCGGCAGCAGAGCCAACATAGTCGCATCTCCGCTCGGGTACGACATCACGGTAAGGAACTTCAAGCCGAAGCCGCTTAGCGTGATCGACCTTATAAACAACAACACGATGGACTACAACATGGCGGCGAGGCTGTGGCTTTACGTTGACGGATTGAAGGTCAGGCCAGCAAACCTGCTGTTCGGCGGGATGCCTGCTGCTGGAAAGACCACGCTGCTTAATTCGATGTTCTCGTTCCTCAGGCCAGAGACAAGGATAGTTACGATAGAAGAGACATACGAACTTGACACATCAACACAGGAGAACTGCGTGAGGCTAGAGACTAGCGAGGACATGCCAATGGAAGCGCTTGTCAAGAACGCGCTCAGAATGAGGCCGGACATGATAATAATCGGCGAGGTAAGAGGCGCAGAGGCAAACGACATGATAACCGCAATGAACATCGGCAAGATTGCGATGGGGACGATACACGCCTCTACAACAAGAGAGATAATCAACAGGCTCGAACACACCCCGATGAACGTGCCTCAGGACATAATCCCGGTCATTGACGCACTGCTCATCATATCGATGGTCTATAAGAACGGCAAGCCGTTCAGGAAGATAACGCAGATGTCGGAGATCTCGGGAATTGAGACGCAGGTGCTGCTCTCAGACATATACAAGTACGATTACAAGACCCAGGAGGGCTCTGCCATACTGCCGAGCGTCACATACAGGGACATGATCTCGAAGGTCATAGGGGTCCCTCCTCCTGACATACTTGCAGAAGAAAGAGTCAGGGCGCTGGTCCTGCAGAAGCTCAATTCATTAGGAAAGAGGGACATAAGGAGCATAAGCGAGGCCGTACGAGGATATTACGACAACCCAGACCAGATGCTAAGGTCCATCGGCCTTTCTGATATACAGCCCGTTATAAGGATCTAGCATCCGCACTCCTTGCAGCGCTTTGAGTCGCACTTGCAATTCGCGCACATGCATCCGCAGTCGTCGCACTTCTTTGACGACATCTTGCGTGAAGACGCCTTCCTTGGGCTTTTTCTTGCCGGCATGATTAGAGTGGCAACTAAGCGTTTAAATAATTATTGAGCAAGTCCGTCTATCACGGAAGGAAGTCCTTGTTCTTTATCTTCTCGCGCACGTAGTCGCTTACGAACGTGAGCCTTGGGCCTTGCAGCGCGTCCTGCTCCAGCTTGATGCCCGTCTTTATCGCCCTCTTTAGCTCGGCGACCCACTCCTCGTGCTGGTTTATCCACGGGTATTCGAGCATCTCTTGGGCCCTTTTGAGGTCGACATCTTTGCCTTTCATCGTCATGTTCTTCAGGAACTCGTATTTGTCTAGGTCGGATAGCGTCACGCCCAGGAATTTTGCCTCTGGGGTGGCGACGCTGTCGCCTATGTAAGCCAGGTTTATGCTGCCGGTCTTTATCGTCCAATAGATGTACCAGCCCCAGGCGTCAGAGTCAGTGAAGACGTATACGGGAAGTCCTTCATCTGCAAGCTTCCTTATCAGCCTTCTTGTGCCTCTTGCCGCCTGACCGCCTGGAGTTATTAATATGCAGTTCTCCTTCTGCCAGAATTTATCTTCATTTAATCTCTGCCAGAGCGCGTCCTTCTCTACGACAAGCACATACTTTGCCTTGAGGTCTACGAACTTTATGTCGTTGTCGACGTCGCTCGGGATGGCCCAGCCGCTCCTTCCCATCTTGCTGGCATCTATCTCCTGGCGTTCGCCGCCAAACGTGTCAATGATCCTCACATTGCCTGCCATTACGCCCTTCCTGTTCGCGTTCAGGTTGAACTCTTCCCTCTTCACATCGAGAGCAACTTCAAGGTCCTCAATCAGCGGATTTGATTCTGCCTGCTCATTGAATATGTTCTCGTCTACATCTTCGCCAAGAGAGTACTTCAGCTGATAGAATAGTCCTCTTATAGAGGTGTGCAGGTTCTCGGTAACGAACTTCTGGCACTTTGCTGCGATTGCTACGGTCTGCATGAACCTCTTTGATTGCGCCACATTGAGGAAGTTTCTCTCCTCTTGTGTCTTTCCAAGCGATAGGTATCCCTTCTTGTTATCGTATAATATGTTGGACCTTGTCCTTGCCGTAGTTACGAAGCGCGGTTTCTCCCCTCTCTCTATCTCTTTCAGTATGTCCTTTCCGAAGCCCTCAAGAGCTTCCTTAGGATCAGCTGTTTTAGCGTTACTTTTTGCCGGCTTTGCCATCTTTCTCGTACCTTCTTAGTTCTCTTATAATCTCGTCCTTGCGCTTGCCGTCCTTCAGCGCGTATTTCAGCACATCGGCTAGCGTCTTGACGGGCAGGAGCTTTACCTTCCTGAGCTTCTCCCTGTTGAGCGCAACGTCGTCAAGGTTGCTTGCCGGCAGTATCACTGCGGCTTCGCCGGCAGCTATGGCTGCCTCTACCTTGCTTGTGACCCCGCCTACAGGGAGCACCTCGCCCCTTACAGATAAGGATCCCGTCATTGCAACGGACTGCTTGACAGGTATGTTTTCCATTGCGGATATTATGCTGACTGCGACGGATATGCTTGCGCTGTCACCTTCTACACCCTCAATCTGCAGGAACTGCACGTGCATGTCGTAATTCGTGATGTCCTTGCCCATGTGCTTCTTTATTATGGCTGAGACGTTCTTCACTGCCTCGCTCGCTATCTTGCCGAGCTTTCCTGTCGGGATGAACTTTCCTTCAGACTTCGAGCCTGCAGGAGTGACCTCTGCAACTATTGGTATCACTATGCCTGCGTTCGTCGTCCTTGTCCCTATTACTGCTAGGCCGTTGACCTTCCCTACGCCGAAGCCCTTGACGTTGAATACCCTGTAATCTTTCCTGAATTCCAGCTCTTGCGTGACTATCTGCGATTCTATGGAACCTGCAAGGCTCTTCGCAGCTATGACATCGTCTTTCGTGACCAGCTTCTTGTGCCGGTCTATGGCTATGTCGCCTGCTGCCCTGACAAGCCCGCCTAAATCTCTCAATATGAGTGTGAGCTTCTTCTTTCTTCCTGCCCTTCTCCTTGCCTCTTCTATTATCTCTTCGACTGCCCCCTTGTCGAACGGCGGTATCTTTGAGTCTTTCTTTACCTCTTGGGCCACGAACTGCACAACAAGCTGCTGGTTTGCAGGAGTGTCATCCATGGTTGAGTCCATGTAGACTTCATAGCCGTAACCTCGTATCCTTGATCTTAATGCCGGGTGCATGTGCTGGAGGTCTTGAAGATTCCCTGCTGCTACAAGTATGAAGTCTGACGGTACCGGCTCTGTCTTGACAAGAGCACCTGAGCTCATCTCGCTTTGCCCTGTTATCGAATACTTCTTCTCTTGCAATGATGTAAGCAGCTCCTGCTGCGACCTTGGCTCTAGGCTCGACACCTCGTCTATGTAGAGGACCCCTTTATTCGCCTTGTGTATGGCGCCGCTCTCGACCCTTAGATGTGCAGGAGTGCCGAGGCCGCCACTCTGCAATGGATCGTGCCTGACGTCGCCGAAAAGCGCGCCTGCCTTCGAGCCTGTCGCGTCAAGGAATGGGGCATGGGACATGCCGGTGTTGTCGACTATAAGCTTTGGCTCGTCTGCGGCATTCATTCCAGGAAGCCCCACCCTTCTGACCAGCCCGGACATGAACAGCGCCATTGACCCGAAGATCATGACCCCGAGGATCAGCGCTGCAAGCACTATTATCTCGTAGCCTTGTATGTAGCCGCTCAAGGATACTGCGAAAAGAATTATGACTAGCGCCATGACTATAGGGGCAACTATCGAATTGCCCTTGTTGAGCGCCATCCTGTTCTTTGCCCGCTCTTTTTGCAGGATCTGCCTGCCCTGACCGTCGCCAAGCTTCTCACCAGGCTTGTAATTGGGATACGTCTTTACCGCCTTCACCGAAGGGGTGTTCTCGTCGTTGACGTTCTTGTATATGAGGATGTCTTCCAGCTCTGTGGATGGAAGGAGCTCCGCCATTGCCTGCGCTAGCATGGTCTTGCCCACACCTGGCTCTCCGATAAGCAGCACGTTTCTACGCTGTATTGCCGCCTTCTTTATTATGTCCACTGCCTTCTTCTGGCCTATTACCTGGTCGATCAGCTTTTCCGGTATTTTTATATCGGATGTCGTCTTGTAATTAGGGTTCGCCACAGGATATTATCTCTGTATAGATATAAAAAGCATAGGTAGGCGTTTCGGCCTGGGTTCGTGTCGATATTCCAGTAATACGGCAGGGTGCGAAAGCTTTATATCCTTGAATGGGGGTAATAGTATCAAGGTGCTTCTTATAAAGACGAATGACCTTAAGGCCATGCAGGATGACGCGTTAAAGAAGACGCTCAACGATCTTGTATTGGAGCTTAACGTTGAGAAGAGAAAGATAGCTGCAACAGGAGTAAGCAGCAAGGTAGTGAAGACTCGCGAGATAAGGCGTACCATTGCGAGGATACATACGATCTTAAACCAGAGAGGTGCCAAGGTCTAAATGGCGGACATTTGCCCAAGGTGCGGACTGCCCACGGAAATATGCGTGTGCAACATCCTTGACAGAGAGACCGAGACGAAGATAAAGGTCTACACCAAGAAGGCGAAGTTCGACAAGTACGTCACGATTGTCGAAGGGATAAACGCCGACGAGATAGAGAGGACAGCGAAGAGCCTGAAGCGCATCCTTGCTTGCGGTGGAACGTACAAGGACAGCACCATAGAACTGCAGGGCGAGCACAAGCTCAAGGCAAAGAAGGCGCTCATAAGCATAGGCTACAAGGACAACAACATCGACGTTTCCTGAACATAAAATCTGTTACAGTGCCTAGCCGCAAGGCTTTTATAGTTGTATATCTTTAATATATATTAGATATATATGAGTAAGAGACAGTGCTTGAGCAAGATGCTGGTCGTACTGCCTTCGGAGGACGTGAGGCGCATAGACGCAGAGGTAGAGTCAGGCAGGTATGTCACTAAATCTGATTTCCTTAGAGCTGCTGTGAAGCAGCTGCTTGATGCTGACGAGAGGGCCAAGACATTGGAAACCGTGATAGAGCGTCTGCAGATAAAAATCAACAGCACGCAGGCGCCCGAGCAGCCTACTAGAGCCACGATATTGGCGGAACTGAAGGCGAACAGGCACAGGATAAACGCTCTGGGTGTGAAGAAGATAGGGCTGTTTGGATCGTACGCCAATAACAGCCAAAGACAGGGCAGCGATGTTGACATACTGGTCGAGTTCCATAAGGGCAAGAACAGCTTTCATAATTATATGGACCTGAAGCTGCTCTTAGAGGGTATATTCAAGGCAAGGGTAGACCTTGTAGAGAAACGTTCTGTACGGCCAGAGCTGAGGGGCAGCATACTAAAAGGGATAATCTATGCCTAGGGATTACGCTACTGCCAGGAGTCGGCTTGATAAGATTTGATTTTTATGCCAGTGATGGGGATAGAGAGCAGCGCCCACACGCTAGGAGTGGGCATAGTCCATAGTGGAAAAGTGCTCGCGAACGAGAAGGCGATGTTCAGGATTACGGACAAGGGCCTTATACCTAGCAGAGTGGCTGATTTTCATTCTAAGAATGTTGGAAAAGTAATAAGATCCGCACTGAAG
Source organism: Microcaldota archaeon (assembly GCA_028866715.1). Classification (GTDB taxonomy): domain Archaea; phylum Micrarchaeota; class Micrarchaeia; order Micrarchaeales; family Micrarchaeaceae; genus JAGWHO01. The sequence continues at coordinate 29,557 of JAGWHO010000010.1, forward strand.
AGCGCCGGATTGAAGATGTCTGACATAGATGCCATAGGCTACACCAGGGGGCCAGGGCTCGGGCCCTGCCTGAGGGTCGGAGAACTTGTCGCAAGAAGTATCCATGAACTGCTCGGCATTCCTCTCTTCGCTGTGAACCACGCCGTGGCGCATATCGAGATAACAAGGACACTTTCAAAGGTGAGGGATCCGCTTGCGCTCTATGTCAGTGGCGGCAATTCGCAGATAATAGGAGCAATAGAAGACGGCTTTAGGCATTATCACGTCTATGGCGAGACGTTCGACATAGGGGCAGGCAACATGATCGACAACTTTGCGAGAGCCGCAAAGATGAAGCCTGCGTGGGGGTCTACCGTCGCCAAAGTCGCTGAGGGAGGAAAGTACATTCAACTGCCATATACAGTAAAGGGCATGGACTTCACGTTTACGGGGCTTCTGACGCACGCCACGAAGCTTCTTGCAACGAACGATTTGAAAGATGTCGCGTACTCATTGCAGGAGACAGCATTCGCGATGCTGTGCGAGGCCACGGAGCGCGCACTGCTGCTTACCAAGAAGAAAGACCTTCTTCTTTGCGGGGGCGTGGCGCAAAGCAGGCGTCTTCAGGCGATGCTGAAGAGCATGACAAGGGCGCACGGCATAGGATTCCATGTCGCGCCGGACCAGTACAACGCAGACAACGGCGCGATGATAGCGATTGTTGCGGAAGAGATGCTGAATTCCGATGTGAAGCAGTCTAGCAGCGATTTCGGGATAGACCAGAGGTACAGGATAGACAGTGTGAGGCTGCCATGGCTATGAGACTCATATCGGAAGGCGCAGAGGCGCAGATCCTATCTGCGGAAGTTCTAGGGATCAGTGCAGTTGTAAAGAGGAGGATAAGAAAAGAGTACAGGGCGAGGCAGCTTGATGAGGCGATCATGTCGTCTAGGGCCAAGACAGAGGCGCGGATACTTGCGCTAGCGACGACGAACGGGATAAATGCTCCAGTAGTGCTCTTGATAGATGGCTTCGACCTGTACATGAGCAGGATTGACGGCGTTAGGCCTGGAAGGCTCAGTAAAACGCAGGCACGCGAGGCAGGCATCATATTGTCAAAGCTCCATAATCTGGGTATAGCGCACGGAGACTTCACGCCTGCAAATCTGCTTGTGAGCGGCGGCAAGCTTTACGTTATTGATTTCGGGCTTGCCGAGATTACGAGATCGATAGAGGAAAAGGCGCTCGACCTGCTGTTAATGAATAGGTCCGTAGGCATGGCAGCTGCAAAATCGTTTTTGAGCGGGTATTCGACGTCTTCTGCAGAGCACACGAAGGTTGTCCGTAAGCTTAAAGAGATCGAGATGAGGGGGAGGTATCAGTCGAGGACGCTTGCCCCTCAGGGAACGCTGCTGCAAAATCAGCAAGACTCCTTGCGTTGCCTGAGGGGTCGGAAACGCTGAATTAGAACACGGGCTCGGCATCCTCTACCCTAACGGCATAGATATCTTCAGTATGGGTTTGGCACAACTCGCAGTCTTCAGTATTCTTGGGGTATTTTAAACTCGATGCAGGCTTAAGATATCACGCACTCATTCTGCGTCTGCCCCCGTCTGGCATGAAGTTCATGAAGACGCTTTGCAGGTCAGCCAGTCAAGCGATATCGGATACACGTTGGTTGAGGTCCATGTCCCTACGCCGCTGCCGGATAGCGACGCGTAGTATACGTTAGCCAACTGGCTACCATCATATCCGTTCATGCAGTATATGTACTGTACTACAGTCGTTGATGTGGAGGTTGTCGTGCTTGTCGTGGAGGTTGATGTGGTGGAAGTCGAGGTAGATGTAGTCGTTGTTGAGGTTGATGATGTTGAGGTGGAGGTTGTGGTGGAGCTCGACGATGTCACAGACGTGGAAGTCGAGGTGACCGACGTTGTGGA
>JAGWHO010000011.1 GCA_028866715.1 Microcaldota archaeon
CTCAACCGCGGGAAGATATTAAGCGCAATTCCGAAGATCGGCGGTATGAGAGTAGAGGAGGCAAAGAAGTTCATAATAAGGTACATGGACGAGGAGCGCATCTCAGACAGGCTGTACGACCTTTCAGTCAAGCCGATATTCTGCAGATGCGGCACAGAGGTAGTTGTCCGCGCAGTCAAGGGCCAGTGGTTCATAGACTACGGCAACCCTGAGTGGAAGGCGCTTGCGAAAAAATGTGTCGACCAGATGATGACTGCGCCCCAGGAATACAAGCGCGAGCTTCCTGCAATAATAGACTGGTTGGACGCCAGGCCGTGCGTGAGAAGGAGGGGCTTCGGCACGAAGTTCCCGTTTGACGAGACCTGGACGATAGAGGCACTTTCAGACTCAACGATGTACATGGCGTTCTACCCTATAGCGGAGAACATAAACAAGGGAGTAATAACAAAGGACCAGCTTAATGACGCTTTCTTCGATTATGTGTATCTTGGCAAAGGAGATATGGACAAGGCGGCAAACGGTTCGCAGATGAGCGTAGACACTTTAAACAAGGTAAGGCACGACTTCACGAGCAGGTATCCTCTTGACCTCAATGTCGGCGGCATAGAGCACAAGTCAGTGCACTTCCCGTTCTCGATATTCACTCATACGGCCATACTCCCGGAAGAGCAGTGGCCAAAAGGCATATTCCTGAACTGGCACGTCGTCTCTGAAGGAGAGAAGATGAGCAAGCACAAGGGCAACACAGTATACTGGGACCAGGCCATAAAGGAGCTTGGCAGCGACGCAGTAAGGCTTTACGTCTCATACGGCGCGAACCAGTGGAGCGACTTCGACTGGAAGGCGGTAAACGCTGAGAGGCACAGCAAGCAGGTGCAAGAGTACAGTGCAAAGGCGCAGAGACTCCTATCATCAAGCGAATCAAAAGAAGCGGAGATAATTGACACTTGGCTCGCATCGAAGCTCAACTCAAGGATAGACGAGGTTACTGCAAGCATGGATTCATTCGAGATAAGGAAGACGATACAGGTTGCGTTCTACGAGATGAACAATGACCTCTCGTGGTACGAGCAGCGCGGAGGCAAGAACAACGAACTGGTAAAGCAGTTCCTTTCAACGCAGGCAAGCATGCTGTATCCGTTCATGCCGGACGTCTCCGCTGAGGTGCTTAAGCAGATGAACAAGGAGCCGCTGCAAAACGGCTGGCCAACCTCTAACAAGAGCCTGATAAACAAAAAGAGCGAGGACATCGAGAAGAGCGTTGCAGGGACTATGGATGACATAAGGAACATAGTCAAGCTAGTAAAGAACGGCAAAGAGCTCTACCTTTATGTGACAACGGACATGGAGAAGAAGGCTTACACAGAGTCATTGGAGATGGCGCGCATAGCTTCTGGCATAAGCAACGTCAATGTCTACAGGGTAAACGACTCTGACATATTCGATCCGGAAGGCAAGGCAAAGAAGGCCAAGTTCATGCGTCCAGGCATATTCATAGCAACAGAAGAGAAGAGGAAATCCACAGCATAAACGTCAAGCGTGGAACCGGTGCCTGAGGTATGTGACATCCTCTCATCCATAAATGGTGTGGGCTTCCTCTGCAGGCATGCCGAAGAGTTCTTCGGGTTTGACGGGCTAAACGAGGCAGCAATGTATGTAATAGGCATCGGCACATAGTGCGATACGAATAAAAACACTGCAAGGTAAATAAAATCATGAAGCTCGAAGAGGAGATTAAGCAGGCGATCATAATAAGATCCGACCTTGAGATGAGCAAGGGCAAGACAGTAGCGCAGGCGTGCCATGCCTCTTTGATGGGCTTTTTCGAGGCCGAGAAGGCAAACAAGAAAATAGCAGACGAATGGCTGAAGACAGGAGAGAAAAAGATAGTCCTTAAGGTCTCTGATGAAGATTCTCTAGTCAAGCTCTACAAGGCCTTTGAATACAAGAAGATACCTGCAGCTCTTGTCACTGATGCAGGTTTAACCGAAATACCTCCAGGCAGCAAGACTGCTCTCGGCGTAGGTCCTTGGAAAGGCAGCGAGATAGACCAGTTCACGAAGCCGTTAAAGCTACTCTGAGCTCATCTTGCGTATGCTAAGCCCTCTGTTGCCCAAAAATTCTTCCACATCTTTTGCTGCAGCAATTACTCTAACTCCAGCACAAAGCTCTGAAATCATTTTGTTGATACTTCTCTTGTAATAGCCTTCGAAGAGATCCCACAGATCCTCACCAACCATATCAGTATCCTGAAGCAGCTCAAGAACCGCATCGCCCTGACCGTACTTTCTCTCAAACTCCAAGTAAATTTTTGAGGCAAGCACCATGTTTTCCTCAAGGTTTTTGCGCTTCTCTATCCCATCTATCCTTGCAATGGGCAGAATCTTCTCCTTGATAGTTTTCACATCAAGTGTATCAAGGTCACATGCATTGTGGATCATTGCATGTATGTTTGACCTCGATATTAAATCGAGTCCTATAGTGCTACCCAGGCCTGTCATGCCGCTATCAATCCCAGCAGATTCCAGCGCCTCAAAAACTTTCTTATTAAAGTTGAACAGCGGTGTGAATGCACCAATCGGCATGTTTATATGGCATAGGTTGTCTTTTGTCCTCATCATAACACCTAATTAGTATGTTCTCCCAAATATATATGGGTTCTTAGAAAAAGTTAAAAGCATAAGGCGCCTTGAGCAGGACTCGAACCTGCGACCTATCGGTTAACAGCCGATCGCTCTACCTACTGAGCTATCAAGGCATGGCCAACTTACTTGCTTTCCAATTCCTTTAGCAGCAACTTCCTTATAATGTTGGGGTCAGCCTGCTTGTTCGTTGCTGCCAGCACCTTACCTATCAGGAACTGCAATGACTCCTTCCTTCCTGCTTTGTATTCTTCTGCTACATTACTGTTCTGTTTCAATGTCTGAACAACAATCTTCTCAACGTCCGCTTCAGACATCTTTACTATATTCTTCTCAGCGAGCTTCTTTGGCGATGTGCCGGTGTCGACATATTCTTTTACCAGCTCCTTCGCATACCTTTCCGTTATCTTGCCATCCTCTATGAGCTTCAGCATCTCTATGAACGTATCTGGCTTTACTTTTGAATCCCTTATGCGTTCCGAGCGCCAGTTGAGGCTCTTTAGTATGTAATTCATCAACCAGTTCGATACCACTTCCGGCTTCTTGTACAGCTTGCAGCTCTCCTCAAAGAAATCTGCAAGGCACTTGTCGGTGTAGACAAGAACTGTTGACGTATAATCGTTCAGCTTGTACTGCTTAATAAACCTTGCTACTCTCTGATCTGGAAGCTCTGGCATGTTTGCCTGAAGCTCCTCCACCCAGTCCTTGCCTACAACTATCGTGGGCAGATCCGGGTCAAAGATATAGCCGTAATCCTCTTCAAATTCCTTTGTTCTGAGCGCCGATGTTGTCTTTAATTCTGCGTTGAAGTGCCTCGTCTCCCTCTTTACTGTAGCGTTGACCCTTCTTAGGCCGTTCTGCCTTACCAGCTCGAAGCTCAGAGCCTTCTCAACGTTCTCGAAACCTGTTATGTTCTTTATCTCGACTCGTTCGCCGCCGTCGACGGATATGTTTGCGTCGACTCTGAGAGATGCCTCTTTCGAGGAATCGTAAACGCCAAGGTGTTCAAGTATCGAGGACATCTTCTCTAGGAATGCCCTCACCTGCTTCGGGCTCGTGAAGTCGGGTTCTGTCACTATCTCCGCAAGTGGCGTGCCTGCCCTGTTGTAATCCATTATGACGTACTTCGCCGTGTTTATGTCTCCGTCAACGTACATCAGCTTGGCAGGGTCTTCCTCTATGTGCACCCTCCTTATCCTTATCTTCTCATCTCCGATAGCGAGATGGCCCTCTGTCGCTACAGGTGCCTCATACTGCGTTATCTGGTAGTTCTTCGACAGATCAGGATAGAAGTATGCCTTCCTTGAGAAAAACATAGTCCCTGTTATCTTGCAGTTGAGCGCCAATCCTATGAGCATGCCGAATTCCAATGCGCGCTTGTTGAGCTTCGGCTTCGATCCAGGGAAGCCCAGGCATATCGGGCATGTGTTTTCATTCGGCTTCTTGTCCCTTGCGTCAGTGCTGTCGCTGCAGAATATCTTGCTCTCTGTGTTGAGCTGCGTGTGGACCTCTACGCCGATCATTACGCTCATTTCAATTCCTCTATCTTGGCGCCTATCGCTATCGTCTTGCCCTCCATGAAATGATTAGATATTATCTGCATGCCTACAGGCAGTCCGTCTATCTTTCCTATAGGCACTGAGAGCGTCGGCATCCCAGCCATGTTGGGCGCAGTCGTCATTATGTCCATGTTGTAGATCTGTATCGGGCTCAATTTGCTGATATCGGAAAATTTCGGAGGCAGTATCGGCATCGACGGGGTTATCAGTGCATCGTATTTCGCAAATGTCTTCTTGAACTCATCTATTATCCTCGCCCTGACCTTGAACGCCTTGAGGTAATACGCATCTCTGTAACCTGCCATTCTCGCGTATGTGCCGAAGATTATCCTTCTCTTTGCCTCTTCGCCGAATCCCTCTGTCCTTATTTTTGAGAAGTATTCGTCGAAGTTGCCCTGTATCTCTTTCTGAAGACCGTACCTAAGTCCGCAGAACTTCGCGAGGTTGGTCGATGCTTCGCTCAACGCGATCATGTAATATGCTGGCATCGCGTATTTCGTCAGAGGCAGCGATACATCCTCTACCTTTGCCCCTAGCTGTTGCAGCCTTTCTGCTTTGTCCCTAACGAGCTTGGCTATCTTAGGATCAATCCCGCTAGAGAAGTACTCCTTCGGCAAGGCAATTTTCATCCCTTTGACATCTGAATTTAGGTGTTTAGTGAAGTCCTCGCTCTTTACCTCGCTGCTTGTGGAATCAAGCGGGTCGTGGCCGGATATCACGGATAGCATGAGCGCAGAGTCGTAGACGCACTTGCTGATAACTCCTATCTTGTCCATGCTGTTCGAGTAATCAATCAAGCCGTATCTCGAGACCCTGCCATAGGTGGGGGTAAGCCCGACAGTTCCGGTGAATGCCGCGGGCGCTGTTATGCTGCCTCCTGTGGATTGCGCTATCGCGATGTGCGGGAAATCCGCAGCAGCTGTTATGCATCCTGCGCCTCCGCTGCTCCCTCCACATGACCTCTCTATATCAAGAGGGTTCTTCGGCGCGCCATAGGCGCAATTTGTCGAGAATGTGCCGAAGCCAAACTCGTCCATGGCTGTCTTTCCTATTATCGCAGCGCCGCTGTCCTTTATCCTTGTGACGCATGTGGCGTCAAATGGCGGGATGTACCCTTCCAGGATCTTCGACCCTGCGGTCGTCTGCATGCCGTTCGTGCAGATGCTGTCCTTTATCGATACTGGCAGCCCGTAAAGAGGGCCCTTTGATGCAGATGGCCGTGCCTTCTTGTCTATGGTTATGAACGGAGAATAAGCTTTCTGTATCCTTTCTGCTTTTTGAATTGCCTCAGGCAAAAAGTCCTCTGCCTTTATCTCACCAGACTTAACTGCCTCAAGATAATCTCTTACTGTCGCTATTAACATAACCACCTAGACTATCTTCGGGCCCTTGAAGTAACCGTTTTCTTTGTTCTTGCTGTTCCCAAGCGGGTCCCACTTGGTTTTCACTACCCTATCTTCTCTCCAGACATTCTCTATCTTCGTAGGATGGAATGCGTGCTCACCTTCAGCATCAATTTCATTCAATACCTTGAAGGCGTCCAGCACGTCCGATATCTGCTTAAGATATGCATCCTTCTCCTTCTCTGTTGGCGTCAGCTTGGCAAGCGCGCATATGTGCTCTATTAGCTTCTTGTCAATCTTCCAGTAATCCGCCAAGCTATCACGAACCTTATCTGTTCTCAACAATTAAATCTGTTTGTATGTCCTGTCAGGCGTAGGTGAGCCAGCCAGAGAACTCCTCGTTTCTGCCGTTGACCACATCGGAGTACTTCTCTGCGAACATCCTGGTTATCGGGCCGGGCTTGCCGTTGCCAATATGCCTCCCATCGATTGAGACTATGGGGGTGACCTCTGCAGCCGTGCCTGTGAAGAACACCTCATCAGCAGTGTAAAGCTCCTCCTTGTGGATGTTCCTCTCCTCTACCGCATAGCCAAGGTTCTCCGCGATCTTTATTATCGAATCTCTTGTTATCCCGAGAAGTATGTCCGCATCTTTCGGGGGCGTAAGCAGCCTGTTGTCTTGCACTAGGAATATGTTCTCGCCAGAGCCCTCCGCAACGTATCCCTCAACTGAACACAGGATCGCCTCGTCTGCACCAGAGGCTTCAGCCTCGATCTTGGCCATTATCGAGTTTATGTAGTTGCCGCTAACCTTTGCTCCAGGTGGAAGTATGGAGGAATTGATCCTGTGCCACGTCGATGTCTTGCACTTTATCCCTGTGTCGCGCCCCTTCCCGAAATAAGCCCCGAACGGCAGAGCTGCCACAAACACGCTCGTTTTCTTTCCTGTTGTGCGCAGCCCTATCTGCTGGTCGTCGTAGAATGCAAACGGGCGTATATAGCATGACTTGAGCTTGTTTGCCTTGACAGTCTTTACTATTGCGTCCTCTATCTGCTTCTGGTCGAATTTCAAAGGCATCGCGTATATCTTCGCCGATCTTAAGAACCTTTTGACGTGATCCTGCAGCCTGAAGATCGCTGCGCCTTTTGGCGTGTCGTATGCCCTCATGCCCTCGAATATGCCGCTGCCGTACTGCAACGAGTGTGTCAATATGGGGACCTTTGCATCGTTCCATTTCACAAGCTTCCCGTCGAGCCACACCACTAAGTTCGAGTTGTCATTAACTGCCATAGCATCACTGGAATAGTAACAAAATCAAGTTATATAAAGTTGCCATGCGAAACGACTTCATGGACAGGGCCCAAATCCTAAAAGAGCTGGACAGGCACGGTCTTACCGATTTCCAGAAGCGCGTTCTGACCGCCACGATGTCCGTAAAGAAAGGTCAGACAATAACATACAAGCAGCTTGCAAAGATGGCAGGGCATCCGAATGCATACAGGGCCGTGGGCACGGCACTAAAGCTGAATCCTTTGCCGGTAAAGATACCATGCCACAGAGTAATCAAGAGCAATGGCGCTCTTGGGAATTACTCAGGCACAGGCGGCAGCAGAAGGAAGGCGGCGCTTCTCAAGATGGAGCGCGCAAAGGCCATCTATCACGCATGAGCAGGCACTCTCAGCTCATCATTAGGACTTGAACCCATTGAAGATGAGGCTCGCAAGACATTCCTTGCTCTTACGCTTATCTCGTGCACACGGTCCTTCCTCTCTTTAGTTGTGACGTTGACGTAAAGCATCGCCGTTGCCCCTCCTTTCAGCATGTCGTATACCTCATGGTACTTGTAGATCCCGCTCTGGCCCCTCTCCGTGTCTATCAGGAAGCTGCTAGTGACGGCCGTAACATCATCATCAAGCTTTTTGCGAAGCTCTGTGCGGATCTCGTCTGCATGATCCGGCCTCTCCTCTACGCCTAGCGCCCTGAGCAGCCAGCCATGCATCCTGTTTTGATTGTAGTAATCGCAGCGCCCAGGCTTCTGTTCGCCCTTTTCGTACTCTTTCAGCATCGCAGTGTCGTAAATCCCGTAATAGAACCCTACGAACGTCTTTTTGTACTGCTCTGGCTCTCTTTTGCTGTCCCAAGCGCTGCCTATGTCGCGCTCCTGGTCCTCAAACCTTCGCAGGCCGGATTGGCTGTCGAGCGGAAGCTTCGCTCCGGATATTACGATTCTTATGTAGCATGTGTTGCCAAGCCCTTCTTGCATGCAGTCCTTGATCTTATCGTCCATCTTGACTCTGAGATCGTCTCCGCAGTCTGCCTCTATGATCAGGCCGTGCCTTACAACCTCGCGCTCCTTTTCGCTCATCCTCATCCTAGCCACCTTTTCTAAACATAAAGGAGCCGGCACCCCTGCCGGCCCCAAACCTTTCCACCCAGACGCTGTTAGAGCATTACATCCGCTCCATTAGCATGCCTGCCATCTCCCCTGTTCCCAAGCGTTATCTCGTTCATCTCGTTGAGCCCTGCCCTTGTCAGGCATAGAGGCTTGCCTACTTCATCTTTGTTCGCGAAGTCCAGGATGCCAAGCTCCTTGAGCCTGTTCAAGTTGTACCAGACAGAGCTCTTCGAGAAGCCGTAAACCTCGTAAACGTAGTTAACGAAGCTTGATGCAGAGTCTATCCTATCTTTGCCAATCTCGAACATGAGCAAGCGCTCGCGCTCGTTTAGTTTAGCTTCCTTATAGACTACTCTCGTATATACCAGTTGTGCCACATAAACCACCCTGAAAATCTGAAACGATTTATGCGGCAGAACGGTGTATAATCGGGGCCTTTAATACGTTAAATGAGTTAATGCTAACGCTACCTACAAAGTTTGTGTATCTCCACATCCCCTGTTGGCGTGTTTGCATTTTTTTGCCCCTATCCCGTTTTCGTACTTGTCAAAGTACTAACTGAATTTACTTACAACACGCATAATATTTAAATCTTTTGTTCAAGAATTTCTGCAGAAATGCCGGCTGCAGTCGATAAATCGACGACAAAACCATTCGGCAGTTATATATATTACATGCAACTGATTAGACTGCATGATGGTTTCGAAGGAAAATCCCTACGTCTGCGTTTCAGGCCCCTCAACCAAGGAAGAGGTAGTCGAGCTGATAAGCCTCTTCAGGTTCTACGGCATGAACAAAGAGTCTGAGCCCATGGCAAGCCTGGGATTCCAGTGCTCGAAGAAGGTCTTGACATTCGGCCACAGCGAAGGCAACAAGCGCATGCCGCACATAAACAGGCTGCCGGAGCTTCTCAGGGAGGCGCAGGGGTCGGTCTTTTCAGTGCTGCACTATTACACGCCGGATACAACCGGAGTCTTCTCAGACATAGCAAGGGTGCTGGAGATGAACGACATATACTCAAGAGGGCTGCTCAACGGGCTGCAGCTCAATGGCCTATACCCATCGCCGAACGGCCCTGCGCAGGTCCAGAAGATAAAGAAGGCATATCCTGAGATGAAGATCATACTTCAGGTAAAGCCCAATTCAGCTTCTGGCATGGCTGCTGACCAGGCTGCCAGCAACTTAGTCTCGAACTATTACGAGAATATAGATTACATAATATTGGACGCATCAGGAGGCATGGGGAAGATGATGGATGTGAAAGCCGCGTCTGAGGCGTTCGCCGCGCTATGCGCGAACGGGTTCGACAAGGGCATAACCTTTGCCGGCGGTTTAAACGGCGAGAACGTATACAAGACCATGCTGTTCATCAACCAGGCCATAGGCACAAACCAGTTCTCTATAGACGTGGAAGGCGGCATACGCGTAAAGGTCGGAGAGGGGAACAACAATGACGTTCTCGTCATGAAGAGCGCGGCTTTGTACCTTAGAGGGGCAGCAGAAGCCTATATGAGAATGTGATCAGCCTATACAGGCGACATCCTTGAACGAATGCAGTTGCGTGCCAACCTCATCGCTCGAGTTGAATACCTCTATGTTTATCCTTTGCTCTTCTGCCTTAGAGAGCAGCTCCTGAATCTTCTGGTCGCCAAGGACGCTGTCGTTGACGAGCACCGTGCTCGCCTCGCCGTTTTCTATAGCATGATTCACGTTGTCTACGCCGTACTTCGAGCGCATGGTGCTTAGGTTTGTCAGGAAGTCTTCCATCAGCTTGAACTCTATCCTTATGCGTTCCTTTTCCAGTATTCTGGCAACCTTGTCGCTTCTTACAAGCTCATAGATCCCTGAGCGCTCCGAGTTGCTCACGCTTTCGAATATCAGCCTCTTTTGGATCTTCTTTATGATGCCGCTGTCCTCCCCGTATTTCTTTATGTCGTCTTTCGTGAATCCCGGGCCTGCGATTACCACAGTATCAACGTTCATCTTCGAGACGTGGTCGAGAATATTTTCGAAATACTTCTTCTGCTGCTCCTGGAAGTCTTTTGGCGTCATGCGCTTGCTCAGCCTGCTGTATATCTCGTTCCTGAACTCTATCCCATAGCCGAGCATGTATGCAGGTAATGCCTTCTCATCATCCACTACTATAAGCCCGAGCCTCGGCTTCTTCGAATCCGATACTGCGTTCCTGACTACGCCTACGATGTACGACTTCCATGCGGGTTTCTGTATCTCAAGTACGTCTCCCGGCGCTATGTTCAGGGTGTGGTAGCTTCTCAGCTTTATGAACTCCTCCGGCTTTCCCTCTATTATCTTGCCCATTATCCTAAGGCGTATCGCGTTCTTGTCAAGCTCTGTCTTCTCGACATCGAGCGTTATGATCACCTTCTTCATCTCACCCTCGTCTGTCTCATTTGACTTGAACTTTCGCTCGCTCTCGGATTTAACGTGATCGCCGGCAAATATTATGCGCTGTATCGTCCAGAGGTCGTCGAGAGTGTCAACCCTGAGCTTCATAGGGCCGGTGCCTTCGTAAAACTTTATGACCTTGATAGAACCACCTAGAGGAGCTTCGCCATCTTGAGGACGTCAAGGACAGTATCTCCGAGATTGTCAAGGAGGGCAATCTCGTTCGGCCTCAGCCACCTTATGTCCGCTATATCTGTTGAGGGCTTTGCAGTCCCTCCGACAAGCTTTGCTCTGTAGAAGAATATTATCCTGTGAACGCTCAGCCTCGGCAGTATCATCTCGTAGACATCGATGAGCTCAACTGGTTTGATATCAAGGCCTGTCTCTTCCTTTATCTCGCGCACTACAGCGTCTTCCGCCTTTTCGCCGAAGTTTATCCCGCCGCCAGGCAGCACCCAGATGCCTTCCGGATACGTGGCGCGCTTCGCTATCAGGACCTTGCCGCTGCTGTCCTCTATCAGCGCGGCCGCCCCGGCCCTGACAACGTTTCGCTCGTCTGCCATGGTATGATGTCGGATTCTCAATACTTATAGGTTGTGCCGATGATAAGCCAATCTTTATATTCGTATTCTCACAATCGTTATCGATTCGATGCTACCTCTTCTGGCAATACTGCCGAACATAACCGATCTGTTCACCGATGCGAATGCGACTGTCACGCAGCTCATGGCTGCGCACGGATATCTCGCAGTGTTCGGCCTTATGCTTGTGGAAGGGGCATCGCTCCCAGTGCCGAGCGAGATCGTGCTCCCGCTTGCCGGTTACTTTGCCGCGAAGGGCACGATGAACGTGTTCCTTGCGTTCGTCTTTGCGCTGCTCGGCAGCACCGGAGGCCTCATAATCGATTATACTATCGGCTATGTGATAGGCAAGGACATAGTTTACAAGCATCTGGAAAGGTTCCACGTTAAGAAGTCATCTCTTGACGCGTTCGATACATGGTTCGCGAGGAATGGCGTAGCAGCTGTGTTCTTCTCAAGGCTGATACCCGTGCTCAGGACGCTGATGAGCTTCCCCGCAGGGTTCGCAAAGATGCCGCTCAAGAAGTTCTTCCTATATTCGATAACAGGATCCGTGATATGGGACTCAGTCCTAATAGCGTTCGGGTACTATCTGCTGTCGGCGAAGAGCGCCGAGATAGTCATGGCTGCCATAGGCGTATTCGCCATAGTCATGTATGTAGTGTTCAAGCTGGCCATGAAGCGCATAAGGCATTGAGATTTATACCTATTTTCTCAATATCAATCAGTGATGATTGAGGTAATCGCTGAGCCATTGGCTGTGACGACAACAGGGCGGGCTGATTCATCATAAAAGGTGTGCGATTGGGCGTATTGAACGAGCTACACAAAAGCAGCATCCGCGTCTCGGACATAGCCTCGCAGTACTGGTGCGAGCGCCAGATGGAGTACAACTACAGGTACGGCGCCAAGACGATATCCAAAGAGATAAAGGAGGGCAGGCTGATACACGAAGAACTGGAAGGCGAGGTCAACGTACCTATAATCCTGATGCCGAAGAGCTACCCCGACTTTCTCTACAAGAGCCTGTACACGAGCTACATGGCGCTCAATGCCCTGCAAACGAACAAGAAGACCAGAGAGGTCCAGATATACGGGTCTATCGGAGGCTACAAGGTCGTGGGCAAGATAGACCAGATTGACATAAAGAACAACGAGACACTTCTCACGGAAGACAAGACAAGGGCCAACCACAACATACCATCAGAGGCCCAAACCCTGACGCACAAGGTCCAACTGATGGTCTACAGGAAGATGCTCGAGGACATAAAGTCAGGCAACTACACTGCAGATAATTTCATAAGGGCGTACAGGACAAGCGAGATGAAGCTTACAGAGGAATTCATCCGACAGCTCGATGCGCTTAGCGTAGACAAGAAGCTGCAGAGCATAGACGCCATTGCCAAGAGGTTCTTCGGGATAATCCCTTTGTTGAGCAGGATCAGCGACTCATTGCACATAAGGTACATCAACCAGTTCACTGGCAAGGAGATAAAACTATATAAATTCAGCTATGACAAACTCGAAATGCAGGAGATAATAACATACGTACTGAAATACTGGAACGGCGAGCGAGAGGCAATGCCAGTGCCTGAGGAAGAGCAGTGGAAGTGCAAGTTCTGCGTCTTCTTCGGCAAGGAGTGCAAGGCATGGTGGCCGCAAAAAGGGCTTATATGATCAATAAAGATGAATTGAGGCAGGACTTCTCGAAGAAGCCGAAGGAATACTATACTGTAAAGACGTTCACCGAGAAGGGCTTCGAGAGGAAGCAGTGCAAGGAGTGCAACAAGTACTTCTGGACTATCGACAGCGAGAGGGAACTTTGCGGCGACCCTTCGCATGAGCCGTACTCATTCATGCGCGACAGGACGAAAGACATAGAGTACAGCGAATTCTGGAACAAGTTCTCTAAGTTCTTCAAAGATGAAGGACATGCGATAATAGAGAGATATCCGGTCGTTAGCAGATGGAGGCAGGACCTTTACTTCACGATAGCGAGCATACAGGACTTCCAGAGGATAGAGAACGGACGGATAAGCTTCGAGTACAATGCAAATCCCTTGCTTGTGCCCCAGATATGCATGAGGTTCAACGACATACCTAATGTGGGAGTGACTGGAAGGCATTTCACATCCTTTATGATGGCAGGCCAGCATGCCTTCGATTACCCGAAAGCAGGGTACTGGCGCGACAGGACGATAGAGCTTGATTATGATTTCCTTGTGAACGTGCTTGGCGTGAAGAAGAAAGATCTAACGTACGTTGAAGATGTATGGGCAATGGGAGACTTCTCAGAGTTCGGGCCGTGCCTGGAAGGGTTTGCCAACGGGCTTGAGCTCGTGAACAACGTCTTCACGCAGTTCGAGTACCAGGACGGCAAGATCAGCGAGCTGAAGGGCAAGGTCGTCGACGTTGGCTGGGGCTTCGAGAGGCTTATGTGGTTCTATGCAGGCACGCAGACGGCATACGATGCGGTATTCAGGAAAGAATTGGAATATATCTACAAGAGCACAGGCATCAAGCCAGACCACAAATTATATTCCAAGATAGCGGCAGAGTTCGGGAAGGTAGACGTCAGCGAGATAAAGGATGTAGCAGGCTTCGAGAAGAGGATACTCGACAAGCACGGAGTGTCGGAATCAGATTATAATAGGATCATAAAGCCGATGCAGGCTTCATACGCCATAGCGGATCATGCGCGGTCGCTGCTCTTCGGCATAACCGACGGCGCGCTACCGAGCAACGTCGGCGGGGGCTATAACCTAAGGATAATACTGAGGAGGGCGTTCGACTTCATGAAGAAGTACAACATGGAGTTCGAGATGGTGAAGCTCATGGAGCTCATGTCGAAGGACCTGAGCAAGGTGTTCCCTGGCCAGGGCGACAGCCTCGACGAGATACAGGAAGTCATAGACGTGGAGCGCAAGAGGTACGAGAACGCAAAGGCATCCGCGCACAAGATAGTCGACCAGATAATAGAGAAGAAGACGAAGCTCACAAAGGAATACATCAAGACGCTTTACGAGAGCAACGGCGTCACTCCCGAGTTCATAAGCTCTGTGGCTTCATCGAAGGGCGCGAAGCTCGAGATACCCGAAGAGGTATACACCGAGATAGTGAAGAGCGACTTCGTGGCAAAGAAGAAGGAGCCCAAGCAGTTTGACATAAATCTGGAAGGTCTCCCAAAGACCGAGAAATTATTCTACCACAACTTTGCCGTTGGCTCAGAATCAAAGGTGCTCCGGGCATCAGGGAATTGCGTTGTGCTTGACAAGACTCCGTTCTATGCTGAGAGCGGAGGTCAGGAAGCGGACATGGGCACAATTGACAGCATACCGGTCAAGGACGTGCAGAGCGCTGACGGCATAATAGTCCACATATTGGACAAGCCAGCATACTTCAAGACAGGGGCGAAGGTCCGCTGCGACGTTGACACTGAGCGCAGGGCAAGGCTCATGGCCCATCATACCGCAACGCATCTCATAAGCGCAGCCGCAAGAAGCATACTCGGCAAGCATGCATGGCAGGAGGGCGCAAAGAAATCTGCAGACAAGGCGCACATCGACATATCGCATTACGAGAAGTTGAGCGACGAGCAGGTCCGTGAAATAGAAGCAACTGCAAATTCATACATTTTGCACGGAATAAAGGTCAGCGTCGATGAACTTGACAGGAAGGACGCAGAGACCAAATACGGCTTTTCAATATACCAAGGACATGGGGTCCCTGCTTCAAGGCTCAGGATCGTAAGGGTCGACGACCTCAAGGGCAAGCTAATAGACGCTGAGGCGTGCGGCGGCCTCCATCTAGCGGGTCGAGAATCCACAATCGGCATAATAAAGATAACCAGCACGGCGAGGATACACGACGGCATCAACAGGATAGAGTTTGTAGCAGGACCGGCAGCGCTGGAACATATCAACGGCCTAGAGAGAAGCATAGACTCCGTAGCAAAGGCGGCAAATGTAGACAGAGACAAGCTTCATGAGGGCCTGTCTTCGAAGCTCACGGAGCTCAAGGACTACAGGAACAAATTCTCGTCAATGGAGGGCCAGCTCGCGGAGTTCGTGGCGCGAGATCTGCATAACGAATCCTCAAGCAAGGACCTTTTGACAAAGGAACTGGGCATGGACAGGAACATGCTCAGGAAGATAGCTACCATGTTCGTCGAACAGAACACTAAGAAGGCGGCGCTCCTCTACAACAAGCAGAATGACATAGTCGCTATTACAGGCGCAGAATCAAAAGAAAACGCGCTTGACATGGCAAACAGCCATGCCAAGTCGAATAAAAAAACGTTCAAGGGCGGCGGATCAAAGAGGATGGCCGAGGGGAGGTTCATATAGGTCCAGAATCTTCTTGCTGTGCAAAATAGAATGCTCAGATCATAAAATGGAGTAAAAATAGCAACGCCCTGATGGTGCAAGAACCATATGTACCCCGTACGCTTATCGCAATTTACCCTCTCATTAATTCTTTCCCATCAACTACCCATACATCAAATCCTAATAACTGCGGATTATTGGGATTTAGCACAGATAGCTCTTGTAAGACTGTATATACAGTATCCGCACACCACTCAAACCTTTCGCCGTTAGTATCTTTGACAAAGATGTGGCCACCCCTCAATTCGGGGCTATGTCTAAACCATGCAAATCCATCATCATAATAAAATCCCTTATAATAACTTTTTCTTATCTTTATCGGCTTCCAATCTTTCGTAACTATAATTTCTTCATTTTTGGAAGCTTCCATCTCGATTTTTTCATCTGGCGCCTTCGCCTCTTCAATATTTGGGATAACCCAGCGTCAAACAATAATTTAATGGGCATATTAAACATTCCTCAGTTATACTTTCTTGTAATTTTAGTAAGGTGCTCTAAGAACTCGTTCGTATCAGCATAATAATTAGGATAGGCATTCTCCAAATCATGGGCGGCAGCCACACCTACGAGAACTACGTCATACTCCTTTCTGCCCCTATATTTATTTTCGAGGACTGCGTATTCATCGAGTGCCTTCTGCTCCTCCTTTTTAGTGTATGTGCGGATAGTGAGTTTTTTGCTGTCTATATCCAGTTCCAATAAGAAGAACCTGACTTCACCTTTCTTTGTGGTTTGCTCTCTAAATATCCTTAATGCGTGTGACCAACCTCTCATCTTATCTATGACTTTTAACGATTGCTCCATATGCGCAATCTTTAAGTATAGCTCTCTTTCATTTCGTGGCGTATCAGGAACAATCGGATACTTTTCAATTCTAGCAAATGCGGAACTAACAAGTTTAAAGAACTCTAACCACTCCGGCGAACCCTCGCTCGACTTAAGCGCGTATCTTGTAAAGAGACCTGTTGTCTCAACTGCAGTTGCCCAGAGGTGCTGCAATTTCGATCTTATCTGGACCTCTACCAACATACCGTTATATTTTTTTTTGTTTTCTTTGTCACTATTATACTTATAAATCAAATGTATGCCTCTATACCCGTCTTCTTTTGGTTGATCAATATAGTCCTTTCTGCCGACGAGCTTGTGCTTTAGCTCTCCCTTAATATAGTAATCCCTAGCCAGCTTCTTAGCTAATTTGACATTTGATAATACGGCTCTGCACCCCCCGATATCCTGCATCTGATAAAGCTCCATTGTAGGTTTGCGCCCATGATACGGTCTCCTCAATTTAGCAAGGATGGAATAAACACGTTTCAAGCGTTGAGAGGTTAAGGCATGCTTATCAATTTTTTTTGCAACGGTTTTTAATCGCATATAAAAGACCTGCATCGGATAGCTATGGAGAGCTCTCCAGTAGTCCAGAACCTTTAATGCCCATGTTATTTTTTCCTCCGGATATCCGGGCGCCGCCTCTTCAGGATACCCGCTACTACTTAGGATTCTTCCTGCCTTGTTTATCTGGCCCCTCGAATAGGTTGGGTCTCCGTTAGGCATAGTAATATGTATAACTACGTCTATTTAAACATTTCTATATTTTGCGCGGTTGATATTACGACGTCAAATCCTAAAATTGCTATTAAATTATATTTTTGCGCGGTAGAGTAAGACCATATTTTTGGAAATAAATAGCAACCCAAACTGGCTTATTTTCAGCGATCTGCGGCTAACCAAGACCAAAGCAAGAACGGCATCCAAGGGCGGCGGCTCGAAGAGGATGGCCGAGGGCAGGCTCGGCTAACCCCTGTTCAGTAGCACATGGACCCCACATCAAAGCCGCTGCATCTGTCCCTCTCGTCGCGCTCCTTTCTTTCCTTCTCGTCCATTGCCGGCGTCCTGACGTATGCGCTGATCTCGAAGCAGTCTCCATTCTTATATTCCAGCAAGCTCCTGTAAAGCCTGTTGGTCGGTTTGTGCATCGATTCGGGAATCATCATGGTAAGCATCCTGCCAAAGACGCCCTTGCATACCTCCCTATGCATGATATAGTCCGTTATCCGGCCGTCTCCCTTCAGCTCGTCTAGCGCGTCAACCAGCCCTCGTTCCACTCTCGGGTTCTGCGTCCTTACCATTACGAGCTCGCAGCCGTCATCCAAGCCGTGGAGTATCCTTGCCTTGGTTATCTGCTTGTAGACGCCACCGGCCAGTAATGCTGTAGTCTAGCACGGATGCCTTCAAGAGTAGTGCGCTATCCCTGCCCTTTCTTCCGCGCTTCAGGCCGGCGAATCCCGCAGGCTCGCCGTCGTCGTACACTACCAGAACCAGGTCGTTCGGCATTATGTGCTCTACGACCTCTTCCCTGCCCATCCCATTGCCGAAGCTGCGGATCGCTATGCTAACCAGCGCATCTACGGTCTCTTTAGGAATGAGTCCTGGCCTGTACTCCCTTACCTGTATGTTGCCTCTGAGGAAACTGCTTAGGCTATAGCTAGCCTCGTGTCTGTTGCCGCTGCCGGTCTTGTCCATTCCATTCTATCTACCCTTATGTGTTTGTCTCGCGTCTTTCTAGATATTTAACCTTTGTGTGCAGGCCACAACAACCCTTAAATAGCTAGACTTGGAAGTAGGATTACATTCGTGTGTGCTGATGAGTGGCAAAAATGCTGCAGTCTTTGCAGTGGTCTTGTTCTCCGTTGTTTTTGCGCTTTCTGCAGCTGCAGCGCCCAATAATACAACGGTAGACACCACCACAACCCTGTCTACGACCGTGTCTACGACAGCCAGCACAAGCGTCTCAACGTCAGTTTCAACCACCGTCCAAACAACGTCAGCGCCCACGACAACGATACCGATCAACACCACCTCAACAACTACGACAATCCCTTCGAATATCCCAAACACTACAGTGTCCACTACAATCCCGGCATCAACCACCTCAGTAACAACATCATCGACCGTGCCATCAACTACAGTCCAGACAACTGTCCCGCCAACCACAACAATTACTTATCAGATATACGGCCCCTACTCAATAGGCCAGCAGATCAATCTCGCATATGATTCCATATACAATTTCTCTGCCGGCGCTTCGCAGGCATGGCTGAAGGTCAACAGCACAATTCTCGGCCCATATACGATAGGCCAGTCTACCGCGATCTCGGGCATCAGCATATACAACATAACATCTGCCGGCGTCTGGCTGAAGGAGCAGACTTGGGGCGCAGTAACAACCACGACCGCGCCAACAACAGTACCAACAACAATCCCACAGTCTTATAACGTGTCGTCGGGCATGCTCTACACTGGGCAGTCCTTCACATCAGGGCAGTTCAACATAACCCTTGTGAATCTCGGGTACCCGAACAGCCAAGGCATCAGCGGCGCAATGATCAATATTTATCAGGGCAGCACGCTCATACAGCAGCTTTCGATGCTGCCGAACACGTCCCAGACCGTCGATGGGGCGCATGCCACGATCCAGATAAGGGTAGGGCAGGTATTCCCTAATTATTACGCATCAAGGTCATGGGCGCAGATATGGGCAACTTCAACAAACGCTCCCGCCACAACGGCACCAACCACAACAGTGCCCCAGAACTTCACCACCGCGTCAATCGTAGCTAACGCTGCAGTTATCGCCGCACGCAACACCACTGCAGGCAACATTACAGGCACAGCAGTTTCAGCTGTCAATCCCACCACCTCCGCAACAACCACTGTACTGCCTACAGCAACAACCGAAAGTGCGCCATCCGCCACAGTCCCTAAGCGTGTAGTCGTCAACAGCTCGGTCCAGCACTATAATGCCTCATCGCAGGGTCCATTGTCGGCTCTAACGAACCTGTTCGCCGGCGGCCAGGCAGCTTCCGCGCAGCATGCAAGTAATGCCACTGCGGCCATCACAGGCGCAGTCGACAGCGCAGCAAGTTCATATGCGATGGCAGTGATAAAGACGAATGCGACTGCAAATGGCGGCAACCTTGCGGCAGCGCAGCTGTATATCGGTCTGTACGGCAGCATAATCAGCTCATTTTTCGGCACAGGCAGCAGGCCAAGCAATCCGGGAACCTCCAACAATACTGCAAATGCCAATACCAATAAGACGAGATAACCAAGTGTTCCATTGAACTTCGATATTGTGTACTCGATAGTAATCTATCCGATACTGTACATACTCCCTGCATACGCAGCGAACGGCCTTCCAGTGATATTCGGCAGGGGGAAGCCGCTTGACATGGGCAGGAAGTTCCGCGGCAAGCGCATATTCGGAGACCACAAGACCATAAGGGGCACAATATCAAGCTTCGTCTCTGGCATAGCTGTCGGAGCCGTTATCTCGATATTCCTGCCTTACCTGCTGCCTGTGGCCATACTGAGCACAATAGGCGCGAACTTCGGCGACCTCTTCGGAAGCTTCATAAAGCGCAGAATGAACCACGAGAGCGGGAAGAGCGTGCCTCTGCTCGATCAATACGGATTCTTCGTGTTTGCGATACTGTTCGCCCTGCCTGCAGGCCATCTGCCTACAATCTACGGCCTGTTATTCATAACAGTGCTCACAGGGATGCTGCACCTGCTAACCAACATGGGCGCGCACAGGCTGAAGCTGAAGGCAGTTCCGTGGTAATCTCATGATCGCTCCTAACAACATATCCGCAAAAGACCAATTCGGGGCTTACGCCAGCAGACTTGAAGACATAAGGTTGTTCAGCAAGGTGATAAGGAACTGGCATCAGGTTGTCCTATTCAGGGCAGGCCTAAGGCAGAGCGTTACCGTGATGCTTAGGTCAGGCAGGAGAGTCGAGTTAAGAAGCAAGTCCGATTACACAAAGTTCTTCGGCAGCCTAGAATTCCAGAAGGAATTGCTTGCTGCGCAGGGAATCCGCGCAAATATGTCCGTCAAAAACGGAATCGCCACCATAGGCTATAAGGGGAAGCTGCTGAAGTTCGTGCACTCGCCAGGCCTGAACGAACTGCCAAGCATAGTCGATCAGTTCGCAAAAGAGGAATACAAAAGTCTGAGCGTTAAAGGCAGGGACGTTTTGGACGTCGGCGCCAGCATAGGCGATTCATCCATGTATTTCGCGCTCAATGGCGCAAGGCACGTCTATGCGTTTGAACCTTATCCTCACCCTTTCAGCGTGGCAAGAAAGAACATATCCGCAAACAGGCTCTCCGCTAAGATAACCGTAATCAATGAGGGCTTGGGCAAGCCTGGTTTCGTGAGGCTTGCGCATGAGGAGAACACTGTAGGCATGCCTGTAACCGAATCAAAATCCGGCAAGAGAACAAGGATAAACTCGCTCAAAGACATAGCAGACAGGTACGATCTCAAGGACGCTGCATTGAAGATAGACTGCGAGGGCTGCGAATACCCGATAATACTTGACGCTGACGAGAATACCCTGAGACGGTTCAGCAGCATAATGATAGAGTACCATTACGGATACGCGAACCTTGCCAGCAAGCTGAAATCCGCAGGCTTCTCAGTCGAGCAGACGAAGCCAAGGCTGATGCCAGGGCCCAATGGCTGGTGGATGCACATGGGAATGATAACAGCGCGGAAGGATTAGTTTTCCTGCCTCTTGAAGAATTCGCCGAGGCCTATTTCAAGGCTGACTCTCGGCTTGAATCCAAGCCTTTCCATCAGCTTCGTGTCTGCAACGCTTTCCAAGACGTCTGACGGCAGCGCCTTTGCATGCTCTACAGACAGGTTTGCCCCCGAGAGCTCTATCATCTTCTCGGCAATCTCATTGATCGTGACCGGCTTTCCGGTGCCTATGTTGACGGTCTCGCTCACTTCAGACTCGATTCCCTTGCACACGATCTCAGCAACATCGTTCACGTGCACGAAGTCCCTGGTCTGCCTGCCGTCGCCGTACACAACGAGGTTCTTTCCCTCTTCTATCTTTCTCTTGAAGATTGTTATCACACCAGAGTACTCGGGATTCTGGCCAGTGCCGTAGACGTTGAACAGCCTGGGTATGAAGACCTTCATCCCCTGCGCCCTGAAGTAATTCGCGTAAATCTCGCCGTTTAGCTTCGAAGCGCCGTAAATCGATATCGGATTTGTAGGATGCTTTTCGTCTATCGGCAGGTACCTTGGGTTGCCGTATACGGCTGAACTGCCCATGTAAACAAAATGCCCTGCTCCGGCAGCTCTGGCAGCAAGCAGTGCGTTGAGCGTGCCGCCGGAATTGACCCTGTCATAAAGCTCCGGCTTCTCCTCGGCCTCTTTAACGCTTATCAACGCTGCCGCATGCACCACTGCATCTGGCTTCATGCTCTTGAAAGACTCTGCCAGATTTGGTGAGGTAACGTCCTCTCTTGTAATATCGACTCCTATGTTCCTGAGCATCTCGATGCCCTCTTGCTTGGCCCTTTGAAGATGGTCTATCACATTCACGTCGTGGCCGTTTTCATGCAGGCGCTTCGCTATCCTGCTTCCTATGAACCCTGCGCCCCCTGTGATGGCGATTCTCATCCTATCACATCCTTGAACATCTTGCTTATCTGGTTGACTATCCTGTCCGCACCGTATCTTGCATACGCCTCATCGGCTATCTGCCTCTTCAGCCTTAGGTACTGGTTCTTCTTGAGCCAGAGATTATAATACGATAGTATGCAGTCCGCAAATGCGTTGGTATCAAAGCCGCGCACAAGCCGGCCCTGCTTCCTGCCAGTTATGAGCTCGTTAGGCCCGTCTATATCGAACGCTATGGAAGGAAGACCATGGCTCTGGGCCTCGAGCAGCACCATAGGGAACGTCTCAACCCTCGATGTCAGGATCAGGACGCTGGCAGAGCCGTAGGCATCGTCTAGATTGCCGCCTGTGAGGAAGCCGCGAAGCCTCACGTTTTTCGGGTACCTCCTGCACAGCTCCTTAACCATGTCTGTCGCGTCTCCGCCGTCGCCTACAAGGCTGAATGTTATCTTCCTGTTCCTGGGCAAGACGTTCTCTATAATCTCGCAGAGAAGGTCTATCCCCTTCTGGCTCTTGTCAAACCTTCCAACGAACACGCACTCGAAGCCCTTGCCATTGCGCACCGCGGTCCTCTTCCTGAATATTGGATTTGGTATCCTGTAGACCTTTGCGCCAAACTTGCTGCTGAGCATCTTGCTGTCCCTTCTGCTTACTGTATGGAAGTAATGTATCCTGCCTATCGCGCTGTTGAATGCGGCAGGCTGCCATCCTGACCTTGATGTCAACGATTCGTAAACCGCAAAGTTGTGCACTCCTTGTATCATCTTCTTGTTGAACAGCTTTGCTGCCGCCAACACAGAAGCAAGGATCATCGGGTTTATGCTTACCTCGTATACTAAATCCGAATTCTTCACGAGCCTTGCCAGCTTGATCGCGCCTAATGGCGTAAGCGCGCGCATGGCATACGGCTCCCTATCAAACACCTTTGCCCTCCTGCTCATGCACGGCAGGTCCACTATGCTAACCCCTCTAAGGTCATAAAGCCTCTCGAGCTCTGCCCTGCTTACGTTCCTTGCGTCGAGCCTTGAGACAGGATTCGCTATAGTTATGTTGAACCTGTCCTTCAGCCTGACAGCAAGCTCAAGAACGAATCTCTCGCCTCCCCTGAACGTGTAAAGCGAGTTCGGCATTATCAGGATGTTAAGCTTCGTGTTGACCTGCATTGGCTCACGCTGCACCTATCTGTACCAGAAGACTACCTCTCCGGTTGTCTCTGCTACCTCATTTATCGCGTCGTCCATTGCCCTGTCATATTGGCTCGGATAGATGCTCTTGAATGCAGCTCTCTTCTGCGAGGGATTCTTCATCTTTGAGGATATGTTACTGTACCCTTCAGGAGCCAGTTCCTTGAGCCTCTCGATCGTGTCGTATCCGAACTTATGGATATAGGGAATGTCGCAATAGAGGCCCAGTTTTATCCCAGAGTCCATGTCCTGGCTCAGCTTCGTGAACAGCATGTGGTCCCTGTGGCTGCTCAATCCCATCGGCATTAGAATCTTCCTGACGCTGCCCCTGTACTGGACCATCAGCCGCTCAAGCACCGTCGGCAGGTCGAGCTTGTTGTAATACCCTTGCAGATTGTGCAACTTCGTCATCGGCTTGCCTGTCCACTTGCTCGCGATGCCAGAGAATATGAACTTGTAGTAATCGTTCAGCGCCGCATCCCTCATGCCAAGGAACGACGGCAGGTAGTTTATTCCCTTCTTTGCAAGGTGCTTGGAGAACATTAACTCTTCTGACATCCTGAGGACGCTTGTCTTGCTGACCGCACCGAAGCTGAGCCTGGTCACAGTCTTGACGCTGCTGTAATTCGCTGTGAAGAAGTTAATCCCTATCAGGTTCTTGCCAAGGCTGCCGTCTGCCATGTGCTCGTAGAGCGAGAGTATTATATCATCGATGTGCGGCGACAGGATTACCGTAAGCTCCTCCCTGCCAAAGGCTACGCTCTGCGCTGCCCTGCCTACGAACCTCTTGTAGTGATCAATTTGCATGTGTAGCATCTCTCAGTAAAAGTTTGCCTTGCACAGCTTTATAAGCTATGCTTAGGCATCTTGAATTTCTCGCGTGCGCTCTGGCTTCCGATGAGATTCATGAGCGCTGCAAGCTTCTTCTTGTCCTTGTAGTGCCTGTAATCAAGATCCTTCTTGCCGTCCATGAGCTCTTCTATGGTGCCCTCGCTGCCGTTGACCGTGAGCTTCATGTCCTTCGCATAAACTGCCTTCCTGCTCTTCTCGTACTTCGCGTTCACGTAGCCCATCCTGCTCTTATAAGCCTCTGGCGGTCTGTCTATGTTGCCGTACGCTTCCGAGAAGACAACTTCTGACGTGAGATTCCTGTCGTCGCTGCCGTGTATGACGTCGCGCACGAAATCCGGTATGTTCACAAGGCTCTGGTATCCGTTTCTCTTCTTGAACTTCCTGTTATGCGGGTACTTCACTATCAGGGGCACCCTGACTATCTCGTCGTAAAGGTATATGCCATGGTACATGAACCCGTGCTCGTTGAACGCTTGTCCATGATCCGATGTGAATATTATCATTGTATCTTCGTAGAGGCCGCGCATCTTAAGCATCTCGATCAAGGCGCCGATGTGTCCGTCAAGATATTCCGCCTCGGACACGTAATCCGCCTTGAGCTCCCTCACGCGTCCGTCGCTGTACGGCTTTATACCGGTGAAGTTGTCCTGATTTTCCTTGTCGTCGAAACTGACGTATGGCTCGTGCACTTCGTAATAGTTCACGAACAGGAAGAACTTGTTCCTCAGCGCCATGTCCGCGATAAGATTGTTCGCGAGGCTCGCTCCCTTGTCCATCGGGTAGTTGAACGCCCTTGCCATCCTCTTTATCCTAAGGAACTCCTTCGCGAACTTAGGTATCTCGTCAGATCTGCCTCTCCTGATCAATTCTGCACCTACCTGCTTTATATCGGAACCTAGCCTCTTGCCCTCAGTGCCGAGCTTGCTCTTCCCCCACGGCGACGGCTCGAGGTTGAAGAACAGGTTGAACCCCTTGTCAAATCCTGTAAATCTCGATATCATGAGGTTGTTCGATATGCCTATCGTGTTGTAGCCCTCGCTCTGCAGATATTCCGGCAGGCGCTTCGCGTCAAGATTCATGTGCTTTACTGCAAGCTCCTCTGTCTTCTCGTCATTCGTCTCGTGCACTCCGTGCTCACTGGGGTACATTCCCGTGAACAATGACACATGGGAAGGGAAGGTCCAAGGCGACGGGGCTATGCAGTTGTCATACACCATCGAGTCCTTCGCGAGCTTCTCAAGGTTGGGCGTCTTCGCTTCGCCGCCATAGACGCGCAGCGCGTCCCTGTTCATTGTGTCGCAGACGATAAGCAGTATGTTCGGCATCATATGATCACTTCTTTTCCTCAACAGGGATTATGAAGTTATTGTCATTGTTGAACCTCATCATCGTCTTCAGAAGCTTTGACCTCTCGCTTCTGGACCTCTTGTCATGGACATGCAGCTCAACGCTGCCCTTGATCAGCTCCTCAAGCCTTCCGTCAGTTCCGTTGACCGTGAGCTTGTGCCCGTTCATGTAAATGCTCTTCCTTACCTTCTCGTACTTCTTCCTTATGTGATCGATCCTGTGCTGGTGGCTCTTCGGTATGTTTTCGGTATTTCCGAAAGCTTCCGCAAAGACAAAGTCTGTCGTGAGGTCCGAGTCGTCTCCGCCGTCTATTACCGACTTTATCATCGCCTGTATGCTCACAAGGCTCTGGTATCCTGTCCTCTTCTTGAACTTCCTGCCGTCGGGATACTTCACTATCAGAGGCACCCTGACTATCTCATCATAAAGATAGTTGCCATGGTACATGAACCTGTGCTCGTTGAACGCCTGCCCGTGGTCGGAGCTTATTATTATCATCGTGTCGTCGTACAGGCCTCTTGTCTTGAGGGTCTCGATCAGAATGCCGAGCTGCTCATCAAGATATTCCGCCTCAAGAACGTACTGGTGCTTGAGGTACTGCACCTTTCCTGCGCTGTATGGCTTTATGTCTG
>JAGWHO010000012.1 GCA_028866715.1 Microcaldota archaeon
AGTGGGCGGGGGGTAAGAAGCAGCTGTTGGAGCAGTTCAAACCATTTCTCCCCAAGAAGATCAACCGTTACTTTGAAGTATTCGTTGGCGGCGGCGCTGTCGCCTTCTACATAATAAAGCATTACGCCCCCAAGTACGTATATCTCTCAGATAGCAATGCCGAACTTATTACAACTTACAAAGTGATAAGGGATAATGTAGAAGAATTAATCAAAGGTTTGAAGGAATACAAGAACAAGCATTCTAAAGAGTTCTATTATAAGGTGCGAGCCGAGAACCCCAAAGAGCTTTCAGATTCGCTTAGGGCTGTCCGCTTTATTTACCTCAACAAGACATGCTTTAATGGACTATACCGGGTTAATTCAAAAGGTCAATTTAACGTTCCTATAGGCAGTTACAAGAACCCAGCAATTTTCAATGAGGTGGAACTTAGAGAAATTTCCCATCTCTTAAAGAACGCAAAGATAGAAACAAAGCAATTCTACGAGATAAAGTCTAAGGTTAGAAAAGGCGACTTCGTTTATTTCGATCCGCCTTATTACCCAATATCTAAGACTTCAGCATTTACGACATATACAAAGGAAAAGTTTCTTGACAAAGAGCAAAAGGAATTAGCCAAGCTGTTTAGGTCACTTGATAAGAAGGGAGCTAATGTTATGCTCTCAAACAGCGATTCGGAGTTCATAAAAGGATTGTATAAGGGCTATGATATAGGAATAGTGAAGGCAAGCCGTATGATAAATTGCATAGCAGAGAAACGAGGCAAGATAAATGAGGTAGTGGTTACTAACTATGAGCTACCTTATCAATCTCGCCTTTGAGCATACCCCTGCCATCATAATTCCAATAGGTAATGTCTTGCTCAATAAAGAGCCACTTCAAAGCCTTTAGAATAAGCTCAACAGAGAGGCCTTTCTTAAAATCAAGATTGTATCTAAGGTCATCTGGATCCGTGCAGTCATAGACTTTATTGATAAGTTTCATAAGCTCGACAAATTCCTCTATGTTCTCGTGCTTTTTGAGCTTCAGATCCTCTATTATGTCTTTATGGCTTGGCCTTGCTGAATCCTTGCCCTTAAAGTCCTCAATCCATACCTGAAAGTCTATGCCTTTGTTGAGAAATGTAGGCTTTAGAAGGAATACTCTCTTGCCGTTCTTTAGAGTTTCAACGTTATACCGATACATAGTAACGTGCTTCTTGCCGTCCTTCCAATAACCGCCCTTCTCTGAAAGAAACTTATTGACTGCACCCTCTCTTAGCTCCTTACGAGAAATAGCCTTCAGTTTGAACTCTACCTCGTGCCTTTCAGGTACGTTACCTTCTTTCATACCGAATAAAACGACAGATAACTTAATAAAGCGACAGGATTAGATTTTTTCTACAAAGCCATAAAATAACAAGTTTACTGAACTCAAACCTATAACAATTTAAAACGGTCTTACCTATAATTAATGATTTAATGCCACCAGCTCCTATCACTGTGTTTGTTTCACATAGTAAATATGATACTGAAGTTAAAAAATATTTCTCCCAGATCTTTGCTCATAAAGGTATACATGCTATATTTATGGAATGGGAAAATCTTGGCAAAGCTTATGCAGGGAAAGTAATCTCAGATACAATAATGTCTAAGGACACAAAAGCAGTCATCGTTCTTTTAGGGAAAGCTCTTGAAACTCCACCAGTAACTACACCCGAGTTTACACACAATTGGGTAAATTTCGAAGTGGGAGTAGCATGTGCAGCAAAAAAACCAGTTTGGGTCTTTGAAGATTTTAATGAAATAATCAAGTTTCCTATCCCCTACGTAACTGATTATTGTAGGTATAATATGAATAATGATGAGCACATTAAACAAATAGGTTCGCTGTTAGAACGTGATTCGAATTCTACCACAAAAGGAATCCTATGTGCATATGAGAACTGTAATGCGGTATATAGATATTGGTCAACAGAAGTAGAGTTTATCTGTCCGGTATGCAGAAGAAGTTTAAAACTGAATCCTCCTAAAAACGAGGGAAGTGAAAATCAACAAATTACATAACAAATTTATTATTCTAATATTGGGTATTAGGAATGCAAACTTCTAATAGAGACATGTCTCTAATTGTAACATTTTTTATTATCACTATACTTTTAATTATATTATCACTTTCTATAGTATTTCAAAACAAATCAAACCTTAATACTCCAGCACTATCTATTTCTTCAATCCAACAACAGAACTACACTGTCCACATCAAAAACCTTACCTCAGTCTCTTTGTACAACAAAACAACAGGCCAATTAACCAAGAATGCCACAGTCCAGAGCGTCAGTAGCGTTTCCATTACTTCTACAACCTCTTCAGTCTCACCAGGTCAGCGCCTCACTCTAACTATACTCTATTCGGGCATCTTCAGCTACAACCTCTACAACGCCAGTAGCTACTTAGACAAGGTAACCAACATCAACTACTTCGGCTTCTATACGCAAGGCTCGAACGACATGCTTGTGCTGAACAACATGGCCAACGCATCCGATTACTTCGTTATTCTCGGCTCTCCTAGCGTCTACACACCCAAAGGCTACAGCCCATACAACTACACAGCAACAGTCTTCAACGTAACTCCCACCTCTGCCGCCTCGGGCAAGACCTGGTACTTCTGCGGCGGCAACTTCCTTGCATATGCGAACAGCACATGGGTGCCAATATTCGACAACGTTACCTTCTTCAGGCAGAACGTCTCAACAGAGTCATACATTAATACCATATCATCGCAATGTGTTCCAGTCACAGTAAGGTAGATAACCAATGGCGAGAGCAAGGGCAACAAGAAGGAAGAAGTTCAAGGCCAAGCGCAGCAACGCCCCTGCCTTAACTGCCTCTGGGAAAGAAGCAGAACGCCAATGGAAGCTGCCTGTGCCTAAGAGGCATAATATCGCTGTGGCAGCCATTCTTGTCCTAATACTAGCAAACGCACTGTATTACGGCCTTACCCACTACGAGGGAGCAAGCCAGTACGGGGACGATGTGGTCTATCTTTACCTTGGCAGCAGCGTGGCTCACGGTGTCTACACCATAAGTTCGTTCATCTTCTCTGTGCGCCTCATGGAGGCATTCCCTATAGGCGTATTCTACACTCTATTCGGAGTGAATGACCTATCATCAACTGCCTGGAACCTGCTCAGCTATGTGGGAATCATAATAGTCACGTTCCTTATTGGTAGATTCCTGTACAACAACAAGGCGGGTCTTCTGTCCGCGTTCTTGGTGAGCATCTTCCCTCTTGTCACCAAGTACGCGGTAAACGTAGGAGAGGACATACCTCTTGCGTTCCTAGGAGGGCTTGCAGTGCTATTCTTCCTGCATGCCGAGAGGAACGGCAGCAGATGGTACTACCTAATGAGCGGAGTACTGCTTGTAGCTGTATGGCTCACAAGCTACGAAGGCGCGATAGTCATTGCCTTCGTATTCCTTTATGCTATAATCGAGATACTAAGAAAGAAGATACAGCTGAACAGAGAACCTCTGTTCTTCATATTCGGGATAGTAATAGCGTTCCTTATCACGTTCATCTACAGTCAACTGAGCTCCAATTGCGCATTCTGCGTCATTACAACGAACACCAACTTCTACAGCGCGGTTGCCGGCAGTGCAGGCGGAGCATCTACAATACCAAGCGCAAATACGGATCTGTCGTTCTACATACAATCCATGTTCCAGTATGGCGCCCTCAACGCGTTCAACACCCATAACTTGAGCAATACTATATCATATTTCTCGAACCAGCTGTTCGGCCAGATACAGAACAGCGAGTATGGGCTTTACTTCTATGCTCTGGTTCCTGCAGCCGCGCTTCTGCTTGCGTTCAGGGAGCGAAGGTCATATTTCCTGGTATTCTGGTTCCTGTTCTCGTTCCTGTTCCTTGAATTCGGTCCGATGCACGTTGGCGTCAGTCTTAATCCGCCAAGCATCACATACCTGCTTGCGCACAGACTGCTAAGGTTCATGCTTGTGGCTGCCATCCCGTTGTGCTGCATAATAGGGATAGGCCTTGCCAAGCTCCTTGAATTCAGGAACAAGATACTGGTTTCCGGCTTTGCTGTTGCGGTTGTGCTGCTATTTGCGATGCTCTACGCGAACAACTACTTCATAAGCAACTTCTGGTACCTATGGGAACATTACCCCGAACAGCTGGTGATGCAGGCAGTCAATTTCATTAAACCACTGCCTATGAACACTACCATATACTTGGAAGGCCAGTTCAATAATGCAAACGTAGGATACAGCGCCAGCATGATAAACACGTATCTTGGAGATCCACTGGCAAACAGGGTCAATTACAGCATAGCTGCCAATGTCTCTTGCAGCTCATTGAAGAGCGGAAGTTACATTATCTGGTCAGGGCCTCCTAAGTGCCCCAACTGGTCTAATGCGCTCAATATCACAGTACCTAAGGATATACCATCTTACGTCGTAAGCGCAGAGAATCCCAACCTTAATGACAGGCCGACCAACGTCTACAGAATCAATTGAAATACGTCAATTGCCACTGACCAGTTCCGATAATTCGGAAGGTATTTAAACTCTCACTCCGAGATTTTAGCAGTGTTCTTATGGACCCGGATGGAAGCTCGTTGACGAATTAAGTTCATCACAATAGCTAGCTATTGCGCGGAATTCGTTTTCTGTGCAAGGCTTGGCAATGAATTTAAAGCTTAGCAGAAAAGTTTCAATGTAAGAAAACGTGAATAAAATGACAGGACCTGATTGGACCAATTAAGTGCTTCAGTAGCTATACCTCATGTTTAGCTATTTGTTTATCTTCTTCGTAAACCTGTTTCTTTTCCTGTTTTATAACATTTCTCTTAACCAAACCCTCATACTGAGGGGAATATCTATTATCGAAGCTCCTATAGGATAAATCACCCAAAATCACATTAGAGATAATCAAACTGCTGATTTTAGTTCCATTTAACTTTGCTTTTAATTGAAGTTCTATATCTTGTAAAGTTATCTCTCTAATAACTGGGAAGATCAACATGCCTCCGTCAGGAACACCAATATTACCAACAAGCGAATATTTGTTAGTCAAATAGTCACCGTCCGCACTTATAATGTTGGTTCGTAATTCGTCTCGGGTTTTTAGAAAGCCTGAACTGTTGATAACTTCAAGAAGTACTATGGCATTATACCTAAGTGGAAGTTTTTCTATTGTAATAGATACCCGCTTTATCACTCCACGCTCCTTCAATTTGTAGTATGCATACTGGGCGGCCCCTCTATCAAGTTTATGCTTATCATCAATCTTGGTAAATTCACACATCCCATCAAGATTAAGCTCTCTTAGCACATCGTATTCTCTAATTGTTAAACTTCCTTTCAATGGCCTAGGGTTTTCTTTTGTCCTAGTCCAAACTTTCTCTTTAACTACATCAAAAAATCTATCTCTCAAAGGGAGCACTCCATAAGACGTTTCAAAAGGTGTCACTTCCCACCGAGAGTCATATCTACTTAGATTTTCATTGCTTCGTAGCGTGTATACCGCAGTCCTTATATTTTCGTTATCTTCAGCAAGTATAAACACGACAAGATCGTAAGCTCCACTTGTAGCCCCTACAAACTGCACTCTCGGCTCATTCTCCATCGCACTTTTGATCTCTTCCAGCGTTGGCTTCTCGTTGTAGAACTTCACGAAAACCAGATAGGTGAGGAAGCCCAGCTTCATTGTGTCTATCTCCGGTATGTACTTTATGCCGAACCTCTCCTCTAGGTGCTTTATCCTGTAATGGGCTGCCGACGCTGATAGCCCTGCAATGCTTCCTATGAACTTTCTGCTTGCCCTGGCGTTCATGCTCAGGCATGTCAGGAGCTTCCTGTCAGTGTCGCTGACGAAGCCCAGTTCCTCTGCTACGGCCCTCTGCTCCTCCGGCATGACGACCTTGCCTCCATGCTTGAAGATTATGGCCTTGGCGTTCTCCAATTCGTCGTTGCTTGTTTCCTCCTTGCGTATGTAGGTGCCGTCGTCCTTGATCCTGCCTATGTATGTAGATTGCACCTTTACCTTCCTGCTGGCCCTGTCCCAGGCGCTTACCTGCCTGTATACGTAGAACTTGCCGTTAATTGTCTTCAGGTAGACCTTGAACTTGAGAGAAGCTTGCACCTTCCTGAATGAGTCCCTTACGGCGTCAGGTGCCTGCATAAGTTATATTGCACCATCTCAGATATAAATGGCTTTCCCTATATCCTTAGCATAACCATAGCTAAACAGCATATAATCGCTTTAATGATGCATTTTGCCGTATATCTGTGCCATCTTTTAGCCTGAAAATAGCTAGCTGATATATACTCACTGCTTCATAAACAATATCATGATGGGTGGGGCTTGTTACATAGGCAGGCGCATGCATGCTCTTATACTTCCACCTGTGGTTACACCCTTTTACACCGCCACACCAACCCGCATGCACAAGGGCGCCGATGCCTGCCCATCATCTTTTCATGTTAAATGGGGGTATTGATGAAACTATCTTGGGAGCATGAGATATATCTAGGAATGGCTGCTGTAGCGTATCTTGTCGGCATTGCCGCATACGCGATTGTAGTTGGTGTTTAAGTTGCCTGTCAAGAGAAGTAAGCGACAGGTATTCTACAAGTTCTATTTCCTGAGGCCGAAAGAGAATGCTGATGCAGATCTAATAGCAGAGCGTCTCATGGATCTTTCTAGCGTGCAGGAGGTATTCCTGACTGAAGGAGACTTTGGCTACGTCGTCAAGGCAAGATTCTTCAATGGCAAAGAGCCTAAAGACGTCACGAACTACATAGCAAAGGCGGTCGATAAGAGATTCGGTGAGGTCTTGAGCCACATGGAGTACAGGAAGAAGGCTGCGGCCTCAGTTACCATCTGACTCGTCGACGCACTCCGGCCAGTGCAGCCCGTTCCTGTGCATAAGCCTAGAAACTACAATACGCTCACCAACACCCACGTTCTTACCGTTCTTCTCGTAGAACCTGTCTCGTATGAATGCGGCAATCTTGCCCTTCTGTGCTGTCAGATATAGGTAATACGGCTCCAGTTCGAGCCTCTTTATGGTCTGGGACCTCTTCAGCCCAAGCCTTGAATCAAAGACATCCATCTCATCTACCAGATACTCAGGCAGTGCAAGCACTACATTCTTATTACGGATTCCAACAAAGCCATCGGCAAGAAGCCTGTACGCAACGCCCTTGATGTATGTGTCGTCAACACGCAGCGTACTGAGTATTTCATCTCTTTTTATCCCATCCCTCAACAGGGGCCTGTACTTCTTGTCTATGACGTTAAGCACGGTCTCCATACTCCAACCAGTAAGCCATCTCATCGGAAATATTTATCAGTATCTGCAATAACTTTAAATATCTGAAAAGAAGAATAGGCTATGTGGGAAAATGGCCATGAACACAACTAGGGGCTCAGATGCCGACAGGAGTGTACACAGCAGCGTAGTTGGCGCGGATCTCAGGACAGTAAATGCTAAGGAAAGGGTCACAGACGTTGCGATAAACGCTGTGCACTCTGCAGAGCCTGTTGATATGGCAAAGCTCAAGCGCAAGATAGGCAACGTCCTCAACACCCAACAGATAGAGTCGCAGCTTGTGGCTGACATGACAACGGCTATATTGAACGTTTACGGGGTCGACGATCCCACTGCTCTGCTGACCAACATGGTAAAGGACAACATCTCGCAGAGGATATCGCTCCTCGTAGAGGACCTGGACCCAAAGATAGTCTCTTACGAAGTAGAGAAGCAGCTGCTCGTAATCTCTGGGCAGGCAATCGAGGACATATTAAGGGACTACACATTCGAGCTCGGCGACAGGCGCGAGGCCACATTCAAGGCAGCCCAGGCGACAAGCCTGCTGATACAGAAGATGACCGAGTTCTTGAGGAAGGAGAGGCCGTAGAGAAACTATTTAAACCATAACTAACAAGCGATAACCATGAACAGACTCTTGGAAGCGATGATTGCGGGAGTGATCCTATTCATCATAGGAGGCGTGTTTGCCGCATACTCCAATTACTACAACACCACATCGTACAACTACGGCGTACCATCATGTTACGACCTTTATCCTTATCACTACAACAACGTGACAGGTCAATATATCTACCCGCCAGCATACGTCTCATGTGAGAAGAACGTCACGACAACGCAGAATAATGCGCAGCTCTACTCCCAGGTGCTTTCAGTGCCAGGTTATGCGCTGCTGTTCGTCGGAGGGGTAACCTTCATAATCGCTGCAGCGCTGTTCCTGGTTGCGATATACAAGGACAGGCACGAGCACATGAAGGAGGTAAGGCGCAGGAGGTAAACGCTCCTGTTTCTGCTGGCGTGATGCCATGCCTAACCACAAGAAGAGGCTGCACCAAGAGATACTGAAGAGCATGAGCGCCCTTCTCACGGCAGCATTCGGTCTGGTGGCTGCGCTTGCATGGAACGGCGCAATACAGTCAGCATTCAAGCTCATCTTCGGCACGCCTGACGCCCTGATTCCGCAGCTGATCTACGCCATAGTGGTCACTGTAATCGCAGTTGTCGTGATAGTGTACATAGGAAGGCTTATGGGCAGGCTGCACCTGAGCTAACTCATCCTTTTAAAGCCGCGCTGCATAATCAATTCATGGCATCAAAGGCACTAATCGCAATAGCCGGAATCGCTGTTGTGATAGTCGCAGTCGCTGTTGTCGGCTTTGCGCTGCAGCCTGCTCAGCACGCCCAGCGAACGAACAACGCAACCAACTACACAGTCCAGGGGCAGAACTCGAATCCGACATCGACCATAGCGTATCAGCCGCAGCAATCCTCAACAACAGTATCGCAGCAGGCGCAGAACCTCTCCTCAAGCGGCACAGTCAAGCTCTACGTTGGCAATGCCACCTATTTCCAGAATTTCGGAGGTGCGACAGTCAAGCTTGTCGGCATATCAACATCAAACGGGCAGGACGTGGCAGCGATAAGCATATCGTCCGGAGGGTACTCTACAGGCGACATGGCGTTCGGCCAGAACCAGTTTTACGGCTTCAACCCGTCATCAGGCCCGTATCTGCTGGTCTACCAGATAGGCAGCAATTGGGCTGATGTCGCGGCATCGGCAAGCCTGCCGAACGGGTTCACACAGGTTCAGCAGGCAAACGGGAACCAGCAATCGGGCAGCAACGGCTACGCTCCTGCAAATCTCGGCGCATGCGGCCAGTCCAACGCTTATTTCAGCGCAACGCCGCTGTCTTCGGGCAACTACATCAACGTTGTGCCGATGGGGTGGGTCAGCCCAGGAGGGCACGTGCTTCCCTCTGACCACATATACTTCCAGATAACGGCTCCAGGGGCAGCGGTCCCCAACGTGACCGTAACATCTCCTGGCAACATGACCGTCTACCAGATAGACGCAAAGTCGTACAGCACAGGCCAGAACGATTACTCCATGTATTTCGCGCAGTGCGACAACGTCACGTTCTTCATGCACCACATAGAATCTCTTGCTCCCGTCATAGCCAGCAACCTGACGCCGTCCGAGTCGCACGGCTGCACCAACTCGACTGCCAACGGGGTGAGCCTGAAGGTGTGCACTTATTCAGTAAGCATAAAGCTGCACACAGGCGAGCGCATAGGCACGATAGGCGGCTTCTCTGGGGCGGCAGAGGCGTTGGATTTTGGTGCATCGGATTACAGGGAAGCTCCGCTCGCATACGTGAACCAGTCGAGATACAGCTCCGACATGCTGCACATAGCCTGTCCTATAGGCTACTTCACCCAGAGCGCCCAGAGCATCATGTACTCCAAGCTGGGCCTCGGCGGCACCACGCGGACGACTCAACCGCTGTGCGGCAGCATAATGTACGATGTAGTAGGCACTGCACAGGGCAACTGGTTCCCGCCGAATGAGTCCGGCGTATACATGAACGAGGGCGTAGTCATGTCTCTTGCGCACGACAACCTCGTAACCGGCGAGGAGATGTTCTCCACAGGCGATCAGGTCAACATAACAGGCATGTCGGGCGTTACATGGTACTTCACGCCTATGGGCTCCGGCATGGTCAACACGGATTTCGCCAACGTCTCCGCGAACGGCCAGATACACTGCTATGATTCATTGTCATCGAGCTACAACAACACCTATCCAGTCCAGGGCACAGTGCTCCTCCAGCTCATGGACGCCAACGCGCTCAGGATACAGTACCAGAGCTCGGCAACATGCGGCTCAGGGCCTTGGAGCATGTCTTCAGGAAGCACAGCGTTCTACAGGTAAAGATTACGCCAGGGTAGGGATTTGAACCCTAAATCCCGTGAGGGACCGGTTGGCCTGTTTCGCATCACTAATCAGCTCTTGAGAATTTAAAATTTCAAGACCGGCGCGTTAACCAGATTCCGCAACCCTGGCATGTAAAGTCAGTACTCTAACTTCTGTATTTCTCTATATAAATCCCTTGCGTCTGGCAAGGTGGTCTTATGTTTGCAACAATCACGAAAATAATCGACAGAGCCGCAAGGCTCGCCAAGAAAAACAACGGAATGGATGCTCACGCATTCTCGCTAAGGATAGGAAACGCAAACGCTGTGCTTCTGCCTCACAGAAGCGTAAGCTACTCAAGCAACGGCAGATCCATGAGGATGAATGAATTCTACTCTTTCAGATGGAAGAAGATAAAGAAGGACATATTCGTAGACCCGTCGCACGAGCCCAACTCGCATATGCTGATAACAGGCATGAGCGGCTTCGGGAAGAGCACCCTGTTCAAGTCCATGCTGCTCGACATAAACGCGCACAACATGCCAGCCATAATCTTCGATGCGCACAACGAACACGCAGCAATCGTAAGGCACCTCAATGGCAAGGTGTACGATGCAGAGTACTCAGGCATCAACATACTGGAACTGGATGGCGCAAGCGTCGCAGAACGGATATCGGAGCTGACAAGGCTCTTCAAGAGCGTCTATTCGCTTGGGTACATACAGGCAACGAAGCTGAGCAGCTGCCTTTGGTACACCTACAGAAAGATGGGCGCAAGGGCAAAGACCGACAGGACTCTATCAAAAGCGCCGACCATAAAGGATCTGGTGGCAGAGCTCAACATCTTCATAACAAACGCAAAGACAGTTGCAGAGAAGAATACGCTGCACCACCTCCGGGACCGCATATCGCTTCTCAACACAAACGCATTCGGCAGCGAGTCCCTTGGCATTAGGGACCTGCAGAGCGGCATACACCTCTTCTCGTTGGCCAGCATAAGGAGCGCAGAGTCGCAGCTCATATACATAGGAGAGCTCCTTAGCAGGCTGTATGTCCAGATGAAGGCAAACCCGAAGGAATCCGGAATAAGGTGCTACGTGATGATCGATGAAGCGCAATTCCTGATGGACGAATCATCAGGCAGCAACGCGATAATTGGCAGGCTCATAGAAGAGGGCAGGAAATACGGATTTGGCGTTGTCATAGTATCGCATGCGGCCAGCACGCTGAACAGGCAGATAGTGGCCAATGCCTCAACGTTCATAACCTTCTATGCAAGAGAGCCAAATGAAGCTAGTTACTCATCTAAGGTGCTATCTGGAGGAGATAACGGGCGAGCGGATGCCATACGGTCAAGGCTAAGGACATTGAGGCAGAACGAAGCGATGATGGTGAGCGGCTCGATGAGAGATCC
Organism: Microcaldota archaeon; assembly: GCA_028866715.1. Lineage (GTDB taxonomy): Archaea > Micrarchaeota > Micrarchaeia > Micrarchaeales > Micrarchaeaceae > JAGWHO01. The sequence continues at coordinate 11,668 of JAGWHO010000012.1, forward strand.
TATGATTGTGTCTACCCCGCGATACGACTCGTTGCCTCGCGTTGGAGGCCTTCCAATGATAGACGAGGCAAAGGCGCTGGCAGCCACAAAACATCCAATTCATGAAAGTGACATATCAAAGATGTTAAGCCCCGAACAGATAGATTCGCTTGTATCGGAGAAGAAGCTAGACAGGTTTACAATAAAGGACAATACTGGCGAAGAGACGTTCTATATGAGACCGAACGTATCACTTAGCATAGAGCACGAGGCATACGTTACAAAGATATCCAAACTGCTTACTGAGAACCATATAAGCAACGCCATAGTCGACAACCGCAACGGGCCCGATATTGTGGCATATCTCGCTGGCAAGAAGATAGCCATAGAATACGAGACAGGAAAGAAGGCCCTACCATCAACGATAAAAATGCTTGAGGTGAGGAGAAATGAGTACAGCAAGATAATAGTCGTAGTAAACGATACAGCATTTAAATTCTATGATGATAATGTTTCAATCAACAATGTAATACTGCTTCAGGCGAGTAAGATAGCCGACCTCCCCGGAATTCTCATTACCGCATAGAAAGGTTTTTATTAACGTAAGGCTGTGAAAACCCATGCCTTTAGGCATGTGGATGAAACAGCAAAATTATTATCGCTGTCTTTT
>JAGWHO010000013.1 GCA_028866715.1 Microcaldota archaeon
ATGTTTGCCGCAGCGACGCCGTCTGACGCCTTAGCGTTTGATCCGACTACGACCTGGACTACTGGTTGTCCGCTTGTCGTAATGACCGGAACGTTCTGGAACGTTACTGAACCCGCGAACGCGAGTCCTACTCCTAATAGTGCCGCGCCTGATACGACGGCTGCTATCCTCTTTGCGTTTAGACTTTTCATGTTCTCGCCTAAATATTGTGAGATTATAGTTTACTGTAAAGTATTTAAATAGATATGCTGTTTATAATCTTTTTTATATATCTAAAAGTTTATATTTCGTTGATTGTCATATGTGTTCTCTTTTATCGCCATATGAAATCGACGTAATGCTGACGGCAGACGAGCCTGGCTTGAGGTCTGCAGCCTTCCTGTAGTGAGTATCGTAAGTAATCTATATAAACCTTAACGAACGATAGATGCTCTATCTTAAGCTTCAGTCTGCATAATGGGGGTATAATTGAGCGATTACTACAAGGCAGGAGCATCTGGGCACGGCCAGGACCCAGGCCCTAGAGGCGGGAACGAGACATTGGGCCTCATATACCTGACCGCCTTCCTTATACTATTATCAGTGGGCATCTGGCTAGCCTCCGAGATGGGCTTCTTTGGCGGATTGCTTATATCTTCACTTATATGCGCCATCTGTTCTGCAATAATGTGGCGCTTCGGGTGGATGCCGCAAAGGGCAGTCTACTGCTTTGCCATACTTGCGATACTTTTGATAGGCATAATGCTTAGATCAACGCTTATCCAGTATCAGGGGTTATTTGAGCCTGACGGCTTCTACTACTATTCAGTAATAAACCAGACGATACACAACAACCTGACAGTGCCGGGCTATTCTGCCCTCTCGGGCTTCCCTTGGCACAATCCAAGAGGCGATGAACCAGGCCTGCCGTTCCTTACCGTATTATTCTATTTAATACTCAAGCCCATAGGTGCAACGGCACTGCAGGTTATGAGGAACCTGCCTGTGCTGTTTGGCTTAATCTACATGGTGCTGGCGTACTTCCTTGCGAAGGGCCTGTCGAACAGCAGGACCTTAGGCATTATATCGATGGCGTTCGTCGGCATCTCTAGCGGCAACATAGCGAGGACAGCAGCTACAGTATACAGAGGCGATACATTCATCAGCCTGTTCATACTTGTGGCGCTGCTCTTCCTGTTCAAGGCGTTCAAGAGCGAGACCGGCAGCATAGGGAGGTATCTTGCCATAGCGCTTGCGTCGATAACCCTGAGCCTGAGCATAATGGTCTGGAGCGGATCACCGTTCATAATAGCCGTGTATATGTTTGCACTGCTGATGTTCGCCATATACGGCTTCGTTGCAGCGGACCACAGGTTCCTGAAGACGGCTCTTGCATCTGTTGTCGGGCTTCTCGGCACCTATCTGTTGGAGAATCTTTTCGCTGCGATAAACGCGGCAAGGGCACCTATAATACTATTCAACCAGGGATCGCAGTTCATGATATTTTTCATTCCGCTTCTGATCGGCGTAGTGCTCGCATATCTCTACATCGGCAAGAAGAGGAGCAAGAGCATGACGCTGCACAGCTGGCAGCTGAGGCTTCTTGGCTCAATATTGTTCATAGCCATAGCTGCAGGTATAATCTATGCTGTGTTCGGAAGCGAGCTCTCTAACATAAATGCGGCTGTCACAAGCGCCTACAACCCGCACCAGACTGTCGCAAGCGCCGTGATTCAGGCTATAACCCAGACTACGCAAGAGACGCAGCTTCCGAGCCTTGACTTCCTGCTCAACAGCTTCTCGCTTCAATTGCTGTTCGCGCCAGTCGGCATTATACTATTCGTGCTTTTCGCGCAGAGGCACCACAGGAGGGCGCATGACGATACACCAACAATAAGACATGCCCTGATAGGAGGCACAGGAATAGCTATTGCGTTCGGGATACTTGCAGCTGTGTTCGCTACAGGCGCAAGTGCTGCGATGTTTGGCACGCATCTCGCTTCATTTACCGCCCCGCTGACATACGCTGCATACGCGATAGGCATCATAGTCGGGGCTCTGTGCTACTGGCTTGCGACTGCGGTTGCAAAGAACCCTACGGCCAGGTTCCTATTATACGGTATTGTCGCTGCCGCATTCACGATAGTGTTGCTGCTCTTCGGGTTGTACAACGCGTTGTACATGCTTGTGGCAACGGCCATCTTGGACATATTCGCAATCTACGGCGCAATCGGGAGCCAGATAAAGATAAACGCGAGCGCGCCATTCCTCGCGCTCCTCTCCTATTTCGTCATAACCGCATACCTGCAGAGCACTGCGATAAGGTACAATGCGCTGCTCTCTATACCGTTGTCCATCTTCGCGGCATACGGAGTGTACATGGCAGGCAAGCTGCTCTGGGAAAGGAGACTGTCTCCGGAATACAAGATGACTGTTGTTTTCAGCGTCTTGATAGCAGGCTATGTTGCTGGGCTGTTTGTGGCAGGGACGCTGCCGCAGTCTTTGCCGATATTTGGCTTGCTTTTCGTGCCTCTGACTTATCTATATTGCGTTATAGGCGCGATCCTTGGAGCGTTCTTCTATTGGGCAGTAACGAGGCTTAAGTCCGATAGCGCAAAGACGCAGGCCGGGATAGTTGTGGCTGCGCTTCTGGCGATTTTGACACTCATCATTTTGGTGTTTACCAGCCAGCCATTGGGCAACTTTATAACCTTGCCTCTTATTACGCTGGCATTCTGCATTTTCACGGTGACTGGCGCCAGAAAGAACGGCGTATCACAGACTGCAATTGCTGCAACTGTGATAAACATTGCCATCATTCTGCTGGCTGTGTCGCAGTTCGGATCGCTCTATATGTCCAGCAACGCCCTATTACTTGTCTCCGCAGTGCTGATAGACATCATAGTTGTGGGGCTTTACGTGTACAATACGCGAAACGCAGCAACAGAGAAGCCTATGAGCATATGGGTAATCTTTGCGGCCCTCGTGTCCATCTTCGTGATAGTCAATACTTACAACACCTACATAGGCGTCGCCACAGCAGGACAGGCTGACGGCATAAACACGCAGTTCCTTTCTGCCATGTCATGGCTGAACAACAACACGCCTGCAAACGCCACAGTATGGGGCATATGGCCTGACGGCTCGGTCATAGAGGGATTCGGCAACAGACAGAGCTACATGGACAGCGTAGGTGGCGAGAACGGCACAAGGATATTCTACGCGTCCCAGTTCCTGTTCAACACTACGACAGACTCGCAATACCTATTGAACAACTACAGGCCGCAGTACATAGTCGCAAGAACTTTCTGGATGGCGGAGCTTGGCGGACTTGCGCAGGAGGGCCTGGTCCAGAACATGACGCTTTACGGCTACGACATAATGAACCACGTGACGCAGGCGACGAACGGCACGACAAGGACATACGCCTTCTCGTCAAGCAACTACAACGTCGAATTGGTAATCAACAGAAATGATAATGGAAGCGCATCGTTCGTGTCGTTCATCAACCCGGTGGGCTCGAACAGGTACGCGCCCCTGAAGAACATCCTGTTCTACAACCTCGACTTGAACAATTACAGCATAGTGACAGACAACAACACAGGCACTGCGAACTATACACTCATGGTAACTTACGGAAACGCGGGCCTCAAGGGAGGCGCGCTCCTAGGTCCGAAGCTGGTGGCATCCAACCTGTTCAAGCTCATCTATCTGTGCAACTCGCAGTCGTGCGCGTTCGGGGACAAGAACGTGAGCCTAACGCCGGTGCTCTGGAACAACGACAGCCGCATCTACAAGGTAAACTACAACTCCCCAGGATGATCGCTTGATGAACGTCTGCAAGCAGGATGAGTTGCGATTGTCGCTATCAAAGCCGTCTGCCGCATTAAGATATCTTGGGATCCTTGGCAATTCATACGTGAGGCCCATAATAAGAAACACAAGGAACTGGTGGGCCGTATATCTTGTATACGCAGGCGCTGTGCCGTCTGCTACAATAGCGTTTAAGGACGGAGGCAGCTTCGAGCTGAGCAGGGACAACTACAGCGAGTTCCTTACGGAGATAGAGTCCCTGAATACGATAGAGAACTGCCCGCCGAAGGGCATGAGGAGGCAGGGCAACAGCATATCTTTCAGCGCAGGCAAGGGAAAGAGAGTTGTCTCGGATTACAGGACCGTGACTGCAGTCGCAAACGAGTTCGCTTCGGAGGATCACACGATAATGGACGTGAAGGGCAAGACTGTGGTTGACATAGGCGCGTTCGTGGGCGACAGCGCATTATACTACATAATAGGCGGCGGCGCGGCCAAGGTCTATGCATACGAGCCTGTGCCGTCCCTTTACGAGCTGACAGTGAGCAACATAAGGCTCAACTCCCTCGAGAAGAGGATCGCTGCAATAAGGGCGGCGGCCTCTGGCAGGAACGGCACCGTAAAGATAGACGACGGATTCAGCCACAAGAGCGTCACGACGAAGGCAATCTCACTTGACTCTATCGTCAAGGCCCATAAGATAAATAATGGAGCGCTCAAGGTCGACTGCGAAGGTTGTGAGTATGACCTCTTCTCGCATGCGTCGAGCGCTGCGTTAAAGGCGTTTGACGCCATACACGTTGAATATCATTACGGCTACAAGGACATAGAGGAGCGCCTGAAGCGGGAAGGATTCAAAGTCAGGCACACCAGGCCAAGGCTGAGCTACACTAACATGTTCAGGAACAGGATGATAGGCGGCGACATACTGGCTACGAAAGCAACTAAATAGCCTGCATCCAATCCCTACTGGTATCAAGATGCCAAAGCTAACGGTTCTTATATTCTCGAAGGACGACAACCGCCAGGCCCTAGGACTCATCAAGGATGTTTACGACATCGCAGATGAGATAGTGCTGATGGACGGGAGCGGAGCCAAGGACAGAAGATTCATGATACGCGAGAGGAAGAGGCTCGGGCTGACGAAGCTGAAGATACACGACATCATAGCGATAGGATACAGAGAACCGTTCATGATGTACGGGTTCACGAAGTGCAGCAACAGATGGATTCTATACTTCGACACTGATGAAAGGCCGTCGGAGCAGCTGAAGAGGGATGTGCGCAGGCTCATTTCCGACGACAGATATGACGCTTATGCGATCGGAGTGCATTCCGTTAGAAGCAGGACAGACGAGAACTTCGTATCGTGGCAGTTCATGCTGTTCAAGAAGGACAAGATGGAATTCAGGGGGGTGTTGCATGAGAGGGCAGTCTGCCATGGAAGGTTTACGACGCTCACTGACCCGAATTACAGGATCAACCAGATGGTAACCGGCATGGTGCACTCCGCAAAGGGCAGGTACGCCGAGATGGAGAGGTTCCAAAGATACACGTATGCGCAGCACAACATGCGCGTCCTTGAACAGCTTGACAGGGTGGGCACCTTTGATTACAACGTGTCAACAATGACGTCAGGGAAGAAGGCACTTCTCGCGCTGCTGAGGATCTACGAGGCGCTCGGACTGAAGCGACAAGATGAAGAGATAAGCAATTTCGACTACTGGGCGTTCTGGCTTTCCAGGACGTTGGCGCACCAGATGAGAAGGGGCAGCCTTGCCGGAATGCTAAATGCGGTAAGAGATTCATTTACATACATAGGACAGATGAAGGGGTGGAGAAGCGGCCCGCATGCTGATGAGGATTTTGAGATAGCAAAGCTCATCGAGAGATACGGCGTCACCAAGTTCCTTGGGATCGACAGGCCAGATGTCGTCAAGGAGCTCAACAGGGAGTACATGAGCAAGCAGCAGGGCATAGAGCTGCTTATAAACCTTATAAGAGAGAGATATAACCGTAGCAAGGGCATCAGAGGATAGCATGTTCGTACTTGACGACAATCTGCATGGTTTCAAGATAAGACAGGTATGGTTCGCCGAGCGGCCGCAAGACCTGGAGGGCTTTTCGAAGGTCATGTTCTATTTCACGAAGAGCTCGGATCGCGATGCGCCTGCCGGCTTTTCAGTAGGCGAGACAAGGCTGAGGGTCATAGACATAAGCAGGAGCGCCGACGACATATACAAGACGTTCCATAGGAAT
>JAGWHO010000014.1 GCA_028866715.1 Microcaldota archaeon
TATAAAGGATCTTGCAACCGGCATACACCTCTTCTCGCTTTCTGGAATGAGGAGCGCTGAGTCGCAGCTGATCTACATAGGCGAGCTGCTCTCAAGGCTATACATCCAGATGAAGAGCAACGCAAAGGAATCTGGCATCAACTGTTATGTCATGATAGACGAGGCTCAGTTCCTCATGGAAGAGTCGTCAGGCAGCAACGCGATAATAGGCAAGCTGATAGAGGAAGGCAGGAAATACGGCTTTGCAGTGATAATGGTATCACACGCGTCAAGCACGCTGAACAGGCAGATAGTGGCCAATGCAGCAACCTTCATAACCTTCTATTCAAGGGAGCCTGCAGAGGTTAGCTACTCAGCCAAGGTGCTCGCGGGAGGGGACAGTGGAAGGGCAGAAGTGATAAAGTCAAGGATGAGGTCCCTCAGGCAGAGTGAGGCGATGGTTGTCAGCGGCACAATGCGCGATCCTGTACTCGTTTCAACGCCGCGGTTCGACACGCTTCCAACTATTGGAAAGGACTCGCAGAGCGAGTCAAAAGCGCTTGAATATGCAAACCATCCTATCAAAGACAATGAGATGACGAAGCTCGTTAGCCAGCAGGTCATTGACGGTCTTATAAAGGAAGGAAAGATGGACAAGTTCACCACCAATCTTGATGGCGCAGTTGAAACCTTCTACATGAGGCATAACAAATCGCTTAGCATAGAGCACGAGGTCTGCGTCAGGAAGATTTCGGAACTGCTTACCAAAAATGGTGTGAAGAACAGCATAGTGGACAACTCCAACGGGCCTGACATAATCGCCTATACCGCTGCAGGCAGGGTAGCGATAGAATATGAAACAGGAAGAAAAGCAATTTCAGATACGATCAAAATGCTCGAAAAGAGGTCATGCGAGTACAGCAAGATCATAGTCGTAGTAAATAGTTCAGCAGCAAAATCTTACACCGTTAACATACCTAAAAACATCTATGTGATAAGCCAAAACGAGCCACTGAAGCTGATAAGCATTATAAATGGGGGAATTAGCATACAGGAAGCCTTTTATATCTATTAATTCTATATTAATACGGTGTTAATATGGTAAAGGCGCTAATAGACATAAGCAGCTCGGCAAACAGAATACTAGCAATAATAAAAGCGGAATACGGACTAAAAGACAAATCCCAGGCAATAGATGTCATGGCAAAAGAATACGAAGAGCTTGTTTTCGAACCCAAAATAAAGGCATCTTACCTTAAAAAACTCAAGAAAATACAAAAAGAGCCTCTAATACACATCGGCACCATAAAAGATTTTGACAAAAGATACAATATAAGCACAAAGAAGTGAATCTGTGCCAGAGTCATACCTCTTGGATTACAGGAAACACATCGATAAGGTATTCAAAAAGCTGGAAAAGAAGGATAAGCAGCAACTCTTGGCCATACGCAATAAAATTAAGGAGATACTAGAAAACCCTTACAAATTCAAGCCTCTGCATTCGCCTATGCAGAACCTTAGGCGCGTGCACGTCATGAAAAGCTTTGTCCTAACCTATTCGGTTGATGAAGCAAGTCACACGGTCTGGATAGAGGATTATGAGCACCACGATAATATCTATTAGGCACATACTCAGTTTTTAATACCAGTTTGCATAATCTAGTGATACGAATGAGGAGCGCAGACATTGTTACGCTGTCAAGGATACCTATCTTAGCGTTGATCATGTACCTAGTAATCATACAGTTCAACGCATGGGTATCCGTAATACTGTTCGGATTGATCATAGCATTGGACGGTCTTGACGGCTATGCCGCAGTTCACGATGAGAGCAAGGGAAAGGTGAGCCTCGGCGTGTACCTCAAGGCATCGGTCCTCCATGATGCTGCCGCCCTGAAGACAGTGAAGGGGTTCAAGGAGCAGATAGGGAAGAGCACGTTCTACGCTCCAAGGATGGACATAGCCGGCGACAGGATCGTAGAGTACTCGTTCTGGGCCCTTTTCACGTTCCTGCATGTCCTGCCATTGTTTGTGATAATAATAGTCATAATCAGGCACTCGATCGTAGATGCGTTCATGGCGAATAAGGGCACCTCCTCAAGGATGAAGACAAGGCTGGCGAAGATCATGTACTCGTCTAGCGTAGCGCGCGGCGAGATAAACGTAGTCAAGGCGGTAACGTTCGGCTACCTGATACTGCAGTACGTCGCGGGATGGCCATCTATGATAGGATACGCGCTGGTGGCGATACTCGTCATCAACATAATATTGAGGGGCGTAGCAGAGGTCGGCGAAGCCTTGGCGTCTAACAGAAAATGATTATAAATTCATATTTAGACAATATACCGTGATAAGATGAAGATAGATGCTGGAAAGGAAGCTCCTGATGTAGTAAACGCAGTGATAGAGATACCGATGGGCACAGACGTTAAGTACGAGTACGACCCGGAGAGGCAGCTTATGAAAGTAGACAGGATTCTGTTCACCGCGATGCACTACCCGTTTAACTATGGCTTCATACCAGGAACCGCCGGTGGCGACGGCGACCCTCTAGACATCTTAGTAGTCTGCGACAGGCCATTGTTTCCCGGCTCGTACATAGAGGTTAGGCCAATTGGGGTCATGAACATGCAGGATGAGGAAGGAGACGACTTCAAGATAATAGCTGTGCCAAAAGCAAAGGTCTCGCAAACACAGATAGCGATTAATGACATCAAGGACATGCCTGAGTCGGAGCTGAAAAGGGTCATACACTTCTTTGAGCACATGAAGGAGCTGGAGCCGAACAAATGGGTCAAGGTTACCGGATGGGCTCCCGCAAGCGAGGCAAAGGCAAAGATAAAGGCTGCAATGAAGAAGTAGTGCACAAGTCACGCCCAAAACCGGCAAATTTATATATTTGATAAACCCGAAGGTTGTAGTCGATAAGATGACTAGTACAAAAGGGCGCAAGCTTAACGAAATACTCCTAACGCAGCCGCATTCTGGCGATGGCTTAGTAATACTCTCAAACCTTATATTAGCTGGTAGACTTATACAGTACCCCCCAATAATTAGGGATGCCGTTGAGGATTTCATCATACAAAAATCAAAAAACGGAACGAATGACATTGATGAAGAGCAGCGCAGAATCGAATCGATGTATAAGTTCATAAATGAAGCTACCGTAGGCGCAAACCCACTAAAGATGGCGTCTGAGCTCTGTTATAAGGGAGATTTATACCCTACTCTGGTCAAGGTAATGCCGTACATAATGAAGAACATATTTGAGATGTTTCATTCTGGTAGTGAAAAAACCGCAATCGTCACAGCAGAAGCCGTATTCAACGAGTCTGTTGCAAAGCTGTTCGAGACCGGCAACATTCCAAAACAGCCAAAATACTTTGTTGACTGCGTAATGAACTTTTTGAGGAAAGGCGGAAATTATTAAAAAAGATTGAAGAAGGCTTTACCTCCCCTTCTCCTCCTCAAATACCTCGTCAAGGTCTATGTCCTTCATGCTGTTGACCTTCTTCGCGAGTCCTGCCTCTGTGTAGTCTGGGAAATCGACCCCGCTGACGACTATCATGATCCTAAGCGCATCTTTCTGCATCTCAGGGTCTATCCTGGCGCCCCATTTGAGCAAAGCCTCGCCGCTTATGCGGCCGGCGATGTCCTGGAAGACTGTTTCCGCTTCCCTAAGCGTAAGGCTCTCGCCTCCGACTATGTTGACAAGCGCCTTCTTAGCGTTTGAGAAGTTGGCATCAAGCATAGGGCTCTTTATAGCGTTCTCAAGCGCCACTATCGCCCTGCTCGTGCCGTTGCTTGTCGCGACTCCCTCTCCCGCGCCGATTACGGCGTAACCAGAATCCTTGAGCACTGTCCTAAGGTCGGCAAAATCGATGTTCACCATTCCGGGCTTTGTCACCATCTCGACTATGCCCTTTGTCGCGCTGGCAAGGACCTCGTCGGATATCCTGAACGCCATGTTGAGCGGCAGGTCAGGCGCGATAGACAGAAGCTTGTCGTTGTGTATGATTATTACTGTATCCGTCACTCTCTTGAGCTTTGCAAGGCCTTCAAGCGCATTTCTCATCCTGCTCTTGCCCTCGCTTGTAAATGGAAGCGTCACAATCGCTACCGTAAGTGCTCCCCCCTCCTTTGCGCACTGCGCAATTGTTGCGATAGAGCCTGTTCCCGTGCCGCCCCCAAGGCCGCACGTCATGAATACAAGATGCGCATCTGAGAAAAGGTGCTTTATCTCCTCTTTGCTCTCCTGCGCTGCCTCTTCGCCAACGCGTATGTCGCTGCCAGCGCCAAGCCCTCTCGTAAGCTTCTTTCCTAGAAGGAGTTTCCTCTCAGCCTTTGTCTTTACAAGGTGAGCAGCATCTGTGTTCATCGCCACAAGGGTGGCTCCCTGAACGCCTATGCTCGAGAGCCTTGTCATCGTGTTGCTTCCGCTTCCCCCGGTTCCGACAACATAGATCTTCGGCTTCGCATTTTCAATAAATCTAAGAATTTCCTCGTCGTCCGCACTAAGATGTTCTGCTATAAAATCACCAATCGCCTGCTACTATTGGCGTGCAAAAGGATAAATAACTATTCAAATTACGGAAGCGATGGCATCACAGCAAGACTTTTATACTCGTAAACAAGATTTATCTGTGATGCTCATGTACGATAAGGCAGCGATACTGAAAAAAGAAGTAAAGGACATAAAGATCAAGAAGAACATGAAGGTCTCCGATCTGATAACAGAGATGAGCGAGATGGGGGGCTTCTCTGGCCAGCACCTCGTCCAAGGAATAGACATAACCAAGCGCATGCTAGCTGACAAGGAGTCGTTCAACTTCCTATCGTTTCCGGCAGACATAATCTCAACAGGCACAAGAGGCGTAATCTCGAGCATGGTGAAGTACTTCGATGCGCTGATGACCACATGCGGCACCATGGACCACGACATAGCTAGGGCATTTGGGGGCAAGTACTCCATAGGATCGTTCAGTGCGAACGACACAGAGCTGCACAAGATAGGAGTCTACAGGCTCGGCAATGTCTTCATAGAAAACAAGGAGTACGGCCAGAAGGTCGAAGACGCAGTCAACGAGATACTCAACGACATATACAAGTCAAAGGATTACAAGAAGGAGTACAGCCCATCAGAATTATTGCACGAGTTTGGCAGGCGCATGAAGGATGACAGCTCGATAATAAGGCAGGCATACCTGCACAACGTTCCCATCTTTGTGCCGGGCCTTGTTGACGGCGCGTTCGGCACGCAGCTCACGATATTCTCGCAAGACCATGACTTCAAGCTCAACTTCCTAAAGGACGAGCTCGTACTCAGCAACCTCTCCTTCGACAACAAGGTCACAGGAGCCCTGATGCTCGGCGGAGGGATAAGCAAGCACCATGTCATATGGTGGAACCAGTTCAAGGGCGGCCTCGATTATGCGGTTTACGTGACAACTGCGACGCAATACGATGGCAGCCTCTCTGGCGCAAGGCTCGAGGAGGCGGTCTCATGGGGCAAGATAAAGGAAAAGGCAAAGTATGTGACCATAGACGGCGACGTTACCATAATACTCCCGATAATGGCAGCGGCACTAGACCTTGTCTAAAGCTTTTAATATCCACAAACCAAACCATATCATGCGCTTGCAGAAACAGCAATCGGCAGTGGAACTCCTCACAACATACGATGGGCATTCCTGATAGTCGCAGTATTCATAGCAGCGGTTGCGGTCCTCGCAACAACAAGGCCTCCGGCAGCGTATC
>JAGWHO010000015.1 GCA_028866715.1 Microcaldota archaeon
ACCACCAGAGAGCTTTACTCCATTCTAGAGAAGAAGTTCACAAGGAAGACGCTTATCATAACGTTGAGGGAGATGTCCCTAGATCTTAATGTCATACAGCCGACGCACATAAGGACGGAACGCGGCTACGGATTGGGCTACAGGCTGAACCCGAAGATGAAGGAGATAGTGAAAAGCGTGCAGAAGTTCTCAAAGACCGTAGAGAACATAAGAGGAACGTGAAAACCGAAAGATATCACAGCTTAGGATAAGGACCTATCTTACTTGCGTAACTTAAATCCAAAGCCGTTGCCATTTTCTCCACGCAAGATTCGGTATGGGTCGGACACCTGCGCCTCTTTGAGCACTTCTTCGTCTGCTATTCCATCGTTAATCAGCTGGAACATCTGCCTATGCATCTCTAATCTGCGTTCTTGTACCTCGTCGTATGTCCCTTGACTGAAGAAGGCGTTATAGGCAGTGTCAAGATGCTCTTCTTTGGCTTCAGCTCGGTTCTCAACAACAGTGTAGCTGCCGTTTTCGTTCCTTCTCACCCACACGTCCTTCATCTTGTCAAGGAACTCTTTCGGGTATCTACTGACTAGCTTGTAGTACTTCACATCGTATTGCGTACGGGTAATGTCGGTGTCTACCCTGTGCGCCCTGTCTTCCGCCTGGTACTGGTCGACGTACGTGTCCGGGAGATCGTCGAATACCACTGCCTTTGCGGCGTTGAGCGTGACGCCTATTCCGCCTGTCTTGTATGTGGCTATCATGACCTTCCTGTCAGGCGCATTCATGAACGTCGTGCGCTCGTAGTCGAGGAGCAGCATTGGCTTGCCGTTGCTGTCCCCTACTGGATAGCCGTTCTTATCTGTGGCATAGCCAGACCTTTCATCGAACTTGAACAACTTTGGTGCTCCAGTACTATCAAGCACGAGTTTGTCAGTCTCTGATTTCTGTTCGTATCCTATGTAGAGCGCTGGGTTAAGTTCATTGAACATCTTGCTGTACTCTTCGGCCTGGTGCCTATAAGCACAAAATATCAGTACCTTCCTGTTCTCGGAGACGGCTTCGTTCACTATGTTTTTCATCTCCACATGCTTCGGCGAGACGCGTGATTTTATCCCGATATTCGCAGGGCTGTTAGATATCTGCCTTATCGCATGGCTCTTTGATAGGCTGCCGTTCTGCCATACCCCATCTGCGACGTTGGCCCAGTCTTTCGTTATGTGCATGCCGTCAGTGGCGGCCCATTCTGGCCATCTGACAAGCATCTTGTAGATTGACATGGCCTGCCCCATGCTAAGCGTGAAGCTGTGTGTTGGCATATACTCCTTGTGCGCTATATATCCACCTTTCTGCTCGTTGAGTGGCTTTGACCTGTCGTACGGTATCAGCACGTCCTGCTTCCTGAACCTTATTACCCATTCCCGCTGTATGAGATTGAGCTCCCTGAGCGCGGCAGGATCGTCTCTCGGGAATGCCTTGGTAAAGGCATTGTCACTACCGAACCTCTTGTCATTAGGGAAGAGGTTGTGCAACATCCTCCTTACAGTAACTGGGTCCCTGAACGGGCTTGCGGTCATATAGAGCTGGAAGTCCGCCTTTATCTTCTGCGCGCCTTCAGTTTGTTTTGTATCGATGTTCGCAAGTGAATGTGCCTCATCAAATACATATACGCTTGCCTTACTGCCGCTACTGAGCGCCCTGTTCAGCAATTCAAATCTCTCCCTGTCCTCTGGTTTGCGCAGGAACTCTATGTTTGTTAGCAGAGCTGGCATTCCTATGCTTGAAGAAGCGCCTCTGAGGCCTCCCCCATAAACAAGCGCCTTTAGCACAGCCTTCCTTTCGCTATGCCCAATTACGCCTCTGTTCTTGGGGCTCTTCAAGTTCACAAGGTTATAATCCCTGGTAAATCTTTCTTGATTCTCAACCCAGGTGCTTACTACGCTGTTAGGTGAGATTATAAGCGTCGGATGGCCCTTTGATATAAGGAGCCCTACAAGTGTCTTTCCAAGTCCTGGCTCGTTCGCGAGTATTACTCCAGCAGAGCCGGCATCCATCCGCTTCTTTATCGCGTACATGCAGTATTTCTGGAAGAAAAACAACCGTTCGCCAGGGGTAATATCCTCATGCAGTGACCTGTTCACTTCCTCAAAGTTTGACATCACTCTTTTCAGGACAAGTTTTACGGTTCTGTCGTCTGTCCTTGATATCAGCTTCTCTAGATTCCTTTTACCTGCGCTGAAGTCTATGGTGAACCCCTTTATCAGCGCGTGTTCTACTGTGTCTACAAGGAAGTTGAATCTTGCTGGATCTTTCTGTAGCTGCGCCTTTATCCCAGATCCGAGCTTCGTGAGTAACATTATGAGGGCATCCTCCTCAGTTGTGCTGCCTGTCTGTGTTATACTGTAGCTAAGGGCCTCGCTCCTCTGCTGCTTGTAACGCTCTATCGCAAACAACCTTACCTCGTTACTCTTTCCTATCCGCAGCGGGATAGATGCAGTAAAAGTGCCGTCAGGCCTGACCGTTATCCTTCTGTTCCATACGCCGGCTACATAGACATGTGAGGCACCCAAGGCCTTCCCGTTGACATAAACAGTATCATCTCTTGTGCGGCCTGCAATCTTAGTTATGATGGAAGGCATAGCGAGCGAGACATTGTATCGCATATACTCTGCCTCTTTTGTGCTGCTGATGCGGCTGTAGAGGCCTTTGAAGCTTGCCTTTACTATCTCATCTATCGTGTCTAGCTCCAGCTCTGGATGTGCTATTATTAGGTAGCTCTTGAGCTTAGCCGGGTCCCTACCTAAAAGCGACACTGCATGTTCTGCATTCAAGGAATCGAATTCTCCTAGTATCTCGTCTTCCAATTCCTCTTGTACAACTCCACCCTCTATGGATTTAAGTGCGATGCGGCTGGGCATCCCTCCGGCCACAAGATAGATGTAGTTCTTTGCCTGCAATTGAGTCTTTATCTCTGGGAAAGCTTCAGAATCAGCTAGTCTTGTAGTTAGTGCACCGAGTGTCAATACGTATGTCTCACCATTGTATTCGATTGAAAACTTACACCTGTCTTTACTCAATATCGCCGGGAACCCCCTATATTGTCTGGATGTTATAGAGTCTACGATTTCTTTACAGAAGCCGTTTTCTGCAAGATATTCTATTGGGACGGGTTTGTATACTCTCAAGCTCTTGAGTAAAGACCTGGTGCCTGCAATCTCTGCAATGTAGTTCTTGGCTTGGAGTTGGGTGGTTATACCTTTGCGTCTGAAATATTCGGATCTGACTATCCTTGAGTTTATTGCAATGGGTGTGAAATGGTGTGTCTTGCCCTCATACTCAAGCGTGAACTCCTGTGCACTTCTTGATGAGATTGTGGAGTAGCCTTCCTTTGACTGGGAGTCTATTGCATCTATTATCTTTTTGCATAAATCTACTTTTAAGTCTTGACCATCAAAATACCCCATTGGGATTGGGGTCTTTACAATGAGACCTGCAACCTCTGCAATGTAGTTCTTGGCTTGGAGTTGGGTGGTTATATTTTTAAACGTATCGGATTTACATAGTTTCTTTGTTATTGAATCTAGCCTAAAAGTACATGTGTCTCCTTTGTACCCTAATGTA
>JAGWHO010000016.1 GCA_028866715.1 Microcaldota archaeon
ATGGGCATTCCTGATAGTCGCAGTATTCATAGCAGCGGTTGCGGTCCTCGCAACAACAAGGCCTCCGGCAGCGTATCTCGCATCGTCGTGCAACATACAGCCGCTTCTTCCATGCTCGCAGACCCTCCTCACGACAAACGCAGTCAGCAGCCAGAGGTTCGTGGTGCAGTTCACCAACAACCTCGGAGTACCTATGCAGTTCCAGGCAAACGCCATAAACCTCACGACCACGAACATAGGCAACCCGGGAGTGTCGCACTTCATAGGCAACTGCTCCCCGTCCTTCGCGACGAGGGGCGCGCAGGTCTTGTGCACCGTGTACATATCGGGCAGCCTCAGGCCCTCTCCCGGTGCGCAGACCAGCACCTCATTCACGCTTACGTACAGCCTTTGCAACGGCGGCACTCCGTCATCATGCCAGTCTACGGCATACAAGTCTACGGGCCTCTCGACCCAGAATGCCGCTCCGTCCAATGTCAACTTCCTAACCGTGAACTTCATCACGGTGCCTTCAACTGGCTCGATAGTCCTCAACGGCGTGACCTATCCAAGCGGCGTCAACGCAGTCTACCTTCCCGGCAACTATGTCATATTTGGCGTGCCCCCATCAGGATACAGGTTCGACACCTGGCAGTTCAACGGCGTGTCCACTCTCTCGTCGACATCGCTGCAAAACGCCACGCTGGCATTGAGGGGCAACGGCACCCTCACCGCCAATTTCCTGCCAGGCGCGACAACCTCGACGGTAACTTTCATAACCACATCAACATCCACAACGTCGGTCACCTCGACTTCCACGTCTGTGACATCGTCGAGCTCCACCACAACCTCCACCTCAACATCATC
>JAGWHO010000017.1 GCA_028866715.1 Microcaldota archaeon
CGGGAAAGACTAAAGCCATATCAGCCACTTAACAAAATACTTACCGGTCGCCGCGACTCATCGCGTGACCTGAAACCTGCTGGCACGGCGTCCGCCGCGCGGCTTGGCGGTGTGTCCGGCGCCGGCCGGGGGCGTCCGCGAAGCCCCGATCAACCGCTCGCCGCCCTGGCCACCAGCGCCGCGATCGCCTGCTCCACCGTGGCGGTCAGCTCCTTCAGCGCGAAGGCCGTCGGCCACATGTCGCCGTCGTCGAGCTTCGCCCGGTCGCTGAAACCGAGCGTGGCGTAGCGGGTCTTGAACTTCTGCGCACTCTGGAAGAAGCAGACGATCCTGTCGCCCATGGCATAGGCAGGCATGCCGTACCAGGTTCGCGGCGCCAGGTCCGGTGCGCTGGCCCGGATGATGGTGTGCAGCCGCCCGGCCATGGCGCGGTCCGCCGGCGCCATCGTGGCGATCTTCGCCAGCACCTCGCCTTCCCCATCCGCCTTCTGCGCGGCCGCCTTCAGCTCGCGGGCGCGCTCCTTCATCGCGGCGCGTTCCTCGACGCTGAAATGCCCGGGCTTGCTGCCGCCCGCCGCCTTGGTCGATGCCTTGCGGCCCACTGCCTGGTTCATGGAAACCTCCCGCTGCCGTGCCGAGTTCCCCGGCAGTAGAACGGGGTTGGCGTCGACTTGCAATGCGCGTGCGGGCACGCG
>JAGWHO010000018.1 GCA_028866715.1 Microcaldota archaeon
CTGCACACAATTGTGCAGACGAACATTACGCGCTCCGCCATCTCTTTGTCGCTTTTTATAAGCTCCCAAGGCGCATTTGCCTGGAAGTACCTATTCGCATCGTTTCCTATCTCGAGTATCTTGAGCATCCCCTCCCTTAGCTTATTCTCTCCCAAAAGAACGTCAACCTCCGCGACCTTTGCGGAGATGTTTTTGATGAAGACCCTCTCTTCGGGGCTCAGCTCAAAGCTCTTTACCGTCCCTCCGAATTTTGCCCATACAAACGTCAAGGTCCTATGTATAAAGTTCCCGATATTCCCCACAAGCTCGTTGTTGATGCTCTCAATTAGCGCCTTCTCGGAGAAATCCCCATCCTCAAAAGTCTGGATCTCCTTTAGCAGGTAGTATCGAATCTTATCTGCACCGTACTTGTCAACAACCGCAATCGGATCCACAATGTTGCCTATGCTCTTGCTCATCTTCTGGCCCTCTGCGGTCACGTATCCGTGCACAAGAATAGCCTTCGGCATCGCAATGCCTGCCGACAGCAGTATCCCAGGCCAGTAGAGCGCGTGGAACTTGATTATCCCCTTGCCGATCACGTGGATGTCTGCGGGCCACCACTTTGCAAACTTCGCATCGTCCTTGCCGTATCCCACTCCGGTGAGGTAAAGCCCGAGCGCATCGAACCA
>JAGWHO010000019.1 GCA_028866715.1 Microcaldota archaeon
TTGCGAAGAAGGCAAGATGCAAGTCGCTCCTGCTCTTTCACCTTAGTGCGCGGTATAAGGACACGACAGCTGTCCTCAAGGAAGCGAGAAAGATTTTCAAGAACACGAATGTGGCAGAAGACGGCACAACAATAACACTGTAATGCATGGGCCCTTAGTCGAGTGGTAAGACGTCACGTTGACAACGTGAAGACCTTGGGTTCGATTCCCAAAGGGCCCACTCTATCTTTTTATTCCGATGTATAGACCGAGTCCCGGTGATAGCCCCTTTTTAACGTATCTTGCATCGAACCCTGCGGCCTTCATAATAGAGAGGACCTTCTTTTTGTCAAATAGACCGCCCTCGTCAAGCACCGTGAAGTGCTTTACAGGTTTGCCTTTCTCGGCTACAAGGAAATGCATAAGGTCATGCGTCATGCCGCCCTTGACATCTTGGACGGATAGCCTTACAATCTTGATGTCCCTGCCGTCATACACGCTCATCACTGGTTCGCCAACACGGTACGTCGGGCCGTCCAACCAAGGGTCGAATATCAGGATCCCGCCATTGCTGAGATGTAGGTGGAAATTTTTGATCGCCTT
>JAGWHO010000001.1 GCA_028866715.1 Microcaldota archaeon
CCGAAGAAAATTTAACCTGATTTTGATAGTAATTTTGAGATTAAATTTCTGAATCAAGCTTTTTTATTAGAATTTCTGGTTAGAATTTGTGCATCGAATCCAACAGTATAAATAAAGTGCCACAAGTTCGTCAGTCCTTTAGCAAATATTCATAAGTTTTAGGTAACCCATAACCCTTAAGCTACGCCAGCACGTTCATCCTTCGGATTCACGTGGGCTAACGACCCAACGGTCTGCAAGCTAGCAACCTAGCAAGCGGCTGATTTTGAGGGGGGTCAAAATCAGCCTAGGGCGTCCATGTTCTATAAAGTAGCCGCAGCAGCCGTAGCCCGCCGTGCGACACCGAAGGTGTCTTTTGGGCGGGCGTAGGCTGCGAGGCGGGAGTTTCTCTACATGAAACTCTACATGGACGACTCTAATATTGATGTGCAGTAGTTCCTCGTGAAAAAGTCCTATTTTGACGGCTTACGAGGGAGATTTTCTCTACATGGAATGACTTAGGCATGTAGAGAATCTTAGGCATGTAGAGGAAATGCCAGATTTATGGCATGGAAAGCCTGGCCTTGAGGCTTTGAGCTTTGGATAGGCCAAAGGTGTTGTCTATCTCCTTGTAAAGCTCCTCTTTCCTAGTGCTTATGTAGGTCATGGTGGTGCTGGGGTCGCTGTGCCTTGCGAAGCGGCTAGCCAGGACCACATTCCCGTTGGTCTGCCTTGAAAAGCTGGTTATGGCATAGTGCCGTAGGCTATGAGTGGTAAGCCTATGGAGCTGCCTTACCCGCCTGCCATCGGGCTCGTCGCTTATGCCGTAGGACGTGCTGAGTCCAGCTTTTGCTAGGTAGTGCGTAAACCTGTTCCGTACGTAGTTCACCTCAACGTGCTTCAACTTGCCGTGACTTTGCCACTCTTTGAAGAATACATAGCCTTCCGAATTTTCGATATTTTCGGAATTGCGATTTATGAAAGCCAAAGTCTGCTGAAATAATGGAACGGGTATAAGGCAGGTATCTATTACCTGAGCCTTCTCTGTCTTAACTGTAAGCTCCCTTGTGTCAAAGTTTATGTCTTTGACGTTTACGCTTACAGCCTCGCCTATTCGAAGGCCCAGTTGAGCTTGAAATGAGAATAACAACCTGAACTTCTCGCTGTCTATGGCCCTAAAGAATATGTTGAGTTCCTGCTCTGTAAAGCCTTTATTCAGGTTTCCGTATTTTGGAATACGGCTCCGTTTGAAACGCTTTACATAGTGCTGATGGATTACTGACCTGAGCTCCTCGACCTCATGTTTGGCGAGATTTGGAAGCAGCAAATCTAACCCATTCTTGTAATCCAAGAAGTCGGATTTGCTCGGGGAATCGAACTTTAAACTTAACACTTTTGCTTGCTTGTCGGTGTGTTCGCACACCGCTTTTGTCCTCGTATTTCCAGAAATGGGCCCGCGGAGAATCGAACTCCGTGTCTTCACGTTGTCAACGTGACGTCTTACCAATCGACTACGAGCCCTTAAACGTTAACCTGCATCCCGTCTTTCGCCGCTTCCGTGTTCTTGAATGTCTTTCGCGCTTCATTGACTATTATGCTGCCGTCCCTGTATCTTGTGCTTATGTGAAGGAGCAAAAGCCTCTTGGGCTTCGCGCTCTTTGCAATTTGTGCTGCCTCTGTCGCTGTTGAATGAGAACGCTCCTTCGCGAGCTTCTGTTCGGTTGTGGCGTATGTTGCCTCATGTATCAGCAGATCCGCATCCTTTGCTGCGTTGATGGTATTCTTTGACGGCCTTGTGTCAGTTGCGTATACTACCTTCTTGCCCCTCTCTAATGTTGTTATCTCTTTAAGGTTTATAACCCTATTTTTTACCTTCAGCTTGCCCTTTTTGAGCATTTCCGAGAACATCGTGCCTTTGAGGCCTGCCGCCCTGGCCTTTTCCTTCATGAAGTGCACCTTGTCTTGTTCCTTGAACGCAAAGCCGAATGTCGAGACAGGGTGTATGAGCCTGAATGCCTCTATGCTGAAGCCCTTGCCCTTGTATACTGTGCCTGCCTGCACCGGCTTTATCTCTATATCATAATTGAGCGTTGCCCTGTCGAAATTCATAAGAGGCGCAATCTGCTTCTCGTCGCCCTTCGGCACAAATATCTGCAAAGGCGTGGTCCTCTTCATCAAAGACATAGTCCTTACCAGGCCTGCAACGCCTATCGAATGGTCGCCGTGTATGTGCGTGAGGAATATCGCCTTTATCTTGGACATGTTTAACTTGTATTTCATCATCTGCCTCTGCGTCCCCTCGCCGCAGTCGAAGATGAATGTCTCGCCGTTGTATTCGAGGGCAAGCCCAGGCAGGCTCTTGTCCTTTGTGGGGACGGAACCGGATGTGCCCAAGAACGTTATCCTTATCATTGATTTTCACTAGTCTCTATAGTTAATGTCTTGTCTTTTAGATTGACATCCAATATCTTTATAGATTGCGAAAGCTCCTGCAGCTCCTCCTTTGTCGCGCGCTTTCTTTCCTTCGCGTGCGCGATTATCTTGTTGATCTCGCTTATCTTGCTGAATATCTCATCGCCGATCGCCTTGTTTGAGGATATATCGTCATCGATCTCTTTCAGCAGGTCCCTTTGCTTCTCTATGCTCTTCCTGAGCTCTATTGCTTCCGGTGATTCTTGCTCTTCCTTCTTAGAAGCGTTGCGGTAAAATTCATCGAGCATCTTCTGGAATGTTTCAAACGTCTGCGATTCCTTCTTCTCGTATTTGGATATTTTCGTGAGCGCAAAGTCAATCGGCATCTCATTATCCTTGTAAATCGTGAATTCAGGCTTGTCGAGGCATGAGATTACCTCCTCTATTATTGAGTCGGCTATCGGCTTTATCTGCACGTCCTTCATCTCCGATAGCTTTTCCTTCGGGTTTATGCCAAGCCTCGAGAGCGCATTCTCGAGATACATGGTCCCGATGCCAAGACCTTTTGCCAGTGTCTTGCCTATCTGAGCGTTCTTGTCTTCTGATGTTCTTGCTATCGAGTCTACTATGCCGTCAAGGATTGCTGATGCCTGAGATATGTCTATGGCGCTGCTCTGCGGCGGGGTGTAGACCGCCTTAGGCCTTATCTCCCTGTCCTTGAACGAGTGCACGTTGTATGCCAAGGTTATGCCCATATTCTCGTCAGTGAGCACCATGTTGCCGTGGCCGAACATCTCAAGGATGAGATTTGCCCTGTCGTCGCCCTTCTTTAATTTGATTATTATTATGCGGTCGTGGCCCAGCTGCCCTATGGACTCGATCATGAAGCCGGTTATCCTCTTTCGCACCGCTATGGCAAAATTGGACGCCTGTTCCGCCTCTTCTATGTACTCGGTGGCGTTTATAGTGTACGGCAATATGCAAAGGATATTGGCCTTCTCTCCCTTCCTGCTGACCTTTATCCTGAATTTGTCTTTCTCTGACTCGTAGAACTTGTCTATGAAAAAATTCTCGAATGCCTTGAGCTCCTTCACCAGAACCATGAGCTCGGGCGTGTAAAGCTCGCGCATGGCTACATCTTCTTCAGCTTTTTATGGCCCTCTTCCTTCACGACCTTCGCGAACTCGGACATCTTCTTCTGGGTTTTCCCATCTTCGAATGCAGTGCCTATCTGGACTATGTCCGCTCCGCTTGAGTATGCATCCCTCAATTCCTGCGCCGTTATTATGCCGCCCCCAACTATGTACGGCACGGATATCGCAGACTTGACCATGCGGATCATCTCCTTTGGTATCGGCCCGGAGTTCTGCAGTCTCGGGTTTGAGCCCGTATCAGTTATTATGAACCTATTGCCAAGGTATTCGCCCGCCATGGCAAGAGACGCAGCTATCTTCGGCTTCTCCCTCGGCACTGAATTAGCGTCACCGACCCAGCCGACAGTGCCGCCAGGGTGCACGACTATATATCCTACAGGCAGCGGCTCTATGTTGAACCTTCGCACTGTCGGAGCAGAGAGCATCTGCGCCTGGATTATCCAGTATGGGTTCCTTGCGTTGAGCATCGACATGAAGTATATAGCATCGGCATGCTTCGATATGCTTGCGATGTTGCCCGGGAAGAGTATCAGCGGCACGTCTATCTCTTCCTTTATGCCTAGGGCAACATTGTCCAGTATCTCGCCCTGGGCCTCCGTGCTGCCTCCGAGGAGCACGACATCTGCGCCGCCATCGGCCGCCAGCTTGGCGGTCTTGACCGCATCCTCTGGGCTCTTGTAGTCGACAGGGTCTATAAGGCTGAAGAGCATCGCGCCCTTCGATTCAAGAATCTCGTGTATATACAGTTCAACTTTTCCCTTCTTCATATGATCAATCCTTAAGCGCCAGGGCCCTCCGTCAGCTTCTTGGTTATCCTCTTCGCCTCGTCTTCCACGGTCTTCGCAGGCTTGTAGCCGAGCTCCTTCTTCGCCTTGTCTATGCTTATGGACCTGTCGCTGATAAGGAACTCGAACTCGTCATAATTTATGCTCTTGGTCGCTGCCCCTATTCTTGCGACCAACGGGTTTATGCCCCTGCTCGGCATCTTCACCTTGAGCGACGCTGCCGCCATCTCAAACAGCGACTTCTGCGTGTAGGGCCTGCCGTCGGTTATGTTGTATACGTTGTTGACGCTGCGCACGTTATCGAGAGAGAGCAGTATGGCCTGGACTGCGTCGTCGACGTCCACGAACGTCAGATGGTTGCTGCCGCTGCCTATGTAGGTGATCTTGCCCTCTTTTATCAGCCTGAACACCTTCACCACCTCACGCTCGTAGCCCTCGCCGTAGAACACGCCTAATCTTATTATCGTGTAGAATATCTTCTTGCTTGACGCGCTGAACGCCTGTATCACCTTCTCTGCCATCACCTTCGTCTCCGAATATGGGCTCGCGGGCTTTATCTCGCTCTCCTCTGTGAGCAGCTCGCCCGGCCTCTTATAGCCGTATACTGTGCAGCTGCTCGAGTATATGAAATGGACGCGCGCATCTGGTTCCGGGTTTGCGTCCAGATATGCCTTGAGCATGTTCTCGGTGCCTATGACGTTTATGTTGATCATCTCGTCGTACTTGAACTTGTAGTTGAACGACGCTGCCGCGAGATGGAATATGCGGTCGACGCCCTTGCATGCCTCTCGCAGGCTCTTCCTGTCCCTGTCTGTCGGGAACGTGAGATCTGCGACATACATTGCCACGCCTGCAGGAAGCGTGTGCCATTCATCGTTCTTGGACGGATGCTGCTGGACTATGACCCTTACAACCTCGCCGCGCTTCAGCAGCTCCTTCACGAGATGCACGCCCAGGCTGCTCGTGCTGCCCGTGACCAGGTTGACGGTCTTTGGCCCGTTTTTCTTGTTGTTATTTGGCATCCTCTTCAACTCCAGCCTTCTCTCCGTTAAGCAATGTTATGGCAATGTTTCTAATCCTTCCTTCGGCGAGCCTGTTTATGAAATAGGGCACCCAGTCCTTGCCATACGGGACATAGACGCCCACGCTCATCTTCTGCCTGCTAAGCTTCCCGAGCTTCTTGCCGCTGTATCCCAACGGCATCTCAAGGCTGAGCTTCTTCCTGTACTCCTTGTTCATCTTCAATACGCGCTTTACTATATGGTAATCGTTGTCAAGCATAGTGACCTGCGCCTTTGCCTTGATGAGCCTGTCTATCGCGCTCTTGTACTGATTGGCCACGAGCTTCTCGTCGTTCTTCCTCTCCTTCTCCTGCTTCTTCTCCGATGGCTCGGCGCTGTGCCTCCTGCCTATCTTTATCTGGGATTTGGGGCCCATGTTAGGCACGATCATCTTGCCTATGTCGTATTCATCATACGTAGGCGGTATCTCAATGCCGACAGTGCCTCCCTTGGACGCCTCCCTTGCGGTTGAGTATAACGAGAGCATCTGGTGCAGGCTGATGCTCTCCTCGCTCTCTATCCATAACTTCAGCTGGTTCTGCGATGCAGCTTCAGCTACGCTCTCGAGATTCTTTCTCGCGGTGTCGCCGCCCAGGCTGTAGCCTATCTGCGTGGGCCTGAGCGAGACATCCGAATTGAGCCTGAGCCTGGAAATCTGCTTCATCAGCTGTATGTAGGCGTTGGTGTTGTAACGCGCCTTCATCTGGTCGTCAACGTGGTCGTTGAGCAGCGTGACTGTAGCGTGCAGGCCCTGGTCGTTGAGCTCCCTGACCGCAGCGAGAACCGAGCTGCTCGTAGGACCCGCTATATGGCGCCTGACCAGCCTAAACACCAGCCTTCGTATAAGGTTCGATTGTTCGGGCAAATATATCACATGGAAGTGCAAACCTGTTTTGCATGCTTCACACTGTATCCTAAGATTAATAACGATAAATTATCTTATTATGCCTTTAATAAGGTTTGTATGTCTCAATGTAATGCAGTGAAACCAGATGCTTGACGGGATAAAAAACAAGGGCCTGAACGACCTTATAATGAGGCTCCACAGCGCCATACGCACCTTCGTGAAGGACATAGACGAGGTAGTCGCGCACAACCAGAACGCCAAGCTAGACGAGATAAACGAGCTCAGGGACCACATAAACGAGAGGCTCAAGGCCCAGGAAGACATACCCGACAGGGACAAGATCCTTGAGCTGCTTGACCTGCTTGTAGAGGACAAGGCGGTGCTCGAGCTCGTGAGAGAGGACGCAGAGGAGTGGGTGAGGCTGCTAGACGCCATAGAGATAAGCGTTGCAGATGAGGAGCTGGAGCTCACGGCGGAGCAGCAGGAGCAGGTCAAGAAAATAGGAGAGCTTTCAGCAAAGATAAAGGAATTGGTCAGGAAGGCAGAATAGCGCAGCTCCCTGACACAAAGCCGGCTTAAGAGAATAGATTGAGCCCTAGGTCTTCGAAGCCTTTGAAATGGGACTTGTTAAATGTGTAGAGCTTTGCGCCATTGTTGATCGCTATTGCAGCGATCATGGCATCAGGCTTAGTTACCCTTCTGCCCTTCGCCTCTGCCCTGTACTCTAGTTCTGAGGAGAGCACCGCGTCCGCTTTTGTATAGCTTAATACCGGCAGTACCGCTATGTATTCACTTGGCTTCCCATACTTTATTGTCCCGTGAAGCACCTCGTGCAGGTTTATCGCGGTTGTGGCAAATTCCTCCATGCTCTTCTCGATCTTTGAGAACGCGGTCTCGCCGAGGTTCGAGGCCTTCTCAAATATCTCTATCAGGACATCGGTGTCTATGACAATCATTACCTCCACCCCGACCTCTTCTCGTATATCTCGGAGAGCATCTTCTTCTTATTCTTAAACTCCATGCTCCCTTTGAGCCTTGCGAGTGCCTCGATGGGCCTTACCTCAACAAGCAGGCGCTCGAACAGTTCGCTGAAGCTCTCGCCCTTTTTCTTGACCTTGATAAGGTCCTCGTATACGCTTGTCCGTATCGTAATGGTCTTCACCATCCAGCTCACTGATAAGTTTATGTTTAAACATATACTTAATGCTTTCGCCTGATGGATGCAGAACCGTACTGGCAGATTTTATTCAAGGGGCAGCCCACGCACAGCGGCCTAGTTCTGCAGTAATTTTTCCCTAGCTCCACGAACTGCGCGTGCATGTCCTGGTAAAGGACAAGATCGCGCTTTACCCTCTTTTCGAAATAATCCTGCAGCTCGCCGTAAGAGATGTCTTCGCCTATCTTCGGGTTTATCCTGTGCATCGCCCTTTTCGTGTATGCGTCTATAACGAAAATCGGTTTCTCTGCGGCGTAAAGGATTATGGAATCAGCCGTCTCTTTGCCGATGCCTTTGTAAGAGAGAAGCGCGTCTCTGAGTTCCGTCTTGTCCAATGAGAAGAGCCTGTCGAGCGTGCCGTACTCTCTCTTTATGGATTTGCATATGCTGAGAAGCCTTTGCGCCTTCTGCCTGTAATATCCGCTGGGCCTTATTATCTTCTCCAGCGAGCGCCGTTCCGTCTTTGTTATCTTGTCGAGAGATAGGAGCTTTGCTGCCTTGAGCCCGGATATCGCCTTCTCTACATTGGTCCATGTAGTTTGCTGTGTGAGGATGGCGCCGACCATGATCTCGAATTTCGTCTCTCCCGGCCACCAGTCCAGGAAGCCGAATCTCTTCCTGAGATGCGAGTATATGGCATTAGGATCCGACTTGTACACCATCACTATAAATGCTCTGGTAAGGATATAATACTTGATGAGACTTAGCAGGGATTACGAAGAGATAGCAAGAATAATAATGAGGATAGGAGAGGCGAATGCCTGGAGCGCGGAAGAGTACGTGAGGGATAAAGTTACGATTAAGTCTGTTCTCCTGAAGCTGTATACCGATAATTTACTGGGCAGCCAGAGCTACCACATAAGATGCGGTGTTGTAGGAAACAAGAATACGCCGCTGAGCCTTATAGAGATTGCTGCGGTAAGAGACGAGAGCCCGATAGTAAAAGAAGCTGCAAGGAAGGCCCTGATCCAGAGGTTCAGGGTCGATATGAACATCAAGAATTAGAGCTTGAGCTCTCCCTTGTTTATCTTGGCGATTACTTCTCTTGGCTTCTGCCCGTCTATGGTCACTCCCATGCTGTTGCACGTGCCTATGACCTGCTTGACCTTGTCAGCGAGATCCTTTCCGTAGAGAGAGGTCTCCTTCGCCTTTACCACGTTCTTTATCTGGTCTATCGTTATGTTGCCGACCGTTTCTTCTTTCGTCTTTGCGCCGCTCTGTATGCCCAACTCCTTGAGTATGAGAGCGCTGGTCGGAGGCGCGCCTATCTCTATCCTGAAGGCCTTAGTCCCAGTGTCAACGAATACGTTTACAGGGATCTTTATTCCTGCGTACTGGCCCGTCTTCGAGTTTATCTCTGCGATTATGCCGTTGATGTTCACGCCGAGAGGGCCCAGCGCTGGCCCGAACGGCGGACCTCCTGTTGCCTTTCCTCCTTCTACTAAGCCTGATATCTTTACCTCGCTCATTCAATCACTTATCGTCATTCAGCCTTCTCGGCCTTCTGTATTATCTTTGCAGTGCTCATCTTAGTAGTTATCGGTATAGGCACTACCACGTCCTGGAGCTCGACAGTGATGTCGCTCTTGAGGTCGTCTACCTTTAGCACCTTTGCCTTGTAGCCCTTGAACGGTCCGCTCGTGAATTCCACGGTATCGCCCTTCTCTATTCCGGCGATCTTGCTCCTTACCTCTATGAGCTTGTTTATCTCTTCCTCGCTCAACGGCTTTGGAAGTATGCCTCGTATGTTGTGGCCCTTCGTTATGAACTGCCTGCATGAGACCTCATCTTCCGCCTCGACTATTATGTAGCCGCGGACGCCCTCCACAACAAGTATGGAGTATATCGGGAGATTCGCGCTCTGCATCTTGTTCTGCAGCATGTTGGCTGCTATCCTTTCCTGCCCCGAGGTTACCTTCACTACGAAATACAAGGTTATCACATTTAGAAAGAGACGCATAGCCCGAGCTATGTCCTATTTCCACTAAGTATTAAGTAGGGAAAGGCTAAAAAGCCTATCTGTATGGCGCGCGGATACGACCTGCTGGGCAACATAGCGGTTATAGAGCCAATGGGCAGGATTGAAGAGAGGAAAAAGGCCCAGGAGCTAATGAAGACTCATGAGCACATAACCACGGTGCTGGCAAAGGCTGGCGCAGTATCTGGAAGGTACAGGACGCGCAAGCACAGATATGTGGCAGGCAAGAGGACCAAGATAGCAATCTACAAGGAAAACGGCTGCACATTCAAGTTCAACGTAGATACGTCTTTCTTCTCCAACAGGTTGTCGTACGAGCGCTCGAGGATAATGGCTCTTGTGAGGAAGAAAGAAAATGTCATGGTGATGTTCGCGGGAGTAGGGCCGTTCGCGATAGAGATAGCAAAGACCCGCAAAGACGCTAATGTTGCCGCTGTGGAGCTGAACAAGAACGCTTACAAGTACATGCTGGAGAACATAAAGCTGAACAAGGCGCAGAACGTAGTCGCGATAAACTCCGATGTGAAGAAGATACCGCAAAAATACAAGGGCTTCGCTGACAGGGTAGTAATGCCGATGCCGAAATCGAGCCTGCTGTTCCTAGACCAGGCGTTCATGGTGGCGAAGAAGAGATGCGTGGTGCACATCTATTCCTTTGGCAATTCTGAAACGGCATCAGATGACGTTTATGGCGCGATAAAGGAGCACGCAAAGAAGAACGGATACAAGGTTAAGCGTCTTCTTGAAAGGACTGTGAGGCCTTACTCCGCGAAAGAGATAGAGATAGTGATAGACTTCCAGATTTCAAGATGACGACGATGCGATAGGCATAAATACCCGTCTTGACAATCAAAATAGGCGATTAGAAGGTAGAGAAATGGCGGCCAGCGAGGTAGAGCTTTCTGCCACATACAATGGCGGAGAGCTGAATCTAGAGGAATTTGTCCAGAACGCAACATGGCGAGAGCTTCTCATGCAGCTCGTTGACACGCATCAGCTTGATCCTTGGAACATAGACCTGTCGAAGATAGTGGACAGCTACATGCACGTCATCAGAAGGATGAAGGTGCTTGAGCTTCAAGTCCCTGCTAACATAATGCTTGCGGCTTCGATACTTCTCAGGATGAAGAGCGACACGATAAGCGTGTTCGAGCAGCCTCAGGAAGAGATTGTTGAGGATGGGATCAGACAGGAACGCGTAATTCCCGAAGTGCCTGCGCTAATGCCGAGGGCGAGGCTCCAGCCGGGAAGAAAGGTCACGCTTGACGAGCTGATGGAGGCCCTTGGCGACGCGATAAAGATAACCGAGAAGCGCGAGACCATCATAAAGCAGAAGTCCATACCGCTCAACATGATCATAAACAAGGACGACATCGACGAGAAGATAGAGAGGGCGTACGGCCTTGTGTCGAAGAACATAGACAAGGAAGGGTATACCACATTCGACAGGGTATCGAGACTCTTCGGGTCCGAAAGCGCTGTGCTTCTCGACCTTTTCATACCGCTGCTGTTCCTGTCGCATCAGGGCAAGGTGATGCTCATGCAGGAGAATTTCTTCGACGAGATATTCATAAAGCTTAACAAGGGTAACGAAAATGCCTGACCAGGAAAAGAACGCGGAATATAAGCTGATTGCCGAGGCGGCGCTGTTCGTGTCTGGAAGAGCCATGGGCCCGGACGAGATAGCCGCGGTTCTTGGTGTCGCGTCCGTGGGCTTCGTGAAGAAGATGATGGACGACTTCGTAGAGGAGTACAACGCAAGAAGCAGCCCTCTCATGATTTCGAAGCTCGGAGACAAGTACACGCTTGGCGTGAAGGAGCAGTATGTGGGAAAGGTCAATCAGCTCGCAGGCACGCCGGACATATCGAAGAGCTCCCTGCGCATACTCGCATTCATAAGCAAGAACGAGCCAGTGATGCAGAACCAGATAGTCAAGGCCTTCGGCACATCGGCATACGACCACATCCACGAACTGCTTGAGAAGGAGTTTATAGCCAGGAAACCTGTCGGGAGAACAAAGAAAGTAGAGACGACCCAGAAGTTCAGGGAGTACTTCAACGTCTAGTATATCATCCGAGCACGATTACCCTGTTGCTGCCCAGCTCTTCGAATCCCTTGTCCTGCGTCAAGAGGACCTCATCGTGGGCGGTACAGACGCCGTATATCATGATGTCGTTATCGCTCAGCATCTTGCCTTTGGCCTTTAGTTGCCTGTAAGAATTTGCTGCAGCCCGGACTGCGGCCTCGTTGGAATGGTGGACTGCGAGATTCTGTAGGGCGGGTTCCAGGCGCTCCCTGTTTTTGTATTTCAGTAGTTCATATTCATTTACAAATGTCATCGATAGCTCCGATGGTGGGTACTTGCTTACTTCTGCTACGATATTTTCCTTCCCCTCAAGGAAGTCGATTATTACGTTTGTGTCGAGGACTACCACATTATCACACTGTTTCTGTATTCCTTTCCCTGTCGCTCTTTATCTGCCTCTTGAAGCGTTCAAGTTCTACAGACTGCGATT
Organism: Microcaldota archaeon; assembly: GCA_028866715.1. Lineage (GTDB taxonomy): Archaea > Micrarchaeota > Micrarchaeia > Micrarchaeales > Micrarchaeaceae > JAGWHO01. Next base: position 11,950 of record JAGWHO010000001.1, read on the forward strand.
GCATGGAGCCTGCGAACTTCAAGAAGTTGCGTTTGGGGCTTGCTGTACTGACCAGCTTTAGTATGACATCCGAGAAAGACATGTCCTTGCCCTTCATCCTAGAAAGGGTCTTGTAGGCCACATCAGACAGCGACACAAGTTTGCTCATTCCATCACAGTATATATGTATAGTATACATATATTAATCTTTCTACGGCCTACGGCTCTTCAATGACATTTATGCTAGTACGAGGGGTTGAACTCTTCTATCCCTTCCCTCTTGTTGAGATGCAGCGCCGCGACAAAGAGAAGCGACGAGAGCCTGTTAAGATATCTGATTATCTCTGGGTTGATTTTGCTGTCCGAGCTCGCCGCAACCGCGGAGCGCTCCGCCCTTCTGCATATGGATCTTGCCATATGGAGGCCTGCCGCTCCGGCAGAGCCTCCCGGTAGGACGAACTTCTTGAGTTCTGGAAGCGTTGCTGATATGGATTCGATCTCTTTCTCCAGATTGGCGACCTTGCTCTTGGCCATCTTGCTCTTTGCCTCATTTCCCGATGCAAGCTCAGCGCCTATTATGAAGACGTCGTTCTGGACCGATTGGAGCATCTTCGCTATGTGGTCGTCGCTTATTTCAGTCATCGCGAGGCCTATGGCGCTGTTGAGCTCGTCAGCATCGCCTATCGCAGAGATTATCGCGCTGTCCTTCTTCACCCTACTGCCGCCGAGCAGGCCTGTGGTTCCGCTGTCACCAGTTCCGGTGTAGAATCGAGGCATGAGAATCCTATTTATAAGTGAATGTGACATTATTTAATCCTATATCAGGGCCTGTAGTCGAATGGTAAGACGTCACCTTCACAAGGTAAAGATCCGGAGTTCGATTCTCCGCAGGCCCATATTAGATTAGAGTCAAACCAGCGCTTCCTTCAGAACCTTCATGATATAGTTTTGCCTGTTTCTGCCTTCCTCTTCCGCTTTCCTGTCTATCTGTTCGACCAGGCTTTTTGGGAGCCGCATGAACACAGGGCGCGTTTGCTCCTTCTGCAGCCTGCGGGCCTCGTCCTCATTCTTAAGGGCCTCCTCCAAGCTCGCAAATTCCTTGCGCAGCTCTGCCATGTCCTCTTTTATCGTCATGTTATCGACTCTAATGTTGTTAGCGCTTTTATCAGTTTTTCTACCTTATTCTTTTGGGCCTTCCCTATTGCTATCTCATTGAGGATTTTCATCATCTTGTTATCGAAATCCGGCTCTTTCTTTAATTCATATCCGTTTAGTTTCAGAAACTCTACGAAGGCGTAAAACGCGGTTCTTTTGTTTCCGTTGAGAAATGAATGCGCCCTCGGTATCTCGTATAAAAGGGTTGTCGCATAATTGAGTTTATCTTCGATATTGCTTGCGGTCTCGATCACGAATTCGAGATTGCTGTTCAGGACAATGCCCCTTTCTCCGAGCTCTTTGTTTATCTCTATTATATCGCCATAGGTCAATCTTTTCATATGTATATCTTATGCTATCAACAGATATATATACCTACCGGGCATAAATAAATAGATTCTCATCGGATAACTCTGTTATAAAGGAATTCTTATGATAAGCACGTACCTGACAGTGGGGCTCTCGTTCCTGATAGGGCTGTTCATATTCGTCTCGTGGCCAATAGTGCTGCACAGATCCACCGGGCCCAGGCGGATGCTCTTCTTCAACTCATTCGCGATAGGCATACTTGTATTCCTGCTCATGGACATATTCGGGGACGTGGCGGGCATCTTCGGGAGCAGCACGATAACTAACCCGCTCGTGGTGATATTCTTAGCCGGATTTGCGATTGCGTTCCTGTTCTTCGTTATGCCTAAAACGAGCAGAGACCCGGAGGAGAACCCGAAGAGGACATCCGTGCTAGCTGGCATGGGGATAGGCTTCCAGAACCTCACAGAGGGGCTTGTGTTCGGGTCTGCCGGAGCGGCAGGGCTTCTCCCGATATACGTGCTTTCGGTGATAGGCTTCGGACTCCAGAATATGACTGAGGGATTCCCGATCGCAGCGCCGCTGGTCGGCCTGAAGCAGAAGCTCGACAGGAGGTTCATTGCAGGGGTCTTCGCCCTTGGAGGCGCGCCGACAGTGATAGGGACACTGATAGGCCTTGTATTCTACTCTAACACGTTCATAGTGTTCTTCGACGCGCTGGCGTGCGCGGCCATACTGTATGTGGTGCTGGTGCTGTTCCACATAAACGTGATAAGGGGCAGCAGGAGCGCTTATGGGATAAAGAGATCGATGTGGCTCACCTATATGGGTGTACTGGCAGGGTTCGCTGCCGCGTACGTAGTCAATTATGCGGTAATCGCATGATTGAGATGGATGAAACGCGCAGGCAGAGCATCATTTTCATCGTCGCGCTTCTTGCCATAGGACTTATTATAACGCAGGCTGTCTTCCACGTGACTGTGAACCTGACGTTCGACGATGCGAACTACATCTATTACGCGCAGCATATGCCCAACGGCACGCTGTCCCTTCAGGGTTCTCTGCCGCATGCATACAAAACCGGGTTCATAGACGATCCGGCCCAGAGCGCCTCCGGCGCATAATGTCTAAAAATATTTGACATTTCAGAGTTTTATCATAAAAAACGATATTTATTTAAACATATTGCACCATAATAGTAGTGTGGAGCGAATAATCATAAGGTTCGTGGAGCGTCCGGATTCCGATGAACCTGAAGAGATGATAAAGTGGTTCTGCCACGTGTTCGGATTATCTAATGACGATGACAACGGCATAGAGGAAGAGATACTCAAGAGCTTCGTCAAGGCAGCGTACCGCGACGAGGGGCTGTCCAGTTCCGAGTTGAAGCTGCACTCAGACATGGCAAGAAGCACGGTGATATACCACCTGAACAGGTTCATAGATGCAGGGCTTCTGGTCAAGCACGGAAGGAAATACTTCCTAAGAGCGTCGGAGATGTCGAAGGCCATAGAAGAGATAGAGTATGACATAGAAAGGGAGATGAGGCGCATGCTCGATACTGCGAAGGAATTTGACAGGCTCATGCTGCAAGGATCAAGGAAACAGAGAAAGAGGTGATGCTGTGGTCGATGAACAAGAAGATGTGCATAACGAAGATAGCGCCGAAAATCAGGACGATAAATTAAAAGAGATGAGAGAGCAGCTACTGAGACTGGCGGCAGAGTTCGACAACTACAAGAAGAGGACAAGATCCGAGGTTGAGAATGCCTCGATGATGGGCAGGGCAGGCATGGCAAAGGAGCTGCTTCCGATAATCGATGAGTTTGAATTGGCGCTCATCGCTGCTGGCAGGTCTGATGACAAGGTTCTCGCCAAGGGCATTGAGATGCTCTACTCCAATCTAATTGACGTGATGAAGAGGAACGGGTTGACCGTTATGCACACTGACGGAAAATTCGATCCGTACAGGCACGAGATTGTGATGGTGAAAGAAGAAGGGGCGAAAGAGGACGGAACGATACTCGAGGTAATGAAAAAGGGTTACATGTTCAGGGACATGATGCTCAGGCCTGCGTCTGTCGTGATCGCGAAGAGCCTTCCCGTGATGAAAGATGATGAAGGTAAAGATGGCAATTAATAGGTGAAACAAATGGCAAAGATAATTGGAATTGATTTAGGGACATCGAATTCAGCTGCCGCAGTATTGGAAGGCGGCAGGCCTGTTCTGATACCGAGCAGCGAAGGGGCCTCGCTCTACGGCAAGGCCTTCCCGAGCTTCGTTGCATTCACAAAGGACGGACAGAGGCTGGTAGGGGAGCCAGCAAAGAGGCAGGCGGTCGCAAACCCTGAAGGTACTGTATTCGCATTCAAGCGAAAGATGGGAACGGACTTCAAGTACAAGGTATTCGGAAAGGACTACACACCGCAGGAGCTTTCAGCCATTCTCTTGCAGAAGATAAAGCACGATGCAGAGGCGTTCTTGGGCGAGGAGGTGAAGAAGGCCGTGATAACAGTTCCGGCTTATTTCAACGACAATCAGAGGCAAGCGACGAAAGATGCCGGCCAGATAGCCGGCCTTGAGGTAGTGAGACTTGTCAACGAGCCAACTGCCGCAAGCCTTGCCTACGGGCTTGACAAGGCAGGAAAGGAGATGAAGATACTTGTATACGATCTAGGAGGCGGAACCCTTGACGTAACGATCATGGACTTCGGCAACGGCGTCTTCGAGGTAAAGTCGACAAGCGGAGACACGCAGCTTGGAGGCACAGACATGGACAATGCGATAGTGGATTTCCTCGCAAGCGAGGTGAAGAACAGCACTGGCGTAGATGTGTCAAAGAGCCTGCAGGCAATGCAGAGGCTTAGGGAAGCAGGCGAAAAGGCGAAGATAGAGCTTTCGACAGTCATTACAACAGAGATAAACCTGCCGTTCCTTGCTCAAGACGCGAAGGGCCAGCCGGTGAACTTCACGTACTCGTTCACAAGGGCTAAGCTCGAAAGCCTGGTAATAAAGATAATAGAGAGGTCTGCGAAGCCAGTGATGCAGGCGCTGCAGGACGCAAAGATGGAGCCTGCAGGAGTGGACAAGATAATACTGGTTGGAGGACCCACGAGAATGCCGATAGTGCAAAGATATGTGGAACAGCTTCTTGGCAAGAAGATAGAAAGAGGGGTAGACCCGATGGAGGCAGTTGCGCTCGGAGCGGCAATACAGGCAGGCGTGCTTACCGGCGAGGTGAAGGACATAGTCCTTCTTGACGTCACTCCGTTGTCACTGAGCATAGAGACGCTTGGGGGAGTCGCTACAAAGCTCATTGACAGGAACACAACAATACCTGTAAAGAAATCACAGGTATTCACAACTGCGGAGAGCAACCAGACAACAGTTGACATACACATAGTGCAGGGCGAAAGAGCTCTTGCGAAGGACAACGTCGATCTTGGAAGGTTCCAGCTTACAGGCATACCGCCCTCGCCAAGGGGCATGCCGCAGATAGAGGTCACGTTCGACATAGACTCAAACGGCATATTGCACGTAACGGCGAAGGACAAAGCAACAGGTAAGTCGCAAAGCATGGACATAGTCGCTCCGAACAAGATGAGCAAAGACGATATAGACAAGAAGGTCCAGGACGCGCAGCAGTATGAAGAGGAGGACAAGAAGATAAGGGAACAGATAGAGACGAAGAACAGCGCAGAGTCGCTTGTCTATACGGTTGAGAAGACCCTTGATGAGTACAAGGACAAGGTGCCGAAAGAGATACAGGACCAGATAAACTCTGCAAAGGCAGAGCTCCAGGAGGCGCTGAAGACAGATGATTACGACAAGATAAAGGAAAAGATGGACGCGCTCGCGAAGAAACTGCAGGAGATAGGGACCAGCATGTACAAAGATGCTGGAGCAGCGGGGCAACCCGGCCAAGAGCAAGGCCCAACAGACCAGCAGCAGGGCCCGTCTGACCCGAATGCTACAGATGCCGACTTCAAGGTGAAGTAGTCAGATGGGAAAGGATTACTACGAAACATTGGGGGTAGCCAAGACGGCAAGCCAGGACGAGATAAAGAGAGCGTACAGAAAGCTGGCGATGCAGTACCATCCGGACAAGAACAAGGACAAGTCAGCAGAAGAGAAGTTCAAGGAGATAAACGAGGCGTACGCGGTTCTTGGTGACGAAGACAAGCGCAAGCAGTACGACACATACGGGCCTGACGCCTTCAGCCAGAGGTTCTCACAAGAGGATATATTCAGGGGAGCGAACTTCGAGGATATATTCAGGAGCATGGGCTTCAACTTCGGCGGCTTCGGCTCCGACGACATATTCGGCAGCATGTTCGGGTTCAATCAGCAGAGAGGCGACTTCGGAAACGATATACTCGCCAATGTCGGCGTTTCGCTTGCTGACGCAGCACACGGCTCGACAAAAACGGTATCTGTGAGGCACATAAAGGAGTGCGACAAGTGCAGGGGTTCTGGTGCAGAGCCAGGATCGAGGGTACTGAAATGTGACACGTGCAAAGGTTCAGGCCAGATGAGGCAGACCGCAAGGACGCCGTTCGGAGTCATACAGACTGTAACAACGTGCAACAGATGCAGAGGCTCGGGTAAGACGTTTGAGAAGCAGTGTAAAACATGCAACGGCCATGGCGCGATACAGAAAGAGGAGAGGATCGATGTTGATATCCCGAAGGGGGTAAGCACCGGCATGAGGCTGAGGCTGAACGGCATGGGCGATTACGGCAAGGACAGGACCGGCGACCTTTACATAGACATAGAGGTCAAAGAGGACAGCAAGTTCGAGAGGCACGGCGATGATTTGCATGCGGATCTCCACATACCGCTTCATGTCGCGCTCCTTGGAGGGGACGTCGATGCGCATACGCTTGACGGAAGCAAGAAGGTCCATGTTGAGGAGGGAGCGCAGAACAACAGCAAGATATACCTTACAGGCTCAGGCATACCGCACTTCAGGAGGAGCGGCACCGGAGATCTTGTCCTTAATGTTATAGTTGATATACCAAAGCGCCTGACCCAAGAACAGAAGGAGCTTGTAAGGAAGCTAATTGGCTCCGATTCCGACGCCAAAAAAAGGAAGTTTGGCGTCTTCTAATCGTTCTTTCTTTTCGCGCGCATGTCCAGATAGATGCCAAGCAGTGTTGTGCCCACAATCACAACGATACCGATTGCGACACCTTCTGCTGTGCCGATGCCAGTGCTGCTTTGCGCATGCTGGCCAGCTGCGCTCAATGTCTGGTTGATTATCGCACGCGTAGCATTTGTTGCTATGTTCTGCGCATGCGCCACATTGTTTGAAAGTGTCGTTGCTATATATCCTAAAGCGCCGGTCATAGCTGCGCCTGCAGTTGCAGCGGCAGCTGAGAATTTTGTAACCCAGGATGTCGCTTTCTTTTCTGTTGTGCGGTCTTCGCTCTTCTCTATGCCCTTGGCGGCGTCGTTGGTTGCTTTCCTTAGCGTGATGTCCTTTGGAATGTCGATACGTTTCTCAGAAGTGCTGTCGCTTGCCTTTGTCTTGTTTATATTCTCGTCATCAAAATTAACAGTAGGCGCCATCTGACCACACCGATTTCTCTAGTTCTCATAATATATAAAGGTAGCGAATTGAGGGGTTAGTAAAGGCCTTACCGGAGCCGATTCTGACGATAAGAAAAGAAAGTTTGGGCCTTCCAACCACAATTTCCAAAGACTTAAATATTACCTTAATAGGATAGACGCCTGATAGGCATGCAAAATGCAGCTATATCCGTGCATTACAACAATCTCAACTTTAATGGCTGTTCGCCTGAGCTGCAGGCCCTTTAAACGAGGGCACCACGACGTTCGTGGTAAAAGCGGCAACGGTTATTTCAGCCTTATTGAATCTAGGTTCATAGGCGCCCTTGCGTCGCAGTGAAGGGCTCTTCCCATGGACCTTGCAAGATCCTCGCACTTAGATTCCTCGCCGTGCATCGTGAAGATGCTCTTCGGCCTAGGTCTTAGATTCTCGACGAAGCTCATGAGCTGCCTGCGGTCGCTGTGGCCTGAGAACCCACCAACGGACTTGACGCCGAGGTTGCACTGTATGGGCACAAGCTTGCCGTTCTCGTCCGGCAGCGGCACCTCCTTCACTCCGTTCTGTATCTTCCTGCCCAACGAGTTGGCGGAATTGTAACCTACGAATATGATCGTGTTCTTCGGATCGTCTGCGAGCCTCTTGAAGTACTCGACGCTTGTCCCTCCGTTCATCATTCCTCCGCTTGCGAGGATGATAGATGGACCCTTCTCGAAGACCTCTTCCCTTTCTCCCTTTATCACTTCGAATATCTCGCTCTCGAACGGACTCCTGTTGTTGAGTATTCTGTGCCTGAGGCTCTCCTTCAGGTATTCCGGGTATGCTGTGTGGATTGCGCTTGCTTCCAGAAGCATGCCGTCAAGATATACAGGCACGTCGAGCTTGTACGGGCCTGGCTGCGTCATATAGCTTTCAAGCACGAGCTGCAGTTCCTGGCTCCTTCCAACTGAGAAGAGAGGCACTATGACCTTCCCTCCGTTTGTTATTGTTCTTCTCACGGTTTCCATGAGCTCCCTCTCAGCTTCCTGCCTGTTCTGGCTTATGTCGCCAGGCGCGCCGTTGGTGCTCTCTATGAAAAGGGAATCGATTCTAGGGTACTTGGTGTTTGCCGGGTCATACAATCTTGTGAACCCGTATTTCATGTCACCAGTATGGACGATGTTGTACATGCCCTCCCCCACGTGCAGGTGAACGGTAGCGCTTCCGAGTATGTGGCCGGCGTTGTGGTACGTCAGCTTCAATTCGTCGGTTATGTTCGTTACCTCATCGTAATTTCTCGGGATCATATGCATGAGCATCTTCTTGACGTCCTTTTCTCCGTATAGGGGGGTGCCTCCGCTCCTCTGCACCAGTTTCATGTAATCGTTGAGCACCAGGGCTGCAAGATCCCTTGTAGGGGTCGTGCAGTACACAGGCCCGTTGTAACCGAACTTGAACAGATATGGCACAAAGCCTATGTGGTCCATGTGCGCGTGCGTTATTATCACTGCGTCAAGCTCGTTTATCGAGAGGTTGGCGCTGTCAAGATACGGGAACGCCTTGTTGGTGTCGGAGCCGTTGTTCGCGTCAAAGCCCTTTATCGAAGGCTCAGGGCTCAGGCCGCAGTCTAGTATTACCTTTGAGTTCGGGGTCTCAAGAAGAAGGCTGCTTCTTCCTACCTCCTTGAAACCGCCAAGAGCCGTTGCCTTGAGCCACTCGCTCTTGGTTATGACCTTGTTGATGTCCTTGCCCACGCTCGTCAGGAACTTCTTCCTGAACTCCGACTCGTTGAACATCAGCTGCCTTATTCCTGATATCGTGTTGCTGCTCATCGTAGGGGTACGCAGCACCTTAGGCGTCCAGCAGGTTTCCATCGCAATGCTCTTAAGCGTGGAGCCGCTCTTGCCTATCACAAGGCCTGGCTTGAGCGCCTCTATGTACACTTCGGAGAATTCAGGGACAAATTTTATGTTGCCTACGCCTGCCTCAGGAGGTATTAGCTGCTTTATGGTCTCCAGCGCCTTCTCTGGGGCCATCAGGGAGCCCTGGTCGCTCCTTATGATCAGCTTTTTCTTTATTGAAGATGCGATATTCCTTATTACCGAGTCGTCTTTGTAAAGCGCCTTGGCGTTCTTGAGGTATATCACAATGTCCGGGCCCTCGAACTCCGCCTTTATGAAGTCGGATTCCGGCGGCAGCATAGTCTCTATGCGCCTGAAAAGCTCGTCTGCCTGCTCCTTGCTCTTGTGTTCTCTAGTTTCTACTGGTCTATCTTCCAAAAAATCACTGATTCATCCACTGGTCGTCCAAAAGGATAATAAAAATATTAGGCAATTATTTCGCTGCTAGGATCTTCTCTAGATCCTTCTCGTTGTATTCGGTATAACCTGCCTTTGTTATGGTTGCGATGGTCATGCCGTTGCCTGTTGCCGAGTCCCTTTTCATAGCGAGCTGCAACGCCCTTGCCACGCCCCTGACAGCTTCCTTGGTCGTTATGCCCTTCTTGTACATGTCTTCAAGGTAACCCAGTGCCACATACGAGCCGCTGCCGCTTGCCGTGAACCTTGACTGCTCTGCGGATCCGCCGAACGGGTCCAGATCGAACAGTTGAGGCACATCGCCGTCAAGCCCTGTTACTATAAGCTCCACATAGAACGGGAATCCCTTGTTCTGCTGGAGTATTATCGCCATGAGCGACGCAGCAGATCTTGGCGAGAGAGGCCTTCCCTCGTTCATCTTGTAAACTTCATTTTGCGCCTTTATTATCCTGATAAGCTCCTGCGCATCTCCGACGCCTCCTGCTATGGTCATTGCCAGGTTGTTGTCAATCTTGAATACCTTTCTCGCCTCCGTGTGCGCTATGAACGAGCCTGCTGTTGCCCTCGTATCCGCGCCAACCACGACACCGTCGCTGCATATCAGCGCCATGGTAGTCGTTCCAGTAGCCAACTTCTTAGGTAACTCTTTTCCGTCCATTTTATTACACCCAAATTAACGTGATTATTCCTACCTTATGCTTGTCTTGCATAGATAGATACGGCCAAAATGAATTGTGCCGCCACCAAAGGTCATCTCTTCAAGGCCGCTTTTATGATAAGATGAAAAACAAAAACGCAATAATACCTTTGAACACATATCTATAAAAGGGTTGCTTTCGCGGAAAGCGAGCGCGCGAACGCGCGCTCAATTGAAGTCAAGCATCGACCCAGAACCGATGAACTGATGCTTCGCCTCTTTCAGCTCCGCGTACGCGAAGGTTCGGTACACCTTCGTGACCTTGACCCTGTAAACGTTGCCTATTCTCGTCTTTGCGTTTCTCACAAAGACAACGAACCTACCAACGTGGCCAATGCCCTCGCCGCGCGCGCCCTTCGCGTCTATCTTCATGTCGTACACTGTGCCCTCTTCTACACTTGCTATGTCCACCATTTCTCTCGCCCTATTATCGCAATTTTTCTCTTCCCGAAACGCTTTCGCGTCCCTAATGATGCTGCACTACTGCAACACCATCCACCGTACCCAATAAGTAATGACAATGATACCTTCTTAAAGCTACTCTACTAACTTTCGCAAGTTAGACAATTATCAAACATAAAACAAGGTATTTATATAAAAATAAAATTTGACGCCGATTTTTCCTGTAACGGAAAAATGCAAAATGTGTGCGGCGAATCAACGCCGCACCAAACCGATTACAGGTTGACGTCAATGTTGAGCTGTTCTTTCAGCTCCCTGTACCTGTTCCTGATCGTGACCTCTGTCACGCCTGCGACGTCGGCTACCTCCTTCTGGGTCCTTCTCTCGCCAGCAAGCGCGCCCGCGATGTACACAGCTGCGGCGCTGACTCCTGTCGGGCTCCTTCCGGATACGAGGCCCTTCTTCATTGCGTCTCTTAGAAGGTCAATTGCCTTCTCCTGCGCCTCGCCCGACAGCTTGAGCGCGTTGACGTATCTCGGGACGTAGCTTATCGGGTCCGTGAGAGGGATCTTCAGGTTGAGCGCGTGGGATATTACCCTGTACGCCCTTCCTATCTCCTTCTTCGGCAGTCCTGAAATGCTTGAGATCTCATCTAGAGTTCTTGGCATTCCTGCCTGTCTGCATGAAGCGTATATTACTGCCTCGACTACAGTCTCGATCGGCCTTCCTCGTATGAGGTTGTTCTGCACGCACTTCCTGTACAGAAGCGCTGCGCTTTCGCGTATGTTGTCCGGCAGACCAAGGTAGCTCGCTACTCTGTTGAGCTCAGGCAGTGCAATCAGGTAGTTCCTTTCAGACGAGCTTGCAATGCTGGCCCTCTTGTGCCACTTCCTCATTCTGTAGAGCTGCGCCTGCCTCTTTGACGGTATCCTAACTCCGCGAATGTCCTTGTTGTACAGGTCTATCTCTGTGACAAGACCCCTGTTGGGCTTGGTGTACTTTATTGATGCTCCTGTTCTTGCCCTTGCGTTCCTCTGATCGGCGTCGAATGCCCTCCATTCAGGGCCTGTATCCGTTATGTTCTCCTCTATCACGAGGCCGCAGTTGTTGCATACGAGCTCTCCCCTCTCGTTGTCGAATATGAGATCTGTGCTACCGCAGCTCGAGCACTTCTTCACAGGCGCGTCGACCTTGGACGCGTCCACCGGGTGCTGCATGCCCACATGAGGCAGCGTTGGCGCAAGCTGGTCCTGCACCGAGAATGCGCTCCTTGGCCTGCCTCTCTTCTTTACTGAGACGTCGGCCACATTGAGCCTGTTGTCGCTAACGGTTATCTTCCTCACCTTAGTTGCCTGAGGTGCCATCTTTGTCTTCTTAGAATTCTTTGTTGCCATCGAAACCACGTTCTATTTTTGGGACTTTAGCGCAAAACGAATAGGGTTAATATTTTTAAACCTTGCCAAAATCAGATACTATTATTGTGAAAGATTAAATATATAAACCTTTCGGTGGGGCTATCGACGTAATCTGCGACGTCAAACTGCCTGAAACCGGCACCAAAGCCCTTTTAATGGTAGTGGCAGGCCGTAGCCCTCTTTCTGTTCTAGGCAGCATTCGCCCGAATGCGTCATGGTGAGGCGCCCAACAGATCGTATGCGTCGATTATCTCTAACTTCCTGGAGGTTAAGCCGGCCTTGTCCTGGACGAACAATACTCTGCGCCCTGCCTCGATTCTGCCAAGCTTTTCTTCTGCCTCACGCAGCTCGGCAGCAGTCACTTTGCGCTTCCACTTGACCTCTAGAGCCACGCTTGGTTTCTTGAATCTGGTCAGCACCCCATCTATTTCATAATCTGCGGAGTGGACCACGTTCTCCTCAAGACCTAGCTTATACGCAAGGTACTCCCGTATATTGTCCTCGAGTATACGGGGGAGCATCTCGTCTAGTATCCTCTCGGCCTCGGCCCTGCCTATCTGCCTTTGCGAGACCCCGTATTTCTCATCTGCATAGAAGAAGAGCCGCATCAGCGGGGAGACACATTTATACACAAACCTGTTCTTGCTGTACACCCTTACTCGTTTCAGTATCCCTATCTGCATCATGATGTTGAGATACGGCTGTACAAATCCCGGATTGTCTTTGCTTATCAGCCGCTTTGAGAACAGACTGCTCGATATCTCGCCTGATGTAACCTTGCCGTCTGCAACTGCCCTTATCACGCCTTCATAGATAGCGGACGTTCCGCGATCCTCCTCAATGAGTATCTCGCCGAATAGGGCGGGTATGGAGTTTACGGACCCGAGCAGTATGTCCGCCATCGTCGCCCGTATCCTTCCCTCTCTATCGAAATATTCTGCTGCCATCGGCTCTCTAAGCATTATGGCTGCCTCTACAAGCTCCTTTTTGCTTAGACCGAATCCGGCCAGTGCTTGCATGCTATCTTCCAATGATATTATTGGCACCTGTACCTCATTGAAGAGCCCAAGTATTGGCGATCCCGCTGATATCAGCCGTCTGGCGAGAAAGAGCGTGGAGCTCAGCAGTATGACTTTTCCGCCGCTTCCTATCGAATGAAGAAGGTCGAGAAAGGGGCCGCCAAGTCTCTGGAACTCGTCCACGGCTACGGTCTTTCCGTCGGCGATTCCCCTTCTGAGGCGATCGATAAAGACATCGTACCCCACCTGCGTGCCTTCCCTCTTTGATATCACGGTCCGGTCCCTGTTCACGAAGAAGTATTCGTCATACTTGACAAAGTTCTCGACCAGGAATGTCTTGCCCGTCTTCCTTCTGCCGAATACGAGCGTCCACTTCCGGACGTTGTTGATGCGCCCCACTTCTTCTGGCCTATGTATAATCATAATTATTATAATTGCAATTATATATAAAAGCCTTCCGGTGCGCCATGTTTCTAATATAAGGCAGTGGCAGGCCGTAGCCCTCTTTCTGTTCTAGGCAGCATTCGTCTAAGCGGCGTTTTGCCTTGCATACTCACAGCACACGCATCGGCGCGTTTCATCCCAACCGGCACGCTCGTAGTGTCATCGCTTATGCGCCGCATGGGTCTCGTTTCTATTCCGAATCAGCCCTTAAGGCACGTGCGCTCTGTATGAGAGGAGCTTCCTCCTTTCGGTAGGCTGCCCGCCTGCCACCGGTAGGATTGCTCTCGCATGGTTTATAATGGTTGCATACGATATCAGTCCATGGCGTACCCGGACCCGGTATCAGCAACGATAGGAGGAATCCTTCTGGTCATCCTGATAGTTATAGGGGTCTGGATAGTCCTCAAGATATTCAGGCACGCGCTGAAGATCGTATTCGGTGTGATAATAAACAGCATAGTAGGGGTGCTTGCCATACTCGGCCTGAACCTCTTCCTTAACATAGGGATACCGCTCAAGGCCTATACGCTCATACCTGTGGCTCTGTTCGGGATTCCGTCTGTTGCAACGCTCCTCATTCTGAGGCTGTTCGGAGTTGCTCTGTGATAGACGTTTGCCTGGATACCTCATTTGTAAGGTATACGGCTATCCTGACTGCGTTGCCAGGGAATTTGTTGGCCACCTTCTCTATGGCCTTCTCCTTCTTGTCGAGCTTTATCACGACGCTGTAGTTCTCAAAGCCCTTGCCGAAGACCTTAGCCAGCATGGGCAGATCCTTTACGTCCTGCCTTCCGCAGAGCGGATATGGCGCCAAGTCGTTGAGCCTTAATGTCTTTATTATTGCATAGCCCTTTCCGTTGTTCAGACCCTCGATCTGCTTGTGCTCATCTTCGAGTATTGTTGTAGTTTTCGACATTCCGGTTCACTGTACGTTGCCGCCTTTTGTTTTAAAATGTAATTTTGTTATATTGAAACGCTTTTAAGCGTATCTCTTCTCTTCATGAAATGAAATAAAATCAGTGGCAGGCAAGCTTCACGTCAGAGACATCCACAGTCTTCCTCTTTGCGTGCCTTGAGAGCATCACGGTCTTGTGCGCAGCGTCAAATGCGACCTTGTTGACATATTTCTGGAAGGCCATCTTGCCCTCCTTGCTTACCCTTGAAGCTCCTGCCTCTTTTAGTATTTTTTTGATTGTTGACTCTGAGATGTACATGTTCCCACCATGATTCTTTATAATTCCAGCAAAGCTTTAAATTGCTGACATTTTAGCGGAACAATCAGTCACTCAAGCTGCTTGAATACGCGCTCCGCTATCTCTTTTCCTAGGATCTTTGAAACTTTCTCGCGGTTGTCGCGTATGTCCTGCACCTTCCTTATGCCATTCATGAAGAGCATGCGCGCCCTGACCCTTCCTATGTACTCCAGGCGCACTAGATCTAGCAATTCCTCCTTTATCCCGTAGCGCAGCCTGACTCTCGCCTCTATCAGCTTGTGCATCGGCCTCTTCATGAGCTTGGCTATCTCTATCGACGAGTAGATGAGCCAGTCAGCGTTCTGGAGCTTGACGAACAGGGCCCCGGGCGTTGACGAGTATTTCTTGACTATGTCCTGTTCTCTTGTCTCCTCCATCCAGTCCCTTAACATGAGAGCTGTGCTGAACGCCCTTGCAGGATCATAATAGCCGTAATCCATTATGAACTCTTTCTTGAGCGTCTTGTTCCTGTTCATGAACATGTATGCCGCGTAAGTTTCCTCTGCCTCGTTCGTAAGCTTTACATGAGGCCTCATCTCCAATGTATTTGTTATCATGTAAAGTATGCCTATCATGTCGAGGTCGCGCTCCAGCGAGTCTATGATCCATTTGCCGGATAGTGGGTCTATGTACAGTTCACTTACCCGTTTGCCAAGCTTTGTCGCCCTGAATGCATCGCTGCCCACCTCCGCGATGAAGCCCCATTCCTTAAGCTCATCAAGTATCTCGTTGACCATGTTGTCTATGTGGCGCTGGTTCCCGTATTGGAAGCCGTAGAAGCTCTTTGAAAGGAATCTCTGCATTGCCTTCCTGTCATTCAGGAAATCCTGCGCGACAAACGCAAGTATGTGCGTCCTAAGCACAGGAGCTATTCCGAGCGCAGACTCAATTGGCTCAGGCTTTGCGAGGATGTAATTCCTGTAAAGGTCCTCTATCCTGTCCTTTGTCGATGCTATCACAAGGGCTCTTCCTTCCTTGTCGTACTTTGGCCTGCCCGCCCTTCCAAACAGCTGCATAACCTCATTGACGCCTATGCGCTCGCTCACCGAGTTGTCGAACCTTGTTATATCCTTTACGACTACTGTATGCGCAGGCAGGTTGACGCCAAGGCCGAGCGTCGTGGTCGAGCAGATCGTCTTTATCAGATTGGATTTGAATGCGTCTTCCACATATGCGCGCTGCTGGTTAAGAAGCCCTGAGTGATGGAATGCCACGCCCTTCTTTATAAGGCCCGATAGTTTTACGCACTGCTCTGTCGGCCTGTCCAGCACGTTGAGCACCTTGTCGCTGAGCTCATTCAAAGCCTTAATCTCGTCTTTCGTGAGCCTGTCGTTTATGTGCGGCGCCAGTCTGGTTGCCCCCGCCTCTGCGTTTCTCTTCGTTGAATAGAAGAGCAGTATCTGTTTCTTCTGCTCAAGCGTGTCCTCTACTATCCTCGTTTCGGGTATTGTATTTCTACCCAGAAGCTCAGAGACCTCAGGCTCATCCGAGTCTTCCGTGTTTGAATATATCTTACCGTCAAACATTATGCCCTTCGTAAGTTTGACCGGCCTGTATTCGCTTTGCACTATGTCAGCCTCAAGCCACTTCGCAATCTCTTTGGCATTGCCAATCGTTGCGCTCAGCGCCACTATCTGGGCATTGCATATGTTTGCGAGCTTCGTTATCAGCAGCTCGAGCGTAGGCCCTCTTGACTGGTCGCCGAGCATGTGCACCTCGTCAAACACTATGCAGCCGATGTTCGCTATCCAGTTTATTCCATGTCTCATCAGGCTGTCGAACTTTTCAGTAGAGAAGAACAGCATGTCATAGTTGGCTAGCCACATGTCGTTCGAGTCAAGGTCGCCGATTGACATGGCAGTCTTTATGTATGGATAAGCTGCCTTGAAGTCGTTGAATTTCTCCGATGCAAGGGCGCGCATCGGCGCTATGTAGACCGCCTTCTTGCCCCTCCCTATTATGGAGTTGACGCATGCTATTTCAGCAATAAGAGTCTTGCCGCTTGCGGTGGGGCTTGCGACCACCACGTTCTTGAACGACAGAAGGCCTTTGTTTATGGCTTCCTCCTGCGGCGGTGTGAACTTCTTGATGCCTCTCGCTACCATCGATTCTATTATCTCGTTTGGGAGCTTGCCCTTTATCGAGGATACATCCATGAGATTATTCTCGTTTTAAGGTATTTAAAACAGAGAGCGTTTCATGATGTAGCGATGTTTATTAGCTCCTTTGTCTTCGCTACGCCTAGCGATGAAAGGAGCTTGCCTATCTTGGGCCCGCTCTCCTTGCCTATCGTGCCAAGATAGAGCTGCTTGAAGAGTTCATCGGCGCGTATCTTGTGCTCTGTTGCGACATCGTAGACAAGGTTGTGCACCTCAAGATCGGTCATGTTCTCCTTCAATCTGTTTACGAAGTCGATTATCGCGTCCTTGTGCTCGGTTATCTTGGCAGGCCTTAGCGAGAACTTGTACTTCTCAGGGGCTAAACCGCGAGCAAGCCAGTTGTCTATGTACGGCGCGAGGTACTTCACGCCTTCGCGGTCGTCGAGCCTTGCACCAACTTCGCCCCAGTCCTTGTATATCTGGTAGTTTATCAGTATCTCAGTGAACGACGCCTTCCAGTGCAGCTTCGGCGTTGCGAGCCTGAGGGCCACCATCTTCTTCTCTTCTGCCCTGTTCTGCGGGGCTTTCATTGTGGATATCTTTTCCACCTCATTATAGAGCAGGACAAGCTTGTCGCCAGTTGGGTCAATATCCTTGTTGCTCGGCAGATCAGGCTCTATCAGCATATACTTGAGCAGTTCCGGAGGTATGAACTCCATTATCTCTCCTGCGCCCATGCCTATTCCCTTTGATTTGGAGTATTTTTTCCCGTGCAGCATGATGAGGCCGTATTTACCCAGGATTGGCGGCTCCCTCTCGAGTATCTCTTTGTGTATCGCGATTGCGGTGTCGGCGCTGCTTCCGCGCGTCATGTGCTCCACGCCGCTGAACTCTATGCTTGTATTGAAGATCGCCTGCCAGGACGGCCAGTGCAGCCTCCAGGACAGTTTGTACCTGTGGTCCGAGATCTTGTTCCTGCCTTTATAGCCGCAGCCTTTCGTATACTTGACATCGACATCGCAGGAGTATTCATATTCTTTGTCGTCGTGCCATGTGACGCGCGTTGTCGCTATCTTCCCGCACTGCGCGCATATTGGCATGATAGGGCTCCAATTCTTCATGTCTTCAATTTTTCTGAAAGAGGTCCTTGCCACTACCTCCTTCACTTTCTCTTCCTGCATGAGGTACAGGCTCGCATACGGGTCGAACATGCCTTTCTCATAAAGGACATTGACGCGCTCCGCCTTTATCTTGAGCTCCAGCTTCTGCATCAGGCCCTCTGCCGCTGAAAGGAAATGCTCCCCGTATGAGCTGTGGCACTTGAACGGGTCTATAGTATGGACCAACGGCTTGCCGAGTTCAGGAGTCAGCTCCTTTTCGAATTGAGCAAGGTCTGAAGGAACGCCGTCGAAGGCGTCAAGTATGTCGCCGATGAATACGAATTCTACGATCTCGCCCTTTTCCCTCAGCGTCTGGCTTATCACGTACGGGTATAGGAACTCGCAGACTGTGCCGAGATGGGGCGTCCCGCTCGTTGTCATTCCTCCGGTCACGAAATAAGGCCCGCTTTTCTTCGCGACCACATCCTCTGCAAGCCTCTCGGACCAGTGGGTGAGCCTTCTCTCCTCGTTTTCCTTAGCGTTAGGGGCTTCAACCATGAACTCGCCTAATATGTCCTGCCGAAGAACATCTCCGTCTTGCCAGGGTTGCCGCACGATGCGCACTTGCCCTTTGCTCCTTTGTGCTCGTCATAGCCTATTGTGGGTATGCCTATCTTCTCTTCGATAGACCTGCCGCATCTCTCTTCTCCGCACCACGGCAGACCGACGAGGCCGAGCCTCTCTTTGTATTCCTTCTTCACGTCTTCAACAGTATCGAAGTGCAGTATGCGCTCCTTGAGATACGCGTCTGCGCGCTTCTTCATGTTTATCGAGATGTCATCAAGCGTCATTCTTATGTGGTTTGAAAGCTCCTCCACCTTTACCGGCTTCTTCTCGCGCGTGTCCCTCCTTACCACAACGGCGCTGCCGTTCTCGACATCTTTTGGCCCTACCTCTATCCTTATCGGCACGCCTTTAGCCTCCCACTCGTAGAACTTTTCTCCGGCAGTGTTCTGCCTGCTGTCGAGGCTAGTGCGTATGTTGCTCTTCTCGAGCGTCTCCCTTATCTCAGCGCATGCCTTGTTGACAGGCTGCTCTTTCCCGGCGTAGTATATCGGGACTATTATGGCCTGTGTAGGCGCGATTATGGGCGGAAGCAGCAATCCGTTGTTGTCTCCGTGTATCGCCATTATGGTGCCTAGCGTTCGCTCCGATATGCCGTAGCATGTCTGGTAAACATAGGAGTAATCGTTCTGGCTGTTCTGGTACTGTATGCCGAAAGCGAGGGAGAACTTCTTGCCAAGATTTATCACTGAAGCGAGCTCTATCCCCTTTCCGTCTGGTATGACGCTCATGAAGTCATAGTTGTATTCCGCCCCAGGGAAGGTGTCCCATGACGGCGTCCTGAGCACCTTGTAAGGCAGGAGCATCATGTCGAAAAACCTCTTGTAGACGTTTATCGCCTCGTCTACCTGCTGGGCCGCATCTTCGGCATTTGCATGGAACGTGTGCGCCTCCTTGAACTTGACTATCTCCCTGACTCGCATAAGCGGCCTTGTCTGCTTTGTCTCGTGCCTGAATACATTGACAGTCTGGTACAGCTTGAGCGGCAGATCCGCCTCAGACTTTATCCATAACTTCACGGTGTCGTACATGCCTGTCTCAGAAGTCGGTCGTATGTACAGGCGTTCTGCAAGTTCGGTCTCGCCAGCCTGCGTGACTATGAAAGACTCGCCGTTGAACCCTCTCAGGAAGTCTGCTTCCTTCGAGAATACGCTTTCTGGTATCATGAGCGGGAAATACACCTCGTTGTGCCCCGTATCGTCGAGCAGAAACTCCATCTTGGAAAGCATGAGCTTCAGCGCCTTGAAGCCGTATGGCATCCAGGCGTTCATTCCCTTTATAGGGTATCTCGCATCGACTATCTTGGCTACCTCTATGGCACGGTCGTACCAGTCAGGGAAGTTCTGCGACTTGTCTATCGAGAAGGTCACCTTCCTGCTTTGCTCTGATCTCTTGTCATTCTCTGCCATCGGCTTACCTTAGGGATTACTACGAATATTGAGATGTGATGATTTATAATTATGCCCTGCAGTCGCAGTTGGGCAAGAAAAATAGGTGTGGGCCCGCGCCAGGGGCGCGGGACCCGGTTCACTGTGGGGGTGAAACAATTAGTATGTTGGTCGCCTTACCAGCATCGTACTTGTAGTACACCTTGTGGCCCAGTTGGTATCGCTCAAGCACACCTTGCTTGAACAGTCTGTTGAGCCTAGCAGACGCAGCGTTTCTACCTCTGTAACTCATGTGCTGCCTTATGTCATCAGCGCAAGCCATTCCCTTGATCTGTATGAATTGTATGATCTTCGCGTCTAGGTCCGATACCGGCAGAATCTGGCGCTCCATCTGCGCCTGCTGTTCCTGCACCTCATCTTGCTGGTAGTTGTAGCCTATGTCCTGCTCGAGCCTCGAGAGCGTGTCGGTTATGCCCTTGAGGATCATTGTAGTCCTTTTATTCTCGTCAATCATGTACTTTGCCAGGGCGAAAAGGCCGGAGCTCGTGTCCTCCGCCTTGGCCTTCTCCAGCAATAGTTCTCTCTCTTTCGTCGCCTTGCCGCTGATTGTGGCTACCTGCGCCTTTAGCTTCTGCAGCTCGGTTTCCAGCTCTTTTTTCGTACGCATATACCACACCAACCAAGATTCATGAACATGACATGAGCGAACCATGAAGGTGTCGCACAACAATCATGAATGAATCACGATTTTATTGTGAAAGAGTAGATATTTAAAGCTTTCTGGAAAGCAAGGATTAGCGGAGATTAGCGGAACTCCAAGGTTTACCGCTTTTACCGACGATATATGGGAAGGATTTAATAAATACTAGTATGCTAACGTATTGGAAATCCGAAATCAGAGTGAATGCTTTGCAACAGGTGTACATACCGAAAGAGAGGGTAAAGAAGCTCAAGGCGGAGAAGGAGCTTGTGGCTACTGTCGAGAAGAGGACTCGCTGCAAGATCAAGATAGACGATGAAGACATCGTAGAGATCAGTGGCGAGGCTTACGGAGAATTCAACGCCAAAAGTGTGCTGCAGGCCTTCGGCCGAGGGTTTGAGATGGAGACGGCATTGAAGCTTTGCGACGACAACTACTACTTCAACAGCATAGATCTCGAGCAGATTTTCGGCAGCGAGAAAAGGCTTCAGCAGGTAAAAGCGCGCATAATAGGGGAATCGGGAAAGACAAAGAGATATATAGAGAGTGTGAGCATGGCTAAGATAAGCGTGTACGGCAACACGGTGAGCCTCATAGGGACCATAGAGGAGATCACCGAGGCCAAGGCGGCGATCGACACGCTCATAGAAGGAGGGACCCACAAGCTGGCGTACATACGCATGGAGGCAGCGCACAGGAAGAACAAGGAGGCGATGCACAAGGCAGGGTTCTGAGGCGACCAATATGGCAGAGACACGAAAAGCTGAGGAGATATTCAAGGAATTTAAGGAGCATTCCATATCCGAGTTCTTCAAGAAGAACAGGCAGATGCTCGGTTACTCTGGCAAGATAAGATCCCTGGTCACGGTTGTCCACGAGTATGTGACCAACGGCCTTGACGCATGCGAAGAGGCTGGCATACTGCCGGACATAGGCGTTGAGGTAAAGGAGGTTGCAGAAGAGAAGTACAAGATAACGATAACAGACAACGGCCCTGGCATACCGAGCAAGTTTGTCGGAAAGGCTTTGGCGACGATCCTTGCAGGCACAAAGTTCCACAGGTATGTGCAGCAGAGGGGACAGCAGGGCATAGGCGCGGCAGGATGCACGCTCTTCTCGCAGATGACGACGGGGCAGCCGATAGCCGTGAGGTCGTGCACAGGCACAGGCAAGGCATTCTCGTGCAAGATCGCGATAGACACGATGAACAACAAGCCAGTCGTCACAGAGATGGAAGACCTGCCGGACAAGTTCAGGGGCTTGTCTGTTGAGGGCATATTCGCAGACGTGAAATACGAGAACAGCGATCACGGCGTTTACGAGTATCTGAGAAGGACTGCGCTGTCCAACCCTCACGCGCAGATAAAATTCATAGACCCGGAAGGGAAGGAGAGCCTTTTCGTGAGAGCGGTGGACAAGGTGCCTGAGAGGCCCAAGCCAACGAAGCCGCACCCCCTGGGCCTTTTCATAAACGATCTTCTTGAATTCGCGCACTCGAGCGAGAGCAGGAAGATATCTTCTTTCCTGGCCGACACCTTCGCGAGAGTAACACCGAACAAGGTCGATGAGCTGAAGCCGTTTGCAAAAACTGTCGATTTTGAGAAGAGCCCCAAGCAGCTTACATGGGAGGATGCGGAATCATTGATAAAGGCATTCAAGGAGGTGAAGTGGATAGCGCCTGACGCCACAACAATAACAGCGATAGGCGAGGAGCAGATAAAGGTCGCGCTCAAGAACATCCTCAACCCCGAATTCATGAACGTCGTGGAAAGGAAGCCAAAGGTCTTCAGAGGGGGCATACCGTTCATAGTAGAAGCGGCAGTCGCATTCGGAGGCACATCCGGCAGGGAAACCAGCGAAGGATATGCAGGCAACGTGCTAAGGTTTGCGAACAGGGTGCCGTTGCTGTTCGACAGCGGCACATGCGCAATAACGATAGCTGCGAAGAACGTCGACTGGAAGAGGTACAGCATAGACATAGACACACAGCCGGTGAGCATATTTGTTAATGTATCTTCAGTGCACATACCGTACTCTGGCGTAGGCAAGGAGGCCATAGCCCAGGAAGACGAGATAATCGAGGAGATAAAGCTTGCGGTCATGGAGGCAGCAAGAGGCGTCCAGCACTACATAAGCGGCAAGCACAAGGCAGCCGAGGAGGCGACAAGGTACAAGACCATAATGAGGTACGCGAAGCAGCTTGCCCAGGACGTCGCGTACATGACCGGAAGCGACCAGAAGAAGATAGAGGATAAGATAGAGAAGCTCGTGCTAAAGCACTACCCGAAGGTAAAGGAGAATGAATCCGCAGACGAGGGCGAGAAGGCTGAAGAGGCAATCGCAGAAGAGGCCGAGGAGGAGTAACCTCGACATATCGCTGTTCGGCATAGCTTCGCTTCTCTTCGTAGTTTTTGCGTTCCTGTTCCTGACGTACGGCGCGCTATCATGGCTTTCAGCGCTGCTGAATGCGCTGGTCTCGGCAACGTATCTGCTCTGCGCATTCGTTTTTATCCTGAAGTGGCATGGAAAGACCATCGGCAACAGGCTCTTGCCTTGCTCGTTTGCTGCGTTCGTTGCGCTGCTTGCCATATGCATCGCAGTTTCAGTTGCAGGGTCGGGCATAGGCCCGTCTCTTTATGGGGCGCACCAGCTCTACTCGATAATAGATCTTGTGCCGTTGTTCCTGCCGCTCGTGCTAGTGGCGTTCCTTGCAAGATCCCTGGAGCGCGACGCGAAGACGTTATCCGTTGTGCTGTACGCACTGGCTGTTGCGTTCTTCATCTTCATTGCCTTTTCAGGCCTCGTTTACCTGCCGTCAACAATACATCTTGACGATGAGGAGTTCATCACGCTTGCTGCCGCTGCATCGTTTGCAAATGGCCACAACCCTTACACGCAAAATTTCTCAGGCGCTCTTGCCAGCAACGTGTCTGTGACAGTCACACAGCCTACCAGGACGCTGCAGGGCCAGATCGTCGGCACGCTGCAGTATCCTGCCCTGTCGTTCCTTGTATCTGTGCCGTTTGCGCTCTTGAAGAACTACAGCATACTGCACATCCAGTACCAAGGAGTGTACGCCCTGGTCGCGATATTCACGATCATGCTCGTCTTGGTGGCATCCCGCCTGATTTCAATAGAGCAGCTCAAGAGGCCGCCGATACTTGCGGCGCTGTTCCTTATCGTATCGCTCGCGATATTCGCGTCATTTATCGACACGCTCATGCTTGCCGTTTTTCTTCTTGCGCTTTGCGGACCTAGAAGCAGATACCTCTGGATGGCTCTCGGAGTCTTGGCATCGCTGCAGCAGATGATGTGGGTCGTGGTCGCGATGTTCATCATATACTCGTTCAGGAATTGCGGAGTTAAGGCAGGGCTGAGAAACATTGCCGGCGCTGCTGCCGTTTTCTTGATCTTTAACGGCCTGTTCATTGCTGCAGGACCATCCTCATTTATAGGAAACATATTGCTGACATCCAACGGTGGGCTTATCCACAACCCGTATCCCGCCTTTGGCTACCTTATCGTCAGTTATCCTCCGGCAATGCCGGCCGGGCCGGTTGTATTCTATTTATCGATCATTGCAGTTCTTGTTGCGTCCGCTTACTTGAACATGCGGAACATGATTCCGCTGCTCGGGCTTGTGCCGCTCATGTTCCTAGGGCATGGAACCCCGACGTACTATGTGTTCTTCATATCCGCGATCGTGCTCGCGCTTTACATCCCTGAAAAGGCAGGCGTGCCAATGGCACCTAGGACACGGTTTTCTAATCTATCAGGTCCTTCGGGTCGTCCGCGTCGACCAGCCTGACAGATCCTACCGATATGTACATCTTGAGCTCCTCCGCTTCCTTTGACATCGAGCCGAACAGGTTCTGTTTGAACTGGTCAAGCTTGTAGGAGTTGAGGAACACGAGATACGTCTTTGCGTCAGCAAACGTGGGCAGCTTCATGAACTTGCTGGTCTTCGAGTATATCACAACGTACTTGCGTTCTCCATGCAGGGTCGCGACTATGTCAGATGTGGTGCTCGCGTCTATATCAGTGAAAACATAAGCGTGCGTCACAAGGAATATCCTGAGCTTCTTGAACGTGGCAAGGTACTCTATGTCGTGGCCGCTCTGCTGCACCCACTCCTTCGGCGCGTACAGGTCGTCCGCGCTCACGAGCATGCCGTTGAACGCTAGCTCGTTCAGCATGAGCTCTATGTTGTTGTACGTGAGGCTCACAGGCATGTTGTTGACGCGTATGTTGTTTGCAATTGCGGATTTTATCTCAGCCTTTGACAATGGCATGTACTTCCAGTGGTAGTACATGTTGAGCTTGTCGAAAACGCCGATGAGCTCATTCGCCTTCATTCGTATCGGAATCTTCTTCTGCTCAGGCAGGCTGGGCACGTCTATGTAAAATTCATCTCTGTTCGGCGCCTTGACGAGCAGAACCATCATTATTATTATGGCCGCGACTATCGCCACCTCGATGTACTCGCTGTTTATCTTTATCACAGGAGCTGCATTCGAAGCCGGGAAGTAGAAGTTCTGCGAGAGCATTGAGATTGTGAAGGTGATGTTGCCGAATATGGTAGGCGTGCCCTTCGGCAGCGTATATGAGAGGGTGCCGTTGTATATGGTCCCGAGTGCCTGGTACTGGTTGTTGATGCTTATCTTGTAGCTAATGCCGTTTAGCGGCTGGCGCATGGACGTGACAAAGAACAGGAACGAGCCTGAGCTATAATTCGCATTCGCCAGCGTGAAGTTTATCGGAGGGACAGTGAAATAAGAGGCGCCATACTCCTGATTGGAAAAGCCCTTCAAGGAGGCGATGTAAGATCCCGGGCCGACATAGAAATTGAGGTATTTTAGGAACGTGAAGTTCCCTGACGCGGATGTGAACGGCAGAGGTATGCTTGTCACCTTTGTCATGTTGATGTTGTAGATGTCAAGGTGCGGTTCAAGGGACACGGGCGCAGCCGACTTTGTCGCTATTGTGAACGTGAGTGGTATGCTGCTGTTCGCTATGACGCTGGGCTGCACGGACACGGTGCCATTGAGCCCTGCTGAGGGTTTATAGTAAACGTATTGGAATGCCCCTGCAGGCTGGTTCAGCGTGTAATTTGCCGTCACGACAATCCTGCCGTAGCCATTGTTTATCTGCGATATGTTCACGTATGAGTATCTCAGCGCTGTCGCCTGCATTAGGATTCCTGTCTCTCCCGTAGAGTTGAAGAACGGCACGTAGATCGAACCCGAGCCTGTCGAATAGCTTGGGAGCCAGAAGAGCTGCTCGACAGCCTTTGCTATGTCCCTCCCCGCCTGGCTGGCGGACGCCCATGAATTGGGCGCGTTTGGAAATGCCACGAACGAGCCGTTCAGTGCGTTTATGTAGCTGGTAGGCCCGAACCTGCTGCCGTTAACGAAGACGAATGTCGGCCTGTTAAAGTAGAAATTGCTGCTTAGTCCTATCGCGTTTGACGGTATGGGGATTGTGCTTAGATATGAAGGAAGCTGCGTTGCAGTGGGCACCACTATAGATCCTGGCAGAAGCGTGTGCGAAAAGTCCTGGCCCGCGTATATTATGCTTGTGCCCCTGTTGAGGAGGAGCTGCACCCCTGTCGAGTTGGTGCCGTTGACCCTGTTGAGAAGCCCCTGAGGCAACAGGCCGTTGAGTATTATAAGGATGGAATTATGCGATATGGAACCTATGTTCGAGACTGATATGAACGAGAGATTGCCCTGGCCGCTGATCAGATTGTATGATATCAGATCCTTAGATATTGCATCTTCTATCGCGGTGGTGTTGCCGCAGTTGAAGCACTGGTCGCTTATGTTAAGCAAGTATATCTTCGTCGGAGGCTGCGACCTGTATACGGTCGCGTTGAACGTGAGGGCGCTTGCGTTGTTCGATGTGTATCCTACCAGCGCGTACGGGACGATGTACTGGCTGTTGTTGAATGAGAGCACGTCCTGCGATGCTAGCGCCGCGGATATGTGCTGCACGTAATGAGGGGTTGGTACACTTGCAGGAGGCGCATTCGCGCCCGAGAGCGCGGAGTGCAGCACCAGGGCTAGAGCCGCTATCCCTATGACTATTGCGACTGCGGCGATTATTATGATGCGGGCCCTTGCGGGGACCTTCAGCTTACTTGGCATTGCCAGCACCTTGGAGCTGCCTGGTTATGTCATCTTCTTTCCTGTTCTTCGAGAACGCGCTCGAGAACAGCTTCGTCATAAAGTTCTGGCGCTCGCCTATCTTCTTGGTTATCACGTACACCTGCACGTTGCGTATGCGCTTGTTTATCCTGACGGCATATTTCATCTGTTCTCAACCCTTGAGCTCTATGTAGCCAAGAGACACCATCTTGTTGAGTATCTGCTCGACCCTTGTCGGCACCAGCTTGTGCGTGTTTGCAAAATCGTTTACGTCTATGGTGCTGTCATGCGACTCTATCCACTCCTGGACCATTACCATGAGCGACTCGTCGGAATACGTCTCGAGCTTCTTGAGCCTTTCCGACAATTCCTTGTTCTCCTCGCTTATCTGCGATGCCTGCACAGTCAGGTTCTTGTTCGAGGCCGCGAGCTCTATGTTGAGCCTCTTTAACTCCCTGTACTCGTTGAACAATGAGTCATAATTGTTGAAGAGCGCGCTGTAGCTCTGCGACAGCGAGTTCATCACGTCGTCTATCGATGAATCGGCATTCTGGAAGAGTTCTACCTCGTCCGCATGGTAGACGCCAGAGATTAGGGAGAGCACGCCGAGCAGCGTCTTGAGCACATACAGCCTTCGCATCTTGGGGCTGGAGTCAAGCGCTATGGTGTACTCTATGTTTATCGAGTCCTTTCCGAACTTTATTATTATGAACAGGAACGGCCGCTTCTGCATGTCGCGGCTCTCGACCCTGAGAAGGGTCGCGCTGTCCGCCTCCACCTTTATCGAGAAGAGCTGCAGGGACGCGAGCCTCTGCGCTATATCGTCAAACTTGCCGAGCAGGTTGCCCTTTATCCTGATCTCGTCCGTTTTCGGCTCTATTATAGCGGTCTCATCTGGCAAGCGTCAACACCATGCTCATCGTCGTAAAAATCAGTAACAATACACTCGCACCATATAAATAGTTTTGTATGCCGCGAACGCTACTTTTTGGGCTTCGCTTCGGGCATGTGCAGCGCCGGCATGTAGCTGAGCTGCGAGAGCAGGTACATGAATACGATTATGCCTATGCCGTATAGCACCGCAAACGCCGCCTTTGGCCCCGCAAGCGCGACCAGCGCTATCGTGAATATCACGCCTATGACAAGATAGGTTATGCGCTTCCTGACAAACGAGTCCCTCTTCTTCTTGTACTTCGGGAAACACTCCTTGCAGACGACAAGCCTGTAGCCCTTCTCGTTCTTTGTCACATTTTTCTTGAACCATCTTATGATCCTGATGGTCTGGTCCTCCTGGACCTCTAGCCCGTTCCTTGCGTTCCCGCAAATTATGCATCTGCTCTCTCTCATAGTATCAGCTGAAATCCAGTGTAGCGCTGTATATCCTGCCGGTTTCCGCGCTTATCTTCTGCTCGTCGACCATGCTGAAGACGTTGCTTATCGTTATGTCGTCCATGCCCAGCCTTCTGAATACGTTTGCCATCTTGTCCCTGTCGAATCCAGTCTTCTCGAGCAGCGATGCGAAGGCAATGACGTTTATGTGCTTGTGGGCCTTGTCCATCGTGCTGAATATGTTCGCTATGTTCTTCTCGCTCATGCCGAAAGCTACCAATATCCTTCTGAGCTCAGTCCTGTTTATCGTGAAGGTGCTTGATCTAGCCATTTTCTATACCCGAGCTTGATATTATCCTCGTTATGAGCTGGTCCTCTATGCTTAGGCTCTTCAGGAACCCGACCACGTTCGCGATGGTTATGCCGTTGCCCTTGAGCTGCTTGAGGAACTCCAGCATCTTTATGTTCCTGCCCTGCGCGTCCATCTCCGCGAACATGGCGTCTATGCCCTCGCTGCTCATGTTATACTCGATGAACTTGTTCTTCAATTCGTCTTTCTCGAACTGGTAATCGCGCTGTATGAGGTTTGCGGAAAGCTCGCTCTGCGTCAACGAGTCCGACATGTCGAGCGTGTACACGTACAGCGGCTCTTCGCCGTGTATCTTCTCCAACAGGAACGTATCAGGGAAGCGCAATGCGGTCTGGAATGCCATGCCTACAGCCGCCTGGCCAACTCCGAACTTGCTTATCTCAGACCTTATGTAATTCGAGAAGTTGAGCGACCCCTGCAGATAGTTCATGAACTTCTCGAACTTTATCCTTAGTATGAATGATGTGCCAACGTTCGAGAATATCGCCTCGTTTATGTCGGTAGGGTTCTGCGATGCGACGATCAGGCCGAACTGGTACTTCCTGCCCTCTCGCACTATCATGATGGCGTCGCTCTTCTCGTCGCTAGCTACCTTCCAGGCCTCGTCAAGGACCACTATCGCCTTCAGGCCCTTCGTCTCGCTCCAGCCCTCGGACCTCATCTTCTCCTTCAACGTCTGGAGTATGAACAGCGCCGCAAGCCCCCTGAACCTCTCGTCAGGCAGCGACGACAGATCTATGTCCACCAGGCCGGACTGCGCTATCTTGCCAAGGTCTATCGTGCTCTTCCTTGCGAAGTAATCCTCTCCTTCCCGCGCGAACTGCCTCAATCTGTATATCGCGTTCTCGAGCTCTGACGGGTATTCATATGTTCCCTCCTGGAGCTTCTCCTGCAGAAGCGCTATCACGTCCTTCAGCGTAGGCGGCTCCTTGCCTTCAGGAGGCCTCTCCGGGAGCTCGAAGCCCGAGTTCGTGTATGCCTGCTCTATCGCCTCCTCTGTTATGCGCTTCTGCTCAGGGTACTGCGATATGTCGGTTAGTATGTCAAGGGAATTGATTATCTGCTTGGTCCTGTCTATGGGCTTCATGCCGGACAGGTCAAGTATGTTTAGGTAGTCGCCCTTTGCAAGCGATACGACCGTGCCGCCTGTCTGCTTCACCCACGATTTGTACTCCCCTGCCCAGTCCACTATTATTGCGTTCGTGTTCCAGACGTAGCTCGCCCTTATCAGAAGGGTCTTGACGAAGAACGACTTTCCCGCGCCGGTTATTCCGACTACGGATATGTGGGGGTTCGTGAGGTTGAGGTAAGACCACGTGAACGGCACCCTGAATATCTTTGTAGTGCCGATGAATATGGACTGGAAGGGATCGCTCAGAAGCACGCCTGCCGGAGGCTCCGGCGGCCTCGAGAAGAACGACCTCTTCGCTATCTCGTTGCTCATTATGTGCTGGAGCTTAAGCAGCGTCATTCCATATCACCATACTTGACTCATTCCTGGTTATTAATATTTTGTCCGGCATGTCATCCCTGCTGGTCGAAGCTGCTGGACAGCTCTTCAACGCTTGTAGGCAGCGAGAAGTTGAACTTGAAGAGGGTATACAGCTCCCTGCCAACGACCCTTATCAGATCGACGTCGAGCGCGCTGAGCGACACTTGGAGCGCCTTTATCTGCGAAGTCAGCGAGTCGAGGGCTGCCTTCTCGCTTATGCCTATTGCGGTCGTCTCGACGTACATCAGCGTCGCTATGGGCTTCTCGCCCTGTGATATCCTGTCAATCTTTGCCTGTATGACGCTTATCCTTCTCTGCAGGTCCGTGATGGTCACCTCGTTCGCGGCATTTACATACGCCCTTGAGAGCTGGTACTCCTTGTAGGACCTCTTGCCCTCGAGGTCGTCGCGCACCTTCTGGACATCAAGCCCGGCAGACACTACATGGTACTTGAACGGGAAACCGAGGCCTATTATCGCGCGCTCCCACTTCTCTGGCGCGCCCGCAAGCTTCATCGGATCCTCGGTCTCTTCGCCCACCTCTTCCTTAAAAGTGTATGCGAAAAGATTGCCGGTCACGAAGCCGGTAGCGTAGTACAGTCCGTTGACCTCCTTGAGTATCGCGTCCTGGCCCTTGACCAGCTTGTACCCGGCTGCAGGCTGAAAGGATATGTTGAGAAGGTTCGAGACCAGCGAGAAGAGCATGAAGTCGACCCAGTTTATCATCAGTATCAGCGCGACGCCGACAAGTATTATGAAAAGCGCGATGTACGTGAATATCCCGCCCCCGAACGCAGGCAAGACCGATATCGATATTAGAGGCATGAGGAGCGCGAACACCAGGTACATTATTCCCTCTTGGTCCATCTCATATCACCTGCTCCTGAACGTTCTTGCTTATCTGCTCGCTCACTGTCGAGAACGGTATGAGATACTCGGGCTCTATGAACTTGAGTATCTCGTCGCCCACGACTATGCTCGGCGTCACGCCGAAGGTCGTGCCTATCCCTGACATGAGCTCCCTTGCCTTTTGCTGCGCGAGCGTGACTGCCTCGAACTCCTTGCTGCCCCTTGCGGACACAGCGGCGAACGACGCGAGCTCAAGAGACGTCGCCTTGCTGACATTGTCGAGCATCTTCCTCCACATCGCGAGCTTGCCCCTCACCCTCTCAATCTCGCTCTGCGATGCGCCGCCCTGGGTGGCCTTGGCCTCCTCATTTTCTACCTGGTTGATCGTGTCCCTGAGCTTCTGGATGTATGAGTCCTTGTTCATGACGTAGAGCTCTGATGTGAATCTTGCCGGATCCCTGCTGAGCCCGACGAGCCTGCTGACCTGCTGCGTGAAGTTGATCTTCTCCTCATCGGACATCTCGGTGGCAGACCTGTAGAGGGGCACGTTGATGTAGACAGTGGCTATGAAGTCCTCGCCTTCCTTCTGCAGCACGGAATCGGCGGAGCTTGAGAGCCAGTACGGGGTCTGGTCGTTTAGGATTATGAAGCGTTTCTTCTGCCTGAACATCGGTATCATTAGATAGGCGTAATAGCGCGATGCGAACGCGAGCACGTCCGCCAGCACCGCGACAAGCAGGACAAGAAGCTTCAGGGCGTCAAAGCCTGCGCCGCTCGGCAGCGCGACAGTGATTGCGAGGAGTATGAAGGACATCCCAAGGAGCCCTAAGAATATGAATATCTTCTTCTCCATCAATTCGCCGAGATATAATCAATCCCAAGCCTTTTATTCATTCTCCCGCTAGACGAAGCTCCTTAACCTGCCTGCCATAGGCTTGACCGCACCTCCGAGGAATTGCGACGCCTGGTTTATGAAAGCGTATGTCATCGCTATTATGAGCGACGGATAGAACAGTATCTGGAGCCAGAACGAGCTCATGGCCTGCTGCACCTGCGAGAGCCGGAGCACCAGCGGGTTGGTCGGGCCGAGGGAGCCGAGCTGCGCGTTTATCGTCGATGTGCTGAACTTCCCGGCGTTTGCCGCTGCGAGGTTGAGCTGCTGCTGAAGCGTTGGGCCGGTGAAATAGTAGACTATCGCAAACAGGGACGGGGTCACTATGAAGAACGCGAGGCCTATGGAGATCATCATGCCCCCGAGCGCCCTTGTCGGAGCTATGGCCCTGAACACCACGCCGGGTGCGAGGAACGTTGGTATCGCTGACGACGCAAGGAACGCCAGTATGTAATACTCTGAATAGAGCAGCGCTATCCCGTCCGCAAGGAACGATCCTATCGCGTTTATCGGGTCTATGAAGAATATGGTTATAGGGATCTTGCCGAGCTGCGTTATGTAGCCTAGCGCCTGGCTCGCCGTGTTGACCGGAAGCGCATATGACCCGACTATCTCTACAGACTGCGTTATCGAAGTAAGGAACTGCAACGGCACGTATATGTTGTACAGCGACGTGAACGTGGCCTGGGCGCCCTGTATCGTCTGCTGGATCTGGTAGAATGCGGTTGCATAAGGGTTTATCGCCCCGACAAGCGATCCTGGAAGTATCCCGAACATGACCGCGGATATGTAAAGGAACGCGCCTACCACTATGCCTGACGCCATGGCCTCGTATATCTCGCCTATGCCGAAGTTCCTTATCTTGTCGTTCTTGAAGCCAAGGCCGAACATGAATATGACCGAGCCTATCATGAAGCCGAGCATTACCGCTATTGACGCTATGGGTATGTAGCCCTTCCACTCGGTGTATATCTGCTGGTTTATCGGGCAGTACCAGGGCTGCGACGTGCTTATCTCCGCTGCTATGTCCTGGGGCAGAAGGCCGCATCCGCTGGTCTGGGACTGGATCTGCTGCCCGGCTGCCTGGCCTGTTCCCCCTTGCGCGTGCGCCACGTTGAGCATGACCGCTAGCGAAGCGACGACGAGCGCAAACAGCAACATCTTTTTTACCTGCATATGACCATCATATGAACTGGCTGAGCAGCGACATGAAATCCACCTGTTCCCCTACCGCCCTGGAGAAGTCAACTATGAACGCATTGAGCACAGTGAAGTTTAGGAAGGGAATGAATGTAAAGCCTGCGACTATGTAGCCTATCGTGAGAATAAATGAACCGGCGCCGCCGGTTATTGCCCCTGCCGCTCCGCTAAAGTTCCCCATGGCGAAGGCCACGATGGACTGAAGTATCGGAGTTGCGGCTGCCGATGCGCCACCTGCCAGGCAGCCTGCGATTGTCGATGCTACAGAACCTGCGCTTGCCATGCCGACAGTCGGGGCCAGGCATGCCATCCCGGAATTCGTGACCACGAAGCCGTAGGTTATGCTCACCAACAGCGGGTACACGAGGCCAAGGCCAAGGCCGAATGCGATCATTGCCCCTCCAAATGATCTGGTCACGCCAAATGTCCTTACTATCAGCCCCAATGTTAGGAAGAACGACAGGAAGAGCAGCGATCCGGATATCAGTATAAGCTGTATCTGGTTCAGCACCATCATGAACAGGAATGCCTCGAACCCTATCTTGTAGAGGTTTTCGACACTGACAGGTATCGGGCTGAGCGGCGCCTTGAATGCTGCGCCTATGTTCGGCTGCGTAGGTATAGGATTTATCGCAATGTTGAGCTCTGGTATGAGTCCTGCAAGATACGAGGTGTAGAACAGCAGGCCCGCCATGGTGAACGATGCTGCGTTGAAAGTGCTGAGGTCGCACGTTGCAAGAGCGAATATGTCATTGGCGCCTGTGCACGTCGGCGGGACAAGCCCGACGCTGCCGAACGCCCGCTGCGGGCTGAGGAAGAAGAGATATGAAAAGAACCCGAATGCGAATATCAGTATTATTGAGACGAGGGCCTCGTATACCTGCATGCGCGACCATGTCTTGGCGTTGGAGCTGCCGATGAAACCTGACAGCATGTACACAACAGCCGCAATCGCGGCGATCAGCAGCACGCCTGTTATAGCTACAGGCAGCCAATTTAGCGGAGTTACTGGAAGCTGCGGCGCAGACTGCGAGGATTGCGTTGCGGACGAGGGCTGCGCATGAGAGTAAGGAACTGCAAGCGCCACCAAGAGAGCCGCCACCGCAAGCGCGAACATCATCCTAGTTTTCCTTGCAGCCATCATACCACCTTTCTGAGGACGTTGCCTGCCTCGAGCGCCGGCGCCCCGAGCAGGTCCCCCATGCCCTCCATAAAGTCAAACGAAACAAACAAAGATATCACTACCGCAAACACCGTGTAGAGCACGGGATCCACAACAGCGGTTATGAATCCGGTTACCATGCCGTATCCGAGGCTGGTGAAGAACTGCAGTATGCCTGTGAACGAGCCGCTGGTTATGGTGCTCCCTGTGTTTTGCTGTATTGTGCCGAGTATGTTGTTCACATCGTAGTTCTGGTAGAGCGAGAAGCATTGGCCCTGGCCTGGAAGCGCCAACGGGCACGATACGACCGAGCTGCTGGACGGGTAGACGCTCAACATGCCATATAGCATGAACGGGAAGAGCAGATAGAGCGCTGCGAACATCCCGAGGAAAGCTCCCCCGGCTGCCCGGGTCCATGGCATGCTCCTAAGAACGATCCCGACGTAAAGGAAGAGCGGCATGAGGAAGTACAGCAGTCCGAGAAGCACGGCCACGCCGACCATCATCAGTATGAACGCGGACGTGACGCCCATCAGCGTCGCAAGTATGCTGCCAAGTATGGCAAGCCCGGAGAATGGCGAGAACGAGAAGCCCCAGTCGTTGACCATGAGCTTTATCGTGAGCGACTGGATTATCGATATTATGTTCTGGTCAAGGTTCAGCACCTCGTACGGTGCGATTAAGTTGGTTTGAACCGTGTTGAGGAGAGAGGAGCAGTCTGCCACAAAGATATTGTTGTTTGCCCCGCCAGTCGGCGCGGCGAAGAAGCTGTTTGTTCCTGTAGACGTAGATGCAAGTGAGAACGAGCCCACGAACACCACTACCACTATGACCGTTATGAATATCTCGCCGAGCTCGGCCCTCGCGGTCTGCACCAACCTGCCAAGGCCGAACGACCTGCCTACCATATACAGTATGCCTGCAATCGCGAACATGACGCCGAGAATCGACGCTGCTATAAGCAGAAGCTGCTGCTCCGGCCCGATGTTATTGCCGAAGAGGCTGTACTGCGGGATTATCCCTCCTGTGGGACCTGTGCACATGTCCGGCAGGCCTGCCGCAGTCGACTGGGCCACTACAGTGGCCGTGGCAGAGCCAGAGATGGTTTCCGAGGCAGAGTCCTTCACCTGGAAGCCGAGAGCATGTGAGCCCAACGAATACGATCTGAAGTCGTATAAGTAGTACCCGCCTGAAGGAACGGTTATCGGGCTGCCCTGCTGCACATTCTGGTCCAGCACGGTTATCGTGTAAGGAGGCGTGCCCCCAGATGGCGTGACAGTTATCTGGCTGCTTGAGCCGTACGGCACAGTGACCGTGGGCGGCGAAACGGTAAGGGCAAGCGGCCCGCTGGAATCAGAGTGCGCATACGGCGCAACCAAAACGATGAGCGCTATTGCAGCAGCTGCAAGGAACGCGAAAGTTTTCAGTTGCAATCTGCTCTGCGCCATAATATCACTCATATAAGTCTCTCTAGGCCGCCCAGAGACGTATCGCCTCCGAGAAGCCCTGACAGGCCCAGTATTGCGGTTATCGTCATGAACAGGTTAAGCACAGGAAGCCAGAACGCGGTTATGCCGATTATGCCGTACGAGTCCAGTATCGCGTAGAACGTGTGCAGCGCTGATTGGGGCTGGCAGTTTGCTGGCAGGCCGATGTTTGGCACCGACGATGGCACGGTGGTGCCAGAGAACGACGTGACGGTGGCGACTATCGAAGAGAAGGGTATGAGCAGATACGCTATGTCGGAGAATTCTGCACTGAATACGGATTCGCTGACAGGGACTGGGTTGCCCTTGCTGTCTGTCGACACGGTTTCAGGCCAGCACAGGTTGTGCATGGCTATATTCTTGACGTTGGGCTGCACGAAGAAGTTCATTGTGTAGTCTACCGTGTTGCTCGGGAGCGCGTTGGACGGCAGGGCTGTTACGGTATTGAACCCGAACGATGTGTTAGGTCCGCTTGGCAGGCCGTGGCCGAGCGTGAGATACTCAATGGAATAAACTGCAGGGAAGAACATTATCAAGCCTATGGCTATCGCCATCAACAGGCCGCCCAGCTTCCTTGTCAGGAAGTTGCTCCTGAGCACTATGCCTATGAAGAGTATATACGGCCACATGTACAGGAATATCGATACTGTTACAAGCTGCGCTACAAACGATTCGAGCTCAGAGGTTATCAGCGCGCTGAAGGAGTTCATGTTGTCGGTAAGCAGCTTGTAGCCTGCGTCTGGCGTGAAGTTCATTATGAGATCGAACTGCCTCGGAGGTGCAGGGATTGGCGCAAGGCACTGCGGTGAAGGAGGCGGCAGGCCCACACATATCTCGGTATAAGGCCTCAGGTTCTGAAGGAACCCGAGAAAGGCGTCGACAACAAAAGACTGGTTCAGGTTTGTCGCGGTCTGGTTCGTGAGGTTTGCGATTATGACGCCAGTTGATGCAAGCGGATAGTCGAGCTGCTGGGTCAGCGTAGGCTTCGTGCACTGAAGGTCTACGAGGCTGCATATGCCCCCGTACTGCCCCTGCGGCAGTGTCGCCTGGGACTGCTGCTCAAACGGATATATAGCGCTGTTCGAGCACGACTGCTGGCCCGTGCCCTGGGACTGCGACAGGAGCGAGCCCTGCCCGGATGAGAGCAGCTGCAGCTGCGAGTTCTGAGCAAGCTGGTAGCAGAGGCCGGACACAGAGG
This sequence comes from Microcaldota archaeon, assembly GCA_028866715.1. GTDB lineage: Archaea > Micrarchaeota > Micrarchaeia > Micrarchaeales > Micrarchaeaceae > JAGWHO01. Next base: position 48,525 of record JAGWHO010000001.1, read on the forward strand.
CCGAGCTGAGCAGATCCGAGGAGCTTAGGGAGCTGTAGAACGCAGCAGAGAACGATGTCAGCACCCCGACGATGACTATAACCATCACCACGGTGCCTATCAGCTGGTAGAACTCCGACCTTGCCGATGCCTTTATGCCGTTGTTCTGCAGCAGCACGCCGACAAAGTACCAGACTGCTACGATCGCTCCGCTGAGCAGGAGCGCACCGACAGTGAGCTGCGCAAGATTGGCCTGCACCGCAGAAAAGCTTGTTATGTCAAACAGGTTCAATGGTATCAAGTTTCACACCTACAACGTGCTCCAGAACTGCGTGGCTCCTTCTATTCCTCCGTCGAGGGCCTTAGAGAGGCCGCGCGCGAAACCGACTGTTATCGCGACGTTGAGCGCAAAGAGCATAATACCCACGAATATGAACTGCGCCATCTGGTTGACGAAAGACTGTGCCTGGTTGAGCACAGATACAGGGTCAGGCAGGGAGGTGAAGCTGCTCGTGACAAGGCTCGCGAAATTCGATGGCAGCTGCATGCCGCTGAAGAACTGGCTCGGCGTTATTGTGCTGAGCGAGTACGTCCCCTGAAGATACACGTATGAGGGGTTGCTTGCCGAGAATATCCAGTTTATGATGTAGCTGTCGAAGCCCACAGTGAGAGGGTATACTATGTAACCGGCAATGGCTATTGCGAGCAGCGCGTTGGAGGCGCTCCTCAGGCCGCCTCCAGCAAACGAGAGAGAGCGCAACGCGAGGGCCACCGGCAGCACGATCGCGAACGCTGAGTACTGAAGCAACGGCAGCGCAAGGTACTGGACCAGGAGCATGCCCGTAGTGACTATGACTATCGGCTCGAAGACCACTATGTACAGCTCGCTTAGCAGCGTGTAGGTCGTTCCGAAGTCGAGGGTTGGGCTTAAGGTTACTGAAATGAACGCCTTATACGGTTCGCCGGTATCCGGATTTATCTTCGCGTTGCCGAACGCGTCCTTGAAGAATGTGTTCTTGCTTGTTGATAGGGCATCGGTTATGCCAAGGTTGTTTGCCAGGCTCGCGCCGGTCGAGGTTATTATCTGCCCGTATATCGAATACTGGAGCGACACCGAATACAGGTTAGTGAGCAGCGACACGCCGGTATTCGTAGCGAGATTGCCTATGTAGTAATCGGCATACTGGAACGGGCCCTGAGAGGTGCCTGTTATCTGCTGGCTCATGCTTGCGGAGATGTTGCAGGCGGTCTGCGCCAGTCCCATCATGGCCACGATTATTATTATGCTTATGAACACCTGCGAGAACTCAGACTTCGTTATCTCAGTGACTCTTGCCCTTGCGGCCGTAGGGAGCATCCTGCTTACGGTATACGCAAACGCTATCACCATCATGCTCACAAGTATCACCATAAGGTTCACGCCTATCCAGTTGTTCGCGTAGTCGGAGGCGCCGTAAAGCACGCATGCGGTTGGTAGCACCATATAAACACTAAAACAGTTTGAATTTTCCTATTCCTCTGCGCTTGCTCAGGTCTATGCCGCCCAGGGCTGTCGATATTGCACCGACAGTCACGAGCCCTATCACAAGATCGAACACGAACAGTATGAACTGAAGTATCTCGTTTATCGATGAGGTTATGACAAGGTTCAGATCCGGGAATACGCTGTTTATCGAGTCAGAGAATCCTGTATCGAACGCATTGTTGTACAGTATCGGCAGGCTCTGCGAGCTCTTGAAGTTGTACACGTTGCTTGCTCCTAGCGTTGCCGCGAGTATCGGGGCTCCTGGCGACAGGTCTGCGACGAAGTTCTGCGCGCCAGTTATGAATATGCAAGCGACTCCGGAGATACCGGATTCGTTGCATGTGGTCGGGGCAGGAGCTGCGCCGTAACCAGTAGCCGCGGTGAAGTAGTTGGATATCGGAAGGTTAAAGCCTACGAGAAGCGCGGGGTAGACAAGCGAGGCGCCTATGGCTATCGCTATCATAGTGCCGCCAAGCGGCCTCAGGAACGGGAATGCCCTGAGGATTATCCCCAATGGGAGGAATACCGCAAAGCCTATCGTGACAATCAGAGGCAGCAGGTCGTTCTGGAACTGGAATATGAGCATGACAGGTATGATTATCAGGCTCATCACGTTCTTAAGAAATGAGCTCGTGGTTGCGGCCGGGTTGAGATAGCCGCTGGTATAGATGTTTGAGTCAGAGCCAAAGCAGACGCAGCCCACGTATATCGGCACAGGCGCCCAGAGGCTCAGGGTTATGCTGCCCAGCGTTGCCACCCCCATCGATAGGCCGAGATTTGTGGCAAATGCGCCATAAGACGACAGGAGCTGCGGTTGGATGTATGATGTCGCAGCTGTCGCATACAAACTGTCAAGATTTGAAACTATGCTCGAACCAGCAGATTGTTGCGAACCGTACTGGAACGCTGCGGCATTGCCCGCCACGGCCGTGGCTACCCCGCTGGCAAGCACCATTGATGAGAATATTATCGCTATGATCAGAGCGCTCTTTCCTGTCTCCCACAGTTCTTTCTTGTACCAGCCCTTGAGCCCTCCAAGTTCTATTATCTCGCCAGCCATGTACGCGACTGCGACCAACGCAAGCGATAGCGTCAAACCCAATATCGACAATGGGAACGAGTCTGCAATGCATGGACCTATGGCCGTGACGTCGCCGTTGTTCGTTATGCAATGCACACCGGCTGACGCAGCCGGTTGCGCGGCGACCCCGCTAGACTGGGTCTGTACTATGTCTACCAGCGTCTCGGCGCTGCCCGTATAGGTGTTGCCCTTGCTGTCAGTAGCTATTGCCGTCACGATTATGTAGTAGGGCCCTGGCTGGGAGTATGGATGCGAAACGGATAATGAGGTGCTAGGCGGATTTATCGACTGTGCGACGCCGTTGTTCGAATTGTCGCCCCAGTCTACGGTGACCTGCGACAGCGTAGTGCCTTGAGAGAGCGTGATCGTGCCTGTGAGGCTCACTGTGCCTAGATTCGGGTTTGTTGGATTGAGCGATATGGTTGGGGCGGATGGTGCTGATTGTGGAAATACCGATATGGTAAGGGCAGCGAACGCTAAAATAGCTAGAAGCACAGCCCCCCTTGCCGCACGCATGATTAGCTTCTTCTGATAAGGTATTTATAGGAATAGCAGAGGGAACTGCCGAGGGCGTTTACCTCTTGAGAAGCGAGAACCTGTTCATGTAGAGCTCGCTCTGCAGCACTATCAGGAACGGCATTATGAACAATGAGTTGAACACGAGCATTATGTACCTTGATGCAAGGGTTCCGGTAGCAATTATGAACACGAAATCGAAAAAGCTTATCAGGGCAATCGACACCGCGAGCCATAGCAGGAAGTAATCAAACCTCTTTATGAAGAACGCGGTGCTTGCATCGAGCGCTCTTGCCAGCCTGTTGTCATCTATGACTATCGACGTCGGAGCATAGAAGAAGAACGGCGTGACAGCCAGGCCCACTATCGCGGTTATTATCCCGGAATAGCCTGTCGGGTAGCTTAAGACGTTCGCGATGATAATTATCACGGCCCATGCCAGCAGGACAGCGAAGACCTTGGCCGTATATTTCTCAAGCCCTTCGAACACCTCCCGCGTTATCCTTGTTCTGGTCCTGCCGTGCTTGACTATCACGTTTATCGCCACAATAGCAAAGCTGAGGAACAGCAGCGAGAAGAACAATGCTGCAACGATTATCGCTGTGCTGAATATGTTGAGATTTAGGAATATGCTTGCAGTCCTGAGGAATATCGCGCCTGCGTCATTGTATGTGGGGAATGACGCGAACACCGGTATGAGGAACGCTATGACGAACGCAAGCGAGAATAGCAGCAGCATCTTTATGTTAGAGAGGTATGTGCCTGCAGCGTATTTCAGTATGTTTGATCTTGGCATCTACTGACCCGTTTCCATAGTTGTTTATAGAGCAATCAATAAATATGTAGCTATTCGCGACGCTAGCCTTTCATTGAATAAAATAAAAAGAGGTAATGCCGAACGGCATTACGCTTCAATGCTTATCAGCAGCTTGTCTGCGCGCTTCCTGATCCGCCGCCTGTGCTTATCAGCAGGCCCAGTATGTACGGAGAGAGCAACGCTATTATTATGCCGATAACGCCTCCCATGAGCATACCCATTCCGTATCCCTGGATCTGACCCTTAGTCGTTCCCGGTACAACGTGTCCGCCGGCATAGAGCGCACCGCCGAGAATCATCAGCGCAAGGCCCAGTATGAATATCGCGCTGTGTATGTCGTTGTAAATAGTGCATATTGATGAGTTGACCTGCGTCACCCCGCCTGAAGAACTGCTAGAGCTCGTGGAGCCGCACGTCCATGTGCCAGAAGGGCTTGAGCATGGCTGCGGAGTGCATCCTGCGCCGCAGGCTGTGCTTCCGCACGTGCTTGTAGGCGATGTACACTGTGATGATGCCAACGGGATAAACGACCCCGCGAAACCGAACATGAACAGGATCGCGAACCCGACCTTCGAATAAGCGAAGATTTTCTGCGAAAGTGTCATTGCGTTCAGAGATTTTATTCCCATCTTTATCACTTCACTAGTTGATAATATGCAGGGTTATATTTTAAATAGCTTTGGGTAATTCAAACGCGGTGTCAAGAAGCTAGGACAACCTCGTATATGCTCTGCTGCTGGCCGGTTACCCTGTCAGACACCCGAAACTGCAGTGTGTACTGGCCTGGCGCTGATGGCGTGAACGAATATGAGAGGCTGCTGCCAAGACCTGACTGCACGTTTGCGCCGTTCTGGAATACGGTTATGGAGTACTGACCTGATCCTCCAGACACTGAAACTGTAGATGAGAATGAATGCCCGACGCTTACTGAAGCTACGCCTGAAGGCGGAGTCAAGCTGAGGCTGAGCTGACCTCCAGATGCCACTGTGGTCGAAGTCGGAGTAGTGGTTGTCGTGGAGGTGCCGCCTCCTGCAGATACAACCTCGTAGACGCTCTGCTGCTGGCCAGTTACCCTGTCAACAACCTTGAACTGTATTGTGTAAAGGCCTGGCGAAGACGGAGCGAACGAGTATGTCCAGCTGCTGCCCAATGCCGACTGCACCTCTGCATTGTTCTGGTATACGTATATGGTGTACTGGCCCGATCCTCCAGACACAGATACTGTTGACGAGAATTGCTGCCCTACGCTGACAGATGTCACGCCTGATGGCGGGGTAAGCGAAAGCGAGAGTTGCGTGTACGTCTGCGGTATTGTTGTGGTGCTTACCGACACGCTTCCGCCGCTATACGGAGTGGTGCCGCTGCCTGATGAAGCGGCTCCGCCTGAGCCCTGCGAGTTCACAACCGCATAATACACCACCTTATGCGCACCAGAAGAATCGAGCACGTCGAACTCTGCCTGGTATGTTGCGGCTATGGCAGGAGTGAACGTGTACAGGTAGCTCTGGCCGCTGTTCGAGTTGGCCGTGGTTTGGTACTGGCCGTTTAGATAAACCGTGATGTAGCACGGAGTGCACAGGCTGCTCTGCGGGGTTACCGATATCTGCGCCTGGTTGCCGACAGGAACTGACAGGTAGCCCGGTGTCACGGTAGCGGTTATGCCGCCGCTTGCCGCCGTGCCTGTGGAGGTTCCTGAAGTGGTTCCTCCTGACGATACGACATCCATGACTACAGTTGCTGTTGCCTGGTTGCCGTTCTTGTCAGTGACCACGACACCGAGAGGTGTTGTGCCGACTGAGTAGCCCGTGAAATAATATGTCCATGAATATCCGACAAGGCCTGTTACGCTGTACTGCAGAGACCCTGACGAACCGAGAAGCTGCGAGCCCTGATATATGCTTACGGTGTACGGAGGAACGCCGCCGTTAATATTGGTCGTTATAGCCTGCGTGGATCCTACGTTGACTTTCTGATAGCTTGGCGATACAGATATCTGCGGGTTTATCTGGTTCTGGAATGGATTAGGTACAGCGGATACAGAAGCGCTCCCTAGCGCTGTTTGACCCGAGAGGTCTGTGACCCTGAACTGCATGCTGTAAGGGCCGACAGTGCTAGGCGTAATTGTAAATGTGTACGGAGAGTATGTGCTGTCATAATATGACGGGTATGACTGCCCGTTTACTATAGGCGTTATAGTGTATCCCGGGTTGCCGCCATACGGCAGGACCGTCAATGAGACGCTGTCGCCTACCTGCGTGGATGTCGACTGCGGAGAGACAGACACTGTAAGAGGGTTTGCGCTCACTATTGACGGAGACACCTGTATCTCCTGCGTTGCCGTAGACTCCAATCCGGTTGCCGGATCGGTTACATAGAACTCTATGACGTAAAATCCTGACTGGCTGGGAGTGTACTGCAGCGAGAACAGTGACTGCGCAGATCCCGATGACAAGACCTGGGCGCTTGAAGACCCTCCGAGCTTTGCCTGCACCTGGCAGATGCTGCTGCACCCGGATATGTAGACGTTGAGCTGTATCGGCGAGCCCACTGTCGCGGTTATGTCAGGGTTGGAAACCTGAGCAGTGAGCTGCGCATACTGCCCGTTACTGTAATAACCGTTGCTCTGCGCGATTGCGAGCCCTGCAAGTACGATAACGAGGACAGCAGGCAGCAATGAATAGCCAGTTCTCATCGACAACAACCTATAATAGTATTTACGGATTACCTTATATTTATACTTATAATCGCCTTGTTACGGTATGAGACAGAAAAGGCATATTTAAATACCTTGCTGTTGGGTTGCTCAATCGTACAGGGTCGCGCCTATGGTCCCGTTGTTCACTGCCTGCGAGCCGGTGTTGACAAGCGTCACTGTATACGTAGACGCGTTTGTGGGCGTTCCGTATATCGGGATGGTTATGTTGTAGTTCGAGCCTCCTGGGAAGTTGAGGATGTAATACGGGCCGGCCTTGTTGCTTGCCGTCACCCTGAACGGAAACGCGTCGGTCACGTTCAGGACGACCTTTCCGGAGTACCACGTTATGAATCTTATGGCATATTCCTGACCCTGCGATATCTGAAGCGCGCTCCTTGGCAGTATGATGTCTTTGTAGCCGAGCTGCACGTGCCTTGTCAGGTTGTGAACCTGCTGCTGAAGGCCGAATATTGTCGAGTTGAGGCCCTGCGCGTTTGCGCTGCTGTTCGAGAGTTCCGTATTGAGGAACGATATGTCAGAATGCAGATTCTGTATCGTTATGTTCTTGTTGCTTAGTGCGCTCTGCAGGGTCACAACCTGGTCTCTCAGCCTGCTGAAATTGGTCCTGTAATCAGAGAGATTCGAAAGCTGGGATGAGAGCGCGGAGTTCTGCGCGGACAGCGAAACGACTGTGCTGTTCGACGTCTGCAGGTTTGCGTTAAGCATAAGAGCTATGACAATTGAGGCGACAAGAGCTGCGGCAAGGCCTGCCATGATGAGCTTGTGCCTCTGGGCCAGGCCGTAGACCGCCTTTGCCTCTGTGCCTATTCCGGTCTCGGCCTTCTTTGCGAGCTCCTGGACCTCTGTGCCTGCGCCTTGTGCGTACTTGGGCTGCACAGTGCCTATGAACTCGGCCTCTATCGGCTGTTCCTGCTTCTGCGCCTCCGGCGCTGGCGCCTCAGGTTTCGGCGCCTCAGGCTGAGGCGTTCCTGCCGGCTGCGCCTCAGGTGCTTGAGGATCAGGCTGAGGGTCTTCCTTTTTGCCCTTGGGATTTCTGGCCATCTTTACCGCGATTAATTACTGCTACCAATGAGTGCGTCCTTATATTTATACCTTCTTTTCCGAGCAGTTTGACGATAATTCCTTGTTATTTTGAGCAGCTGCCCAAATAGCAGGTAATGCGGATAAATGCGATATTTTTATATAGTTGCACAGGAAAGATAAATTGCATTTATTCGCTTCTTGTAAGATGCATAGTGGGCACATGAAGATACTTGAGCTTGACGTTGACAGGATAGGCTTCGAGCTGATAAAGCCTGAGGCAAAGGCATACGAGGAGAGCAGCGAGAAGAAGTTCTCAATAGAGGATGCGATGGCGCTCTTCGTGAGCATAGAATCCGGAGACGATGAGGCGGTCGCGGACAAGGCGATTGCGGATCTCAAGAAGCACATGGCGCAGCTCAAGAGAAGCAAGGTTGTGCTGTACCCGTTCGCGCACCTTAGCGGCAACCTCGAAGAGCCGAAGAGGGCCATGCAGCTTTTCGACTACATGTTCGAAAACGTTTCGAAGGAATTCGAAACAGTAAAGGCGCCTTTTGGATGGAACAAGAAATTAGAGATATCGGTCAAAGGGCATCCGCTTGCCGAGAGGTCAAGGACTTTCAGCAGTGCCGCTCAAGCAGAACCAAAATTACAGAAGAAGGCAAAGCCCATAGACACATCGATAGTCAGGAAGAGCGACGTTTCAGGACTGCCTGAAACGGACCACAGGACAATAGGCGAAAGACTTGACATCTTCTCGCAGCAGGAGGTCTCACCAGGCATGATATACTGGCACGCCAACGGATATGTGATATACAGGCAGCTGCTTGTGCTCATTAGGGAGAAGCTTGATGAGTACAACTACGAGGAGCTAAGTCTCCCGGCACTGGCGAACATCGCGCTGTGGAAGGTAAGCGGCCATCTCGATCATTACAACAAGAACATGTTCATGCTTGACTCCGATGGAGAGCAGCTGGGCATAAAGCCGATGAACTGCCCTTCTACGATTCTCGTGTACAAGTCGAGGAAGTGGAGCTATAGAGACCTGCCTTGGAGGACAGCAGTCAACGACAAGCTGTACAGGAACGAGATAAGCGGATCTTTGACAGGCATGTTCAGGGTAAGGGAATTGACCATGGACGACGGCCATGTCTTCTGCAGGGAAGACCAGGTCGAAAACGAGATAAAGATTGCGCTCAAGATGATACAGGAAGTTCTAGAGATAATAGGCATGGACTACATTGTAAGATTGTCTACGATGCCTGAGGACCATTTGGGCGACGAGAAGCTTTGGGAGCAGGCAACCGAGAATCTCAAGGCCGCACTGAAGTCGAACAAGATAAAGTATGAGATCAAGGAGGGCGAGGGTGCCTTCTATGGCCCGAAGATAGAGTTTGAACTGATAGATGCGATGAAGAGGAGGTGGCAGGGCGCCACAATACAGCTTGATTACCAATTGCCGCTAAGGTTCGGGATAGAATACACAGGCGAAGACGGAAAGGCGCACACGCCGGTCTTGATACACAGGGCAATTCTTGGGACGCTTGAGAGGTTCATTGGGGCGCTCATAGAGCACTACCAGGGCAAGTTCCCGACATGGCTCGCGCCTGTGCAGGTGAAGGTTGTCTCCATATCGGAGCAGAGCAATGCGTATGCTGCAAACATATTCAACGAATTAAAGAAGGGCAAGATAAGGGCGAAGCTCGACGATTCTGACCGCACTCTAGATTACAAGATAAGGGAGGCGCAGATGCAGAAGGTTCCGTATATAGTTATCGTGGGCAAGAAAGAGGAGGATGCAGGCACCATTGCCGTGAGGGCAAGGAGCGGCGGCCAGAAGTTCGGCGTCAAGATATCTGATTTCGTCGAGAAGATACAGAACGAGACGGCGATGAGGGTGAAGAGCCCCAACTAGTGGTAGTTTGTATACGCTTGGCATATGGGACGGACATGACGCAGGCGCAGCCCTTATTAGCGACGACAGGATAATATTCGCGGCGAACGAGGAGCGCTTCACCAAGAGAAAATTGGAGATAAACTTCCCGTTCAATTCCATTTCTGCTGCCCTGAAATTCGCCGAGATAAAACCCTCGGATGTTCAGCACATAGCGTTCACTACAACGGAATTCACTAAGACGCTTGAGAGGGTATTCCCCTACATGAAGGAGTATTATTACAACTTCAGACGAAGGAAGATCCCTAGACCAAGATTCGAGGACATGAGGCACATACTGAAGTACTCGATGACGACTACAGGGGTGCTGCCGCTGTGCAACCAGCTGAGCAGCTCTGTAGTCAACAAAAATCTTAGTAGCATGGGCTTCTCAGGGTACAAGCTGCACATAGTCGACCATCACACTGCGCATGCGGCGACAGCAGCTTTCACTGCCCCGTTCAAGAGCTCTTTGGTGATAACGCTTGACGGACTCGGGGACGGATTATCAGGCTCTGTGAGCACGCTCCACAACGGAAAGCTAGAGAGGCATCTGGCTATCGGCGCGAAAGATTCCATAGGCATATTCTTCGAGCAGGCAACGAACATAATAGGCATGCGTGAATTGGAAGATGAGGGCAAGGTCATGGCAATGGCCGATTACTCCTATCCATTCCAATTCGAGGAGAATAAGCTGCAGCATTTCTTCTCGGTCACCGGCACGACGATAAAGGCGAAGTACTCGCCGGGAAGGCAGTTCGAGATGCTCCAAAGCATCGCATGGCAGATGCCAAGGGAGCAGTTTGCGTACATGGCCCAGCAGCTTCTTGAAAATGTGCTCGTAAAGTTCACCAGCAACGTCATAGACAGGTATCATGTTGGAGATGTTGCGTTCGCAGGAGGGATCTTCGCGAACGTGAAGGCGAACATGATGGTGCGGTCGCTTTCGACGCTCAAGAGATGGCACGTATTCCCGCACATGGGAGACGGAGGCCTCGCGATGGGTGCGGCGCTTTATACTAACTACATGCTCAACGGCAGAACCTCATATGAATTCTCGCCGTATCTCGGGCCTTCGTACTCTGAAGACGAGACAGAGAGCATGCTTGCCGGCGACAGAAGCCTCAGGATAGAGCACGAGAGCAAGCACGAGCAGGCGGCGCATGCCGCGGAGCTCATTGCTAACGGCGAATATATCTTCTGGTTCCAGAACAGGATGGAGTTCGGCCCGAGAGCATTGGGCGACAGGAGCATCCTTGCTTCTGCCGGGTCCGACACAGTAAAGGACAGGCTCAATATGTACGTAAAGAAGAGGGAGTGGTTCCAGCCTTTTGCGCCCTCGATGCTCGAGGAAGAGGCGGAGCACATCCTCGAATACGACGGCAAGGGTTATGACAAGTTCATGACATCGGCTTACGCGATAAGGAAGGGCATGCACGACAAGGCAAAATCCGTTATGCATGTCGACGGCACCGCAAGGCCGCACATGGTCGGGAACGAGAACGAGATTTACATGCTGCTATTAAAAGAGGTCAAGAGGCACACTGGTCGCGGCATGGTCCTGAACACAAGCTTCAACATACACGGAAAGCCGCTTGTGATGGATCCGAAGGACGCGCTTGAGACAATGAAGTCCACAAAGACGAAATACATGTTCATAAACGGCCTCTTTGTCACGAACAGGAATGGGATGTAGATGGTGTCTGCCGGCTTGCTCGAGTATGCGATGACTGCCGGCATAGTTATTGCGTTTGCAGGCCTGATCATGGGCGCGATCCTTGACAGAAGAGGGATAAGGCATTCTGTATCAGGCCTTGGCTTCAGGAAAAAGCATTTCCTGATGATAATAGCGATAATCGCGCTGTTCGTGGTGATGGAGCTTGTGGTAATAAAGCCGACGCAGCTCCTCTTCTTTGACGATGCTATATACCAAGCGATGGGGCAGAGCCTGCTGCATTCAGGCCAGGCATGGATGTGCGATTACGGCACACCGCTAACGTGCTTCTCAGGCGAGATATTCCATGAGCCCATAGGATTGTCGTTCAACTTCGCGATGGCGTTCCTTCTCTTTGGGATAAAGCTGCCTGTCGCCTTCGGGACAGGGCTTGTCCTGGGTGCGGTCTCCGTGTTCATGACGTTCTTCGTAGCGCTGATGCTGTTGAAGAGGATCGGCGCTGCGTCGTTTGCCATGCTGCTTATGGCGCTGACGCCTGTGCTGCTCGTCTGGGCGCAGCCTACGAATTCCGATGTCGCTACCCTCGCATATTCGCTCATCGCGATATTCTTCATGCTCATGTTCTCGCTGAGGAAGACTAAGCTGACGCTCATCAACATGCTGCTGTCCATGTCGCTTCTCATGTACATGAAGGTGTTTGCGCTGCTGTACATCCCTGTGCTCCTGCTCATGTACCTGTTTGTCGATGACAAGAACATAATATCTGCGATAAGGAAAAACCTCTCATTGATAAAGAGGCATGCGCTAGACACGTGGCCGCTTGTCGCGCTGCTTATATTCGTCGTTTCGTTGGCACCGCAGGTAATCTACGCGCAGATGCAGCTGACATCAGGCAACTACGGCTACCAGGGCACGTCAATGCAAAATACCTGCACTAACGACTTCGCCCAAGCTACAGGATCAATCAACATAATGAACGCGCAGTTCAACATATGCTCAAACATACTGTTCTGGTTCAACAGCTACAAGAACGTGTACGTGATGCAGCCGTTCATATACACGGTTCTTGCAATAATAGGCGCGGCGCTGTTGCTCATATTCAACAGGAAGGGCTTTGCGGCTCTTGCAATATGGTTCGTGCTCCTGTTTGCCCTTTATGACGCATTCTACGCAGGCTCTGTGCTCTATGGCGTTGACTGGCGCTTCATGCTAGGCCTTGTCGCGCAGACGTGCATACTCGGAGGATTTGCTGCTTATGCGCTCATCGATTACGTGAACAAGAAGACCAAGAACAGGGCGGCACATCTGCTCTCCATAGCCGCGGTTGTTGTGCTTATTGCATATCCTGCGGTCGCCATGTACCAACAGCTTTCCATCAGCCCCAGCAACGTGCCCCAGGCAGGCGACGCAAGGTTCTACGAGGGCTTTGTCTACAACCAGTCGCAGCAGATACCAGCGTCTTGCCTAGTCTACACGTATGACCCTACGCTGTTCAACATAAACAACAGGACCGCGACGCAGATCGGGGATCTTTACAACCAGGCACTGTACGCGAATTACAGCGCGCAGTACAGCTGCATGGTATTGGATTACGGCTACTGGTGCCACACGCCGAACAACGAGTGCACCTATGCGAACCAGAGCTTCACGCTTGCCCCGATTGCAACGGCTACGTACAGCAACTTCAACTACAGGTACGGCTTCTACTACCTTACGAAAAAGAGCTAGCCATGCATGTTGTGCATGATTGTCTTCAGTATTATGGCTCCGTCCTTGAAGCTTCTGAGTTTTCCCTGCCCGGCTGCCCTCAGCTTCTCGTAGCTTGGGACTTCCAGCACCTTCATGCGATTCTTCTGGGCCTGTATGTTTATCTCGGTCTCTATGCCGAAGCCCATCTCCTTCAGGCCAAGCCTGTTTGCGACCCCTTTCGCGAAGCTCCTGTAGCCATAGCACATGTCAGTGTACTTCGAGCCGTAGATCAGATTGACCAGAGATACGAATACCTTGTTGCCGAACCTTCTGAACGCAGGCATGTCGTCCGAACCTCCGCCGGTAAGGAACCTCGATCCTACGCAGATGTCGTATCCTGCCTCTATGCCTGCGATGAGTATCTTCATCTCGTTGGGCCTGTGCGACAGATCCGCATCCATCGATATTATTATGTCGCCCTTCGCAGCCTTGAAGCCGTTTATCAGCGCTGAGCCCTTCCCGACGCTGTCGTAAATCACTTTGGCGCCCATCGACCTGGCAATTTGCGCGGTCCTGTCCTTCGAGTGGCCATCTATGATTATTATCTCGTGGGGATAGCCGCTTATTATCGGCTTTATGCCGTTGATGAGCGCGCGGATGTTCTTCTCCTCGTTGAGCGTCGGGATCACTATGCTCAGGTATGGCATTTTCATCTAATCTACTGCTTGTGTTCCTCATGATGGTGCTCGTGATGATGCGCGTGCCTGCGCTTCCTGAGAACCGAGAGCGCGATGAGGATTATGAGCGCGATTATTACCGCTATGATTAGGATCCCGAACCAGTTGACCGAAGAGCCTGGCTGGGCCCCTCCGCTTGCAGCGCCGAACCTTATGGTCGTTATCCCTAGAGTCGCGTAATGTATGCCGTTTTGCACATATGAAGCTGACACTGCCACAGGGAACGATGAGCTCGTGTACTTGGGGCTTGTTACGTTGAACGAGATATACGTGTGCGTGTAAGGCCCTATCGTTATGTTTCTTACTGGAGACGATATGGTGAAGGTTGGCGGGCTCTCTGCTGCTACTGTCATGCTTATGCTGTTCGTTGCGATGTTTGCTATGCTCACGTTAAGAAGCGTGCTTGTAGCGTTGATGTTCAGTATGTTTAGAAGGCTCTGGGCCCTCTGGCCTATGTTGATAAGGCACGGATATATCGTAACGAATGTATCGGTTCCCTGCGAGTATCTGGTTACGAAGTATTCCGCGTATGATCCCGGAACCGTGTAATTCGATGTGAATATCTTCTCGGCATAGGAGCTGCCTGGCCCTGCTATCGGTATGGATATTGTGGCGTTTGGCGTGCTTGCGCCCTGCAGCACTGGAACTATGAGCAGATTGGTCGCCGTGCCGTTGCCGAGGTTGGTTATGTTGAATGGTATGTAGTTGTTTGTCTGGTTGACCAGGTAATTGGGCGCGCACGAGCCCCTAAGCGTGACTGTAGACGCCATGGCTGTTGACGAGGCAAGAACCGCCAGAACCGCGGTTAGCGCCAATATCTTGTAAAGCATCAAACCCCCTGTCTATACTCTCATCGGCAAGCTTAATAAGTTGCCTTTTATGCAGGGGAAGGGATTCGAACTCTCGAACCCCTAAGGGTTTGGGGGTCTAGCCCAGCAGTTTTCACGCCTATATTCCTAGCCATGTTTCACACCAAAAACAACATAAAATCCTAAGCCCAAGCAGGTTCATCTGAACCATGAATAATAGCCAAGCAGGGCATATAAGCAGCTAGCGTTCAGATTTCCAGCAAATTCGAACCCACTATTTGCCTAGCTTTTGACTCAGCCATTTATACAATTTATTTTTGCGGGGGGGTCAAAATCAGCCTTAACGCCGCCCATGTCCTACAAAGTAGCAGCAGCTGTAGCCCGCCGTGCGACGCCCGAAGGTGTCTTAAAGGCGGGCGGAGGCTGCGAGGCGTGAGAGTCTCTACACGTCTCTCTACATGGACGGCTCTTATATTGATGTGCAGTAGTGTAGAGAGAAAAAGGTCTTTTACAAGGGTTTCCCTCGAAACATTTCTCTACATGGATCTGACTAGGTGCGTAGAGAAAGATGAACCGTGTAGAGAAGTAGATAGTTGCTTACTCGTGATGCTCAAATGAGGTGAAGACTACCTCGTGCCCCTCCTCGTTTACCCTATATGTAACGACCAGATGGCCAACGTGGAACCTGCGTATGCCATGAAGCGGGGCGCGCATCGGCTTGCCTATGTTCGGGGTTTCAAGAACCAGTGCTATCTTCTTCATGACCTGCTCGTAAGTTGCCCTGTCGCGCTTCTTCCTGTACACGAGTTCCTCCTGCATCTTGTCGCTGAATGCAGGTTTGTAGGCCATGGCATCAGCCTATCGCTCTATCAAAATCAGCCAAGCTCTTATAGTGGTGAACCTTCATCCTGCCGGAATCTATTGCCTTCCACTCCTTCGCTATCCTGCTTATCATCTTTCGGTCAGGCTCGGCCTCGTCCATGCGCTCGATGACTATGCTGAGCATCTTCGCTATCCTGTCAAGCTTGGCGTTTAGCTGCCTGTTTATGGTCTGCTGCGTCTGTATGCCGCCCATATAAATCAACAATAATATTACACAGTTCAGGATTTTAAACCTTTCCGGTAGGAACCCGGCTAATTGCCAGAGATGCGCGCTTTGAGGCTTACTGCCTGATTCAGCCCGAAGGTGTTGTCTATCTCTTTATACAACTCTTCTTTCTTGGTGCTTATGTAGGTCATCGTAGTACTTGGATCGCTGTGTCTAGCGAACCTGCTTGTTAGTACCAAATTGCCATTTGTCTGCTTGGCAAAGGCTGTTATGGCATAGTGCCTAGGGCTATGCGTTGTCAGTCTATGAAGTCTTCTAACGCCCCTGTCTTGGCTTGATTCATCTGAGGTGTCGTACAATTCGTCCAAGCCGGCCCTCCGCACGTATTCCATGAATATGCGCCTTACGTAGTTCTGCTCCAAGTAAGGTTCAGGCCTCTTGGTTCTCAGCTTTTCGGCGTAGAACAGGTATCCCTGCGCCTCTTCAATCTTCGCTTTGTGCTTCGAGATGAAGGCTATGGTCTCCTTGAACAGAGGCATAGGTATCAATAACGGGCCCATAACTTGAGCCTTCTCGGTCTTCACGGTTAATCCCCTTGTTTCTAGGTCTATTGCACTGATATTGACTCTGACCGCTTCTCCTATTCTAAGCCCGAGTTGCGCCTGGTACTTGAATAACAGGCGGAACTTGTCAGAGTCTATCACGTGCAGGAACCTTTGAAGCTGTATATCAGAAAACGCCTTTGAGAGCGAGCCATATTTCGGCGTCTTCCTCTTTCCCGCAAACCTCTTGGTTTGCGTATTGTGCAATACGGATTGCAACTGCTGTAATTGGTGCCATGAAACGTTCATGGACACATGCTTGAGGTTATCGGAAAACCTATTGAAATCTTCCTTCCTTGATTTCCGTTTCGGATTTTCGAACCCTTGCTTGTCGCCGCAAACTGGATTTGCAGGGAGAGAGATTCGAACTCTCGAACCCCTAAGGGAACGGACCCTAAATCCGCCGCATTTGGCCAGGCTTTGCTATCCCTGCATTTAGGTATTTTCTTATGGCAGCAATAAAAATAGATATGTACTACATCAGCCCAAGCCGTGATAGGGACTGCTTGAATGCCTGATGCGAGTTTATGAACTGCCTCACGCTCTCGTGCATGGTGTAGCTTACCTCGACAGCGCTCCTGCCGCTCTCGGTCGTGAGGGCCGCGATCCGGACGCGCTCTGCCTTCATTACGCTCTCCGCCTGCGCCCCGTTGAGCCTGCTGAGCGTGCCGTATAGGTTCTTCACCATGACAATCGCAGCAGCCTCGTGCTGATAGACAGAGAGGTGCACGGCATAGCCGCTCATATCGATGCCTATGTTCCCATGGAGAGTGGTTGGGACAGACGCTACCTCAAAATCCGTGGCTGCGACAACCGCATGCTCCGGGGTCTGCACGAGGAATTCGAAGAACTTCATGTATGCAGGTTTGCTGCCTCTTGCCATTGACGCCAATTCCCTGAAGGCCTCTTCCCTGCCCTCAGATGCAGGGCCGCCCCTGATGCCGATGCTCTTGTGCATGCATATATTGCTGCCCCTTTAAATATATATGCCTGCCGGGTGCGGCAATATGCACGGGAATTCCTGTTATTTTGTGCTGGAGCGGCGCCACCCCTCCCTGCGCTCCGCGACCTGCCTCACGGATATGCCAGCCGCGTTCTCAAGCTCCAATAATGCACCCGATCGCTTTCCACATCCTTGGAGAGCGCCAGCGCAAGGCCAACAATGAGACTCTTTGCAACGTGGAAATCGAGGTCCTGCGCCACCGGCGAGTATGTGCGCTCGTAGTTGTATCCGTTCTGTTTGCCTGCTGTTTTCGCAAGCCGCCTGCCCATCGTGCCCCACATTATATCGCTAACTGCTTATAAATACCTTATTGTATCAATAATCTTGACGGCAAACTGATCTGGTTTCATGTTAACGACAAGGTACATCAGGGACCATCTTGACGAGATAAAGGACTCTCTGCAAAGGAGGAAGAGCCCCTATCCGATAGACAGGCTCGAGAGCATTGACAATGAGTGGAGGGATGTCCAGACGCGACTGCAGGCCCTGCAGGCCGATAGGAACAGGAAGAGCCTTGAGATAGCCAAGCATGCGAAATCCGGCTCAGCCGAAGGCCTTGGGGACCTTGCGGCCCAGGCGACAGCGATAAAGGCAGAGATAGGCAAGCTTGAGGAGGCGAACCTCAGGCTCGAAAAAGAGATAGAGGCGCTCATATGGAACGTGCCCAACGCGCTCGACAAGAGCGTGCCGTACGGCGCGAGCGATGCGGATAACGTTGAGCTTAAGAAGTGGGGCGCTGTCGAGAGGAAGAAAGTTGCAGGACATGAAGAGACGCTTATAGGCATGGGCCTGCTCGATGTTGAACAGGCGGCAAAGGTTGCCGGCGCAAGATTCTATTATTTGAAAGGCGACTTGGCGCTGCTCGAGCAGGCGCTGATTAGGTTCGGGATAGACGAGCTTGTCGCAAAGGGATACACTCTTATTGCCCCGCCTATGATGCTCAAGCGAGAGTATTACAGGGGAGTGGCTCCGCTAGGCATATTCGAAGAGGACCTCTACAAAGTGGCGGACCCGAAAGAGGCGGGCAGCAGGGAGGGGCTCGAGAAGATGGAAGAGGATTTATTTCTAATATCGACAGCTGAGCATCCGCTTGCCGCGATGCATGCGGGTCAGACGTTCAAGGGAAGCGACCTTCCGAAAAGGTATGTAGCGATAAGCTCGTCATTTAGAAGAGAGGCAGGCTCGCACGGGAAATACTCGAAGGGCATATTCAGGGTGCACCATTTCTACAAGGTGGAGCAGTTCATATTCTGCAGGCCTGAGGATTCCTGGAAATATTTCGATGAGCTTCAAGCCAATACCGAGGCGATCTGGCAGAAGCTCGGGATGCCGTACAGGGTCATGGCGCTGTGCACGGCGGATACAGGAGCGCAGTCCGCAAAGACCAACGACATTGAGGTTTACATGAAGGCCCAGGACACGTACAGGGAATTGGCGTCATGCAGCAACTGCCTCGAGTGGCAGAGCGTCAGGCTTGACATAAAGTACGACGAGAAAGGTTCAAGGAACTACGTGCACACGCTCAACTCCACAGTCATTCCTACAGAAAGGGCACTTGTGGCCATAACCGAGAACTATCTCAACGACGGCGGCACGATTACAGTGCCGGAAGCGCTTGTCCCTTACATGAACGGCAAGAGGCAGATAGGCTGAGACGTGTTTTGGAAACTCACCGCAGTGGTTAGTATGAAGAACGAGTATGACATTAAGAAGGAATTGAAGAGGCTCAAGTCGATAAGAGGCTCTGGAACAGAACTTATCAGCATATACGTGCCCCCGAACTTCCAGATCTCGGAAGAGATGAACAAGCTAAGGGAGGAGCACGGCCAGGCAGGCAACATAAAGTCCAAGACCACTAAGCAAAATGTCCAGGGGGCTTTGGACAAGCTCATGCAGTACCTCAAGCTTTACAAGGAGGTGCCGAAGAACGGGCTTGTCGCGTTTGCCGGAAATATCTCAAACATACAGGCAAAGCCGGACATACAATTATTCTCGATAGAGCCGCCGCAGCCCCTAAAGTCAAACATATACAGATGCGACTCCACGTTCTTGCTTGAGCCGCTTGAGGCGATGCTCGAGGCAAAGGACATGTACATACTTGTAGTCATGGACGGCCGCGATGCCACCATCGCGGTGCTCAAGGGCACATATAGAAGCGTAGAGAAGAAGATACGGTCATTCGCGAACTCGAAGACCAGCAAGGGAGGCCAGTCTGCAGCAAGGTATGAGAGGGCGATAGAGGAGAGCATAGACGACTATTACAAGATGGTTGGAGACGCGGTCAACGACGTGTTCATCAAATATGGCAACAAGATCAGCGGTCTTGTTGTAGGCGGCCCAGGACCCACAAAGGAGAACTTCCTAAGGGCCAAGCACATCAACTACCAGATAAAGGTTGTAGGATCATTCGATACAGGATACACTGACGAGCACAACGGCATAGACGAGCTGCTTGAGAAGGCAAAGGACGTGCTGTCTGAACAGGCCTCGATAAAGGAGAGGAAGACCATGGAGCGCTTCATGGACGAAGTTTCAAGAAACGGATTTGCCATCTCAGGGTTCGAAAAGGTAAGAAATGAACTGAAGAATGACAACGTGACAAGGCTCATAATAAGCGAGGACATATCCCTGACGGAAGTAAGGTACAGGTGCACTGCCGACGGGATCGAATTCACTGCGGTAGAGCAGGGCAATGCCAGGAAGACAAAGCATGAGTGCGGCGCGAAGCTCGAGGTCCTTAGCGAAAAGGATCCGGTAGACGACCTGATGGAAATTGCGGACAAGAAGAATATAGAGATCGTATTCATATCGGCAAACAGCCAGTACGGCAACCAGCTGCTTCTGGGCTTCCAGGGCATCGCTGCGATGCTAAGGTACAGGAGGTAAGGCGCACTAGATCAGATATATGCT
Organism: Microcaldota archaeon; assembly: GCA_028866715.1. Lineage (GTDB taxonomy): Archaea > Micrarchaeota > Micrarchaeia > Micrarchaeales > Micrarchaeaceae > JAGWHO01. Next base: position 68,585 of record JAGWHO010000001.1, read on the forward strand.
ATATTTTTCTTTCCTTCTCTCATCTGTTTCGCCCTTTTCAGAATCGGGGCGTAAATCGTGTCAATAAGCGTCTTCTGCTTTCTGCTCCACTCCTCGTTGCTGGCCGATTTGAGATATGCGGTGTAGAAATCGATGAACCTAAGGTTATCCTCGTGGTTTCTCTTCCTTGCCTCTTCCAGTTCCTTCAGGAACTTGCTGCGCTTCAAGCTGCACACCTTACTTTATGCCTAATTCCCTTCTGGCCAGATTAATATCAACACCCAACATTTTTATATCTGAGTATAGAGCTGCATGGCGATATGGGGCTCGAATACGTTATACAGGTGCCTTGCGTCGTCATAGTCCTTTTCACTTCCAAGGAAGAGCTTGAACGCTATCTGCGTTTCTATCTTTGCTATGTTTATGTCGGCCTTTCCTAATCTTAACTTTATCTTTGAACGCAATGCAACCCTGCCCTGCTCGGTTTTTGGCAGCTTTATCTCGAAATTCGGCACGAACCCTCCTTTCTCTGCTATCCTCAGTGACAGCCCCTCCTGCAGCATCTCGTACGCCATATCTTCCCCTTCAGAAGTTATCGTATAATATCCAGCAGCATCAAGCTTCTTATAGAATTTAGAGAAAGATTTCCTATCCCTCACGTCTATGAATATGTCTATGTCCTCGGTTGTCCTTGACCTGCCGAAGAGTATTGCGACGTACCCGCTTATAATCACGTAATCAAAATCAATCATGCCGACAAATTCTATGGCTGCCTTGTCGAGCACATTGAGCACCTTGCCAGGAACGCGGATAACGCCGTCTTCCACATAAAGCTCCATAGGATCGCCCCTATAGATAGTAGCTGCGGCAAGATTGATAAGCCTTTATACCAGAGTCTGATGAGCTTCCATGGCATTGCGGCCATGCTGAGGCACAGGAGATGAGTGACGTTGCTTATGGGGCTCGGTGGCCCGCTATTCCCTACTTCGGCTACGGATCGCTCGTAATCTTCATTTTTTAATAGAACGATTTAGTGCTAAATCGTTCTTCTTAAAGAAAGATTTAAATATGTGAATGCAGCTTATTAGAGTGATGAGCATGGACGAATTCGAATTAAAGAACGCAATAAAGGAGCTCTTGGTGAGGTTCCATTCTTCGGAATTGCCTGACATTGTACACCGCGAGCTGAACTTCCAGGAATTTAAAAAGGTGAATAAGGTTATAGTCGTGATCGGGCCTAGGAGGGCAGGGAAGACGTTCGTTCTATATCAACTAATAAAGCGGCTTCTTGATAATGGCCATACGCTGAAAAGCATAGTTTACTTGAACTTCGAGGACGAGAGGCTAGCGGAACTCAGGGCAGACCAGCTGGATCTGATATTAACCGCATATGGCGAACTCTATGGCGAGGGTAAACCTTTCTTGTTTCTTGACGAGATACAAAACGTAACCGGTTGGGAGCGGTTTGTCAGGCGCCTAAACGACGAGAACTACAAGGTCTATGTCTCCGGATCAAATTCCAAATTGCTTAGCAAAGAGATTGCAACGTCGTTGAGGGGCAGAGACTATCCGGTCCAAGTTTTGCCGTTTTCGTTCAGGGAGTTCATAAACGTGAAGGGGATAAAGTTGGGAAAAGGCTGGGAGTTTGGCGCCAGCAAGACAAGAATAAGGAGGGCCTTTGACGAATATGCAGCACTGAGCGGATTCCCAGAGATAGTGTTGGAGAACAGGCTTGACTTTGTTGATCAGTACTTCAAAACCATGCTCTTCCAAGATATAATAGAAAGGTACAGGATAACTAATACCGACCTGATGCGCCTCTTCATGCAGTTCCTTGCAAGACAGTATGGCTCGGATTACTCAATAAATAAATTCAACAACTTCGCAAAAAGCTCATCTTATAAGTCAAGCACCTCTACTGTCCAAAAATATTCGAAGATAGTCGAGGACATATACTTTTGCTTCTTTCTTAGGGCCAAACAGAGGTCTTTCAGGAAGGAATCTGCCTATTTGAAGAAGGTGTACCTTTTTGACCATGGATTCATAAACTACTACGGCACAGAGGTCAATTCAGGCAGGCTACTGGAGAACATAGTCGCGATAGAACTTATGAGAAGAAAAGAGGCCCAGCTAAACTACTATACTAATGGATTCGAATGCGACTTCATAACAAAAGAAAATTCCATACAGGTATGCCATACGATAAACGAAGGGAACAGGAAAAGGGAAATTAATGGCCTGATGGAGGCGCGCAAAAAGTTCGGCAACAAGCCGATTTTGATAACCTATGACCAGGAAAGTTGGTTTGGGGGGGTAAGAGGCGTGCCGATATGGAAGTGGCTTCTTGAAGATAAAAACTAGGTGGTAAAATGCAGAAGAAGACGGAAAATGCGATGGCGCTAAGGGCAAAGAAAGCCGACAACGCAAGAATCCTGAGGGAGAACAGATTTTTTATAATCCGGAGCCTTATGCGGAAAAAGACCATAAGGGAGATCGCAAAAGAGATAGGAGTCTCTTCTTATTATGTGCTTTATGATTATCTGGCAACAGGGTCAATACTGCATGACAATTAAATTGATATGCCTTACCCGAGCTGCGATGCGACACCGCACTCACTCAGGAAGGTCTGGTTACCCGATATGTAGAGGTACTTGGGCTGTATCGTGGTGATCGGGGCGCCTGTGCTGTAGTTTATGTAAACGGTTGGCTCTCTTGCCATCGTGCCTGTGCAGTTGGACAGCGCAGTTGTCGTGTAATTGCTTGACTTGCTGCCCAGGCCGTATTTAAGGAAGGTGCAGCTTGTCCTGTTTATTATGTAGAAGTCTATCGTGCTGGCGTTCCTGTGGCTGGTCCTGCTTCCCACTACGCTCTCTATTATCGCTGTTGAGCATCCGACAGTGCCGCTGAGCACAGTTCCGTTGTATGCTGTGGCAAAGATTGCGACCCTTGGAGCAGTCTGGAAGCTGCTCTTGAATACTGAGAAGCTGCCGCTTGGGCTACCATTATTGCTAAGATAAAGTGCTACGCCTGCAGCTGCCACAGCAACTACTACAACTATTATTCCTATCGTCATGTATTGCTTTGAAGCGCGTTTATCATTCTTCTCGTTCGATGACAACTTATTTGTGTCCTTTGTCTTGGTGGTTGTGGCCATATGCTCGCCTAATCATTCTTTATTCCCATTCCTCTATTTTTAATATACCTATTTTAATCAGATAGCTTAATGATAGTGCCGCACATACAGATATGGCTATGATACCTAACTCGAGAAGGAAGTACGCGAGAATCGCATTCTGGAACGTGTTTATCACAGAGGGTATAATGCTCATGTAAGTGAAAATCGCCATGCCTGTAAGCAGGCCGACTATGTAGCTTATTGTAGAGACTAATATTTTATGAGTATCCGCCTTCATGGTATCACAGTTGCGAACAGCCAAACTAAGATCATTGAGAGGATAACAAAAGAGAATATACCGGAGAGCATGATGCGCTTTGTTCTGATCTCGGACATGCCTATGTAAGCCCAGAAAGATATAAGGAAAACCGCAAGGATGAATGTGTAATTAAAAACATACATTTTATGGAGGCTGTAGAACGAGTAATTGTATAGGATTGTTGTGAAAGCGATATAGGAAACCCCTATAAGCAGCGCAAGTGTAAAAATCGCCATTGAGAGCTTAAACTTATTCATCTTTATTCACGCTTGTGGCTATTCGTTTGCTCTTGGTATGCTAGGGATTATGGATTTGGGGGGCATTATTTGGCGGAGAATATGGCTCCAAGCGGGCAGTTACCTCCGGATATCGCAGCGCCGCTCACATGCAGTACAGTGCCGTACATGCCGGCATATATTATGCTGCTGTTCTGGCCTGGTTCTACCTGTATGACAGGCTTCATCGATGACAATACGCTTGGGTAGCAGTCTGTGCCAGCCATCGACCTGTTCGATGACGAGAGGCACGATATGCCTGATACGGAAAGCGTTGTCACGATAGTATTCTGCGTTGCGAACTGGCTCTTGAGAGCGTTTACGCATGACGCTGTTGCGGTCGTGTTCGCAGCGCTTGTGTTGTATGCTATGAACACGGAATGGCTTCCGTGGACCGCGCCAAGGAATCCTGAGAACGGAAGGAACTGGTTGGCTGCAGACGCTGATGTGAATGTTAGGACAGCATATATTACGACTATGATCGACAGAGCTATGAACAGCAGGTCCCATGCGCGCTTGACGCCATGGTGCATGTGTATCCTCTGCCTGCGCTTCAATCTGTGGTATGTAAGCATGTAGAATATGCCGACAAGGACTATGCCTATTATCAACGATAGGATAGCTGCATAAGCCGGAGCGGTTCCGTTCCTTGATGCTATGCTTGCTGAACCTCCTGCAAGCATCGCAGTGACTATGCCTCCGTCTATGGACTTGACAAGAGAGGGCAGGTCAAGCGCAGGTCCCGAGAGGCTCACCTGGTTGCTTATGCCCTGCAGCTGCCTGAGCAGCGCAGGGAGCTGGGTCGCGTTGACGACGCCGTTGAGCTTCATGTTTATCTGCTGCTCCTGCAAGGCGAGCGCGCCTATGTACGGCGGCACAGTCCTGTAGTTGAGCTGCTCTACGGTTATCTTGGCCGTGTTGTTCTGCGCAAGGTTGTAAACAGGCTGGTAAAGAGCCTTGACCTTCGTGTATATCCTTGTCGTGTTCGTAAGCGCCGCATTGAGGGTCTTGTTCGCATACGACAGGTTCAGCGAAGCGCCTGAGCCCTTGACAGACGCGTATATGGCCTGCAGGTTCCTCAATGATGTTGAGAGCGATGCGTTGGTTGTCTTGTTCGTTAGCGCTATGACATTAGTGACAAGCGCATTGTACTGCGGCGTTATCGTCTTTATGTACGCGCCGAATGTCGCATTTTGCTGCTGCGTCGCGAACACGCTCAGATAGCTGTGCGCCAGAGTCGATGAGTTCAACGCCTCTGCATATGCGCTGTATCCCGAGATAGGCAGGTTGTCAAGCTGTATTAGCGTCTGGTTGAGCTTGTTTATCGCTGTATAGTTGAATGTAAGCTGGTTGCAGTATCCGCTGCCGCCGTTGGCTACGACGCAGTACCACGGCTGGTCCGATGGCGTGGCAGTATAGACGCAGTTCTGCAGCTCAGCGAGGGAGAAGTTCGCAGGCAGCGGGAATATAGGGTTCTGGCCGAGCGCAGAAGCCGTGCCTATCGATGTCTGGACGCTGGAGAGCAATGTGTCGATCTGCGAGTACAGGTTGCTTTGGTTTACGTTCTTGAGCGCGTTGAAATATGTGTTGTAGCTGTTGTTCAGCGTTGTGTAATTGACAGAGAAGTTCATTATCCCTACAGCAAACGGGTAGGTAGGACCGCCTGACTGGCCTAGCACGTAGTTGCATGCTGGGACTGTCCTGCACGAGAAGCAGTTGTTCGCGTATGTGCAGCCTCCAACAGGGTTGCTGAGGCCGGTCTCTATCATGCAGTCGTTAAGCGTTCCCTGGCCGCTCTTGACGAACGTAGTCATGAGCGTGTTGAGGGTGTTGAACGTAGTTGCATTGGGATAGTATTGCGCAACAAGGAACGGCGTGAGCGGTGGCTGGATCTGAGATGTGTTGAGCAGTATCGCCGGCTTTGACGTGAAGTTGAATATGACATACTTGTACTGGCCTCCGACCTGCATGATTATGTAATGGCCAGAGCCTAGAGACTGGTTGTAGAATGTTGCGTTGGCAACCACGCCTATGGGCACGTATTGCGATACAAACGAGGATTGCGATGATGACAGCGTGGTAGATGTCGCAGTTGCAAAAGACGCGGCAGGAACAACGGAAAGCATAAGCACGGCTAAGAGGGTAAATACATTCATCTTCATGGATCGCACCGAATCAGTATCTATTGTATGCAAATCTTTATAAAGATAATGCAGATACTTGGGCTTTCCCTACTGGGAAATTACGACGACATGACGCATAGGTATGGCTCTTTTGAATTTAAAAGAAAAGGAAGAGAAATTAAAATATAAAAAGAAGAAGAAAAAGAAAGGGGCAACCCGATTAGTGGGTTGCCGCGTACAGCTGCTGTATGAACGCGTTGGCTGCTGCCGTTGTCTGGTTCGCTGTGTAGCCTGCCACCAGTATCCTGTTCGTTCCGTACGCCTGGTCTACCTGCATCGTTGGTGATGCTGAGACGTTGTACGCGCTCTGCAACTGCTGCGAGAGCGTGTTGACGTATCCGGATCCTACGAGGATCAGGTTGCTGCCTGCGTTGGCCTGCGAGTCCAGTACTACGAGCGGCGTCTTCGTAATGTTCTTCAGCAATACCGGTGTTGTCGCTGTTGTTACGGATGGGGTTGCTGTTATGTTGTTTATTCCGGATATTGTGTACGTTGAGCCTGCTCCCAGAGCGATCGTCGCATTGACTTTGCCGATCGAGACGTTAGCGATGTTGGTTGTTGCGCCAACTGCGTACGGTCCGTACAGCTTGCGTGTCGTTGTCGGCGTAGCTGAACCAGCTGTGCCTACTGCGATCTGCAGCGTGTCTACGCTCTTTGCGATGTTGAACGTATCGCTTGTAGCGCCGATCGTCGCGACCTTGGTACCACGCTCAGTCCTGAATCCCTGCACAGCGTTGAGCGACACACCGTTCGTCGACATATATGTGACGTTTGCGTGCGTTCCCGTTATGGAGTAGTTCAGGTTGAACAGCGGCGATGCACCAACTCCACCTGTGGAGTTGAAGATTCCGATCGTCAACTGGTCCTGGGCGTTGGTGTTTGTCGGTACAGATATCTCGTTCACTGAGAACTGGAAGTACTGACCTACGCTACCTGCTCCCGGGCTTGCTGCTGTCGGGGTTATCACCGAGTTCGGGGACAACGAGAATGACGTTGTCGGGTTGCCGTTCTGCTGGTTGTAGACCGCGTTGACCGTAGCTCCCTGCAATGCTAGCGTCTGGAATACCTGGCCGCTCTGTGTGTACAGAACACCTGGGTTCGAGTTCACCAAGCTTGCGAGCAACAGGACGTTACCGCCTGCAATTGCTGCGTTAGGACCTCCGAACACGTTGACTGTTATCGTTCCCGGAAGTGCCCTGCTCAGCCTTATGGACGTTATGTTGAAGAAGTTCGTCCCAAGTATCGCGTTTGCCGTGTTCGCTGTGAACGTGACAGACGCTGATGTTGCTGATGATGCCGTGTTGCTTGTGTAACCCGTGAGCGTTACTGTAAGCGGGTTCGTGGATGTTATCCAGTTACCACTTACTACGTTAGCGTTGCCGCCGTTATATATGACGTTTACGCTGTTGAAGCTCACTAGAGGGCCACCACCTCCCAAGCTGTTGTCTGTGCTCACCAGAGTGTTGCCGAACTCGTTCAGCTTATACGGCGTGAGCAAGAACTGCACGCTGCCGCTTGTCTGACCCGAGTATGTGAATGCGTTCGGTATCTGGCTTGTCGCTGTCAACAGCTGGCCTGGCTCTGTTATGTTGGTTATTGAGAGCTTTGCCGCAGAAACTGCGGAACCAGCGTTGGTGTACTGCAACGAACCTGATGTCGTAGTCGTCACTGTGACTGGGTCGAAGTTCGCTGCTGAGAGCGTGTCTCCGAGGAACGTCACCTTGAATGCCTGCGGGTTCTGCACGAAGTAGAACGACTGGCCTGGTGACAGGTTTGTCGGTGTAGCGTTGTACAGGACTATCGACTGAAGCGCCTGAGCGTTTGCAGCTGAAGACGAGGTTGTGTTCGTCCACAGTATCTCAGCGATCCAGCCCGGGTTCGTCGTGACGTTGAATGCCTGTCCGTTCGTCACGTTGAACACGTTCGTGTATGCCTGCAGTTTCGCGTACTTCGCGTACTGGTAGTAACCTGCGAATGTGTTGTTCACCTTTACGAACACGTTCTTGTTCGATACGTTGAACTTCACCGTGTTGCCCGGGTAGACTGTCGACGTGTTTGTCAACTTGCCCTGGTAGTAGATTGCCAGCGCTGCCGGTGAGACACCTGCGCTTGTTGCCTGACCCAAGTCCTGCAACTGCACTGTGAAGTTACCTGTTGTCAGGTTGTGGCCTACATATACAGTAGTAACTGCTGTGGATGAAGCTGCAAGCTGCAACTTACCACCTGCTACTGTGTTGGCAGATCCGACTGTTGCGCCGCCATAACCACCTATTACTGTCCAGTTCTGGCCCAAGAGCTTAATCTGCGCTCCGAGAGACTTCTGGAAGTGGCTTGAACCTGATGCGCCAGATGCGTTCGCGTTGAACTGAATCGGCTTTGCGAACGTTGCCTGGTATGCTCCGCCTGCATCGAATACCTGGAAGCCTGTTGGCTGTCCTGATACGAGGTTCTGGTTGTATACCGGGAATCCTGTGAGCCAGAGGTTTTCTGTTTCACCTACTGCGCCCCAGTTGCTTGCAAGGGACGAGAACTGCGTTGGAGTTATCTGCAGCAGGTTGTCGCTCTTTCCTGAGGTGAATGTCGTGTATGACACACCGCCTCCGTTAGATGTTGCTGTAACTGTTGTAGTTACAGGAACGAATCCGACTGCTGTGTACGGCGATGCTGCCGGAGACAGTGAGATGCCTGTGTTCTCAGGGTTTGCGTACTGTCCGTTGCCCTGTATTCCCTTTGTCGAAGAGACTGAACCGAGGGTTATTCCTCCGTTGAGCACTGATCCGATCAGGGTTGTGAACGCGTATGTTCCCGCTGTCGAACCGACTGAACCTGACTCGTTGAGCCAGACCTGCTGGTTGGATAGAGTGTACGATGGATTTGAGACAGCAACCTTGAGGACCTTGCTTGCCTGTGTTGCGTTGACTGACGCTGTCACCGGAACGCTTGTGAAAGCAAGGTTGCCGATTGCCGCAGCGATGTTTGCCGCAGCGACGCCGTCTGACGCCTTAGCGTTTGATCCGACTACGACCTGGACTACTGGTTGTCCGCTTGTGCTTATTACAGGCACATTCTGGAATGTGACCGAGCTGAATGCCAGTCCTGAACCGATTATAGCCGCGCCTGCGACTACTGAAGCTATCTTTCTAACGCTTAGGCTTTTCATCAATACACCTATTGGTAATGGCTACGAAACCAACCTATAAAAGGCTTCCCTTGATGGCGACCCTGACCATGCCAAGCTTATAAATTACTTAAGCAGTAATAGTAGAGAGGCGCCAGGATGGCAGATCGGCTATGCGTCCGCCTGCAGAGCGGAAAAGGGGGGTTCAATTCCCTCTCCTGGCTTCTTCTGATTGCATGGCAAGGCTTAAACGGGTCCTGAATTTCTGGGAGGCGCTCGCGATAAACATAGGCGCCATAATAGGAGCAGGCATCTTCGTGATAAGCGGGCTTGCCGCAGGGATAGCGGGTCCTGCGGTCCTTATCTCTATAGTTGTTGGCGCAGCCATAGCCTTGTGCACGGGCCTTGGCTTCGCTGCGATGTCCCATGCCATATCAGCCGAAGGCGGCGGCTACAAATACGCTGAGAAGTTGCTAGGCAGGTATGCCGGGCTAGTGTCAGGGCTCACGTTCATAATATCAGGCAGCATAGCTGGGGCGGCCATGGCCCTGAGCTTCGGCAGCTACTTCGCCAGCATATTCGGCCTTGGGATAAGCCCGGTAATGGCTGCCATTGCCCTGGTTGCCGTGCTTGGCGCAATCAACTATCTCGGAGTGAAGGACTCTGCTGATGTCTCCGTTGCGTTGGTGGTGGTAAAGATAGCCGTGCTCGCGCTCTTCGTTGTAGCGGGATTGCTTTTGATAAAGCCAGGCAACTACACTCCGTTTGTCCCGAACGGAACCCAGAGCGTACTGGTGGCTTCGGCATTCATCTTCTTTGCGTATACAGGCTTTGCAAGAATCGCCACCCTTGGAGAGGAGGTCAAGGACCCTAAGAGAACTGTGCCTAAGGTGATAATATCTTCCGTGATTATATCTATGGCGATATATTTCCTAGTCATGTTCGTGCTCATAGGCATGACAAACTACACGATAGTGAGCGGGTCTGCAGCCCCGCTCTCGACAGCGATAATAGACGCTACTCACAACCCTACAATCGGGCTGGTCATAGCGTTGGGCGCCATTGTCGCAACAGTAAACGTTGCATTGACAATGATACTTGGGCTTTCAAGGGTCGTATTTTCAATGGCGAGGGACGCAAGCATACCGAGGTTGTTCTCAAGGCTCAACAGGTTCGGCACGCCGACAGTCGCGATAGCGGTCATTGTCATATTGATGGCTGCAACTGTACTTGCAGTCGGATTCAAGGACATAGTTGCGATAAGCAACTCCGGCGTGCTCGTGTCTTATGTTGTTGCAAACATAGCCGCATTCGCGCTGCTTTACAGGGGCGCTGGGGCATTGAAAGGCACATGGTACAGCTCGCGCTACTTTAAGGTTGTGCCGGTTTTGGGTGCAGCGCTCTCGATAGTGCTCATGGCGTTCCTCACAGGGCTTAGCATGGAGATAACAGCAGTTGTGCTCGCGCTGATAACGCTCTATTACCTGTCACTGAGGCGCCGCAGCAGTTCCAAGTGATGCCTTTATTATGATTTTGCCCTATCTACTCATGGACGGGGTGCTGGAGCGCAAGATAGCTGTTTATTTCAAGGCGCATCACAGGCTGCTTGGAGAGGGCAGCGGCATTTCGATAGAAAGGGTATACTACTTAGGGAGGGGCGCAAGACACAAGAATTTCGTGGTGCGCACCGCAGCGCGCAAGTACATAGTGAGGATGAGTTTCACTACAAAGCTTGCATGGAAGAGGAGGCATCTCAGGCAGGAGTACAGGTCTCTGAAGGTCATAGAGCCAACAGGGGTAGGGCCCAAGGCCTACATATATGAGCCAGACCAAAAACCGCTCGGCCAGCCATTCATAGTTATAGAGTACGTATCAGGCAAGAGGCCAAATCCGCACAACGCCAACAACGAGATAATTGACGCTGCGGCAGAGATGATTGCAAAGATCCAGCTGCTTAAGGTCGGCGCAGAGGCGAGAGAGACGCTGGTTGCAGAACCGATGGGCAGGCTGATGCTGAAAAAGCTAGAGGCGCGGAAGGACTATCTGCTGAAAGACGGCAAATTCAGCGATCGATTCAAATCGACAATCGAGACCGGATACGAGGGAGTATTGGGGCGCGATTACGGCAGGCATGCCAAGCTGGTGTTCTCGCATGGGGATGTGGCGCCCATCAACATCGTAAAAACTAAGGATGGTTGCAAGCTCATAGACCTTGAGACGCTTGCGCTGCGAGACCCGGAGTTCGACATCGCGCATTTCTTCTACAGGACAAACCTTACAGACGCTCAGAAGAAGAGATTCCTGAAGAGGTACGTCTTGCTGGGAGGGAATGCCTCGGTGCGCAAGCATCTTGATGATTTCGAGAGGGCGAGAACGTTTGAGAGGCTCATCTGGGCGATCGTAGAGGCGTTCAAGATACGCGAAGGCCTTAGGGACAAGGAGTACTCAAGCGGCACTGACGCCAAATACTTCATGAGAAAGGCAAACGAGATATTCAACAGATGCAAAGATATAGGGGCCATACCAAAAGGCGCGAAATGGGACAAGCAACTGCAATGATCATACATCGAGCACAACGCTTGCGGAATAGCCGTCTCTCTTTTTCTCAACCTTGAGGTCGTACTTCGCGATGCCTTTAACATCCAACTTCGAGAGCTCCACACTCTGCGGCTTTGTGGTTACTCTGCAGTTGAACGCGTAGCCGTTTTTCTTCTCAGTTATCTTCAGTCCTGAAGCGTCGTATCCGAATCTGGCCTCAGAATCAGTCAATGAAAGCGTGTCCTGAAGCGCCCGCCAGAGCAGCTCTTCTAGCTTTGGGGCCTCGTCTCTTATGGTAAAGACCTTTTTTTTACCTTTCGATTTGGACAATTTTTTAGTGTCGGATTGCGTATCGAAGAGCGCGAGCAGCGCGTTTCTGAAAGTATCTTCAAGGCTCTTTCCCGAAGCTATGAACTCGATGTCGGCAGTGTGCTCTATGTACCTGAAGCCCTTTTTCATCTTATCAAGAGCAGTTTCAGAACCTACTATATTAATGTTTTCTTTCCAATACCATATGTCCGATGAAGAGAAGAGTAACTACTGAAGTATGATGAAGAACCATATCGGCTGAGGACTATTATGCTGGTGCTTGAAGAATGATCGACAGGGCTAGGCTGTTCGGAATATCTGTGCTTTTTGTTGCCTTCCTGCTGGGCGCGATAAATTCCATATCTGCGACGAGCCTCAGCATTCTGGACAATGATCCCGCCAGCTACATCATAGTAGTAATGCTGATGCTCTTTGTTTTCATCGCGTTTTCGATAAAGGAGAATCTGAGGCCTGTCTTTAACAGAATGCATATGGCAGTCGCCTCGCTCGTGTTCGCCGCATACATCATTACAGTCTCTTATCTCAGGGTAGCATTGTCGTTCGCTTTCGGCTCCTATAGGATAGACGCGCTGCTCTTTCCGCTGCTGCTGATAGCACTGATACTCGCGCTTTTCGGCTATGAAGGGATAAAAAGACTGAAACATGCGATAATATACTCGGCATTTGCGTCTCCGATACTTCTGCTGCCAATTATCGCGCTCAACAATGCGTTTGCGAACGTCAACGCAGGCTTCGTGTACGATGCATTGAGGGCTGCAGGCGTGCAGGCTGCAAAGAGCGGCCTGATAATAACTGCGCAATCGGCTGCAAGCATAACGATATCGACCACGTGCGTCTCGCTTGGTACGTTCATCGCGGTCGTGATGTTCCTGATACCTGTGGCATACCTGTACAACGGCAGCCTCAAGAAGAGGATAGTATGGATAATATCGGCGTTTGCGCTGATGGTAGCGCTCAATCTCGCCAGAATGCTCTCGATATCATTGATATGGGCCAACTACGGGCTTGGCAGCGCGATAAGCACGTTCCACGCGTTTGCCGGGCAGCTGATCTTCTATGCGGTGATAATAATTATGCTGATCATATCGTACAAATTCGGCCTCAGCCTAAGGCAAAACCAGCGGATGATGAGAAAACGTGCCGCCAGAGAGGAGAGGCTCGGCCAATTCATACTGCCTGCAGCCGTGGCCGTAGCTTTCGGCGTTGTCGCATTCGCATTTTCAGCCCCATACTGGACCATGCTTTACGCATCGGCATCAATGTACAGCTCGAACGCGACGTACACTTCGCTTAATCCGTATGTTCTCGCAGCGCTATCCGCATCAGGAAGCAATGCAGCATATTTAAGCTCTACGAATGCGGGCCAGCTCTTCGCGGTTGGCGGTTTCCAGAATGCGAGCAGCGCCACATACGCGATAGTGAACGGAGCGCTCAGGCCCATTGCCGGAATTCCGACGACAACGTTCAATTCCATAGAGGGATTGCATTCGTATGTACTTAAGAACGGCGTGACAATAAGCGGCGCCACCGCTACCTCTGGGAACGCGACGTTCGACATAGCCTACTTTTCAATGCCGTTCAACGTGAGCAACGGCTACGCCTCCGCGAACATAGAGCTGTTCAGGAGGATTACCAACACCAACACGGGCTGCAGCATAGGCAACCCATCCTCTCTGGGCTTAGTCAGCTACCTGGAATCAGGCTTCTACAATCTTGTGCACGGTTCTTACGCAAGCCCTGACGGCATGATGCTCTGCTACGCGTACAGGATAGCGTCCACCAAATGATGAGTTTATGAAATTCGAGTACAGCGCCGGGGCATTTGTCTACAGGAACAAGGATGGCAAGAGGCAGTATCTCTTCCTCAAGAGCGAGGAGGGCTGGCTCGGCATACCGAAAGGCCACATCGAGAAGGGCGAGACTGCAGAACAGGCTGCGATGCGCGAGATAAGGGAAGAATCAGGACTCGAAGTGGCTTTGGATAAATTTTTCAGGGACAAGTTCAGCTACTGGTTCGTCTTCAACAACGAAAAGATCCACAAGGATCTTACCGTGTTTCTTGCGAAACTGGAAGGGAAGCCGAAAGTTACGATAAGCGAGGAGCACGCAGGATTCAAATGGCTCACATACGATCAGTCGATGAAGCAGCTGAAGTACAGGAACCTGAAAGGCATACTGAAGAGGGTCGACGACTACATAAACAGGCAGGAACGGATGGAAGGGCTCAACTTAGAGTATGCAGAGCTGCCGAACAGGACGGACGGCTGGGACCTTAGCAAAACGCTCGTGCCCGGAGAGGGGCCGCTCGACGCAGAGGTAGTGCTGCTGGGGCAGGCGCCAGGCAGGAACGAAGATATACAGAGAAGGCCGTTCATAGGCGTGAGCGGAAGGCTTCTCGATCAGATGATACAGGTTGCAGGCCTCAAAAGAGACCGAGTCTACATACTCAGCACAGTGCAGTTCTTCCCTCCGGAGAACAGGGCGCCCACCGATGAAGAGATAGAATGGTGCAGGCCGTTCCTCATGAGGCAGATAAAGATGATAAAGCCTAAGATAGTCGTGCTGTTGGGCTCTGTGGCATCGAAGGAGATGCTCGGCATAGCGAACGTGATGAGCGAGCACGGGAAGGTGGCTGAAAAAGAAGGTATTACCTATCTAGTGACCATACATCCAGCGGCAGCGATACGCATGAAGAAGTTCACGCCGTTGCTCGAAGACGATTTCAGGAAACTGCGGGATCTAATCCAAGGCAAAAAGGAGCGGAAAACGCCCGCCTAAACGAGATAAAACGTATTTATTACTTGCCTAACATTATTGACAAGATAAGCATGCTTAGTCGCAAGAGCGGTGCCAGGGGCCAGATAGCCCTCGAGTTCCTTGTCGTGTACTCTTTCGTGCTCGTCATCTTCCTTCTCATGTTCGGGATCGTGGCATCGCAGAGGGCGGCATCGCTGTCCCAGCAGGAGTATGCGTCGCTGCAACTGCAGACCCAGAACATAGCGAATTACATAGACCAGGCGCTTAGCTCCGGCAGCGGCTACAGCGTGACGATACCGATTACAGGCAACATAGGCTCCGTTCCATACAATCTCTCTGTGTCGACTACAGGAGTTGTCATCGTGAAGATGAAGATAGGCACGCAGATACTAAGCTCGTACGCGTTCAGCAATTCCAGAAACCTGATAATAAACGGCACGCTGCAGCAGACAGGCAACGGCATCAGCATATATCTTGTGCCCACTTACAAGGGGTCTCTCGAGCTTTCAAACATCAATGGAGTGATATACGTAGGGCAGAACCCGCCATCTGTCGCAAGCCTGCCGAAGACGCTTTCCGTGACGCCTATAGCAAACGTAAAGGTTGCAGGCTTCAATGCACAGCAGGCGTACATACAGCTGCCGAACAGCGCTGCGGTGCTTGGAACAGCAGATAGAAGCGTGTCTTTCTGGATAGATACCCCAGGCACGATACCGAATACAGGACCCGCGCCGTTCTCTTGGGGCACAGAAGCAGCAGGAAACTGGTTTGGGGTAGCATTCCCCAATGGACAGCACACCTTGGATGTCGCTGATTGGGGGGTTGCAGACCATATAAGTGCGACAACGCTGCAGGCAGGCAGATGGTACAATGTTGTGATAACGCTGTCTTCCAGCGGGACCGTCCTTGGCCTCTACATTAACGGGGTGTCAGACGCAAACTTCCCGGTCAGCACAGCTGCGCTCAATACACAGGCCGGACCGGTGTTCATCGGCGAAAGGAATGATTTGTGCACATGTGCAAGACTGCCATCAGGCACCCAGATGGCGAATTTCCAGATATACTCAAACACGCTGTCATCAAACCAGATACTATCACTGTACAACGAGGGGATAAACGGCGCCCCGATAAATACCGCCAGCCTTGTCGCATGGCTGCCGCTGAACGGCAACATGAATGATTACAGCGGCAACGGCAACAATGGCTTTGCGCCAGCGTTCAACACGATCAATTACAGCACTGTTGCGCAGATAAACACGCATCTTGCAGCAGGAACGGCCAACGGCGCGTCAAACTCGATCGTAGGGTACATCTCCAGCAAGGGCAATACATATATCGGCAACAGCTACGCGGTCTATACGTCCAACACAGGAAACTCTACATCATTCGTGACTGCCATGAACAACGTCTCAATTGGCTCGGCAAACCTCACGGTAGACGGATTCAACGGCAACAGTTCGCTCAACGGCAACCTTCTGGCCTGGTGGCCGCTTACTGAAGGTTACGGGACAAAGGCGCACGACCTTAGTACCCATTATCTTGACGGTAATTTTATAGGCCCGATATGGACGCCTCTAATCCAAAATCAGACAAACTTTGCAGCAGGCTCGTTCCCGGGAAAGAGGTCAGGGCTCATAGGCAATAACGCAGTAGGGTTCATAACAGTCAATCAGGTAGACCAGTACCTGAATCTGCAAAGGAACGACTCATTTACGGCCACGATGTGGATTGACCTGTATGGAGCGGCTGCAACGCACGACCAGGGCCTCCTCACAGACTGGCTTGGAAGCAGCGGCGGGTCAGGGATAGTCATGACAATGTATGCGAACGGAGCAAATACTCAGCTCCTGCTCAATGTCAACACCTCATCTGTGCTCACAAACGCGAACGTTCCGATAAACAGCTGGCAGATGATAACGGCAGAGTACAACGGCAGCACAGGCATAGGCACGATATACTTCAACAACACCCAGCAATCCTATCATTCGTATGCAGCATTCTCGAAGGGGCTCAGCCTCTCTCAGGCTACAGTGCCCTATTACATTGGCGACGATTCCTGGGCGCCTAACGGAGCAGACAACTTCAACGGGCTGATAACCAACGTGCAGCTCTACAGCACGTACCTGACACCGACGGAAGTGAACTCCCTGTATAGGCAGGGGATAAGCTCCACTCCTATAGCGGATGCAGGACTTGTAGGCTGGTGGCCTCTTAACGGGAATGCAAACGATTACTCATCGAACGGCAACAACGGCATAAAGAACTTCAACGTCACGTTCGTAAACTCCCAGTTCACCGCAAAGTCGAATTCGACAGTGTCTGTCGTGACATTCAACGGCAACAGCGGCGCATATCTTAACGCGACGTTCCCGAACACAGCCGCGCAGGGCTCGGGCATCTATATCCCGCAAGGCGACCTGACGTTCGACATGTGGTTCAGGACAACGTCCCCAAGCGGCGGCCTTCAGGTTGTCGGATTGCAGTCGGGTGGCAGCCCCATAGGAGGGGGATGCGACAGGAGTGTCTGGCTCAACAACGGAATAATAAACTTCAATGCCTGGAGCGAGGTAAACTTCAACGGCATAACGACCGTCAATGACGGCAGATGGCACAACCTCGCGTATGTGCTTAACCAGACCAACGGCTTCTATACGTTCTTGGACGGGCAGCCGTACGCAAGCAGCACTACGGCAACCGGGAACTGCGGCAAGGGATGCAGCGGATTCAACTCCGCGAATTCCTATACCATAGGCAACGGCCTGGGATGCAGAGGCGGTTCCACGAACGGCGGTCCGTTTAACGGCCAGATAGCTGATGCGCAGATCTACAATTCCGTGCTTACGCAGTACCAGATACAGCAGCTCTATCTTCAAGGGCTTCCAATCTACAAGAAACTGAACATATCGCTTGGCTGAAACTATGATGAGAAACATGAGAGCACAGTTCTGGAGCTTTGACGTCATCTTCGCAGTGGTAATATTCAGCATAGCGATAACCATACTCGCGTTCACCTGGTTCAACGTGAACAACCAGCTCGCGATAGGCTACAACAACGGCGGCACGCTCCTCCAGCTTCAGGCGCAGTCGCTCTCACAGCAGCTCATGACGCCAGGCTCTCCATCAAACTGGCAGAGCTCGATCAACACCACTAATACGATGACATGGGGCAACGCGAGCGTTGGGCTTGCCAGCAGTATCGGCAACTACTCTCTTTCATCAAGCAAGGTCATCGCCCTGAGTTCCATGTCAAATTACAAGTACCAGTCTTCGAAGGCTCCGCTAAACACCGCATTTGATTATTACATTACAATAAGAGGCAATCCGAACAACGGCGCTGCGCTCAATATCAGCATAGGCCAGAGCCCGACTGCAGGAAAGGCGCAGTCCGTTTTCCTCGAAAAGAGAAGCACGTTCATAAACGGCGTGCCCGCGACGATGTATGTGTATGTATGGTCCAACAGCACCATAGCTGCGACATGATACAATGACAAGAAGAGACATGAAAGGGTTCATTTTCACGCTTGATGCGGTGTTTGCGCTGATAGTCGCATCGGTAGGAGTGTCCATACTCTTGTATGCGCACTTCGCATCGCCGGGAGTGTATCACGTCCCGGTCTATGAAGCCACCAGCATACTTCAGAATCTGTTGCAGACGCCGATATCCACGCCGTCGATAAGCTCAATCTACGGCCTTGCGCTGTACAATTCGAGTCAGGCTTCTGCATTCACGTGGCCGTATTTCGGGCACGGGCCTAACCTCAACGGATCTATCGCATACGGGATATCATTGCCTACATACCTCTGGTCGTTCAACGCGCCTGGCATACAGCAGCAATCCGTATCCGTTGACAGAGGAGTGGTGGCATTCAGCTTCAATTCAAATGAGATAGACGCGATAAACGCGACTACAGGCAATGTAATCACAGGTTTCCCGATCAAGTTCAAGGATTCATCTACAATAGACGGCGCTCCGCTTGTCTACCAGAACGAGATAATATACCCGAATTACACTGCCTCAAGCGTGCACATCAATGCCGTGAGCATAACCAACGGATCCAGAATGCTATGGTCAACGAACATAGGTTCCGCAGGGCTCACCAGCCCGGTTACGGTAGAGGGGGGGTTTATCGTATTCGCAGCCGCGGGAACAGAGGTCCTGTTCCTTAACCCGTACAACGGCACAGAGGTTGCGAGCGAGGGATGCTGGAGCGGCTGCTCAGGGCAGGTAAGCCCGTCGCTCCCGGCATATTCTACAGGCAAGCTCTCGTTTGTTACCTACACACCAGGCCAGCAAAATTATCTCAGGATGATAAACACGCAGGGAGCACAGCAGTTCCAAGTTGCTCTTAGCACGTCTACGGCGCCCCCTCCTGCAATAACTGGAAATATAATAGGGGTGGGCAGCGGCTCAACGCTCTATATATTCAACCTCAACGGCACTGAGATCAAAACTGTGAGCCTCGCGGCGCAGATAAAGGGCATATCCGCATATGGGAATGTCATGTATGCAGAGACCTCGAATGCGATAGTCGGCGTCCTTGTGCCCTCGGGCACCCAGACGTTCTTCACGTCTACGCCAACGCAGAATTGGAACGCTTCGCCTTCGGTGACATCAAGCACGCTTTACGCACTGATAAACGGGTACGACCTAAGGGCGTACAATACGGGATCGTCCAAGATGCTATGGACAGCCAACCTTAGCAACGGCGGGCCTGTCACATCGGCGTCTTACAGCGGAGTGCCGTTGGCGTACGGCAACGCATACATAGCAGATGGGGGCACGCTTTACGTTCTTGGAGGTTACAAACCAAGGCAGGGCGACAGCATACTCCAGACCATTGCGACTATGTACCTGACCAAAGACGGGGCGCGTGCAGACCAGTTCCTCGCGAATCTTTATAACACAACATCGACAAACGTGGGCATATTCATAAACAACACATTTGGACCTTCAGAAAGGGTCGCAAGCTTCGGCGGGGTCGACAGCTGCGGAGCAGGATATACGTCCAGCCCGATAAACAACCTTCCTAACTACACCATTGCCGCGTGGGTCTACCCCACGTCGCGCGCATCCGGCGTCACCGCCATCTATTCTGAAGGGATACCTGCGGAGACGTATCTATTTTATCTGTCATCGACAGGCGCGCTTACCACAGCAGAGTGGAACGTCAATACAGGAGGCAATTGGGTCACCTCCAGCTCCAGCTACATAATACCGCTGAACAAGTGGTCGTTCGTAGCGATGAGCATGAACAAGGGCGGCACAAACACAGGAACTGCAGTCTTCTACAACAACGGCCAGTCCCAGCAAACTTCAGGGCAGAAGGAATCGAATTCAGGATCACACTACCTCGGCATAGGGTGCAACATAGGCTACCTGTCATCGCAGGGAGCGGCAGACTTCAACGGCATAATAGCCGACCTGCAGATATACAACGGCACGCTATCATCGGCACAGGTGCAGACCCTATACAGCCAGGGCCCTTACGGCGTGCCTGCGAACAAGGGCAAACTGACTGCATGGTGGCCGCTGCTTGGGAATATGAACGACTACGGACCTAATTCATATACCGCAATTCCGAGCAGCAATGTGGTTTACGTGCCGGCAAATTACATACCCTCATCATTGCAGAACAGCTATCAGGTCAGCAGGGCATCTATCCCGTTAAGCCTAAATGTTAACGGAATAAACAACATATACAACGTGAGTGTGGTGGTCTGGAGATGAAGAGGCAGTTCTTGAAAAGCAGGAAGGGCATACTGCTAACGCTAGTCACCATAGTGTTGTTCCTGCTGATGCTCAGCGAGCTCATAACGTATGTCACGTTCAGCATAAACTACGATTCCCTGTCTACCGCATCCTCGACGACGTTCAGCAGCTCTGCCTTTGCCGCTACGCTGACTTCGCAGAGCGCGGCATGGCTCCACAGCAGCCTCTACAACGCGCTTGGCGCATTGGTGGGGTATGAGGGCAACCCGTCCCAGAGGGACGGAAACTTCATAAACAACACAGCGCTTGCTCTCAAATCGCTTGTCACGAACGGAACCATATACGGCACCAACCTCAACAGCACTATGGGAGGGGCTACGCTCAAGGTCTGGCTCAATTACACGAAGCTTGCAGGGCTTTCGCAGAATGTAAACGTGAGCATCAAGAACAGCAGCATAATCATATTCCAGGGAGGGCCGTTCAGCCTCAACGCAACGCTTACCGGGCTCATGATCATAAACTCCACATACGGGGTCTCGACATACCCGCTCAGCGTTACGGTAGGGATTCCGCTCAACGGGACGGTAAGCGTCTACAGCGCCGAGACCGCAGATACATCGCCGATAAAGGCACAGTCGTCTTATCCGGTGGCGCAGCTTGTAGGCAACACATACGCAGTGAAGGGCAGCACCTCTCCGTTCATGTCCGCGTACGGCACTGTGGCCTCCTTTACAGGAACGCTCGGCTGCGCCTCAATCCCGGCAGCAGTGCAGAACAAGAATTTCATAATCGTCGAAGCCAATGCATACAACCTGCCGCAAAACGCATGCGGCGCAGCAGGGGTGGTAACGTATTCCAATACCCCGGGCATTGGAAGCTTCCTTGTGCCATGGCTCGGATATTCCCCTTCAACAAACATAGTCAACATACTCCAGAACGGCACCAGCGTGCTTCTCGACGGAAAGGGCCTCGCGCTCTACAACCTGTCGCAGATACAAAATGCGGTGCAGAACGGCTATGCATACCCGTCAAGCTATGTGCCTTCATTCCTTGACCAGGGGCAGGGATCCCTGACAAACAGAAATCCAAACGGCATGTTTTCATTCGCGTATGAGGGCAGGCAATCGGCTGCATTTATAGGCTCGAACTACATCAGCACAGGCAATACGGGCTTTCCCCTCGGAAATTCGAACAAGGCCGTGTTTGCATGGATATACCCGACAACAGAGGCAAGCCAGCAGATGATCGAATCATTTGGCAGCGGCTCAAGCAACCTGCTCGCCAGCCTCATCCTTAGGGCAGGAGGGGATGTGACGTTCACCACCGACGCTCTGTGGGCGGTTCAGTCAAGTTTCGTCCCCCCGCTCAATGCGTGGAGCTTCGTTGGATACACATACAACGGGGTCACAAGGTCTACGACCATATATTTCAACGGGCAATCCTTTACAGGCACGTTGGGCGGAAGCCTTGCAGTGGATACCGCTCAGGCATATATCGGAAGGTTTAGCGGAGGCCAGTACTGGAACGGCAAGATTGCCGACGTGCAGGTTTATAACGGGACCCTTAACCCTGCGCAGGCCTATCAGCTTTATCAGGAGGGCATTGGCGGCGCGCCGATAGTTAACGCGAACCTCACAGGCTGGTGGCCCCTGAACGGAAACGGGAACGATTACAGCAGCAGAGGCAACAATGGGAATATCGTAAACGTGGGCTGGTCAGGGATCCCGAATTACAACGGCAATCCCTTGCTGCAGGGCTCTCTTTACAATTCTAGCACCAACAACAAGATTTATGGGGTGCTCAACTGCGGGACGCTGAACCAGTGCGCCAACTCTTCGCTGCAGCACCTGTACCTAGGCGCTCTTGCGTTGAAAGGCAACACCAGCGTGCAGGGCGCGCTATTCAACGGCCAGACAGCATATATAACGACCCCGCCGGTAATGGCACCTGCCAGCCACACGATTGAATTCTGGATGAAGACATTCACTACCCAGACCAGCCCAATACAGTCTATGATCAGCCTATGGGGGTCGTACAATGCCCGCATTGCGATATACGGAAGCGGTTCTGGCATATCGTTCAACAGGGACGGAGGCGGAAGCATAGCTTCAGGTGTCACGCCGAACGCAAACCAATGGTACCAGGTCGCTGTTGTCCTAAGCAGCTCGAAGGTAGCGAGCATATATGTCAATGGAGTTCTCAGGAGCACAGGGGTCGCTCCGTCACAGACAGAGAGCTGGAGTATTGAGGACATAATAGGCTCCGATGTCAGCCCGCCGACGACGCCGTTCAACGGCCTGATATCCAATGTGCAGTTCTATAACTCGGCCCTAAGCAGCGCACAGATAACCGCGTTATACGCCAACGGGATAAACAACAAGCCCATAGTGCCTTCAAATACTATAGGCTGGTGGCCCCTGAACGGAACGATAAACGATTACAGCGGCCTTAGCGAGAACGGCGTGAACTACGGCGCAGCGTTTGTCACAAGTTATACAAACCAGACCAATGGCACGAGCACAGAGGCCCAGGCGTTCCATCTCGGCGACGCCGTGGTGCCGAATGTCGCAAATTTCAACGGCATCTCGACATCAAACATAGTGATCGCGAAGGACACAAGCTGGCCGGCGGGATCGCAGGCGGTAAGCATATTCGCATGGGTTAGGAGCACCCAGAGCGCGAGCTATCCGTTCATAGTACAGTACGGAAGATACAATACGGCATATCAGGATTGGCTGCTGGGCGATTACAGCGGGCAGATATGCGCGGATGACTGGGGTGACGGTGTCGCATGCGGACCGTCTATAACGGACGGGAAATGGCACTTCGTTGGGCTGACGTATGCAGGCGGAGGGACTACCGCAGTCACGACTTACACTGATGGGGTAGCCACCTCGTCAAACTTCTGCGCCTCTTGCGTCCCCAATGTATACACAGGCTCCGGCAGCGTTGCCGCGATAGGGTCAGGATGCTGCGGCGGCTTCTTCAACGGCTCAGTGGCCGACGTCCATATATACAACGTATCGCTGTCCCAAGCACAGGTCTACCAGCTCTATTCTAACGACAGCGTGGTGGGACTGGGTCCTGTGGCATGGTTCCCGCTGAGCATGAGCGTCAACGGCCTGATGAACGAGACCCCTAACCTCGCGTTCCCGAACAACCCAGGCTACTTCGGGAGCTGCACCAGCTCGAACGCCATATACGGGAATTGTGGCGTCAAGGAAGTCCAGCCGTAGAGGCTGTGCTGCAGGCACCCGGATGGCAAAGGCTTAAATATATATTTTGATAAAATAGTGTATACTCAAGTAAAAGCTTGAATTTGCGTGAGTATATGTCTATTCTTGATAAGAGGCATGCCCAAAGCATGCTGCGGGCGCTTGGTATCGTCTCGATACCGTTGGTTTTTGCGGGGTTCCTGGCTATGTCGCATGCTGCCGGGAGT
This sequence comes from Microcaldota archaeon, assembly GCA_028866715.1. GTDB lineage: Archaea > Micrarchaeota > Micrarchaeia > Micrarchaeales > Micrarchaeaceae > JAGWHO01. The sequence continues at coordinate 92,351 of JAGWHO010000001.1, forward strand.
GCGGGCATACTCCCTGAACTCGATAGCATAAAACTCACGCTTTCGCAGGTGGGGCCGGCGCTCAGCGCAATACTCTTCGTGGTTGCCGGCATATTCTACGCGATAGGGCAGATGCTCCCTCCTGACAAGAAGGCCAATTTCCACACTACAGCAGTGAATGTCATAATAGGCGCGATAGTTGTAGGGATTCTGAGCTTCGCCTCAACGTCTCTTGCTGCCGCATCGTCCCATCTGTTGAGCAATGTGACGGCCAATGCGACGAACGTAACAGGTTAGCCCATGTTCCTGACCAGCGATGCCTATGCCATCTCGGTCAGCCTTATTGCGATAACTCTCGCTGTGGCAGGGATCATTCTCGGCTTGGGCTATGCGCTTGACGACAAGCGGTTAAAGGAGTTTGGCAAATCGGAGATAATCCAGGCGCTGATAAGCGGCGCGATAATAGGAGGGCTTATCCTGGTATTCGGGCCTTCCGGCCTGATAGCGACAGTGACAAACGGCATAGTATCTGGCTCGTCCCTTGGCGCTGCCTGCCAGGGATTCATGAGCGGGAACTATGCAATTTGCTTCGCTTACAACTATCTTGTCGGGCTTACGCCAGTTGCGATAAACGGGCAACAGTACCAGTCGCTTGCAGTGACATCTATGGGCACGCTCGTGTCTCTTGCCGGAGCCTACACGGCAATCGGCATGATAGGCGCAGTGCAGCTGAACCTGGGCTTCGTAAGCGTGTCGTTGAGCAGTGTCCTATCTCCGATAATGACGCAGCTCAGTTACGTGATAGAGGCGGTCAGCGCAGCTCTTATAGCCATAGAGGCGCAGGGGGTGCTGCTTGCGTTCATATCCGTGAGCGCGCTTACGGTGCTCTTGCCTGCCGGGCTTGTCCTTCGCACCGTATACCTTACCAGAAGGCTGGGAGGAGCCCTGATAGCGATAGTGATAGGGCTTTGGGGGGTCTTCCCGCTCACGTACGTGCTTAACGCCCAGCTCATTAGCAATTATTCAAGCATTGATGCAAACTCTACCGCCACGTCTTTCATGAGCTTTGCCAGCAGCGCAGGCAATGGGATAGTGGAGAGCGTTGCAGGCATAGGCCAGTCGAACAGCACAAAGGAGACAAATGGCATACTGTCCGGCATTTCCTCGACGCTCTCATCGGTAGTAAGGGATTTCGAGAATTTGTTCAACAGCGTAGTGGATTGGCTTGCGCTTCTGATCATACAGGTGTTCTTCCTGCCGATATTCAGCCTTGCGATAACCGTAATATCGATAAAGGAGTTCGCGAAGGTCCTCGGCACGGAGATTGATCTAGGCAGGTTCAGGTTCTGAGATGGTAAGATGCACGATAGGGTAAGGCTCTGGCCTATTTTAGAGGCTGCAATATTCAGGCGCACCAATCTGATTGAGCGCATTGGCACTTATGAGCTGAGCGGGGACAGGCAGTCTGCAATCAGGAGGCACAAAGGCAAGATAATCTCCACCGCCATGGCGAGCATCGAAGGCAGCACAGAGAGCGGCATAGACAGAAAAGCGGTAGAGAGCGTGATATCCAGGCTGAACTTCCCGTTCAAGTTCACAGTGCAAGTAAGCGCGCTGAATGCGGCAAGGATCTTGGACAGGCTTGAGACCCGCCGCGCAATGCTCGAGATAGAGCTGTCAAAGATATCGGGGTCTAAGAGCGGCAAGGGGATGGTAAGGGCAAACGCGGCGAGGCGCGAGCTGGAGCTCATAGAGCACGACATAAAAGGCATGACAACTGGAAGCACACCTTTGAAGATGGCGCTGCTGATATCGACCAGCTCTGTTTCAGAGAGCAGGTTTTATGCGGAAGAGCGGGCAAAGACGCAGATACGCGAGCTTGCGGGAGAATTTGGCGCGATAACAAACTCGCAGGTAAGGGTGCTGAGCGGCACGGAGCTCGCAGAGGCCATGATGCTTGACAACACGATGATGCTATGACGTTGCTATCCAACTCTAAAGTTGCGAGCAGCTCGCTCTGCCTCAGCGCAATGTCCGAGTGTTCGCCCAGATCTGGAACTGGAATATACATAGGCAGGACCAGCGTGTACAAGATGCCTTTCATCTTGGACACTGATGAGATGATGAACCCGCACATATCCGTGATCGGCACCTCAGGTTCAGGAAAGACATACCTGCTGAAGGCGATAATAGCGAGAAGCGCGATACATCTGGGAGCAAATGTCCTCATGCTCGACTGGACAGGCGAGTACTCGAAGCTTGTCGAACATCTTGGTGGAGTAGAGTTTGGAGTCGGCGCCGGATTTGACGCGGATTCGATCGATATTAATGACATGCTTGATGGGATTGCAAGCCTTAATCTGTCCAGGCTGAGGCAGGACGGCCAGAAGGCGGCGGTGACAAAGCATATTGTAGAGGCAATCTCGAGGCGCATGCACAATTACGGAATAGGCAGCAAGAAGACGCATATGATAGTGCTCGACGAGGCCTGGAGGCTGATATCGGAGAGCAACGAACTTGGAGCGCTTTTCAGGGAGGGCAGGAAGTACGGCTTCGGTGTCGTGCTGGCCACGCAACTGGTCAGTGACATAAAGAATGAGGTGATAGCCAATTCTGCCACCGTCGCCATATTCAAGCTGCAGAACAGCGACGATGTCAGCACCCTTGTCTCAAGCGGGGTTATCTGCCAGGACGATACCTTGACTATCGGCGCATTGGGCCAGGGCAGCTGCATGTTGCACCTGTCGTTCAAGGATTCGGGTGCTCTGAAGAGGAACGTCATTATTGATAAGGTCGACGGCGTAGAACTCGGCTTTTATGAGTTTAGAGGTAATGGGATGAGAGTGCAAGATAGGAAGTTCAGGGGCGAGACAGAGAAACTGCACCTTGGAGAAGACGCAAAGGCGAAGCTGTACAGTTTCGTAGACGCAAGCGACAGGCACGTGGATGAGGCAGGGCTCATCTCGCTGCTAATAAAACTGGGGGTAAAGAGGCCGATGATAGTTACATACATGCGTTCGCTAGGGCTTGACGATTTCTCAATTGTCGCTGCCTATGAAGCTGCGGCCTCTGAGGGAAAACAAGATTGATAGACTGGAACGGCATCAGGCTACTTCTTCCTGGCGCCGACAGTTATCATATGGTATTCGTTCTCGTAGCCTAGCGCAGACTTGAAGACCTGCGGCTCCATCGTTATAGTGCTGTCAGAGTAAGGATCGTTTATGTAGAACGTGTCCTTGTCATAGCCCTTTACTACAACCCAGTGAGGTGATGCCTCAAGATATGGGTTGAGAACGTTTGCGTTGACCAGAACTATCGGTATCTTACCGGAGTTGAGCTGCTTCTTTATCATGTTGACAGAAGTTACGCCGTACTCTTCCTTTATCTTCATGTCCTTTGCCTTCTTCTTTATCTCGTTAAATGAAGATGACAGAGTATCTAGGTTTATGCCCTCATAAACCGCAAGCTTCTTCTCATAGCCTTCATCCTTGGCGTTGCTGACTATCTGCGTGCGAGCGCCCCTCTTTGCGAGCGCATAAGCCAGTCCGTATCTAGAGCCGTGCCAGACAGAGCCACTTACTGCTTCCTGCCATATTGAGAATTCTGTATCTTTCTTCATCTGCAGGCCCTTGTTGAGGTACTTGAGAGCCATCATCGCGCACGCTGCCGAGCTGGTGAACTCCTCAGTCTGGGCGTAGTTCGGTATCTCGAATATCTTCGATTCCCTAAGCTTTGGCTTCGCCGATCTTGAAGATCCTCTTGACAGCTTTCTTGGCTTCTTAGCGTTCTTCTTTGGTATCATAATCACCTAAACATAAGCTATGCAGGGAGGGAGATGTGTTCATTTCTTTTGAACTCCCGTAGGCCTAAGCCAACGGATCTTGAGTCCGTCGCGTTTGACCAGGCTCCGCCATCCCTGCACAGCGATAACTTTGCTTGCTAAACTTATTAACAATATTCGTTTTGCTGTCGTTGGTCGCGGACACTATACGTTAAGGTCTTCAAATATATATACATTAAGAAGTAAAAAAAGATAAGCTTTTAAAGGTTCCTGCAACCAGAAAATTTCCGCCGATGGCAGAATCGCTATCTTGCAAGCAACAGCAAAATTAGGGAGATAAGCGGTAAGTGGAGAGGTGTGGGGAAAAGGGGAGAATGCATAAGCATTCTTGGGTGGTTGGGTATTTTAGGGTTGTACTTAAAAGAAGCGCCGTCAAAGACGACGTTGGTGTACGACTTCTTTTCCTTAGATTCCCACATTGGTCCTCTCCACGTTAATAGCCATTACTCAGGCGGTATATATATGGTTATCTTGTCTTCATAAGAGTTGTTAATCAGGATACGCAGATTTGGGGTGGCATATTTCAGTTTTTTTGCAAATCTATATATTTACTCATTTATTTTACGAGATAGATATATATATTTTAACTCCATTTATCTATTATGCAGAATTTACCCCAAGAGGTAAAGGAGGCTGTCGAACGTCTGCAGGAACACACCCCGAACAGGGTGCAGGTAAAGGTAATCAGGGGCAAGTACTACGCGTTCGAGACATACGTGGCAAGGGACCGGAGAACTAAGGCAGGAAAGAGGATAACCCACTACCTCGGCAGGATCGGGGTAGACGGGGCATTCTCTCCTGCAAAAAAGAGGTGGAAAAAGGGCCCGGCAAGGCCGAAAGAACCGGCCCAGAAGGATCAGATAGACAGGACAGACCTGATAATACTTCAAAATCTTAGCATGAATGCGAGGATACCGTTATCTGTCATAAGCAAAAGGACCGGATTGAAGGCTTCGTCTATAGAGTACAGGATCAAGAGGCTTGAGGAGAGGTACGGCCTGAGGTACATCGCAGAGATAGACACTAACAAACTGGGGTTTTTCGCGTATATGGTCGCAGTCAGGTTTGCCGGATCCAGACCCAGTTCAGAGACGATGAGAGAGGCGCTGGAGCCAGAGCCAAGGGTGCAGTTCTGCATGCTTACTGTCGGGAAATACGACATGCTGATCTACCTTATAGCAGAGAGCAACAGGGCGCTCGCAAGCGTCATCGGGAGCATAAGAAGCCAGGACGCGTTCAGCAGGCACAGGGCAAAATGGTATGTGACACCGTTTTATGCCGCATACGGGTATGTCCCGCTGAGGGACAAGTTCTTCGATCTGCTTAAAGAGAGGGTATGGCAGCGAAGCAGGGAGAATCCGAGACCCAAGCCGGAGAGCATACTCAACAGGGATTACATACTGCTCAGGGAGCTCAATTCAAACGGCTCGATAGAGTTCAGCGAGATAGACAGGAAGAACAACCTGCAGAGGTCAAGCGCCCAGTACACATACCATAAGCTGATTGAAAGCGGCCTGATAAAAAGGATTACGATAACGGTGCAGAACCCGTCTGGGAAGAGGTACGACAGCATAATCTTCATGAACGACATAAACGACAGCAGGTACGTCAAGACAAGGGAAGAGTTGCTCAAGTACATAATAAAGGACTCGGGCCGCATGATAGACAGGTTCTCGCTTGTAGGAGAAAAGGCCGTCCCTGACGGCATGATGTTCATGATGCCTGTGTTCAGCAACAATGGGCTAGAGCAAGCGCGAGACGAGCTCGCCGCAAGGGTAAGAGGGATAAGCGCAAGCACGCAGGTAGTGACAGATATAGTCGTGGGAGCGCTGGGTTACAGGCTGTTTGACCCTGCATATACCAGCCAGTACAATGTGCTTGCAGAACAGTACAGTCATGTGAAGGAGAAACAGATCGGATACTAAAAAGGAGTATGGCATCGGCTGACCGATGCGACTGATTAATTAGCCGCTTCTCGGGCCTGGCGGGTCTAACATTAACGTTATCATAAAACTAACCTTTTGCTTCGAGTAGAGCTTGGTTGGCAATCTATTTATACCTTGCTGCTGCTCGCTTCCGGCGTTTTATGCGCTGGATTTTGCGACAGCTTTGGCCAAGGCGTCAAACTTCTTGAAGAACGTGTTCCAAGAGTAGTGATCTTCAACTCTCCTCCTGCCCTCCCTGCCCATCTTTGCAGCTATGACCGGATGCTCTGCGACAAATTTCATCTTTGCCGCCATCTGGTCAGGCGAGCCGACAAGGAAGCCTGTCCTGTTGTTGAGTATCGTCTCCTTTGGCCCTCCCTCGTTTACCGAGATGACAGGCTTGTAGCTTGCCATGCCCTCAAGCGGGACTATCCCGTAATCCTCGTTTATCGGGCTGAACAGCACTGCAGTGGATTTTGCGTACAGCTCCGAGAGGGTCTCGTCGCTCGGATTCAGCTTGAATACAACATTCCTGACGTTCATTGCCTTGAGCTTTTCGTAGTAATCCATGAAGTCCTTGTACCCTCTTGTCAGCGACCCTGCCAGCACCAGCTTGTAGTTCGTGAGCTTCGATGCCTTTACGAATCTTTCAAATGCCTCTATCACGTAATCCTGGCGTTTTTGCGCAGATATTCTTGACGGATATAGGAAATATTTCTCGTCGCCGCCGTTGTAGAACTTCTTGGCATCTATAGCCGGATTTATCACAGTTGCATTCTGCACATCCAGGTACTTTCTTAGGCGCTCCTTTGTTATCTCGCTGTTGCAGGCTATGCCCTCTATGTATTTGAGCATGCGCATCTCGGTGCTCTTGTACACGACCGATAGGGTATTGTAGAGCATTTGTTCCTTTGCAGACCTCTTCCTTACTGCGACGTTCTTGAGATCGTAGAGCTCCCTTGGAGGGGTATGGCAATACCAAAGGACTCTCGGATTCCTGTTCCTGATCCACTCGCTTGGCGACATGTGGGCATTTATCGCGTCATACTCTTCGGGGATCTTCGCAGTGAAGAACTTGTAACCGTAGTTCACAGCGTTGGAGACGCGCGACGGCAGCGTGTCAAGAAGAGGAAGCCTCTTCCCTAAGAGTTCCACATCAAGACTCTTGAAGTCCTCGAAAGTTCCTTCCTTGTTGTAGCTTAGGGTGTATATCTTGGCGTCGTATCGCTGCGCTATCTTGAGTATCACGCGCTCCGCGCCGCCCTTCTCGTTCAGTGCATTTTGGGTTATGACCATCTTCATTTTATCAGCGACCTGTCCGAGTGTTCGCACTTTATGCCAAAATATTTCAGTATGGTGGGCTCTACGTTGAGGACGCTTACCCCCCTCTTTATCTTCTTGCTGTCGAACTGGCCTATTGATCCGAATATGCCGTTCATCATATGGTCGCCGCTCTTTGCGAGCTCTGGCTCCATGAACAGGGTGTTGAGCGAGTAGTTCTTCACATCTGCGACATAGCCTTCGCGCAGCGCAACCAGAAGGTCCGGCGCTATGAACAGCTTCGTGTTTTTGTAATACTCATCGCCGTCATATATCTTCGTGACAAGCGGCTTTCCGTCTTCAGTCTTTATCTCTCTGAGCCTGCCTGCTATCTCTGCCTTTATCTTCCTCTTCTCGGAGTCCTTTACGTTAGGCTTTGAGAATCTCCTGTCGTTGATCCATATCATGCCTACAGGATCGTTTGAGACTGATGTAAACGCAACAGTGCCCTTCATTTCGAAATCGAAATCATGGATGTGTGTGTATGTTGCACCAGACCCGGACGATAACGCTGTGCCTATCGCCTTGCCCACAAGCCTCTTTGCAGAGGCAGGAAGCTTGTCGTAGAGCATGCCTCTCGCCTTGCTTTTTATCAGCTTCTCCCTTAGCGAGTACTTGAGGTTTGCCTGAGCCTCGGATTCTCCTGATTTGTTGTAGCTGTCTTGTATGGACTTTATTATTGCCGGTTTTAGCTCTGCATAGCCGCTGTTTACCAACCACGCGTTTAGCAGGAACTTTTTCTTTATCGGCTGTGCGCCATGATCCGAAACAACAATCACTGCCGCTCCTTCCTTCTTTGCTCGGAGTATGACCCATTCAATGAAATCGGATACGCTTTTGTACAGGGGCATCACGTACTCTTCCCAATTCTTGTTGTTGAGCGAGAAGTGTTGTATCCTGTCAGTCTCGGTAAAGCATACAAATGCCATGTCATACTTGTTCTTTGTTATCAGATGTTTGCTCAGTTCCGCCCTCGACTGCATACTTTTAACGTACCTCTTAGAAGCTTCAGATACTGTTATCGTGCCCTCTCTGAGCCCCTTTTCGATGTCAGGCTCGCCATTAAAACCGAACTTCTTTGCTGCGCTATCTATCTGCTTGCTGCTGAATCTTGGAGCGAGCGGCCATCCTGTTATTAAGTCGACGTTCTTGCTCTTGCTTAACTTCAGAGATTCTGCAGGGGTTATTACGAGGCACTTCTTGCCCTTAGCTGCGAGCGCATCCCAGAAAGGTGTGTGTTTATCTGAATCAAAGTATAGCAGCTGCTTCGTGTATTCCTTGTCTATCGCAAAAAAGTCCATCATGCCGTGTTCGCGCGGCTCAAGGCCGGTATATATGGTGGGCCACGCTACTGGAGTGAGCGGCGGAAGCGTAGATTGCATATCAAGAAGGTTGCCCTCCTTCAGCAGCGTCTCGAATCCCTTTAAGTGGTATATCTTTGCAAACCCCTTGACTATCCATAGCGGCGCTGAGTCAACGCCTATCACATAGAGCTTGCTATTTTTGGCCGGCATAGGATCAGTTCTCCTTGAAAACCTCGAGTAATTCCCTGTGGCCCTTGATGCCCCTTCTCACAGGCTCCAGCATAGAGATTATCGAGGCTGAAACCGCGTTCTTGAGGTCTACAGGATGGAGCTTGCCTGCCGCGTAATCTTTCTCTAATTCTTTGTAGCTTTCATATTCCATGTCGCCGCCGTATTCCTTCTTTCGCTCTATCTTGAGCTTTGAGCTTATCGGGAATATGACGTACCTGCAAAGCTCAAGGACAGGGTTCTCTTCAGTTACCTTTACAGGGCACCATGCAGACTTCATAGTCTTTGCGATCTCTTCATCTGTCGCTATTATCGGTATTGCAGAACCTGGCTTTGATTTGCTCATCTTCATGGCAGCGACTATCTCCTCCTTCGTGCCCTTGGGCATGTCCTTCGGAGGCTCTGCAAGCGATTGGAGAAGATGGTGGTGCACTGGCACGACCTTCTTGAAGCCCATGTCGCTGAACATCTCCTTTGCCAGGACGTTTATTCGACGCTGGTCTATCCCTGCATGAGGAATGTCGACATCCAGCTCGTTTATGTCGGCTGCCTGCATTATCGGGTAGATATACTGCGACACGTGCAACGTGTCCTTCTCGCTTCTGCCTTGTATTATCAATGTTCTTGTGGCCCTTGCCATTGTCGTCTTTCGCGCCATGAGCATTACGGTCTTCCAGTACTCGTCGTTGTTCCTGTAGAGCTCAGAGCCTAGTGTTATCTTCGCATCTGGGCAGAATATGCCAAAAACTTTCTTGTAGAATTCCGCCGCCTTGAGTATTCGCTCCCAGTCGCCGCCCATCTTGTTGTTCGCCATAGAGTGCCAATCTGCGAGCAGTATGTTGGTCTTTGCCCCTGCCTTGGCGAAATCGTTGATCTTCTTGCCCCCGACAAGCAGATGGCCGAGATGCAGCATTCCGCTTATCTCCAATCCTATGTAATGGGTAGGATGGCTGTTGCTCTCCAGAAGCGATCTGAGCTCATCCTCAGTGACTATCTCTTCGGTAGGCTCCGACTTTATCATGTCTAGAGCCGTCTCAACGTCCATAATACCATATTGCTCCTATGAAGGATTATAAAGCTATTCCAAAGCCTGATGCTGCCTTGAGGTTCAGACGCCTGCCGGAGTAATCTGCTGGCCGCTGCTGTCCATGAAGATAGTATATGTCGCGCCTATGAAGCTGTTGCCCTTAGAATCGTTCAGCCATGTCATTACCGTGTATTCGCCTGCCCCGTACTGCTTGGTGAGGTTCTGCATGCTGAACACTATGTTGAACTGATCTCCGGATGCGCTGTACCTGCTCGCGACTATCGTGGTTATGTTCTGGTAATAGTAGTTTGAGCTTCTGACAACTCCACCGACAGCCTGCCCGTATCCATACGATGAGGTATGGTTGAGCTGGTACCTCGTCATGTTCTGCACAACAGGATCGTAGCTTATCTGCACGGAAGAGAGCGAATACCCGTTTGACAGCGAGCCTGAGAGATAGACATTGCCGTCAGAGTACGCGGGCGCGTTGCCGCTCCATGTTATATAGCTGTCTATGAAGTCCTCGGTAAAATATACCGTGCTTGAGTTGTAAGCTATGCCTATGCTTACCTGATTGTGATGCGGATCAAGTATGTTGTCCCTATGGCCGTTGTTGCAGCACTGCGAATCATTGTACATCATGCTGTACTCCATCTGCTTCAAAGATTGGCTAACGTTTATGTCTCCGTGGCAGAATGACAATACGCAAGCGCTGTTCTCCTGGTAGGCGACGTTCTCGTCTACAGCTCCGACGCCGCCAAGCAGGGTATAGCGCATGTAAGGCTTCATGCCGAAGATGTCCCAGTGGCTGAAGTAGTTGTTCGACAGCATGCTGTTCGAATGCTGCTGGCCGGACTGAGTGCCCGCCAGCGTCACGTTAGGAAGCCCGTACTGATTCCTGTCATTGTTTATGAGCGAGAGCGCATAGGCGTCAAGAGACATGCTGCCGTTAACGCTTCCGGACTGGGGCACTGTTGTCGAGGCTTCGGGTATAGAAGTTGTTGTCTGGTTTATCGTGGTTGTGTAGATTGATACCGTATTCCCGTACAATGCGCCGAGCAGGACGCCCTTGAAGAGCAGTGCAAATCCTGCTATGAGTATCACAATTACTAATGCGGCCAGCACGCTTCCGGTTCGTTTGCCCATGGCATCTGAATCGTAGGCTCATTCGGGGTTTAAATCGCTTACCCTTATGTTCGACTAGGTTGGCAGATCAGGCATTTGGCAGCGGGTAGAGAAGAGTTACAATGTACCCGTTTGCATTTACTACCGCGTAGCCGTCATCGCTCGCGTAGTGGTCAGAGCTTGGAGAGTCATCTGCAACGTTCTGGTCTATGTAGTACAGCTTGTCTCCCGAAGGCACCGTGACATTGTACACTGCCCCGGTATCCTTGAACGTTAGAGTGTACAGTGCGGCGGCGCTCTGTTGCGTCACGCTCAGATTGAAATCGGAAGTTGCGGTCTGGCCTGATAATCCCGTAGTGTTGCCGGATAACAGATAAGAGACCGGGGCGTATCTCGAGCTTGAGAACAGAGTTGCCGTAGAGTTTGATGTGACTTGGCCGCTTGGCGAGCCGCCGCTCTTTGCCGATGACGGGCTTTTGTTGTAGCTGTTGCCTAGGTAAAACACTGCGGTCCCAACGATGAGCACGATGATTATAGCTGCCGCAATCACGGATTTTTTGTTAGCCATTGCGCCCACGCTGATTTTGTTGGGAATCTATGCATAAAAACCTTGGTGCTGCATTAGGTTTTTGTGCCTTGAAGAAGTCGGAGAAGCCCCAAGAGGTCTACGGTGTTTAAGTGATGGGTGCTAATGTATTTATCGGATAGCGTTTACGCATGGATGATACTGTATTGAGTGTTGTTTTTGAGTACTTTTTCAAATAATCGCCAACGGAGGGCATAAATCCCTCCCTTAATATGTTATATGCGCATACATCCGCACAAAGTGTCCGCTTTTGCAGGCATGTGATATGCACTCCTGACGAACACGCAGAAGGGTATTTATACCTTACTAACCCAGTGTAGATTGAAGCGTGGAAATGGTGGAACAAATGACAGGACCAATAATCGGCTCTGATTAAAGTTGCTATACTAAGCTACTCATAGCGTAGCTTTTCTCCTTTTGGCAATATCTCGGCACGTACAAGTGAATCGTGTTGCGATGTATACTCAGTATCAAAGATTCGATAGCATAGAGTACCCACAAACACATCAACTAGCACCAGAGACCTTACGTTTATTCCACTTACATTTTTCTTTAGCATTTCTATTGTGAGACTAAGATCACTTTCCTTGAATACGGGGAGGACAAACATCTCACCGTTAGGCATTGTGACGTCACCCACCAATGAGTACCTGTTGGTTGGGTAAGTCGATTCGCCTATGATTTCTGCTAGCAGGTTATTTCTTGTCTTCAGGAGTTCGTGTGCATTTAACACATCTGCAAATATTATGGCGTTGTACTTTATGGGCAACGCAGACATGGTTGCGGTAATCCTTTTTATGATACCCTTTTTATCCTTGAGCGCGTGGTATAAGTATTGAGAACGGCCGCGATCAAAGCCATTCTTTATATCAATACTCACAAATTCTTCCGCTCCATTCCGAGTTAGTTCTTTAAGCAGTGTGTATTCGTTCAATGTAAGCTGGGCAGGCCGCGGCCTGGTCTGGCCCTTACTTTTTCTCCAGACGTTTTTCTCAAGGATACCGAAGAATCGATCCCTTATGGGCACCATCCCGAATGTCTTCTCGAATGGCACTAAGTACCATTCGGACACATATTTGTTAAGTTTCTCGTTTGTCCTTATGGTATAAAGATGAGTTTCTGCCTCCCTGTTGTTTTCCGCAAGCATATATATGAATAGGTCGTACTCCCCTATTGCAAGCGCAGCCAGTTGCACACTTGGTTCTGGATCAAGCACAGCCATAAGGTCCTCGCGCCTTGGCTTCTCTCCTTTGAATTTGACAAACACGGCGTAGTCTAGGTACCCTAATTTGCTAAGGTTCAATTCGGGCAGATATCGGAACCCGAGCTTGTTCTCAAAATTTTTGATCCTGTTGAATATGGTGGATCTTTTTACCCCTGTTATGGCTTCTAAACGCGATAGTGTGGCTCTTGCGTTCATACTGAGGGAGGTAAGCAGCAGACGGTCCTCAGCATCTATGCTACCATTTAGGTGTTGTTCCCCCATCTCGCGAGGCCTTCCAGAAACTACTGCTTTTGCCGTTGACATTAGATTGGCAGACTGTTTTTCTGCATAGGTTCCATCCGTAGCTATTCTGCCGATATACACTGATTTGCTCTTAACCCTCTTGTTTATTTTATCCCAACCAGTGGTAACGTTATAGACATAGTAGTTTCCGTTTATGAGTTTCAGGTACACAGAGAACTCGTATGCTTTCTTTACTCTCTCAAATGTGTCCAATACTACCTTAGGCGGAGTTCCCATGTTGTTATTTCCTATTTCTATATATTTAAAGATTTCTATTATATACTATTGTTATAATAATGCCTTATAACAATATTTTTATTATATAATCTTGGACGTTACAAGTTTTTATTCTAATCTTGTAGTATTGGTAGCGAACCTATAGGATACAAACTCCGGCCTTGCTTATATAGCAACTAATCCATAAACACATATCAGGACGGGTAGATCCTGATGGCATGGGTTGGGGGTAGAGGCCTGGTAAACATCATTATCAGCCGCAGCGCTTTTCTCCTTGTTTCCGCCTGGAGGCTCCACCAAAACACGGCGCTGGCTTTCTGCTCTACTGCCAATGGCTGCCCGTCTTACGCTAAAATGGGTAAGTGGGATGGGTTTCTTCAAGCGACTGATAGGCAGTAGAAAAGATAGCAATGCATCGTTCGGTGCAGACAGTAGGAAGATACGAGTCATAAAGACCAGTGATTACTCTTACCAATTGGTCTGGGCTGACCAGGTGCTGCGATGAATGCCGCGGAACGCCTCAAGAAAATGCACGACGACGTAGAAGAGATGAACGTTATGCTGCCTGAGCTGCACGAGACGCTGCCGAGGAACGATTATTACAGATTGAAGCAGCTGCTTGAGGAGCTTGAGAGTATATTGAAGAGGTACGCTAATGGGTGAGGGAATGAACGAGACGAAACAGATGAGCATAGACAAGAATGAGATAGCGAGGAGCATGGGCACATACCTAAGGGTCGACGAGAGCGGCAAGGTGCAGGTCGCAGGAGTAGCAGAATCGGCTATAGATGCGCTGACCAGAGAGGCACTGCACAACATACCGTGCGGGGTCGGGTGCCCGTGCCCAGGGGGCTGCGTCGACATAAAGCAGCAGGTTAAGAAGGGGCCTGACGACATTTCAGATATGAAATAAATGGTGTGCCAATGTACGCAAACAATAGGGACAACGCTATAACGGACTTCCTGAACAAGTACTTGGAGCTGATAATCCTCCCGACCGAGGCATGCAACTTCAGGTGCGATTACTGCTTTGAGGATCACGCAACGGATGGAGGCATCCGCCCTGATGTGGTTCTAGGCATAAAAAACCTGATAACGAAAAGGGCCCAGGATCTCGAAAGGGTTACGGTGCAGTGGTACGGAGGGGAGCCGCTGCTGAGATACGACGCGATAACGGATATAATGGGGCATCTGCAGGGCCTTGTAAACGCCTCAGGCGGAAGGCTCTCCGCGAGCGGCACGGCGACAACAAACGGATATTTCCTGACAGCGGAGAGGCTCGCCTGCCTTGTGAAGCTCGGCGTCACAGACTACCAGATAACTCTTGACGGGAACAGGGAGGAGCACGACAAGCTCAGGAAGAGAGCGGATGACGCCGGGACATTTAACACCATATGGCGCAACCTTGTCGCGGCACACGACACAGGCCTGGATTTCTCGATAATGGTACGGCTGCACGTGAATAGGGACAACGAGAAGAGCATGGGCTCGCTGCTGCACAGGCTATATCACGACATGGGAAATGACAAGAGGTTCACGGTTTACATAAGGCAGCTTTCCAGGCTCGGCGGCCCGAACGATGCGTCCCTGCCGATAACTGATAGCCTGGATTCTGTAAACAGGCTCAGGGGGCTCGCAAGATCGCTGGGTTTCGGATTCCCTGACATCGACGTGCATGAGGCAGATCCCAAGTACGTATGCTATGCGGCAAAGCCGTTCTCGTATATGATAAGGCCTGATGGAAGGATAGGCAAGTGCACAGTGGCACTGCGCAGCGAGCAGAACACCATAGGCAGGATCAACCCCGACGGCACTATGGAGATAGACAGCGATAAGGCGGCGTGGTGGAGCAGGGCCATCTTCACCGGGGAGAGAAAGGCGCTCATATGCCCAAGCCAGGATCTTGAGCTTGTGGAGCCGCCAAAGCTGCTAAGGATAGCCAGCGTTAGCGAGTCTGCCATGAAGAGAGGGGATACCGCAGTTTCTGCGGCATTGTCAAAGAGTTTTTAATATGCCGATACGCAAGCCATATAGGCACAAAGGTCGGGATGGTATTGAAATGAGGGACGATAGCATCGAAAGCTCTGATGCAGACATTGTGGCAGCCTATGGCGGCAAAGGAGCCAACCTCATGAGGCTTAAGGCTGCGGGCTTCGACGTCCCGGATTTCTTTGTGCTGCCAGTCTCAGCGTTCGAGGAGTTCGTCAGCGACAACTTTACGGCGGTAGGGTCCGTGGCTATAGGCCGCAGAGACATCAAAGAGGCACTGCCCAAAATGAGATTCAGGGCAGAGGCAGCAGAGCGCATATTATCAGAGTATGACAGGGCCTTTGGCGGCGGCAAAGTAGCGATCAGGAGCTCCGCGGTGAACGAGGATGGCAGCAGCGCCAGCATGGCGGGAGAGTACCGAACCGTGCTCTCTGTTGAAAGGGAGTCGCTGCTTGAGGCTGTCAAGGAGGTCTACGCATCAGCCCTCTTCCATACGGACGAGCGACTTGCGGACGCGCTTATGGCTGTAGTGGTGCAGCGCCAGATCGAGCCGCACAAGGCGGGTGTTGCCTTTGCTGACAGCAATAGAGTCGTCATAAACGCAATCATAGGGCAGGGCGAGAGGGTAGTCTCAGGGAAAGAAAGTGGCGATGCGTATCTAATTGAAAACGATGGCATTCGCAAAAGCATAAAGCGCCAGCACAAGATGAGCAGCGACGGGACCAACATCTCGGACGTTCCACTGCAAGTTGCCGCTAGCCAGAAGCTGATGGAGTACGAGATCAAAGAGATATCGGACATGGCAAAAAGAGTGCAAAAAACATTTGGGGCGCCGCAGGATATAGAGTGGTGCATAGACTCCGGGGGCCTGCTCCTGCTGCAGGCTCGCCCCATAACAAGGAGCGTTGATGTCCCTTCATTCGAAAGGAAGGACGGCCTGATGCCCATCTGCGCAGGCATAGCGGAGGGAGCGCCATGGACCGACGCGAAAGTGACTCCAGATACTGACGTGATACTCGTCGGCACGTATTTCGAGCAGCGGGATATTGCCAGGCTGCTCGGGAGCGGCCGCGTGAAGGGCATGATAACGCAGATTGGAGGGATACTCTCCCACGAGGGCATACTGGCGCGCGAGCGCGGGATACCGTATCTGGCCGGAGTAAGCAACCCCGAAGAGCTGGTCAAGTCCGCAAAAACAGTAGTCCTGGACACGGCAAACGTAAGGGTGATTGCAGACGGTCGCGACGTATTGGACCAGCGCGGAGACACATACACATGGCTTGACAGGGACATTGGGGGATTGAGGTCGATACGGTTTGCAGGAGGGGGCGAGTACGGCGTGGTTGCCAGATTGATGGGGGGTTTCGCCGTCGTCTACTCTAATGTGCGGAGCCGCAGCGCCTATGACAAGATTCTGCGCGCGCTCTCCATGCAGAACGTCTCCGCAGTTGTCTGCAACGTTGAGGATCGGACGCTTGAGGTCGCGTACAAAAACTCCATCAACATCATAAACTCGGACGCAGGCCTTAGGAGCAGCGTCAGCAGCATGACAGACGCGGTAAGGAGGTTTGACGCTGATGCGTTTACTGCCGCATTTCTGCTTGCGAAGGACGCAGCCAAGCGCGAGTTTGAGGGCGCCAGGCTGTCGTTCCAAGCGTATGAGTCAAGGCCTTCGCCTGATATGTTGAGGGCGGCCTTTAAGGTATTCGCCAGGGCGAACAGCTTCTACAAAGGGGTCTGCCTGATGGGCAATTACTTTGAATATGCGCTTGGCGTCTCCGCAAGCGAGAAGGCAGGAAGGGTTGTAAGCGACGTTGAGATCCACAGGTTCAGATCTGAGTATGAGAGGTCATGCCCTGAGATAAAGCGCACAGAGGAAGCAGTAGGGCAGGCCATAGCCGAGCTTGACGGATCGCTGCCAACGTTTGGTGATGGCGCTTCATCGCTCGAGGGGCTGTACAGCATGTTGATGGACGCTGCAAAAGGCGTTTTAGGTGCAGAAGAGGTGTCGTCGCTGCTATGCGGCATTGAGTATGAACCTCTGCAGAATGATGCGCATCTATAATAAACGCATGATGAATAGGATGTACATGGTCGGACATATGGAGAGAGATGGAAGAGCGGCGTATGCAGGCAGGCTTGCTGGGAGGGGCAGACTCAAGGTAAATGTGTCACTAGGCAGCGTGTCGATATCGCAGGGCAGCCCGCACATCGTTGTCAGCGGCGCACCAGGGTCTTACAAGATAACACAGGCCAAGAATGAGGTGGCAATAAGCGGCAGGGGATGCCGCATGCGCATCAGATACCCGAAAGACGCGGATATCGATGCCAGCGTAAATGGCGGCGGCCTGTCCATAGATGGGATGACACCGAAGAGGCTGAAGGTGCGCATATCGAACGGGGGCGCCAATATAAGGTGCGTTCGTCTCCCGGAAATCACCGCTGATATAAATTCCGAGAGTGGAGGAGTGAGGGCAATGCTGGGGTTTGCTAGGTCCGCAGGCAGGTCAATGATAAGCATAAAGACCAGATCAAGCGCCGTGGCACTTGGGATAAAGGCCGGCAAGTCGGATGTTATAGGCACAAAGATCAGGCAGTCCGATTCTCTTGTCAGGGCGCCCAGAAACGGATATGGGAAGATACTCGTGAAGGTCGATTCAGCAGACAGCGCCGTCTTCATAGGAAGGAAGACTGCCATACCCAGAAACATTGCCTCCTTGGTCACTAGATGAGCCGCAGCCCCCTTATATCTTTGCCTAAGGGATACGAACTTGAAGTTTGAAGCCCCAAGAGGGAATTGAACCCTCGGCCTTTTGCTTTATAGGTTTTTGATTAAACTTTTTATCAAAAAGTTTACCATGCAAACGCTCTACCACTGAGCTACTGGGGCAAGCATGAGCTCCCAAATGGGCATTATGTTTATCTTCTTGCCCTTATATATTTCTGTGCCCTTGCTGTTCAAAGTCACGATGATGAGCTTATTGCAGTCCAGGGCGTCAGACGCCCTGTAGAGCGCCTTAAACTCCCGCTCCTTTGTCTCGATGCCGTTCAGCTCGGAACTTGCCTGGACCAAAGCTTTCACTGCGCCTTTCTCCTCGACTATGAAGTCCACCTCCGAACTCTGGTCGCTGTAATAGTATATCTTCAGCTTTTCGTTTCTGAAGAGCGCGTTGAATACTGCGTTCTCGAAGAGCTTGCCGCCTGAAACGTTATTTACCATCAGCAGGCCGTTATCAAGCATATACGGCTTCGACATGCTTTGCTCACGCTGTCTCACTGACTTGGAGTACCGCTTTGTTTCATGTATGATGAACGCATCCTCCAGTGCCTGAAGATAGGTATAGAGCGTGTTCTTGCTCACTTTATACCCATTGGACTTGAGGAAATTGAAGAACCTGTGCATAGAGAACTCTGAGGAGGTCGCGATAGCCTCTATCAGCATGCGAAGCACCTTTATGTTCCTTATCCCATAACGCTCGATGATGTCCCGCTGTATGGCTACGTCAAGAAGTTCTCTGAGGAGGCGTTCCCTCTCCCTTTTGTACAGCACGGTTTCGGGATATCCCCCAAACTTTAGATATTCGCAGGCCATCTTTGAGAGCGTCAGCTCCTGCGCAGATGAAGGAAACCTGACGCTTTCTATGCCGCTAAATTCCAGGAACTCACTGAAGCTCAGGGAAAGCAGCAGGTACGAAAGCGTTCTGCCGCGCATTGATGTCGCTATCTCTTTGCTTAGAAGCCTTGACGATGATCCTGTCAGGAATACGCTTGCATTGAACCTGTCGATAACCGCGCGAATGAATCTCTCCCACCCTGCAACCTCCTGCACCTCATCAAAGAAAAACCAGAGACGCCCATTGCGCTTTTCCGGGTAGATCCTGAAGAAGATATCGGGTATATTCGCCAGATCGGCAGCAGTAGCGGCCTCAAATGTCGGGTCTTCGAAATTGAGGTACAAGATGTTCTTCCTGTCTATCCCCTTTTCCAGAAGCTGTTTGATTGTGTAGAACAGAAGATATGATTTCCCGGCCCTTCTCGGGCCGATGACCGTTATTGCCCTTTTAATGCCGATTGTCAGCGGCAGCTTGACCTCTCTGCTGAAAATCGGCGATGGTATCTCCGATTCATGAAAATCCCTTATCAGCCTCGCAACGCGTGCCTCGTCCAGCATAGTATTATATGGAGGGAAAGATTTATAAATTCTTTCCCTCTTTGTAGGGATATCTTTAAAGTGGTGTCACGGCAGGACCAGCTTATAAACGCTGCTCCCTTCTTCTGCCTTCCTGTCGAGTTTCAGGCCCACCCTGTCGCCAGTGAATGCCCTCTGCACCTGCAGCTTCTCGAGCTCCATGCTGCTTACCACCTGCTCGAAGCTCACACCGTCTTTCTCAATAAGGATCCTGTCGCCGACGTTCAGCTCGTCAACTAGTTCCACTGCGGCTACGCCTATATTTTCGAAATAGCCCTTTACCTTGCCGACAAGAATCATCTCAGGCATACGCAATTAGATATGAAAATCAGCGTATAAAGAGGTATCGGTTGTCACTGCAGTTGCGTGATGAGGCCAAATGATGTGGACGGCATGACGTTATTTGGAGGATATGAGCGCACTCTGTACCACTTGGTCGCCTGGTTTGATGTTGATCCGCTTCCTCCAGAACCTACTACAATCTGCGGATTCAGTGCTACACTTGGCACACCGCTGTTTACGCTGTACTGACTAGCATAATCCTGCTCTGAGACAACATTACTGGATGTATAAATAACTGAGTAGACATGGAATGCGCCAGTGGCATAGTTTGTCACTGTCTCTGTTCCTGCGTTGTTCGCCACTGCCTCTATTATAGGGGTTGAGGCTGCGCCGCTCCAACCATAGAGGTATGCGCCTGCCAAAGCCGGGAGTTGCGATCCGGCTAACGCACCAAGCTGGCCATCGCCCCATGAGGCGACCTGCAGCTGTGAATAGGCGTCGAAAGCTGCAGGAGGCGAGAATGAAGCAGTAGCATATATCGAGTTGCTTGGCCCTCCAACAGATGTTATTGCTATGCTATTACTGACAGTATAGCTTACGCCCTTGACGACCCATTTCGGGCTGAGGCTGGTACCGTTGAAATCATCATAAAAGTTGAACACATTCGCCCCGTTGTCGTACTTGGCATAGCTTGGACTGAGCTGCGGGGCCTCGCCGGCATATGAGCCATCGTAATTCACGCTCTTGGGCAGTATGTACATGTTCACGACTGCGCTTGAGCTTGCGGGTATGCCTGACGGCAGCTTTATCCAGAATGTCGCAAGATGCGTAGATGAATTCGTGCAGTTCGACTCGCACCAGCTTGCTAACTCCCGGTTGCCGTAATAGAATCGTATGTTGCCTAGGTTGCCGTTCTCATGGCTCACATAATCGTTGGGCACGAATTGTATCATCTGTTGGAATGGACCTTGCGCCGCAGTAGTCTGCGAATTAGTGATCGTTATCGGCACGAAGAAGATGCCGCTGTACCTGTATGGGGCCGCCTGCACCCTGATCTGCCCGGAGTAGTAGAATGCTGTACTAGACGGGCACGTGGAATTTGAGATGTTGCTCGGCGCGTTGGCGCAATAATTGGCCTTGACGTTGAACGTGCCTGTGTATATCGTACCGAGATGCGGCTTCTGCGCAAGGTTGGCAGTGCAGTATATTGTCTGCCCGGCAAGTGCGACTGTCGGAGAACAGGTTCCCGCAGTGCTGGTACCGAAGTTTATGTAAGCGGAGAAGCTGCTGACGTTTATCACCCCTGGAGTCGCGTCCGTGGCTATCACTGTTAGGTTTGCCCCGTTCGTCGTGTTGTAGTAGATTGCGTCGCACGACTGGCTGAAGCCGTTGTAGAACGAGCACACGGTAGGAAGATACGTCTGCGGTATTGTGGAGAACACGAAAAGCAGCGCGAGCGCGACTCCTATTATGAGGAATGCGAAAGCATACGTTGACAAAAACTCTATAGCGCTCTGTGCCTTGGTCATGTCGTTACCTCTGCTAGCGTGCCTGTTTCTGTATGCGGGAATCCTGTCTGAAGATCTGTATAATTAAAGATGAAATAGCCTTTGAACAGCGTACCTGGGGGCTGCGTATATGCCGTGCCATTTCGATACTTGCAGGCGACCGATTCGGTGGCATTGTTGCCTATTTGCAACGTAACAGGAGGTGAAACATGAGTCATATACAAAACTGTTGCATTGGTATTGCAACCTAATGCGGTTATGTTTATTGGTGATTGAGTAGACTGCACGAGATTTATCACGAGAGTGCCGTTGCTTTGCACGTAAGCACGTATGCAGCTAAACTCTGCGGGTAATACACAGACATTCTTTACTATATTGTTCCTTAAGAGCAAGACGGCAAACACAGACGCTACAACCGCTATAATCAGAATCGCCCACCCATAAGTGGTAAGATACTCCATAGCGCTCTGGCCGCTTAGACGCATGCTCAACTATGGCAAACAACATATAAATACTGTAACGGAACACATCTCGTTATGGACGGGCAGAGCTACATCAGCCTTGCGAAGGAGTTCAACGCTTCCAAGAGGCTGGGCCAGAACTTCCTGCTTGATGCAAAGGTAACCAAGGCAGAGGCCCAGCACGCGATAGGCAAGACCGTACTAGAGCTTGGCCCTGGGCTCGGCGTGCTGACAAGGGAGCTGTGCAAGACAGCAAAGAGAGTCATAGCGATAGAGAAGGACACGCGGCTGTACGAGCAGCTGTTGCACACAATAAGGTCCAAGAACCTTGAGCTCGTCAACGCGGACTTCTTCGAGCTTGACGAGAAGGCAATAGATGGCGCTGAGATGATGGTGGCTAACATACCGTACAATCTCTCGAGCAAGACGATAATGTGGCTTGCCGAGAGGCAGATGCCTGCGCTGCTCTGCCTGCAGAAGGAGTTTGTGGAGCACCTTCTTGCGAAGCCTGACACGCGCGATTACTCGAAGCTCAGCGTCGTATGCAGCATAGAGTTCAAGATTTACGATATAATGGACGTGGGCAGGAACATGTTCTACCCAGAGCCGAAGGTCTCGTCTTCGATAGTGTTCATGAAGCCTACCGGGACCAGGCTCGACAAGGACGTCATTGAGATGATAACGCTGCTCATGAACCACAAAAAGAAGAAGGTAAGGAACGCGTTCGTCGACTCGTCTGCCTCTCTCAACATAGGCAAAGGCGAGGCGCTGAAGATAGTCGAGAGGCTCAGCGGATCAGACCAGAGGGCATTCAAGATGGAGCCGGATGAGATACTGGCAGTTGCCAGAATACTGTCCAAGGAGCTGGCTAAGAGAACGCGTACGTAGGCGGCTGAACCTCCTTCATGAAAAGGACATTATCGAGATGCTCCCTGAGCTTTTTCTCTGCCGCGGCTGAGCCGTCCCTGCCCAAAAGGTTCTTGTAGTGAACTGGGACAACATGCTTTGGCTTTATCGCCTTTGCGGCATCGATCATCTCGTCTACATTCATGGTGTACGTGCCGCCCATCGGCAGAAGCGCTGCATCTATGTCCTTTAGATTTTTCATCTCGGGTATGAAATCTGTATCTCCTGCATGATACACCCTTGTGCCGCCGAATTCTATTACGTAGCCCATCCATTCGTTAGATTTGGGATGGAACTGAAGCCTCTCGGCTTTGACGTTGTATGCTGGAACCGCGCTTATTTTTATATCGCCTATCGCTGTCTCGAATCCAGGCCTTGCCAGCTCCATATTCCTGTATTTCTCGCTGCCTGTGCACAATTTTGATATAATCATCTTGGTATCTGATCTGCTTACCTTGTCGATATCTGCGACGCTCCAATGATCGAAGTGCGCGTGCGTTATCAGTATCAGGTCGGCCTTCTCCCTTATGTGGTCTGAAACCCTGAACGGGTCGATGAAAATAGTGTAGGTACCATGCTTTATGTAAAAGCTCGCATGGCCTATCCAGAACAGTTCTTTCTCAAGATCCATCTCTTCCACAATAGTTTTAGCACAGTTAAGGAATAAATATGTTAGTTACGATGCATTTCCGTTAGCTTGGGGGCTAGGATGTTCGTGGGAAAACGCGCAGCGCTAAGTACACTTGCAGTGTTCGCAATCGCCGTGTCCGTGCTTCTGTCCCTGGGCGTGCTCGCGCACGCAAGCGGAACCGGTTCCAGCGCGGGTTATGTCGCCCCCAGCATATCGGTGAATCCTCAGAGCCAGACCGTTAATTTAGGCGACAGCGTCTCCATAACTGCAACCCCCTCTGGAGGGACAACGCCATATTCTCTTACAGTGTACGACAATAACGTCCAGCTCCTGGCCCAATATATAACTGGCCCGTACACCTACTCTTATTCGCCTTCGACAGCTGGCCAGCACACGGTAAAGTTCCAGATAGTAGACAATAACGACCAGGTGGCGTCTGCAAGCAGTGTCATCACTGTCCCAAGCGCAGCGCAGAGCACGTCCCAGAGCACAGCCCCTGCATCCGCTTTGAGCGCTACAGTAGACCCGCAGTCGTCAAGCCCGCAGTTCGGGCAGGTAGAGCCCATAGAGGTCAGCATAAGCGGAGGCACGCCCCCGTATTCCGTGACGGCCACGGACAGCGACAGCAACTGGGGGGCCATAGGAAGCGCGACAGGGGTGCAAGCGAAATACACGCTGCAGTACGGCTCGACTGTGCTCGGGCCAGACACCATAAAGTTCTCTGTGACGGATTCGGGGACTGGATCGTCTGCGCAGGCAATAACCCAGATCGCGACAGTCGACGTCATACCGGCAACCGCGACACAGCCGCCTAGCACCACGCCAGCCACTACCCCCGCTACGCCGATCACTGCGACCGTCACGCCACCGACAACCGCCATACAGTTGGGCCAGAGCGACCCGATAACGGTTTACATAACTGGGGGGACTGCGCCGTACTCCGTGACGGCCACGCTCCAGGACGGGACGGTACTGGACACGAACCCTGACGTGCAGTCCTATTACAACCTGGTGTATACCCCATCTGCGCAAGGATACGATACCATAACAATCTCGATAATAGACAAGAACAAAAACCATGCCAGTGTCGTCTCGACCGTAGAGGTCGACCCTTCGTCGAACCCGGGCGCGCCTTCGACAGCCCCGCCGGGCCAGCAGACCTCGACGCTCAGCGCAACTGTCACGCCGACCTCAGGGTACGGGACAGTCGGCTCTCCGACCTCATTGACGGTCACGCCTGCCGGCGGGACCAGCGGCACGTATATTATAGAAATATACGACAACGGCGTCTACCAGAAGAAGGCAACGTCAAGTGGCGCCTACACATACACTTACACACCGACGCAGGCAGGCACGCAGAATATAGCTTTTGTGGTCTATGATGGAAGCACAACCACACACTACACGCAGACTGCCACCATAACGGTGCAGCAGGCAACGCAACCCTCTCAGAGCGCCGCGCCAAAGCCGACCAACGACGAGGCCTTCTCTCACTGCAGGGGCTCTGGCGTGTGCACAACGTGCGATGTCTACAACAGCACCAAAGTGACATACGATGCGAAGGGCAACCCTGTGAGCGGGTACATGGGCACGTGCACCACGTGCGACTACCTGCACGAACAGACGTACAGCTGCGACATATTCCAGCCGTACGACTCGCAGCGCAGCACTACGACCACGCAAACGGCAGGGTACCCCGCGGTAACGTACACGACGCACAGCACATACCAGCCTGATGAGTACAGGATAAACAACGCAAGCTACGCGCCATACACGACAAGCGGAGGCCAGGCCTCAGGCGGGGTGTCAAACTCCATCTGCGTAAATGACGGGCTTATAGAATCCACTACCACATGGCCGTCGCACGGCAGGAGCCCCGGAGGCAGCTCAATAAGCCTCGGCGGCGGCAGCGGCTACTGCAGCTCCACAAACAACAACGAGCTGGCGACAACCTACTCCAGCTCCGATGCGGGAAGCAGCCAGATAGCCCTGCAGCAGAGCCAGGCGCAGCCATCCCCCACTCCGCAGATAATAAATGTGTTGGACCAGAATGCCCAGAATGCCCAATGGCTTATAACATGCCCAAGCACGCCAGACCCAAAGAACACTGCAGAGTACTTCTCGTCTGCGCCGAAGTCGTTCATAGCAGGGAACAGGTGCATAGCCAACACCGCGGCGCTCAATTCGAATGTCATATTAAGCGTGAGCAGCAACTGGGGCCTGACTCAGCCTGCAAGCTCGCAGGCAGATGTTTTGGGGCAGCACTTCGCCCAGGGCACTATAGAGAACCTGGCTTACTCGGGCCAGACCAGCGACCAGGGATCGCAGCAGAGCCAGATCTCCAGCGGGTACGACACGCAATCGTACATATTCCAGCAGGGGCCGACATCGCAGCAGCACGGCCTGTGGGCATGGCAGGCAAAGTACGCAAACCTCGCCAACGCCAATCTTGGCGTGCTTCAGCAGCAAGAGAGCGTCGATGCCAACGTCGGCGGGGTATACTACGTATGCACAGGATACAGCACCTGCGACCCAAGTCCGGTAGTATGCATCTGGCCATACACGTACACGGAGAGCTCGGCGATAACCTCTATACAGAACACGCAGATACCGATACCGACAAAGCTGGGCAGCAAGACAAGCGACTACTTCTCTGTTGACGGGAGCACGTATCCGCTGACGGCAACTACGCAGCTGAGCGGCGCGTGCATAGACCTGATGTACGGCAATGATGCTACTTTTGACCCGCTCTTCCTATATGCATGCGGGACTGGCTGGTCGCAGATATCCAGACAAGGATCCATATCGTACCAAGGCCAGATATACAGCAACCTCAACGTCTACACGAACCCGCAGTATCCTGATACGTATTTCGCGGCGTATGGGCTGGGGCTTGCCGCTTCTGGCACGGGTTCCGGGGCCACGACAATCACGGCATACGGCGCAGTGAGTGTATTGCCGTACATCCTCTACAACGTCTCGCTCCCTGCTACGTACAGCAACCTTAACGGAGTGGAGCAGTTCCTGAACCTGTCGCTTGACACTTACAGCCCGCACAATTACCTTAATCCTGCCTCTTACCTTGACCAGTTCCCGCTTTATACAGATTCAGGGTTCTTCGCGAATTACTCGTCTGGAAGCCAGCCAAGCGTGCTGACCTCGTATCCGTCTGGCCTGTTGTCGATTGCTGCGCCCTCGTCCGATGCGATAGACCAGGGAGTGTCTGCGCTGCTCAGCACGCTTGACAGCCAGCAGGCCTGCATGATAGGGTTTGGAGGCCTGTTCACGAACCAGAAGTGCACAGCACAGCAGAGCCAGATACATACAGGGTTCACACCTCTTGGCAGGTACATACAGGGCAGGATAATAGACCCGATATACGTTGCGGCTGCCCCTAACGACTACATATACGCGATAAATTATACGTCATCGTGCAACTGGCTGAGCCTCTGCTTCCTGAAGAGCTCAGAGGCGTATCTCTTCGTGATGCGCTACATACCGGCAGGCGATTACAACGTGTCGAACGACCAGCCGGATGCTGTCGGCCCAGCAACATCGGCGCAGACGACCACAACGCCGCTGGTATGCGAGTTTGGCTACTGCGGCACAGGCACGCCTTCGACCACGCAGAGCGGGCCATCGGATCCCGGCAGCGCATGGGCGTCGGAATGGGAGAACCCAGCTACAGGATATTGGACAAACTCCACCAATGAGCAGTCGAAAAACCTCTACATAACCAACATATACCAGCTCTCCGACCCAACGCTGTACAACTTCCCACTCGTCAACTACTTCTTCGGCGGGGTCGCGAGCAGCAACGGAGGCACAGTGAGCGTGAACGTTCCGATTGCAGTGGGAACCGACTACGGCGATGACGTCTATCTGCTCGGCCTGCAGGACATCGCAGGCCACGGCTTCAGCATGGCCGGCATAGTCAGGAACCCGCAAGACGGCAGCATCTCGGCAGTCAGCGCAACAGTGACGCAGCCGAAGGTGACCAATCCGTCAGACAACAAGCAGACGAATTTCATACCGTCGTCTCCGGGAGAGTTCGCAGTGTCGCCAGGAGGGCAGTACGTGTATGTCGGAAACTCGTCAATAGGCGAGATAGAGTCATATAGCACCTACAAGGTAGACCCTCTATCAGGGCTGAGGGACCCGAACACATACTTCACATTCTCAGGGAACATACCATTGTCGTACTCGAACTCAAGCTTCAACATGAACATATCAGCATACCTGAACTCTGGCGGGCCGTTCGCGAATGCGCTGATAAGCAACAACAAGTACTTCAAGGACGCGCGGGCGGTGAACGACATAGAGTCGAACCACCACCCGATAGCGATATCAGATTCGCAGGGAATGCTCTACGTGCTCGACAACTGGACATTTAAGGTCGACGGCCAGCCCTCGTCAATACTCATGCTCAGGGCGTTCTCGGAGAACGGCATAGAGGTGCCGATAAACCCCGCACAGGCGGACACGCTTGCGCCGGTGAATCCGCAAGCGGTCAGCACCTCGCCCTCAATAACCGCCAACCCGCCAGTAGGCTGGCCCGCGTACGGCTTCCCGATAGCCGCATATATAACCCTGCCTGACGGCTCGACGCAGACGTACTGCGCTGTAGGCTGCGACACGACGCCGCAAAGCGGATGGCTGCAGGGATTCGGCTACTACCCGATAGGCCCGGAGATAGGGCCAAACGGGGGCACGATGTCAAAGGGAGGGACAGCGCAAGATCTTGGGATGTCTACGGACTTCAACGGCACCTCATACCTCATGGCGCACGTTTCGGAGAATGGCAACAGCTACGCAGAGCTGCTGGCGTTCCATCCGACGCTGGTTAACTACACAAAGCTGTCGCTTGGCGCAGACGCGCAATACACGTGCTACACAGACATGCAGGCCGCAGGCAGCGCATCGCCGCAATCCTCGTCTGAGCCGCAGTGCGTCACGCTGAGCGGGCCTGAAGCAGCAAAGCTCGAGGCTACGTACCCGCCGCTCCTTGGCGTGCCCAGCTCATTCAGCTATGTTGAGAGCCAGGGTTCGCCAGTGCAGTACCTGAGCGGGCCGAATGCCCTGTCGTCGCTGTTCCCGAACGGGGTGAACAGCCAGCAGTACGCGACGCAGGCGCAGAAGATAGCAAACGGCAACGGATTCAACGGCCAGCAGCCGAGCTACTCGCAGAAAAGCATACAGAGCGGAAGCTACCTGACAACGCCAGGAGGGGCATCCAGCGTAGGCGCGCCGAGCGCCATACCTGTCGTCTACGCGAATAGCGTGGTACGCGGATATGTGGTTGTGCCGTACGAGGTGAAATATACCATAAACCAGGCCTGGGAGCCCAACCCCGTGGACCTCGGCAGCCCCTGCGGCGCATGGTTCTTCCCGGACCAGAATCAGCAGAGCTTCGATTCTTACACATACTCGGTTGCACCGCTTACGGACAGCAACTTCCTGAACAGGACCATAGAAGGGGGCAGCATATACGCTAAATACCTGCAGAACGACAACTACTACATAGCCAACATCTCTGACCAGAACACACAGCTGCTGCCGTATCTGAACATAAACCTGTTCACGAACAGGGTGCTCGGCGAACTCTACATAAACCAGACGATAAGCCCGCAAAACGCATACAATCCGCTGCCTGCCGGGGCAGGGGGCCAATATCCGCTAGTGCTGAACGCGACAAGGCAGTACGATTACCTTACAAACAACTACGTGCAGAGCTTCGGCTCGGCGCAGTATCCGGGGTACGCCACGCAGGAGGCTGTGCCGACGAGCGTGAATGGCGCGGACTGCGGCTCTTCGTGCCCGCAGAATTACTATTACAGCTCGGATCCTGTCCATTACATGCCGACCAACAACATAATCAGCTACTCGAATACGATAAGCTCGCAGCCCCTGCAGCTGTTCTCGGTATTCGAGTTCACAACGAACCTGGACAACCTTGTGCTCGACTCGAGCAACAACATCAAGATACTCGGGTACAACAGGCTTGTCTACACATATGTCGACAGGTTCGGGAACACATATTTCATGCCCTTAGGCGTAGACCTCGTGAACAAGACAGCAATCACGCTGAGCGTTAACACGGTCGTGAGCACGGACAATCCCAACGAGACCAGCATAACAATAAACGGGCTTGCGCAATCGGTTACCCAGCTCAAGACTTCGCCGCTCCCGAAGGACTCGCTGATAGACATATACTATGACGAGAACATAAACTTCTACAACACCACATCGCCGCTGACGTCTTCGGCAGACGCGTTGGGGTATTACAAGTGGGCCGGGCAGTGCGCCTTCGGAGCGACAACAAAAGCGTGCAGCCTGGCGGACCCGCTCGCTGCCATAACGCAGCCTGGCGGCTTCAGCGAGGCGCAGCTCGTTAACTTCTACACGAATTACAACAGCATAACGCAGCAGACGTGCGCACCCGAGCCGTCCAGCCTGCTGCAGACCCCGAATCTCAACGAGTGCAACATATACGGAAGCTTCGGCCTCCCTGCGGCACAATTCAACCCCAACACGAACAGCTATTCCTACTGCAATCCAGAGTTCCTCAACGGCAATGGCATTTTCACAACCCAGCTCGGCCTAGTCGGCTCGGTAAGGACAGATGCGAACGGCGGGTTCAGCACAACGTTCACTGTCTGCGGGACTGGGGCGCACAGGGTTATAGCGGAGTATTACGGCAACCCGCCGCCTGAGCCTAATTATGTCTACCAGACTCCGCTGTCTCAGTCCGGGGGCAGCTACGAGTTCCAGCAGAATCTTGCGCAGAACGGGAAGTCCTTGGCGACCAAGACGCTTGAGTACGGATACACGTATGCGCCTACCTCTACGACAGCCGCGGTCAACATAGGCAACTACGCGCTAAGCATGGGAGAGATAAACGCTATCGAGGTAACGGCATTCGTTGGCGCGGTGTTGGCGGTCATGATAGCGAAGGGAGGCAAGAAAAAGAGGCCGAAATCCAAGGCAAGGCGGCGAAGATGATGCTGCACCCTAGGTTCGACAGGTACGGGATAGCCCTGCTCGCGCTGATGGTGATTGCATTCTTCCTGAGCACATACTTTTTCTACGGACCCAGCCCAATAAACGGCGCCGACAACTACCTATACGCGCAGTTTGCGCACATACTGTACCAAGGCGGTTTCACGGCCGTGGCTCAGGACGGCATCCTGGCGCAGCAGTACATACTCCTTTACGGAATAAGCGCGTTCTACGCAATGTTCGGAGTAAGCAGGATCTCGGAGGCAGGGTTCGGGATACTGTCGTTCATGCTCACAATACTGGTCGTATACAAGATCGGCATGGTGCTCTACAACAGGAACGCGGGGATAATATCAGCCGCAGTCTTCGCCCTGAACCCGATTGCGATAGTGAACAGCTCTTATGTAGGCGACAACGGGCCGATGGCGCTGTTCGTATCGCTTACTGTGCTGTTTCTCATCATGGGGATAACGGCGAAAGATAGGAGGCAGTTGTACTTCATTCTGTCGGGTTTTCTCTCCATCATAGGCATTCTTGTAACATCGCAGGTCCTCGAGCTCTTCCCGTTCATAATAATCGTGCTCGCGGCATATCTGATAAAATCAAGGGCAAAGTTCCTGCCACGTATCGGGCTTTTCTTTTTGGGAGCTATCTTGGGGGTAGGCGTGCTCGCGCTCTTCGGGATTGCGGGAAGCAACGGGCCGTTGTACATCCTGACGCTCAACTCTTCGACATACTCGTCTGTGCAGATGCCCTCCGTGCAGTTCTTCCAGTACCTGCAGTGGCTCTTCCCATACAGCATGGTCGCGAATCTCACCAGCTCGGTAACAACGGTTATAAGCCACCAGAGCTTCGCCGGATTCTCGAAGATGCTTTACGTATTTCTAAATCCGACCAGCGCCAACACGTACTTCTCGGCAAACGAATCCGACGGCCTTTACGGATATTTTGCCGCTGCTGCGATAGTTTTCCTGATAGCAAAATGGAACAAGCGCATGCTGATACCTCTTGCTTGGTTCATACCAACATTGCTTTACATGGGCCTCGGCAGCGTGAGCCTGACGCATTACGTGCCCATAGGCTTTGCGTACGCGCGACTCATGCTCATATTCATACCTGCAATGTCATTGCTGATTGGATTCGCATTCGCCGATTTCCTTGAGAATAAGAGGGATGGGATGGCGAGGTTCTTCTCTTATCTTATTGCGATAGGGTTGGTAGGGCTGCTTGCCGCGAACTCGGTAGCGCTGGTCAATTACATAAACATGTCCCAATATGCGTATGTCTATCCATTGCTGCAGATTGCGGGCTTTGTGAACATGCTGCCGCACAACACAGCAGTGTTCACGACAGCGCCGATAGGGCCTTATGTGGGGTACGATTACGATATCTTTGCCACGCCGCCTGCGGATCAGGGCTGCAGAACGCTTACAGGTGGCGATTACCTGGTCCTTGAGGGAGGAAACGCCACAGTATCCCAATGCGGGCTTGCGCGGGTCTATTCGCCTGAAGGCGCGCCTTCGTACCTGGGCAGGTACAACCTGTTTGACAACTCCGGATTCGGCGCGTTCGGCAACTACAGCGTTTACGTGCTCAGATGATGTGTTTGCGTATATCAGAGGATTTCAGTTAAGTTAATATATTTGGCATGGCCAATTGTTGATGGTTGATACATTGGGTAATACTAAGAAGTTTGTCGGATTGGGCCTCACTGCTTTAAGGAGCAACGTATCCAGGCTCGACAAGCCGTATAAGCTAAATTTCGCCACGACTTATTGGTGCCAGTCAAGATGCCTAACGTGCAACATCTGGCAGATGAAGCCTAAAAACGAGCTCAGGATCGATGAGATAAACGAGTTCGCTAAGAAGAACGATCATTTCAGATGGATAGGCATAACAGGCGGCGAGCCGTTCATGAGAAGCGATGTAGTCGATATAGCTGACGCCTTCATGAAGAGCTCGAAGGACCTTTATCTTGTTACAATACCGACAAACTCCCTGTCAGATCAGAAGATGGTCATCAGCAAGATAGAAAAGATGCTTCAGCTCGGGATACCTAAGCTCTCCATAACGCTGAGCCTTGACGGGAGCAGGGAGCTGCACGACAGGATAAGAGGAGTGCCAGGCAACTTCGACAGGGTTATGGGCGTAGCGAGGACGCTTAGAGAGATGCAAAGACAATACAGCAACCTGTTCTTCATATTCGGATATACGATGAGCAGGTACAACCATGGGGCGCTTGGGCATACCTGCAGGTCGGTTATGCATGAGGTTCCCGGCACGAAGTACAGCGACTTCCACATAAACCTCAGCCACAACTCCAGCATATACTACAACAACATTGGCATGGAGATAGCGGCTGACAGGATGATAAACTCTGCTGAGCTGGAGGGCTTCCTCAACAAAAGAGAGCGAGAGATGAGCGTGATACAGTTGATTGAAACGGTTTTCCTGAAGAACCTGA
The DNA here is from genome assembly GCA_028866715.1 of Microcaldota archaeon. Lineage (GTDB taxonomy): Archaea > Micrarchaeota > Micrarchaeia > Micrarchaeales > Micrarchaeaceae > JAGWHO01. The sequence goes on from JAGWHO010000001.1 coordinate 124,859, forward strand.
TAAACTATGCAAACACCGGCAAGCCTCCTGTAAAGAGCAGGAGCCTTGACGCATCGCTGTTCATGGACAGCTTCGGGAACGTCTATCCGTCGATACAATGGGATAGGAAGATAGGCAACATACGCGATACTGCATACGACCTTGCGCCTATATGGAACGGCACGCAGGCGGAACAGGCAAGGAGGATAATAAGCGAGGGCAACGACCCGGGGTCATGGACTGCGTGTGAAGCCTACCAGTCTATAGTTGGCCATCTCCCTAGCTTCGCCTCTCTTTTGAGCTAAGCCCCAACGCACTTTGAACCGAATTAAGGCGGTAATATTATAGGCTTGCCTTTTTCTTTCTCCTTCTCCTTGATTAGGCTGTTCATGTACTCGTAGTACGCCTTGTTTATCTTTTTCTCTATCCTTCTCCAGATGAAGTCGTATCTCCCGGGATACCCCTCCTCGTACCATTTGTTGTCTAGGTACTCTGTTACGAATTCTATGTTTGTCTTTCCTATTGCTGTTGTGTAGGCACTGGGGTTCTCCGAGATTATGAATGCGAGCTCCCTCCTGCTCAGCGCCTTCATGCCCATGACATCGTTTAGCATTGCGGTCTCCGTCATGAACTTTGCCTTTTCTAATGTCGAAAATTTGCTGTTGCGTATCCATATGCTGTTGAGCTGCTTGTACAGGTTTAGAAGTTCGAGGTACGTGCCCTGGCCGTTCGCGAGATTCCTTATCGACTCTGTGAGCATGTCGCCCACAGTCCCCTGCCTGCCTACAAGCTTGGTATTGAGCTCCTTGTCGGCCCAGCCGGTAGCCTTCATATTGTCGACGAACTGCTCGAGCAATTTCACATCATCCATGTCGACTATCTTGCTTGCCTGCAGCTTGCCGTTAGTGAAATCCACTATAGCCTGCAGCTTCTTCGCCGAAGATGCATTGCTTTCCAGGAACTTGAGCAGTGGGATGGCCTGGGACAGGAAGAGCTTGTTGCCCTCCATGTCGACCATAGTGTCCTCTATTTTCGATATGCTGTTAGAGACGTTCTTGTTGATCTGGTTTACTATGTTGTTGATTCTCTTGTCCGGGCCGGTGTTCTTAATCGCGTTGGCAATGCCGTAGATTCCTCCCTTGGCCAGGTGGGTTATTGTGTCTGAGAGTTTCTTGTCCTCTTCGGAGAGTTGCTCGCCATACTCCTTAAGCTTTTTGGCGTCCTTATCGACTCTGTCCTTCGATTCCTTTATGTTCTCCTTTAACGATCCCATTACGTCGGCTAAGTCGCTGCCTGTAGTGAGAAGGCTGCCGCCTGTCGAAGTGAGCATGCTTTTGACGCTCGCTATCTGCGCATCAGAAAGCCTTTTCGCCTCCGCCTTTAGGGATGCGATATTTGCAGGAGCGCCTATTATCGTATGCGCCACGGTAGGTTTGCCCTTCTGCGGATTGACGAATGCATCCAACCTATCAGACGTGGCCTTTGCCCTGTTGAAATACGGGTTGTTTATCTGCGTAACGCCATATGCTGAAAATGCATCTAAAGTGTTCTTGGTCTTCTCGAGCGCGGCGGCCATAGTCCGCTGTATGTCCAAAGATGTATCATACACGTTAACTGCGTTCTCAGAGGTTGTCTTTGGTGTTAGCGTAGCGCGCAGACTTGCACGCGCCTTCAACCCTCTAGTACCCATAATCTCATCCAATAAAATTGCGTCATTCATTATATTTATAACTTGCGGAGCAGGATTTGCTTTGGTTTTGTATATATACGGCTTGCTGCGCATACGACATTTGGCACGGCTGAGCTAATCGGTATACGCCTTTCCATAGGATAGACAGGCGCCATATCCAGAAACAGCTTTAAATATTAAGTCTGACGCTATAATACTGTCGAGAACATGCTTGCATTAATTCCCGTGTTTCTGAGCATAGGCGCAATCTATGCGCTCATCCCTGTGATAGTGATAGTAATACTTATAGCAGCGGCTGCAGGGTTCAGGGGTGTCGACAGCATATTCGGCGTGTTTGGGTTCGCAGCTCTGGCCAGTTTCGTCGGTGGCAAGGGTGCAATCGGAGGTGGCAAGGCAGGGAGAGGGATCTTCGGCGCGAGATACAAGAGCGACACAAAGACGCTGAAGGGCGTAGCCGCAAAGATGGGGCAGACTGCGAGGGACGAGAGGCTGAAGAAACAGCACGGCACATTCGGGAAGGATATTAGCGCAACAGAGAAGAGCAAGGGATACAGCACGGCAAAGACGGATTCGATGATAAAACAGCAGGTCCCGGGCGGGGCGATGCAAAAGACAACAGTCGACGTGGCGAAAAGCTGGAACAAGATAGGGATGCAGACAAATCCTACAAAGACGATGATGGCGGTCAACAGGGAGGTCCAGGCAAGATACAAGAGAGGGATAAGAGGCGAAAAGCTCATACAGAAGAACCTGCCGATAACCGACAGGATAATCGGGAGGGCATCGCGCATAGGCTATGCCGGCCAGAATACGATATCGGCGTTTGGTATTACTGCAGGGGCCGGAGCAGCTGTAGAGAACGCCATCTACGGAAGCATGACGCCGCACAATGTCGAGATGCTTAAACGAAAGAATGAGATCTATGAGGAGGCCAACAGAAACCTTAGTAAAGTAGCTACAGGAGCTTGGTACAACGTTGCGTCTACAACAGACAACTGGAGCGAGCGCATTATAGGCAAAAGGATAATAGCCAGCGTCATACCGCCAGCATCTAAACCAGGCTCTGGAGCCCCGATAGGCGCTGCTCCGCCTCCTGGAATCGGAGCCGCCGGCACGCCGTCAGCTGAACCTGCGTGGAAAACATATCTGGCCTCATGGAAGACGGCGTATGCCCACAAGGGCATAACAAGTTGGTCGTACTGAGCAGACTCAACCTATTATCCTCTTCAGTATCTCTTCGCCTATCTTCTCGCCTGCGGTCACTTCAGGCAGTATCATCTTATAGGCACCGGCCATGTCAAGCTTCGGTATGTCATCCTCTTTCGTTACCCTTGTTATTATCCTGACCTTCGGGTTCGCGGTCTTTGCCGTTATCGTTATGAGCGCGTTCTGCAGGTCGTCATCGCTGCATGCAATCACGTACTTTGCTTTGGATATTCCAGCTGCTTCGAACGTCCCGGATTCTTTTATGTCGCCGGATATCGCAAGCTCGTTAAGCTTGTAGAGCGGGAGCAGCTCCCTCCTGTTTGTTGCTATCGTGACAGCCTTTATTCCTGAGCCCTTGAATTCTTTCAGAAGCGTGGCTGCAAACGGGTTGTACGGCACAACGATTATGTGCTCGTGCATGGACTTGAGCCTGCCCCTGACGCCGCGGCCCCTGATGCTGAAGCCGCTTATGAACTCGTAGAACCATGCCGCGAGTATCACTGTGAGCATGGCGAATATCACGGTATCGATGAGGTTCGCTACCAGCAACAGCGGATCGGTGAGCGGGTGCTGTATCGTGACTATGCCGTAATAGACCTGGAGCGATCCGAGAAGGTTGATCAGCAGCGCCGCAAACAGATCAGTGCCTGACGCCCAGGTCAGCGCGACAGACAGTGCGAACAGTATCAACACCAGATACACCAGATTGAACCATGCCCTGCTTACGTTTGCCATGTCATATCACCGCTTTTGCCACGTTCTCGCCCATCTCTAGCCCAGCCACTATCTCGGGTATCAGGCAGTATTCAGCCCCTGCGCGCTGCATCTTCGTAACCGACGATTGTTCCCTTGCCCTTGAGATTATTCGTATGTGCGGGTCTGTATGCCTGGCGGTCACTATCCCTAGCAGGTTCTCGTAGTCGCTCTCTGTTGCAAAGATTATGGCCTTTGCATTGCCTATGCCTGCAAGATGGAGTACCGCCTCGTTCCTGAAATCCCCGTTTAGCACGGTGTAGCCCAGCTCCCTTAAGACGTTCGCCTTCTCCGCATCTTTCTCCACCACGACAAAGCGCCCCCTGACCTTCAAAAGGTCCTTGCACAGCCGTTCGGCAAGCATGGAGTAGCCGCATATTATAGTATGCCTCCTGAACCCGCGCACGGTTATCATGCTGAGCCTTGACCTCAAGTCTATGCTGGTCAGGAAATTGATGAATGCAGCGATCACGAAACCGATTATCACCGCTTTGGCTACGCCGTCGAGGATTGTTATGAATACTACCTCGTCGAAGTTAGCGCTCAGGACAGGCGCCGCGGCGGCGATTGCGGCATCAGAGCCAAAAGGACTGGCATCAAGCAGGGCCGCGAACGTGTAGTAGCTTGCGGCATAGAAGTTGTGGGATATGGCCGTCAGGACGGCTATCGACAGTATCGTGAATATGCCTGCAGCGACGAATAGCGCTACGAGCGCCCTGCCGGCGAGCCCGCCCAAATCTATCTGAATTCCGGCCATGCGCTCATGTTTCGGATTTCAACAATTCCTTTACTATCTCCTTGCTTGCCGCTTTCTGCGGCATTGCAACATAGTCCGCGCCTGCCTCTATGAGCTTCTCGCGGACAAACTCGTCGTTGGCCCTCGCGGTTATGAATATTTTCTTGTTGAGGTCCCTTGCGGTGAGCACTATGAACAGGCTCTTAGCATCGTCGTCGATAGCGATCGCTATTGCCTTTGCCGTCTCGACTCCTGCGGCCTTGAGCGTCTTCGAGTGCGTCGCGTCGCCGTCTATGACCCCCATGCCTAGCTCCCTGAGCTTCTCAACCCTGAGAGTGGTGTTGTCTATTATGACGAACGGGATGCTGTGCTCCGATAGGACATCCGCAATCTTTTGTCCGACTATGCCGTAGCCGCATATTATCACGTGACCGTTCATGCCCTTGGCCTGCGCCATCGTATAACCCTATCGGCATATTGTCAAACAAGGTTTAAATACGGTGCTGCCGCAGAAACAAAATGGTTAAGAACCAGGCAGGCGGTAATATCTAAGGTTGTGGGATGGGAAACAGGTACACTAAAACAAACCTTTGGGAAACCGCAGATATGGAAACGAAAGCGCTTTCGGAGATGCTTGTGCCATTTGGGCTGACCAGAAGTCAGGCGGTGGCATACCTGGCCCTGCTAAGACACGGGCCGATGACTGCTACAGAGATATACAAAAAGTTTAATACGCCTAGGACAGAGGCTTACAACCTAATGACTGCGCTTGGAGGCCTTGGCGTCGTTGAATCGAGCCTTGGCCACCCCATGAAATTCCATGCAGTCAAACCTGGCAAGGCAATTGAAACGCTGATATCGTTCAGAAGGCTCGAGATCCGCGAGCTTGAGGGTACAGCGCAGCCTGTCGTTAAGGAGCTTTCGGAGCTCCGGTGGACAGACAGGGCGCGGGAGGAGGCGACGCCACGCTACCTCGTACAGATCTATGGCAAAAAGCGGATACACAACAGTATCAGCATGTTGTTACGGGATGCGAAGGACGGCGTCCAGATGCTTGCCGGAAGGTCGCAGCTGAAGGATGTGGGGCATAACGGCTTAATGGAGGAGCTTGAAGACGTTGCGCGGGGCGGGATTGAGGTAAAGCTTTTAATCAACGGCTCTGACGGGGGATTGTTCAAGTACTTTTCCAATTACAATGAAGCTGTAGCGGTAAAGCTCTTGGATAGCCCTTCTGACTGTTGGTTTGCCCTGGAGCCCGGGGTTGATATAGTGTTATCAACTGCCGCGCGCGAGCGTGACGATCCATTCGGCAATAATGACCTTGCGGTCCACACCAACGCCAAGCCGATCCTGGATACCCACCAACGGCTTTTTGAGCTCCTCTGGAATGGCGCTGCGCCTTTTACCCAAGGCAACAAGAAGATAAGCGTGCAGAATAACAGATGAGCATAGCTCCAGCCAGATTCGAACTGGCGTTTACGGCTCCAGAGGCCGCCGTCCTTGACCACTAGACGATGGAGCTACATAGTAGCATCGTGTGTTACAAGATACTATTTACCAACGAATATGCTTTATAATGTTCCCTCAGAAGTAGTTGCATGGCCTTCAGGGAGAATGTCGCGCTCCATCTTGAGATACGGGACATAATAATAGCGGACCTTGTGCTTATAGTCGCGTTTTCGCTTGCCGCCTCAGGCGGCGTGCTTTTCGGAGGACGGGTCCCAGGCACCTGGCTTCAGACATTCGTCTTTGTGCTGCCGATAGCCGCAGTTGGGGTGACGCTGAACTTTGTCCTGCACGAGCTGATGCACAGGACAATGGCTAGGCATTACGGCGCGATAGCAGGCTTCAGGACATCTTTACCCGGACTTTTTGTCACCTTGATCACGGGCGCGTTCGGCTTCCTGCTTGGCATACCCGGGGCAACGATGATCTATGCGAGCAGATTCTCGCTGAAGGAGCACGGGATTGTCTCGCTTGCCGGCCCGCTGACAAACCTTGCGATTTTCCTGATATTCATAGTCGTCTCTTCCGCGCTCGGGGTAATGCCAGGCTATTCCGCAAACGGATCCCTTTCAAACCTGGAGTTCGCAGTGCAGTTCATAATCTTCATAAGCCTGTGGCTGGCGTTCTTCAACATGCTGCCCATAGGCCCTTTGGACGGACACGCGGTCTTCACGTGGAACAAGCCTGTATACTTGGCGACAATGGCAGCCGTGTTCCTGCTGCTGATCTTCTTTACTGCGCTCTCCGTCTGGTCGCTTGTATACGTGCTGATAATAGCGCTCATCATGTCCCAGTTCATGCGCTTCACAGTAAGGTAGCTATCGGCGGGGCGTAGGAAGGCTTTATAAAGTATTTATGCGTTTAGTGAGTATAGTGTTTACATGGCGCCAGCAGACACGCCTCAGAGAGGCGCAGGAGGAGAGGCAAGGACCTCTATCGATGCGCTTGTTGACCTTTTGAAGGCCAGGGGGCGCTCTGAGCTTAATGAGGTATCGCAGAATCTTGGAGTGGACCCGCTCATAGTGGAGAGCTGGGCGAAGGTGCTCGAAGGCGGAGGCATAGTCAAGATAAGCTACGAGGTCGGCAAGATGTACCTCGAGCCTGTCACGCTGACCGCGGAGCAGACGGCAAACGTCAAGGCGAAACTTGAGTCTGCAAAGGTGGTGCTCCAGCACGACATAGCCGCGCACAAGGCGGTGCTCGAGAAGTTCGCTGCAGACCTTGAAGCGATGGGCTCGTCCGTCTCAGAGCTCGAGAAGATATACCAGCAGAAGCTGCCGGAGGTGCAGCAGATGCTCTCTGAGCTCAACAAGGTGTACGACACCGTAGAGCTGCAAAACAGGAGCGTTACCGACATAAAGAAGAGCGCGGAAGACACGTACAACGGGATAAACAAGCGCATAACCGACCTAGTCGGCAAGATAGACGCGTTCAACGCGACAAACGAGGCCAAGGGCCTTGAGGAGAGGCTGAGCTCCGTGAACGACGTGATAAAGAGGGTCAGCGACACGGAGAAGGCCCTAGAGGAGCTTGAGAAGAACAAGAACAAGGCATTCGAGACGATAAAGAGGAGTGTTGACGAGCAGGTAAAGCAGATAAGGGCGCAGATATCATCGGCAAGCAATGAAGTCGCCGTGCAGCTGAAGCTCAACAAGTCCCAGCTCGACGACCTGATAAAGCAGCTGAAGCAGCAGTATACGCTCTCGAAGGACATATCCAACCAGATAAACGAGTTCAAGAGGGAGGGAGAGGCTTCCAAGAAGACGCTTGCGAACGCGAAGACAGCTTTCGATGACAAATACGACAGGCTCAAGCACGACATAGATGGTGGCGCATCCCTCATAGACGCGAGCGCGAAAGGCCTGGTCGAAAAGGTAAATGCGGTTAAGTCACAGTTCGGCGACGCCGCGAAGATAGACGACGATCTTAAGGGAATGAGGAAGAGCGTCGACCAGGTTGGGAAGGAGATATCTGACGCAAGGCTCGAGCTTGCCGAGCTTACGGAGCAGGCCAAGGTGCTCGAATCGATTACGAACGCTACGCCGGAGAGGAAGGCGAGCGTTGTTAGCGACGTAGAGGAAAAAGATGCAAAACTTAAGGGCAGGCTTGCCGGGCTCAAGAAGTCGATAGAGGACACAAAGGGAAAGGTAGACAAGAGGCAGGGCAAAGGCAGCAAGGATAACAAAACGAGTGGTAAGTGATGCCGGACAACATCTCTGAGACGCAGGTGCTTGAGGAGTACGACCTCAACGCGCATGAGATGCAGGTCCACATACAGATAGTAAAGACCGGCGACTTCATACCGCAGTACAATCTCACGCTGCCCGGGATAGGAAACGCGACGAAGCTGCTAATAGGTTCCCTCAGAGGGGAGCTGATATCCCTTGTCCCGATAGACCCGTCAAGGATAGAGGACAAGGCGTATATAGACGAGATAAACTCCAAGACGGTAAACGCAGGCGGGCTCCTGATAGACAAGTACATACCAGGAACGACCCCGGAAACAAAGAAGCTGCTCATATCCTATATAGTCAACATGCTGCTCGGGCTCGGAGAACTCGAGGCTCCGCTTGCTGACGACAACCTTGAAGAGATTGCGGTCAACGGCTCAAAGGAGTACATATGGATATTCCACAAGGTGTACGGCTGGTGCAAGACCAACATAAAGCCATCAAACGAGGAGCTCATCTACGACCAGGCGGAGCAGATGGGCAGGAGGGTCGGCCGAGAGATAAACAACCTCACGCCGCTCATGGATGCGGAGCTTGCAGACGGCTCGAGAGTGAACGCGACCCTGTACCCGGTATCGCAGATGGGGAACACGATAACGATCAGGAAGTTCGCGAGAAATCCATGGACCATGCCAGCGTTCATACTCAACCACACGATAAGCACTGACTTGGCGTCGCTGGTTTGGATATGCATTGAGAACGAGGTGAGCCTTCTCTTCTCGGGAGGGACAGCCAGCGGAAAGACGAGTTTGCTCAACGCATCGAGCATATTCTTCCCGCCGTCAAGAAGGATCATATCGATAGAAGAAGACAGGGAGCTCACGCTGCCCAATTATCTGCAATGGGTGCCGATGCTCACAAGGCAGCCGAACCCAGAAGGAAAGGGAGAGGTGAGCCTCTACAAGCTCATGATAAACGCGTTGAGGCAGAGGCCGGACATAATGCTTGTCGGAGAGGTGAGACAGCAGAAAGATGCCGAGACGCTTTTCGAGGCGATACACACAGGGCATGCGGTCTATGGAACTGTCCACGCAGACAGCGCGCAGGACACGATAGTGAGGATGACCAACCCGCCTATAAACATACCGAAGGTCATGATGAACTCCATAGGAGGGATATTCGTGCTCTTCAGGCACAGGACGAAGAGCATAAGGAGGATCATCGAGTTCGGGGAGGTCCTCAGGGACGGCAACGTCAACGTGATGTACAAGTGGAACCTCAGGTCTGACACGTTCGTACAGATCGGCGACATGACAAGGCTCGCGGACACGCTCATGCTCTACAGCGGGCTCACTAAGAAGGACATAGGCGACGAGGTGAATGAAAAGTCGCAGATACTCAACTGGATGGTAAAGAACAACGTAGTTGGCGTGGATGACGCCGGCTTCGTAGTGGCAAATTACTACAAGAACAAGAGCAAGGTGCTCAAGCTTGCGCAGGACGACGTGAAGTTTTCAAGAGATATATTCTAGTGATTGCATGGCCGAATACGAGGAGTTGCTCAAGGTCGTTGAGCAGATAGAGGGCTCTTCCGCCAAGCAGGAGCTCAACTTCGTAGACATGTCGTCGATAATGGAGGCGCAGCCGCACGGGGCTGGCGTCAAGTATGCGGACCTCATCGGTATAATAAGCAGGATGGAGGTTGTCCAGAAGGCCCAGAGAGAGGAGCAGCTAAGGGAGAGACAAAGGCTTGAGATTGCGGCACAGAGGCAGACCGCACAGATTGAGGCGCCGCAGCAGCCAAGAGAGCCAGCATACGAGAGATATGAGGCGCAGATGGCCAAGGGAGTCGAGAGCGTCAAGGGAGAGCTTGGGTCGCTCGCCACAAGGCTTGGCACCATGAAGCCGAAGATTAGCGAGCTTAGGATAAAGAGGATAAACACAAAGGACCTTGTACTGCCGAGCCTTTCGATGTCAGACCAGATATCGGAACTGGAGCGGATAATAGAGGGATTGAGGCAGGGCGTTTTCGATTCTGAGCACTTGGACGTGGTCAGGCAGGAGGTCTTCGGGCTCGACCAGGTGATAAAGGACCAGGAAAGGGCAGCAAAAGGCCCTGTCTACAAGGACCAGATGGAGCAGTCGCTCGCAAGCGTCAGGGCGCAGCGGATAGAGGATGCGGAGTCGTTGCTCAGTGCGAAGGTCGGTGGATGATGTTCGGCAAGAAGAAGAGGACGGTCAGTGTCGACGGCAGGATAGTGGAGCTGCAGCCGAAGCCTGTCGGATTCAAGCTGTTCAGCGGCGGGAAGAAGAGGCAGCCATCGCCGCAGCTGGTGCCTGAGGCAAAGCCCCAACAGACGGCGGCCCAGCCAAAGCAGGATATAGGCGCCAACCTCACAGTCCAGCAAAGGCTTGAGCTTGAACTGGAATCAAGAAAACATGCGCGCGCCATGCCTCAGAAGCTGAAATTCGGCGAGGCGCAGCGGCAGCATATGCAGCAGGGGCAGAGGCCCAGGCAGCGCATAACCACCCCGAGCAGGTGGCGCGTCTACGTTGAGGGCATGGCTGCGAAGCACAAGGGCCTTGAGGACGTGCTGAAAGCCCAGGGCATAAAGTCCACACCTTATGAGTTCGTGCAGCGAATGATAATATCATCGATGATGCTTGCTGTAGTCATAGGAGTCACAGTCCTAGTGCTGTTCGCAAGGCTTGGCCTGCCTGTAATCGAGGGGGCGGTTCTCGGGGTCGTTGTCGCGATTGCAATATTTTACACTGCGCTGGGCGCGTTCCTCAACTTCCCTGCGACAAAGGGCAGCAACACAGCGAAGAACATAGAACGAGACATACTCTTCGCGGTCAGGGACATGATCATATCCCTCAGGTCGGGCATGCCGCTCTTCAATGCGATAACCTCGATAAGCACAGGCTACGGCGACGCAAGCAAGGAGTTCGCGAAGATAGTCGAGAGGGTGCAGCTCGGTTCCCCGCTTGAAGAGGCGATAGACAGGGTCGTGGCCGAGACTAAGAGCGCGACATTCAGGAGGATAATGCTTCAGGCAGTGGTAAGCATAAGGGCGGGAGCAGACGTGATAAACGCGCTTCAGAGCGTCATAGACCAGGTATCAGAGGAGCGAATAATAGAGCTTAGAAGGTACGGGCAGAAGCTCAACGCAATCGCAATGTTCTACATGCTCTTCGGCATAATACTGCCCAGCATGGGCATAGCCGTAGTGACGATACTCACAACGTTCATCTCCATATTCACCGTTACGAACGGCGTGCTTGCGGCTGCGCTGGTGATGATATTCTTTTTGCAGATAATATTCCTGAGGATGGTGATGGTCTCCAGGCCAGTGTTCACGATGTGATGCCATGGCGATAAGATACGAAAGGCTCATATCAAGGAACCTCGCCAGGCATCTCTCTGACGAGATAGACCTTGCAGGGGTGAAGACGACAGTCGACAATATTGTGAGGCTGGGCATCTTCGGCTCGGTCGCCATGCTCGTAATTGTATCTGCGCTGACCGCGCTTGCCGGACTTGAGGCGTTCATAGCGTTCGGCCTCGGCATACTCGGCGCTGCTCTGTTCAACGTGCTGATATACGCGTTCCTTGAGTACAGGGTGGAGCAGAGGAAGTCCCAGATGGAGGCGATGCTTCCCGATTACCTCCAGATAACTTCAGCAAACCTGAGGAGCGGCATAGCGCTCGACAGGGCGATGCTGCTTGCAGCAAGGCCTGAATTCAAGTTCCTCAGCGACGACATAAAGGATATGAACAAGAGGGTCTTCAGTGGGGAGAACTTCGATGTGGCATTGAAGAACTTCGCGAGCGGGTACAGGTCGTATCAATTGAATCACGCGATAAGGATGATGCTTGAGGCCCTCAGGTACGGAGGAGCCATGTCCGACCTTCTGGACCAGATATCGAAAGACTTGAGGAACCAGCAGCTCATACAGAAAGAGGTTGCAGGCCAGATGTTCATGTACAGCATATTCATAGCGTTCGCAGGGCTGATCGCTGCGCCTGTGCTCTACGGGCTCACGAGCCAGATGATAAGCGTGACAGATACAGTATGGAAGGGCATACTGCAGGCAAATCCAGGCGGACTTCCGACTACAGGCATATCGTTCCTGAAGCCGCAGCCGCCGCAGATAAGCACAGGCACGTATTTCACGTTCGCGATAGCCGCGATAGCGATGATAACAGGATTCGCGAGCCTCATCATGTCGGCGATATCGTCGGGCAGGGCGCTGCGCGGCCTAAGGTACATGCCGGTATTTATAGGCATTGGCATAGTAATATTCTTAGTGATGAGGGCAGTCGTATCAGGCCTGTTTACAGGCATAGGCGGAGGGGCCTGATGTTGCCGATCTGGCAGGCATTTTGCTCTTTGCCATGCAGGCCTCTGCCCGTTGGTCTTCGGAATTGTGGTGGTGCGCTTTGGTTGATAGGATCGTTGTCGGCACAAGAGGCAGCAGGCTGAGCATGACACAGACCAATGAAGTGGTATCGCGCCTGAAGGCACGCTTCCCCGCCATAGAGTTTGATGTGGCCGTGATAAAGACAGAAGGTGACAGAAAACACGACGTCCCACTTGCCGATATAGCCGGAGACGGGATATTCACTAAAGACATAGAGGACGCGCTCCTTAGCAAGAGAGTAGACATAGCGGTGCACAGCCTGAAGGACCTGCCTACAAAGCTGCACCCTGGGCTTCTCGTGTGCGCCGTTACGGAGCGCGAAGACCCCCGCGACGTGGTGATATCGGGAAGCAACATGGGTCTTGACGGCTTGCCAAGAGGTGCGGTCGTAGGGACGGAAAGCCCGAGAAGGATATCTCAGCTTAAGGCGTATCGGGACGACATCAAGATACTCGGCTTGAGAGGCAACGTAGATACAAGGATAAAAAAGCTCGACAACGGAGAGTACGATGCCATAGTCATAGCTGCTGCAGGGGTGATACGTCTCGGTATGAGGGACAGGATAGCGCAGTACATACCAACGAGCATAGTCATCCCGGCGCCAGGGCAGGGCGCGCTCGCAGTGGAAACGAGAAGGAACGATTTAGAGATTAACAGGATAGTGAAAGGCGTAGAGCACGCAGAGACGAGGATTGCAGTTGACGAGGAGCGAGGGTTCCTCAGCAGCCTTGGGGGGGGATGTGTGGTGCCGATAGCTTCTTACGCCACGGCCGACGGCAAAGGCATGCTCCTGGAAGGGATGGTTGGCGACGAGTTAGGTAAGACTATAATACGAGGTAGCATCTCCGGCGCGGCAGGGAACACCGCAGGCATTGGGGCAACCCTCGCTGGGCGGCTGCTTGCCGAGGGCGCCTACAGGCTCCTTGAAGGGGAGATAGACTATATGCCACTTCTCGGCAAAAAGGTCATCGTAACATCTGAGAGGCGGCTTGCTGATGTGCTGTCTGTTGAGCTGGCGGCGCTTGGTGCGCAACCTGTGTTGTTGCCAGGCATCGAGGTTAAGCAGCCTTCCGACTTTTCCATGCTTGACTCTGCGATAAAGGGCGTAGGATCATTTGATTGGGTCATCTTCACAAGCGCCACAGGCGTAAGATACGTCAAGGACAGGTTCGATGCACTTGGTGAGGATATTTCAGGCCTGAACAGTGCGCATGTGGCAGTAGTGGGCCCTGCCACGGCAGAGGCGCTGCGCAGGCTCGGAGTGAAAATAGATTACATGCCCAAAAGGTATGTTGCAGACGAGATTGCAGGCGGGCTTGGCGACATCGGCCACAAGCGCGTGCTTCTTCTGAGGACCAGCATAGCTGGGCAGAAGCTGGCAGAGGCGCTAGGAGCCAAAGGCGCTGTTGTAGTGCATGCCGATGCCTATTCTACGATACCTGCAGACCACAGCATGGGTGAGGTTAACGCCATCATGAAAGATGGGGGCGTATCCTATGCTATTTTTACAAGCGCATCCGGAGTCGAGAGCTTGGCCAGAGCGCTTGAGGACAGAAAAAAGGCGGGGTTCTCAGTAGTCTCTATAGGCCCAGCCACTTCCGACGCGCTAAGGAACCTCGGGATAAATGACATGATCACAGCTGACGAGCACACGGCTGAGGGGATTATTAAGGCGATACTCAAGAATCTTATCGGCGCTTAGATGGACATCTCTAACAAATTCGTGCATTTTGCAATACTGAGATTAAGACCAGAATGGAGAGTGCTCGACAGTTCCAGAAAGAATGCGGATGCGGATCTGCTTGTTGAAGGGCTTAAAGGCACGGAGAGAGTTGCAGTGAACTGCTATACGCTCATCGGGACCGAGCCTGGCGCGGACCTCATGCTATGGCTGACTGGCGAGACGGCAGACGAGTGCCAAGAGCTCATTGCAAACATCCTGAAAGCAGGGATGGGCAGGTATTTTGAGGTGGTGGGGGCGCTAATAAGCATAACCGATTCATCGGAATACATCAAGGCGCACAACAGCCAGACGCAGTCGTTGGGTTCAGTCGAACGCGGCAGATACCTTATAGTGTACCCATTCGCAAAAACGCCAGACTGGTATCTTCTAAGCCATGAGGAACGCGGCGGGATGATGAAGGAGCATGCTCGCATCGGGTCGCAGTACAAGTCTGTCAGGCAGGTACTCGGATATTCGTTCGGGTTTGACGACCATGAGTTTGTAGTCGCATATGAGACTGACAGCCTGAAGGACTATAAGGACCTGGTAAGGGCGCTGCGCGGCATAAAGGTGAGAAGGTACACAGCGAAGGAGACTCCGGTATTCATGGGCGTGCACAGAGAGGCAAGGGACGCGATCGGTATGTTTGTGTGAGTTGCATATGAATGGCAGATTGCTGAAGGCGTGCAGGCGAAAGAAGACGGACAGGACCCCGATATGGATAATGAGACAGGCAGGAAGATACCTTAAGGATTACAGGGAACTGCGCAAAACCAACACGTTGATGCAGCTGTTCGAAGACCCGGACAAATGCAGCGACGTGATGAGCATGCCTGTCGAGAGGTTCGGCTTCGACGCTGCCGTGCTCTTTGCAGACATAATGCTTCCGCTAAAGTCCATCGGGGTCGAGTTCGAGCTGGTCGACAGCATAGGCCCTGTGATAAAGAGGCCCATATCTGGGATGCATGGCATAGAAGAGCTCAGGGCAACAGACGTGCGCGACTCTGTGCCTTACGTCTTCGAGTCGATAAGACTGGCGAGGAAGCGCCTTGACGTGCCGACCATAGGCTTCTGCGGCGGGCCGTTCACTGTGGCAAGCTACCTGATAGAGGGCGCACCTACAAGGGAGTTCAGGAAAACAAAGTCGCTGATGCTGCGTCATCCGAAGGAGTGGAGCGCGCTGATGGGAGTCATATCCGACATGAGCATCGAGTACATGAAGCAGCAGGCGCTGGCCGGCATTTCTGCCATGCAGCTCTTCGACAGCTGGGCAGGATGCCTGACCCCAGCAGAGTATGCCGATAACGTGCATCCGCATTCAAAGCGCATATTGGATTCCATCCCTAACGGCATACCTAAGATCCACTTCAGCGCAAAGAGCTCTGGGATACTTGCGCAGCTGCGTGCCGCCGGCGGGGATGTTATCGGGATAGACTCGAGCGCAGGCATCGATGATGCATGGAGGCATGTAGGCTATGACGTCGGAGTGCAGGGCAATCTTGACCCGAAGGCACTGTTGGGCCAGAAGGAATCGGTAGTGAGAGAGGCGAAGCTCATACTTGATCGGGCCGGAGGCAGGCCAGGGCACATATTCAACCTCAGCCATGGCATACTGCCTGAGACCCCCGAGGAGAATGTCGAATGCCTGGTCGAGGCTGTGCATAGTTACGGTGCCGATAGATGAAAGAGACAATAGGCGTGCTGTTGATGGCTTATGGGAGCCCCAAATCGCTTGATGGCCTGGTGCGGTATTACACCCACATACGGAACGGCATCGTGCCGAGTGCAGCCGAGATAGAGAGGCTGAAAGAAAGGTATATGAAGATAGGAGGAAGGTCCCCGTTGCATGAAATAACGTTTAAGGAGGCAGAGCTCCTTGCTGCGAGGCTAAACGCAGGAGGCACTTCGGGTTACAGGGTATACGTCGGGATGAAGCACTGCACGCCATTCATAGAGGACGCGGTGAAGAGGATGGCAGATGATGGTATAACAAGGGCCGTTGCGCTTGTGCTTGCGCCACACTACTCCGGAATGAGTGTCGGAGCCTATTTTAGAAGGGTAAGCGAGAAGAATGCGTGCAATGGACAAAAGATTAGGATAAGGTATGTCGAGAGCTGGCACACCGACGACAAGTTCATCGAGGCGGTATCAATGAACATTGCTAAGGCAACCAAGGAGCTCGATGGAGGCAAGAAGATGGTGATATTCAGCGCGCACAGCCTGCCGTCCGGAATAAGGGACAATGGAGACCCGTACGAGGCTCAGCTGAATGAGACGTGCAGCCGGGTTGCGGGCCGCTTGCACATAGATGAATGGCGCCTCGCCTACCAAAGCGCGCCGGCAACTGCAGAGAACTGGCTAGGCCCAGATATCAAAGATGTGATGCTCGATGCAGCAGACAGCGGCTACAAAGACATACTGGTATGCCCGATCGGGTTCGTCTCGGATCACTTAGAGATACTGCACGACATAGACATTGAATGCAAATCGCTTGCTTCCAGCATTGGAGTCAAGCTCGTAAGGGCCGCGTCGCTCAACACTGACCCTCTTTTCATAGACGCCCTGGCAGGGATAGTGCGGCAGGCGCTGGCCGGGCCAGATTAGGCCCCTGTGGTGCGGTCTGACCCCGACCTTATCTCCACAGGCATCATCTCTGCCTTTATCAGCAACAGCATAGGCCTGTCGGAAGTGTTCTTGATCACGTGGAGGTTCCCGATCTTGCCGCTTGCCTTTACCGAGTAGAAATTTTCGCCCGGACCGTACCACTCGCGCTTGGTGTCGCCGCGCGGATCCTTGTACTCGTATAGCAGCGGCTTTGCATTATCGTCGTTCTGCCCCAAATTGTCAGCGTATCTCAAGAAGGTTACCTGCTCCCATCTTGTGTTAGGATGCGGCCTCATCCCGTCAATCAGCTCCTCCTTGCTCTTGCCTGCTGCGGTATCGGTATTAGGAGAAAGCACCAGAAGGACAGTGTTCTTGTCGAGCTGGAGCTTGCCGCCGTAAGGAGTAGCCTCGAACTGGGGGAAGCCAAGAGACGTCAGGAACGTCACCATTCCCGAGCTCTCCGCTATCTTCCTCTCTAGCATCTGCCTGTTCTTCTCGTCTATTACCGTGTTGTTGAATATCGCCTTGTCCAGGTTCTTTGCATAGCAGAGGCCCTTTGCGCC
The DNA here is from genome assembly GCA_028866715.1 of Microcaldota archaeon. GTDB lineage: Archaea > Micrarchaeota > Micrarchaeia > Micrarchaeales > Micrarchaeaceae > JAGWHO01. The sequence goes on from JAGWHO010000001.1 coordinate 142,215, forward strand.
GCTTAGGTCTGCGCCTGAGAAATCAGCACCATCAAGGTCCGTATTAAAAAAGTTTGCGCCATTAAAACCTGTGCAGTTACGGAATACCCTGTTCGACAGGTCTAACGAGCTAAGGTCTATGCCTGTGAAGTCGTTGCCGCTAAAGTCTGTCCTGTGGCAGACAAGCGCTTTTGCCAGCTCGAACCTTGTCATCTTTCTAGTATTCTCGGCGCTAATCGACATAATTACCACAGTATAGTAGCGACTCTCCAAATATATATAGGTGGCGATTCTGTGCAGAGGCATGGCTGCAGTCTGTTACTTTGAGCAGGTAAAAAGGTCTTGACGGGGGCGAGATTTGAACACGCGACCTCTAGATTTCTCGTCATAGCATATAAATGCTCTGCACTCATGATGCTTTGCATATGAGTCTAGCGCTCTAACCAGGCTGAGCTACCCCGCCGTCATAGTGTATCTATTGTCAAAGTTTATATAAGCTATTGAATCTTAGAATTCGATTGCTCTGCCTATTTCCAAAACTTCAAAACGTATGCCTAAAGGCCCAAGGATCTTTGGGGGGATTTCGTTCGTTGAGCCGATTTTCTTAAGTATGCCATCATGGACTGGAAAACACACCTTTGGCTTGACGATTCTAGCATAGTCTATAGCTTCAGATAGCTTCAGCCATGGCCCAGCTACAGGAAGTGCAAGAATTGGGACCGGTTTGCTTGGCAACGTCAGCGCGTCTCCTGGGTAGAAGAATTTTTCTGCGATCATATACCCTGTATTTTCTATAGGCGGCAGACTAGGATAAAGCGGAAGATGCGTTGCCCCGACTGCACTTATCTCTACACCCTTCTCAATGATGTTGCTGCCATTCTCTAAGATAGCGTGAGTTATCTGCTCTTTTGCTAATTTTGCCCCTACAGCTTTGTTTGTGAAGACCTTTGCCCCAGGGTTGTTATGGATAACGCGTTTGACCGAGGCAATGTCATAATGGTCAGAATGTTCATGTGTAATTAGAATTACATCTATGCCATTTATGTCATCTTGGGCTGAGGAGTATGTGCCAGGATCTGTCAGAACCCTTAGGCCATCTTCCTCAATAAGCAGACAACAATGACCCAGTTTTGTGATCTTCAAATACCCACCATAAGGTGCGACCGCCGGGATTTGAACCCGGGTTTTTGGCTTGGAAGGCCAAAGTCCTACCAGGCTAGACTACAGTCGCATATTATGTTTTTATAGAATGTGCTTTGATGAATTTAAAATGATAGGTAGCAGCAGATGGCTATTCGATTATAGTATCGTTATCGACTCTTGTCACTTCCAGAGTTACATTTCCGGTAAGCCATACCTTGCCAGGACGCCTCTTCTTCTCGTCTTCCTCAAAATCGACGTTGTTTACAATACCGACAAGCTTGTCGCTCTCCCTGTCGAATACGCCTAGCCCCCCTACGCCCTGCATAAGCCTAAACAGGGTAAGCCTTTCAACAGGGACATATTCTCGCCCTTTGCCGTCATAGCGCTTGAATGTGTATTTTGCGAAATCGCCGCCTGTTATGTAGAGCGCATTCTCTGATCTAAGCGTCTTGGGCCGTTGGCTGAGCTCTGAGTCGTCTATGGCCACATAGAAGCCAGTAGTTATACTGACCTCTCTGGTCTCTGCTGGTTTGTCCCTCTCTTTATTCGACATCTGTATCACTGTTAATTCGTCTTCCCAAATATATAAGCATTAGGAAAAGAAAAAGGGCCAGTGCTTTCGCTGGCCCGTCTGCCTGCCGTTGCTACTGTGCGCCTTCAGGGCTGAGCCGCTATTATTATCGCTGCGGCTCCCGGCCTCATCCCTCTCTTCTTGGCCACGCCCATCGCCCTCACTGCGTACTCCGCCATTCTCTCCGCAAGGATGGTCTTCAGCATCGCCCCCGCTGCCGCTCCGTCCTCCTGGTCACTACCTATTGCCGCCATCACTTCGGAGAGGTCGCAGTCCTCGAGGGCCTCCTGCGCCTGGTCTCGCACCCTGCGGACCATGTCGCTATTCTCCCCTATTCTTGCTACGTTGTTCCTCCCCACTCTTCCACCCGTAATATCTATTTTGAAGTTTCGAGTATTTAAGGGTTTTGCGGAACTTTCTCAAAAGGTGTTGGAAAATCAGCCCATCCTGCCTACAAGGATGGAGTTCAGCTCGCTGCCGTCGACGACAAGCCTGTGCCTTGACATGACTATCTTCCTTGCCTCGTCTATGCCCTTGCCTCCTGATTCCTTCATTGCTTCGTCAACCAGCTTTATTAGGCCCTTGCCCTTGATCCTCTCAAGCCTCTCTCTGGCTATTATCTCCATTACGGGCTCGTCTCTCTTTGCCAGCGCCTTGAGAAGCTCGTCTATCGCCTGCTTGGTTATTGTGCCATCGTTGTATGCCTTGAATGCCGCCATGATGCCATCATCGAGTATCATCTCTACTTCTACACCAGTGCGCCTGAGTTCTGTCAGCTTTTGGATTATCACGTTTGCCACAAATTCCGGATCAGCGCCTGTTTCCTGCACTGTGCGCTTGAAGAACAATAGTCTTGGAGACATTATCAGCTGCTCTACAAGTGCCTTGTTCTTTACGATTGAGCTGAGATATTTTCTCTCGTTATCAAGATTCGGCGCGCTCTGCTCTGCCTTTGCAACCATCTCGCCTGTGACTAGTATGGGCCTTGCGTCAGTTTCCGGATACATCCTAGAGCCGCTTGGCAGCGGCCTCATGAACTTTGTAGTGTAATACGAGTTGTCGTTTGCTGCCCTCGTCTCTTTTGGCACGCCGACAAGCGCGTACTTTGCCCTCCATATCGCATGATTTGCAGCTACTGGAGCCTGTGACTTGCCGCCTGCGATTAATATGAATGAATCGTTGGCAGATACGCCAAGCTCTTTCCTGAGCGAGACGAGCTCAGACTCGGAGAAGCCGTACTTGTTCATGTCCTCGTCGCTGTGTATGAGACCCTGCACGCCTGCCATCTTGGCGTAATCGCTTATCTCTGTGCCGAGGCGCTTGTTCGGGTTTACCTCGGTTCCAAGCACGCCCTTGAACCCCCTCAGGCTGAACGCCACAGCAACGCCGTGCTTCTTGAGCTGGTTCGAGATTATCCCAATGTTTGTGTTTGCAAAAATATGGGTGACGTCCTTTGCAACGCCTACAGTAGCCTCTGCCTTCTTCAGCCTCTCCCTTATCTCTATCAGCTTCTGCTGCCTTAGTATCTCATTGTCGAGAAACTTGTCTATCAGGTCGAGCTCCTGCACGCCTTTTATCTCAACCCTTGCGCCGTCCTTTATCGACATGTTGACATCCTGCCTTATCGAGCCTATGCCGCGCTGCACCGCTCCGGATATCCTCAATACCGTTCCTATCTGCAGCGCGACAAGCTTTGCGACTCTTGGATTTGGTATGTGCGGGTCCGTGTCTATCTCTATGAGCGGTATGCCGAGCCTGTCAGTGTTGTAGACTGCCGTGTTCGCATCTGCGGATTCTATGCCGCTTGACTCCTCTTCGAGGAACATCGACGGTATGTTTATCCTGTGACCGTCTACATCTATCGCACCGTTTAAAGCCACGAGCATTGTCCTCTGGAACGCGCTAGGGTCGCTGCCGTCTACCACTGCTTTTCTCATCGGCTGTATCTCATGGACTATGTGCATGTTCATGGCTTTTGCAAATGAGAGAGCATGCGCAACAGCCTCCCTATTCGGGCTGTGCGGCGGCTCTTCATCAAGGTCCACAAGGCAGGTGTTGTCCTTGTACACCCTGTAGACGAATTCCCTGTTCTTCTGCTCCTCGAACTCGGCACTCACGTCTATGGCGCCAAGCTCGCCTGCGACCGCCTTCTGGTACCTAGACACGTCTGCTATCGGTTTTTCGTCTTTTGAAGGAATCGATGTGCTGCACGGGCAGAATAATTTCTCTGAAGTAGCTAGCCTCTGGTGTATCTCGAGGCCGCACATGAATCCTAGCGCGCTGTAGCGCTCATTTTCCTGCTGATTCGCCGGCATATTCATCTTCTTCGAATTCTTCGTAACCAGATCTCTTCTTCATCTCGCCAACAAGATCCCTGTTCAGCAGCCTTGCCGCCTCTTCCCTCCTGTGGTTGCCCAGAAGCCAGCAGAGCTTCACATAGGCCGTCTCTGGGAGCATGTCGTCACAGTATATGACACCTGCATCACTCAATTCGCGCGCAGTGCTGTAGACACTGGAGTGGACACGCCCGTTTATGCATTGCGATGTCATCCCAACGACTATGCCCTTGTCCGTAGCGTTGCGTATGTGCTGCAGCCAGTTGAACTGCCTGTGCTGCGTGGTGGCCGCGACATGCCCCAGCCCTGTGCCCTCGAGTATTATGCCCTTGTAGCCCTTGCTCGAATAGAACTCCATTATCTCAGGATTCGAGTTAGGATGTATCTTTACGAGCGCGACCCTCTCCTCGAAACTCGTTTTCGCATCGGTCTTCTTATCGGATGCCCCTGCCCTCTTGTAATTATTGTTATAGGTTATCTTGTGCGCCCTGTCCACAAACGCTATCGGCGTGTCGTTTATGGATTTGAATGCGTCCCTTCTCGACGTGTGCATCTTCCTTGCGCGCGTGCCCCTTATCAATGCGCACCTGTCGTCTGAGCTTGACGCATGCATGCAGACAAACACCTCGGCGATATCGGATCTTGCTGCCGCAGCGACCGCGCACGTCAGGTTCATGAACGCGTCGCTCGAACCCCTGTCGCTGCTCCTTTGCGCCCCGGTGACCGCTACTGGAGCATTAAGATTTGGAAGCATGAAGCTGAGCGCTGATGCCGCGTAATGCATGGTGTCTGTGCCTATCGTGACTACTACGCCGTTTGAGCCGCTGTTTAACGATTCGGCAACCTTCTCGGCGATCTTCTGCCACTCTAGATAGGACATGTCCTCGCTGAATATGCTGAACAGGGGCACGATCTCTATGTTCGCTATGTTCGAAAGCTCCGGAACCTCGTAAAGAAGCTCTTCCGGCTTTGTTAGGGTATAGACTCCGCCGCTCTTGTAATCTACCTTGCTGCCTATCGTGCCGCCTGTGTAGATTAGCGTTACTTTCGGTAGTCCTTTCTTCTGCGTTACCTTTGCCTTTGGAAATGAGACCTCTGCCTTGCCGGATGCGAGCTTCTCAATGTCCATGTCTTCAGAGAACTTTATGCCGGTGTTGTAGCCGCTGTCTAGCTTTATCACGATAGTAGCCCTGTCGCCGGCCTCCGTCTTGGGCATTATCTCGCCCTCCAGCGCCATGTCCCTGGATGATATCGACACCCTGTCGCCTATGCTTATGCCCTTCTTCTTGAAGAAATCAAGTATCTCTTTTGAGTACATCGCATCACTCGATAGATCCGTAAAGCACGTTGGCCGATGCATTGGTTATGACGACATTTTGCGTCGAACCAAGCTCAATCTTACCATTGTATGGAACCTTTCTTATAACAACCTGTTTGTATGAAAGGCTTCTGCCGTTGTATGATTTTTCCGTGTCTTCCGTTATCGTTATTGGCATATGCCTTCCTACGTGCCTGTCGTTGAGCTCATGCTGCACAGACCTTACGACCCTTGAGAGCATGAGGCTTCTCGAGTTTATGATGCCCTGCGGATGCTGCGCCAGCTTAGACGCATCGGCATGCGGCCTTGCCCCGAACTTGGATATGTTTGTCACATCGGGTTTCAGCCTCTTTATCATATCAAGCGTAAGCTCGAAGTCGCTGTCTGTTTCTGTAGGATAGCCGACTATGATGTCTGTCTCTATGGTCGATTCGGGGATCCGCTTTCTGAGCTCCAGGACAAAAGCCTCGAATTCCGCTGTTGTGCATGCTCTTCGCATGTCACTGAGAACCCTGTCGCTTCCCGATTGGACTGGAAGGTGCATGAACTTGTAGAACTTTTCCGATTGAAGGGCTTCAGCAAACCCGTCGAAGTATCTGTGCAGATGTTCTGGGTTGAGCATGCCGACCCTGACCCTGAAATCTCCTTCAATATCGGTTATCTTTGACATAAGCTCAGCGATATTCGTTTTCCTATCAAGGCCGTATGCGCCCATGTCCTGCGAGGTAAGCTGAATCTCCTTTGCGCCCCTTGCAACGCTGTATCGTATGGCATCGAGTATTCTTCGCTCTTCGAAGCTGTTCAGCGGACCTCTTGCAAACTTGGTCTCGCAGAACGAACAGCTAGAAAGGCAGCCGTCGCTCACGGCTATCCTTGCGACCTTGGATCCGTTCGGATTGTAATATGCTAGCCTGTCGTCCTTCCTGTATTTTGTCAGCATTACCTGCTGCCCTGAGTTAGTTGCCGAAACAGCCTGCTGCATTTCCGGGATGTTGCTTGTTGTTACTATGCTTGCTCCTGGAGCATACTTCTTGATAAGGTCCTGGTTTGCGCCTGCCATGCAGCCGGTGACGACCACGCGCTTGCCTGCTTCCTGCAATTTGCCAAGTTCATATAATATCTTCTGTGATGTTGCCCTCTTGACAGTGCATGTATTCACTACCACAACATCAGGGTCATGCGCGCTTCCCGTGAGCTCGTTTGTGCCATCATCAAGAAGCGATGCGATAATGTCGCTGTCTGCCTGGTTGAGCGTGCAGCCATAGGTTTTTATATGTATTCGCACAATTATCATCTGAAGTAATATTTCTGATTCTCTTTGGCAGAAGTATTATTAAAAATCATAGGTACAATCGGCGAAATACATGACAGTTATCTGCGAAAGGTGCAAGCGCGAGACATACAAGTACGAGGTCTGCAACTACTGCAACAAGAAGATATGCGACCTTTGCGAGAAGAGCTCGCAGAGGAGCCAGAAGGTCGTAAGGCTTGTCATCTGCAAGGACTGCTGGAGCAACCTCAGGAAGAGGTCGGCATTCAAGAACAAGCGCACAGACACAAGGAAGGTAGAAGCAACAGCCTGATTCTATACTAATATCTTAGGTATAGCACTCCTAGGAATTTTTCTGACTTTTACGTAGCTCATACCTAACGTCTTAGCCTTAACCAGACGGTGGAGACCGTCTAGTATCAGCCATCTCCTCTTATTACGCATCACATCTATGGGGTGTCTTAAGTCGGCGTGCATGATCCTTCGGTATTCTGCGCTGTAGAGCATTGGCTTTGCCAAAACTTGCTTTGGGGTTAGGTCATAACATCCGTCCTGCTTATCCCAAAATGGTATGTCGAAATGCCATTCAAGGCTCTTTATCGGCATGGAAGACTCAGGTATTTTTAATTTCCATACTTTCTTTTCGCTCCAATTAAAATCGAAGCCTACTTTCTCTATTATCTGGGGTTTGACGTTCTTTCTGCGCATACTACGCCGCCTTTTTGTTTTTAACAATCTTATAGAAGCACCTATAGGCGCTAGTAGGCGTCCAGCCATCCTTCTTGTAATACGACTTTAGATCTTCCTTACCATCGTTCACGAAAATAGTAAGTGCTTTAACGCCTGATCTCTTTAGTCTCCTCTCAGCTTCGCGCATCAGCAACAGCCCTATGCCATGATTCCTGTACTTCTTGCGTACTGCCAATCTGGAGATCAGGCCTGCCCAATGGTCGTCTATAACGAACACGTTGCCTATGATCCTACCATCCACTTCGGCTATGATGATTGATCCTGGGCTCTTCCTGATCTTCCCCTTAAGATTCGCTCTGCTATCCCATTCCTCGCTGTAGCCCTTGCCAAAACATTCGATTATGGTCTTCCGCACTTCAGGATAGTCGGAATCCTTATAGTTCCTTAACCTCACCTTGGGTGGATTTGGCATGTATTGTTTTACGCAACACCTATTTATCTGCGTTTCCATATACTACAGAGACGATGAGCGACCAACGTCAAGACGAGCTTTATAGCGGGGACAGCTCCTACAAGTTCGTAGACGAGCTGATAAAGAACAAGGACAAAACCTTGAGGATAGTCTCCCCGTACATCAGCAACCACTATACACGAATGCTTCTGAACATGAAGCGTAGGAAGGACATCCGAATCATAACATCGAACATCTCGCTTGAGTACAGGAACTCGCTGCTGAAGGAGTTCCTGGGCCTTGGGAGGTTCAAGAGATACATGCACCTTATAGCGATATTTACCGTAGCTGCGGTTTTTGCGTTTTGGATCAGGTTCTTGGGCATAGGGCTGCTGGCCACGCTATTCGACATCATCACTATTGCGTTATTCTACATGGCGTACAGGAGAAGGATGGAGGCAAGACTGAGAGTAAAGATCGCAGACAAGAAGTTCGTCCACGAGAAGCTTTACATAGGAGATAGCGCAGCGATAACAGGGAGCGCCAACCTCACATTCAATGGCATGCACAAGAACATAGAGCACATAGAGCGAACCAACGACCAGAGAAAGGTCTCAGAACTGGCGCGCCACTTTGATGAACTTTGGAAATCTACATAATCAGAGGAATCGGGCGCCTTTCTTCGTTATCAGCATGTCATCCTCTATCCTTATGCCCCCAAATCCTACGATATAGATTCCGGGCTCGTTGCTGAATATCATGTTTTCTTCAACCTTGTTGTCTGCCTTTGTCGTTATATTTATCGGCCCATCATGTACTTCTATGCCGATCGAATGGCCTAGTTCATGGAAACGAGGAAATGAATACCTTGCATATCTACCTTTACCCCAATTGTTTAAGAAATCAGCCGCAGCTGTTTGTATATCCTTACCAGATACCCCATGCCTTGTTATCTTTAGTGCTGCCGCCTGCGAGCCCAGTACCGCGTCTTGCATGTCCTTCATCTTCTTGTACTTTTCTGACCTCTTGTCTGGCTTAAAGATGAAGGTTCTAGTGACATCAGCGCAATAATTCCTATATCTGGCACCTACATCAAGAAGGACTATACTGTTTGGTTTCAACTTTGTATTGTCAGGCATATGATGCGGCAACGCCGAGTTGCTACCGAATTGAATGCAACTTGGGAAAGCCGAGCCATCAGCACCGTGCTTTATGATTATGTATTCGAATCTTGCTGCCACGTCCCTTTCAGACATTCCCTCTTTCAGATCCCGCTGTGTCTCTTTTATCGCTTTCTTGGTTATGTTGCTAGCTATGTGTATTCTTCTTATCTCTTCGTCATCTTTGATTTTTCTTGCCCTGTAAAAGTCTGAGGCCACATCGACTACGCGCTTTGCCTTGGTCAACTCCTTTATCTTCCTATAGTAAGAGTATGGAAGGTAAAAGCCGTTTATTCCTACAGTCTTGCCCTTGCAGGCTCGTGCAAGCTCGGTAGCAAATTGCTTTGATTTAGTCATAAGCACGACGCGCATCTCCTTAGGTCTGTTCCTCTTTGCATTCTCGTACTCGAGCGCATTTGTAAGGAGAATCAGCGATTTTCTTGTAGCTATCAGTATGTTCTGCTCGAATAAGCCAGACGTGAAGCCGGTAAGGTAACTAAAGTTAGGATCCTGCTCATTTGTGTTGGTGTTTATTAAGACAATGGCATCTGCCTTTGAGTCTTTGAATACCCTGTTCATTTTGTCGATTACGCTCCTCGTGAAATCACGTTAAGCCTTGTCATGAAAGAGCTAAAAAGATGTTTGCAGAATCAGTAATGGGTGAGGCGTTGGACCGCGCTGCTATGATTGAGGAACTTGAGAACAAGGGCCTGGTAGCAAAGCGCTCAGACATCGTGTATAGGCACATGAGAGACCCTGCGCTCCTCCGTTATTACTACAAGATTAAGACCATGCCGCTCATAGACAAGCTCGACATTGCGGGCAGCTCCCCTACTGAGCTCTTCGTCGGCAGGCACGACTACCCTTATGTGAACATAGGGCCCATGGTGCCTCCTGAGTTTGGCGATACATCTATTCTTGCCACCCCTGAGCGGTGGAGGAACATGACGATAGACAATATAGTAGACATGAGGTCCAGGATCGTAAGAGGCATGTACAAGACCAAGGTCACGAACGTCGAGAACGGCAGGATGGAGGAGATGGTCAGGGATCTGGCGCTTGCGGACAGGCCTGCGGAGGCGGAGGTCGCATTCTCGAAGAAGCCGTTTGTTAAGATTGCCATGCGGGATGAGGTGCAGCCGTTCGGGCCCAGCGCCATGGTGAAGAACTTTGAGCTTTACAATGTTAGGGCAGACACAATAGTCGAGAAAAGGTACTCCGATACGGATGCGACAGCCAAGACCGCGATGATAGAGCTGTATGACAAAGGCATACCGGTCTCGAAGATACAGAAAGGCCTGTCTGCCGGGCTGTTTGGGCTTGGAAGGAACAGGAAGTTCGTGCCCACGAGATGGAGCATAACAGCAGTTGACGACACGCTGTCGAAGTCAAACCTAGAAGAGGTCAAGAGCTACAATTCCGTTGACGCCATACACGCGTATTACCACGAGGCGCTCGACAACAGATGGCTCGTGTTTCTTATACCAGGCAACTGGCAATACGAGTCAATTGAGGCCTTCTATCCTGGAACGGTATGGAACGAGAACGGGCAGGACATATCGATATTCGGGTCATATGAGGGGTATAACGGCAGGAAGACATACGCTGAGATGGGCGGTTGCTATTACTCCGGAAGGCTTGCGGTGACTGAGAAGCTGCAGCTGCTGCAGAAGCAGGCGATTGGCCTAATACTCAGGGAGGTGCACAAGGGTTATATCATGCCAGTAGGGGTCTGGAACGTTAGGGAACACGTCAGGGCAACGCTTGAGACAGAGCCAGTAATACTGCATGGCCTAAATGAGATGTTCGCTTATACGAGAACTAAGATGGAGATAGGAATCAAGACCTGGGTGCAGAACAGCGCGCTTTTGAAAGATCTTCTATCTCAGAAGCGCATCCTAGAATACGTTAAATAATCACTTGAGCGTGGCAACTATCCCGTCTATGACGCCGTTGACCCCTATTCCGCCTGTTGCCCTCACGACTATCCTATGGCTGAGGATCGGCCTTGCAAGGAACTTTATGTCGTCTATCGTTACCTCTGTCCTTCCCTGGAGCAATGCCCTTGCCTTGCCGCACTGCATGAATGCTATCTCTGCTCTTGGGCTTGCGCCCATGACCATGTGGATGTCGGTCCTTGTTGCGTTCACTATCTTGGCTACGTAATCTACGACGCTGTCCGATATCTTTATGTCTTTTACATCTTCTTGGAACTTGAGTATGTCCTCCTTGCCTATGACCCGCTCGGTCTTGACCCTCTCCTCGTGCTCCTTTATCCTGAGCATCTCCTCTTCTTCCTGTATCGTCGGATACGTTACGGCAATCCTCATAAGGAACCTGTCCGCCAGCACCTTCGGCAGTGATGTTGTGCCCTCTATGTTGAGAGGGTTCTGGGTCGCAAGCGCTATGAACGGTCTCTTTAGCTGCATGGTCTGGTCTGCCACAGTTACCTGGCGCTCCTCCAATGCTTCGAGAAGCGCGGTCGTTGTCTTCGGAGGCGCCCTGTTCAACTCGTCTATAAGAAGGATGTTGGTGAATATGGGGCCGCTCTTGAGCTTTATCTCATTCCCTTCCATGTAGGTGTAGCCGATTATGTCTGTTATCTGCAGGTCCGGAGTGCCCTGTATCCTGTTAAACTCTGCATCTATGGCAGCGGCAAGGGTCTTCGCCATGGTTGTCTTTGCCACACCAGGCACGCCCTCAAGAAGCGCATGGCCGTTGGCTATGAGGGCTATGAACATCAGTTCAATAACCTCGTCCTTGCCTGCTATGTGCTTCTTTACCTCCTTGAGCACAGCTTCGTATGCTGTCTTGGCGTCCATACACATAACCTTTATAAAGGCTGAATCCCCTAAGTATAATACTCTGGAAGCATTAAATAGCTGACAGGTAATGAAGAGGAATTTTGTGTGATTTTATGATAGGAAAAGAGACAAAGGGAAACAGGGCAGTAGGCATATCAGAGGTACTGGAGATAATAAAGAAGAGAAAGTCATCGCCAAAGGGCTTATCTTACGAGCAGCAGACAGCATTCGAGCACGCTAGCAAGTTCGCGGCTGATGCCGCTGACTCAGACAAGCTCAAGAAGAAGCTCGACGACCTCGGAATATTGAACGAGAAGACGATCTTCAAGATAATAGAGATAAGGCCGAAGAACTTCATGCTTCTGAAGCAGATTCTCGCTTCCGAGAGGAAGACCTTCGACGACGAGACCGTAAACAAGATACTCGCGCTGATCAAGGAGAAGAGTTAAGTGTTTTGATGCAATTTGCACGTGAGTTGATATGGAAACAGAAGAGAGGAGAGAGGAACACGCATTCGTTCTTGACTTCATGCTCACTGGCAAGTCTTTTTCTAACAGGCCGGAGCCGATAGCGCAGCTTATCGGAGAAGAGAGGTTTACTCTACTTGAGGCCACGCCGAAGCCTGGCGCCACGATGGCCATCGGCGAACGTGTCTACATAGGCAAGGACGAGCGGGACAAGATAATGCTCATAAAGTCAAGGGTAAGCTACGACGAGCTGACGCAAACTGCAAAGAACGAGCTCAATAATATGATAATGAAGATTGTGAAGGAGAAGGAGGCTCATTTTGTCAATATCTTCAACACTGCAGGAGCGCTGAACATAAGGCAGCACTCGCTTGAATTGCTCCCGGGAGTAGGCAAGCGCCACCTTGAATCGATAATAAAGGCAAGGACCGAGAAGAAGTTCGAGAGCTTCGCCGACATATCCGCAAGGGTGCCGCTGCTGCAAGATCCAGCAAAGCTCATCACAGAGAGGGTCGTATCAGAGCTGATGGGCAATGAACGTTTCTACATGTTCACGAAGCCGTACAGACGAGACTTCAGGGGCAGATAATTTATTTTATTAAGCTCAAGAAATCTTCTTTGGTCGTATCCGCTTGGGAGATGATCGACAACAATGTTCCTGGATCTATTTGTCTGTGATTAGGTACTACGACTATTCTCTTGCCTTGCTTCTCAAACCTTACCAAGACTATGTGGCTACCGCGCTGCCTGGATACATTGAAGTCTAATTTGGCCAGTGCCTTAACCACATCTAAAGCAGAAAGCACAGGCAACTTTGCCATGTAACTACCCTATAGATATAGTAGTCACTATCGGCAAATTACTTTTAGCCACCTTCGAATCTCTTGCTTCTTCGAGGTAGAGGTCTATGGCTTCAGATACGTTCTTCTTTGCCTCTTTGACGGTCCTGCCCTGGCTAGCTATCCCCAATTCTTCACAATAAGCAACAAAAGCGAACTTGCCCTTTGTTATTATTATAGTGTATTTACCCTTCATCATATCGCCCATGAAGATATGGATAGCTGACATATTTATTTGTTTCTAGAAAGAGGCATAATGGCATTTGAGGGATTAGGTAATAAATAGAGAAGGGGGTCTAGAAGTGCCTGGCTTAGGTAGCTGGGAGAATAGATTACTCCTTAGCTGTGTTCTTTTGCGCCACTACCTTCTGCACATGAACCGCAGGGACGACAAGCCTTCTCTTTGCATTGAAGACGTTTATCTCAACAACATAGGCAGATCCTCTTACCTCTATTACCTTGCCTACCTTGCCCCTGTACCTTGGATGTGGAATGTTCTTGAAGTTGCCCTTTGGTACTATAGCGACGCTCTCGCCTACCTTGACATCCTTGATTATGTCCCTTACGCTGAGGGCTGAAGGCTTGTGATGCCTTGCCAGGTGCCTTGTCCTTCCAACGAATAAGCCTCCTGATCTTTCCGACATTAATATCACTGAATTAGCACTTACAATACTCTTCTGTAATATGCCTATTTAAACCCTTAGGTATCAACTTATACTGAAGCTTAATCTCAGTGAATCCTATGGCAAAATCGGGTCAGATATATCCTCCGCACAAGCACGTGGTGCTCAAGCCCACATATAGAGTAGAGAACATAGTGGCAAAGGCAGAGCTCAATGTTGACCTCGACTTATACGGGCTGGCGAAGCTCTCGCATGATGTTGACTACGAGCCTGAGCAGTTCCCTGGTGCAATCTTCAAGGTTCATGAGCCAAAGGCAGCACTTCTTCTCTTCAAGAACGGAAAGATAATCTGCACGGGCGCAAGGACAAAGAAGGAGATAGAGAGGGCCATAGACCAGGCCGTCGATCTCGTCAACAAGTACCTGTCCGGAAAGGCGAAGTAGGGTTCGTCAATTGCGTCAGAGGAATCGCAAGGTTTATATACCCTTTCTTCAAATACCATACCACGCAACTTTACGCGTATTCTGTAAACCTATTCTCATCCACCCAGGCGTATGCTTTGCATACGCCTAATATTTATCCTTCTTCTAAAATTCTAACGACGACAAGGATCTTTGCTGTATTTTATGATTAGAGGCTTTGCCTACTGTTATTTCTGCGCAAATGCGAGATACGCGGTATGCCAGACTCCTTTAGTTGAGGGCCTTACCCCCTCTTTCCTTACCAGCATGTCCCTGATTATTACCTCAGCAACAAATATGTTGCTGAATTTGTATCGCTCTAACTTTGCTGTAAATGCCTTTACCTGCTCAATGTGCGGCAAATAACCTACGATATAGCCTCCAGGCTTGAGGGCCTTGTGTGCCTTGCTTACTACTTTGTCAGAATTAGGCATGTCAAGCGTTATTATGTCAACGTCCTTCTCGTATATCTTCTTTGAGATGTCCGCATTTCTTATCGTTAGATTGCTTAACTTCTCGTTCTCCTTGTTCTTCTCGGCTATTTTTATGAACTCAGGGCGCAGCTCATAGCTTGTTACCTGCTTAGCTACCCTTGCAAGCGATACCGCGAGCCAGCCGCTGCCTGTGCCAGCATCGACGCAGACGCTCTCTCTGTTCAGGCCGGTGTACGCCATTATGACGCCGATGTCCTTCGGCAGAATCACCTGCGGGCCTCTCTTCAATCGCTTGTACGGCTGTGGGATAAACATGTTCATGTTGCTGCCTCTTTCTTCTTTGTAGTTTTCTTAACCTTTGGCTTCGCTGCTTTCGGCTCCTTCTTCGCGACAGCTTTCTTTGCTACAGCTTTCTTCGGCGCTGCCGCCTTCTGCCCTTCCAGCTCTGCCGCCTTTACCGCCTTTGCCTCCTGCTTCTTCTTCCATTCGGCATGGGTTATGCAGTTCATGTCAAGGTCCATCTCGAATACGCCTTTTGCCCTCCTTATCACCTTCACTATCGGCGTGTGACAGTGGGGGCATACGTTGCCTGTTGGGACGATCTTTGCGTTCTGCGGCAATGAATATGTAACTGTACACTTAGGGTAATTGGAGCACGCTGCAAAAGACTTTCCTATCCTCGACTTTCGCACTACCAGCTTGCCTCCGTCCTTCGGGCATGCACCTAGGACCTCCTCGCTGTCCTGAAGGCCTTTCTGCATCTCCTCGCCTATCTTTGCCTTGTTCTTGTCGAATATCTTGAGTGCCTCGAGGAGCAGGTCCTTGCCCTCCTTTATCACATCGTCTTCTGATTTCTTGCCCTCAGATATTTTTTCCATGTCCTCTTCGAGCCTCTTGGTCGTGTCTTCGCTGACGATCATGTTCGCATAATCGTTTAGCGCCTTGTAGACGCTCATCCCAAAGTTCGTTGCCTTTATCGCAATGCCATCTATGTAGCCGCGCCTGAACAACGTGTCTATTATCGCAGCTCTTGTGGCCTTTGTGCCGAGGTTCTTCTTTTCAAGCTCTGACAAGAGCATGGCCTTGGAGTACCTTCTGGGCGGCTGCGTCTGGAACTCCTGTATGTACGGATCTGTTGCAGAGACCTTCTGGCCCTTCGTGAACTTCGGCAGCATCTTCTCGGCCATTGTGGCATAATCATAGAATTCAAGCCAGCCCCTCTCAGTTATCCTTGAGCCGTTGGCCGAGAATCTCTCTGCGCCTATCTTCGCTGTCACTTTCATCTTCGCTACCTTTGCGTAGCCGGCAAAACACGAAAGGAATCTCTTCGTTATCAGGTCATAGACCCTCTCTTCCATCTGGGTGAGGGTCTTCGGCATCACGCCTGTCGGATATATTGCCGGATGCGCAGCATCTGATTTTATGCCCTCGTTAGGCCTGAACCTCTTCTCTTGTATAAGCCTGTTGGCTATTGGAGCGTATGCCGGGTTCTTGGCAAGCTCGCCTATTATCCTGCTGAGGCCCAAAGTAGGAGGAAGCTTCTGGGACGATGTCCTGGGATATGATATGTAAGCCTTCTCGTACAGCGATTGCGCTATCTGCAATGTCATAGATGGGTCTATGCGCAGTGCCCTGCTCGCTTCAAGCTGCAACGACGTTAGATCAAATGGAGGGTACGGCCTTACCATCTGCTCGTTCTCCTCTACGTCTTCTATGAATGCGTCTTTCAGATGCTTCTTTGTCTCTTCGAGTGCATCGTTGGCCATCTTCTGGTCGAACATGTCGCCCTTGACATTGCTGAATTCTGACTTGTCTACGATTACCGCCACTTTCCAGTAATTCTTCGGCACGAAATTTGAGATGTCGATCTCGCGTTTTGCAAGGATTGCCAGAGTCGGGCCCTGCACCCTTCCGATGCTAAGAGGTCTTCTGAAGCTTGTTGCGGATATCGCGCTCGAGAGGGCCCTGCTCAGGTTTATGCCCCAGAGCCAGTCGAGCATGTGCCTCGCCTCGCCTGCATAGAAGTTGTTCAGGTCTATTGATTCAAGATGGGCATACGCGTTCTGAAGGTCTGGTATCGTAGTCGTTGAATACTTCATTCGCTGTGCCTTGTCGAGCTTCTTGAAGACAAACTTTATTATGTTGGTGCCTATCACTGTTCCTTCTATGTCGTAGTCGCAGCCGTTTATCACCCTG
Source organism: Microcaldota archaeon (assembly GCA_028866715.1). Taxonomy (GTDB): domain Archaea; phylum Micrarchaeota; class Micrarchaeia; order Micrarchaeales; family Micrarchaeaceae; genus JAGWHO01. The sequence goes on from JAGWHO010000001.1 coordinate 158,957, forward strand.
TCGCACTTCGTTGCAAGCATCTGGAACACCTCCAGATACTTCTTCGTATAATCTGCCTTCGGGTTCTCTTCATATGATGCGACCCATTCCACGTCAAGGACAGGGTAACCGTGCTTCAGGCCCTTCTGCCTTACAGTGTAGATGTGGCCGACAGCAGCAGCAATGTAGAGCATGCCCTCGTTGCGCTGTATCTCGTAATAGCTTACGCCGTTGACGACCTGCCTCTTCTGCGTGTTCTGGCCCAAGGCTATGGCTAGCCTTAGAGCGACGCTAGGTTTCTCTGCTATGAGAAGCGTGTTCATGAAACATCAGGATTATCTGCGCTTTCTTGCGGCCTTTCCCCTTCTTGCAGGAGCCTTCCTTGCTATGTTTACTGTGTTAGCCTGCGCTGCAATCGTCTCGCGCTCCCTTGGCGTCTTCGATAGAAGCCAGGTGTTCGAAAAGCCGACTATGAGCGCTATCAATACGACTGCGTAGAAGATTAACGACGCACCAGAGTATATAAATGTGACTATCGCTATTATAACAAGAATCACTGTGAGCGCCGACATGGCGAACTCTTTCGACAACATTGCCATATAATCATTGGTAGATTATCGTGAATATATACCCAATCATATTTATAACCCTTATTGCGGCCCTTATAGCATCGTTATCGCAGCTCATGTACAAGAGAGGGTTAAGCAAACGGATCCATGGTGCTAGGGAACTGTTGAAGGTATTCAAGAACAGATGGATAATAGGCGGGATAGCAGGGTATCTCGTCGCTCTGGCAGTATACTTATATGCGCTCAATCAGGCTGCCCTCTCCATAGTGTATCCCACGTTCGCGAGCACCTTCATATTCATAGCGTTGCTTTCCGCGATAGTGCTTAAGGAGAGGGTTAGTAGATTGAGGGCCTTGGGCATAGTAGTGATATTCGCAGGCATAGTCATAGTCGCTATGACATTCTAGGTGTTTGGTTGGCTAGCTCGAAGATGAAGTACGTTGCCGTTCTCGTGCTTTCGACGCTACTGGGGGCTGTAGGGCAGCTGCTCTTCAAGGCGGGGCTCGCACAACAGTCCATGCTCATCCCATACCTAATAGCAGGGCTTGTGGCCTACATAGTCTCTACTGGCTTCTATTTCTTCATACTGAGCAGAGTGCACCTGAGCTGGGCGTACAGCCTCGGCGGCCTGAGCTACATCTTCACGGTCATATTCGCGAACTTCATACTCATGGAGAATGTGCCTATCTTAAGATGGGTTGGCGTAGTCGTCATTGCAGTAGGTGTGGCGTTTATAGGGCTGAGCTGATCACTTCCTGAGCGTGATCATCTGGTCATGAAGCTGTCTCCTTAGCATCATGGTCACCTCTTCGAGCAACGGGTCATTCACTATCGCATCGACAGATATCTGCGAGTCTGCACCCACTGAGGGTGCCTTGAACATGCACCTTACGGTTGCGCCGGCCGCCTCTCCAGCAAATTCGCGGTCCAATGGGCACGGCCCCTCAAGCCTTATCCTCTTCCCGTTTGCCGCGTCTTCGACATCATTGAACAGGCTGCTCGCGTTTGGGTGCCTCCTGCCTGTTTCCATTCCATTGTTTGCCGACTCGGCCTCCAGGAACATCGCGAGCGAGAACCCTGCCCCTTGGTTAATCTCAGGCCTTTCTCTCACCTTCTCGGCTATCAGCGCCACGTTTACGTTCCTGTCTGCGATTAGGCGGCCGATTATCGCTACGCCCTTCGAGATGTGGTCGTACCCTGCGGCCCTTGACGGATACGCGATGCGCTCGAACGTGTTCAGGAAGTGCGTATGCTGTCCGAGCTGGAACTCCTCGTTGTATATGGCCTTCGCGTCCCTCAACTCTAAAGGCTGCCAGCTACGGCTCTGTTCCAGCTTTTTTGTAGTCATCAAGTCGCCCCTTGAAAAATAAACAGAGAGGACTTACGCTGAATGCATTTAAATTACTTTTGCAGCTGCAGAATTAGCGGAAGGCTTACTGCTCAACTTCAAGCTTTCGTACCTCGAGCTTGTTGAGCGGCGCGATATGCGAGAGCTTGCCTGCTATCTCGGCCTGGAATCTGCCTTCAATTATCGCGTTGATCGCGGCATCTGAATCGTTTGCCTTGAAGAACTCGCTTGTGAGCTGGTTCATCTCAGACCTTATGCCGAGTATCTTGCTGTGTGCCGTTCTTCCCTTCGTTATGGCGAGGAGCTTTATCACCATCTTGGTGCCGTTGCTTGTCGTTACCGGTTGTACCGACGCGACTATGCTTCTGTACCTTCTTACCAACGATCGGATGTAGCTGTAGAGCTGCTGTATTGATACGATCTTCGTGTGCGCCGCTGTGCCCTCTACGTCCGTTACCTTGAGCACAACGTTCGTATAAGCGTGATTGGGGTTCTTTGTCAGATGGTCGAGGCTCACGACTATGTTCCTGTTTATCGCGACCTTGTCCTCATTAGCTGGCATCTCGCCTACTAGCGCGTTGTTGAATGCCTTCGGCGCGTAAACGGAGTACCACTTCTTGAGCTTCCAGGTGTCTACCTTCTTTTGTATTGCCATATGATCACGCTGCTCCCTTTATGATGAGCTCTGCCTGCTTAGGATCGTATCTCCATGTTGCAGGAAGCACTCCTTCTCGAATGTAATACTTTGTGAGCCTCCATATCTTTGCCTCTATCCTCATGAGCCTTACCCTGTTGTGGACATCCTGTCCGTTTGTTGAGAGATGGCTGTGAAGGTTCACTGCCTTCTTCATGAGCGTAAGCATGTCTGAAGGTATCTGTGTTGAGAGCTTCTTCTCCTTCAGGACCGTGACAAGCCTCTTGCCGAGCGCCTGCTTGACATATTGCACGCCGTGTTCCCTCTTGAGCTTCTCTCCTATCATCGCCGGGCTTATGCCCTGCTTTGCGTAGCCGATTATGAGCTCCTCTATCTGATTGTTGGAGAGCTGCGGCGCAGTAACCTCTGCCGGTACCGGCTTTACGGACTTAGCCTTGCCGTGCTTCTTTGAATGCATTCTTGCCATTGATTCACTTGCTTAAACCTACAAATAGGGTCTATACCTTGATACTTACAGAATAGACTCCTTGGGCAACCTCGACAGCCTGAGCTTTGCAGATCTGGGCTATCTCGCCCTTTGCGGCGATTGCTGCCTTATAATATTCTTCAGGAACATTTATATTAATTGATGGTATCTCCTTGTTTAGGGCTATCCTGGCGCTTGCCTTGGCCTTCCTGACCTCTGCTATTATCGTGTTCAGGAACGCGCCCACGTTCTCGTAGTCCTCGTCTATTATGTCGCTGTTGTAGACTATGCCGTTTATCGCATAATCTGGAGGCGCCTTCCTTTCCGTGTGCTTCGGGAACTCTGCAAGCGTTATGCTGATGTCTGAATTGAACATGGAATTGACCTCCTCGGTTATGTGCGGTATTATCGGAGTGAGGAGCTTCAGCGTGGTCATAAGCACATGGTGCAGCGTGAACACAGCGGCATGCCTGCTCTTTTCCATCTTCTTGTCTGTTGAATAGACCCTGTGCTTCACGTTCTCAAGGTAGTAATCGCAGAATTCGTGCCAGTAGAAGTTTATCACCGCGTTTGCGGCCTCGTAGAACGCGAACGTGTCATACGCGTTGTCCGCAAGCTTCGTTATGGTGTTGAGCCTGTTGAGTATCCATACGTCGAATATGCCCATGTCCTTGGACGGCTCTATCGTAGGCACTTTCTTGCCGTCGATAGCGGTCTTCACGAACGCGGCTGAGTTGAACAGCTTTATTATGAAGCTCTTCGCATAATCGAAGTCGTTGTAGAGTATGGGCTTGTCCTTCCCTATGGCGCTGCTCAGGGCCGCCCACAGCCTTACAGGGCTCACAGGATATTTCTTGAGCAGCTCTTCAGGCGAGATGCCTGTGCCCTTGCTCTTGCTCATCCTCTTCCCGTCTGGCCTGAGCACCATGCCATGGACAAGCATCTTCTCGAACGGCTTGTTGTCGGTAAGCGCCCATGACCTGAATATTGTGTAGAATGCCCATGTCCTCACTATCTCGGTTCCCTGGACGCGGAGATCCACAGGGAACGATCTCTTGAATAGCTCTTTGTTGTCGGGCCACCCGGTTATTACAAGCGGGGTTATCGACGAGTCGACCCAGACATCGCACGTTGCAGTCTCGCCTACTGCCTTTCCGCCGCATTTTGGGCACTTGTCTAATGGCGATCCCTCCAGTGCCGGGTTCACAGGCAGCTTTGCCTTCTCAGGCGCGATTATCTCCCCGCACTTCTCGCAGTACCAGAACGGTATAGGGGTCCCGAAGACCCTGTTTCTCGATATTATCCAGTCCCAGTCTATGAAATTGGCCCAGTCGATAAGATACTGCTTTGTGAATTCCGGGGTCCATCCTATGTCATTCGCTATGTCCTTTATCAGGCCGGCGAATTCCTTCACTTTTATGAACCACTGCATAGAGGGTATGAGCTCTATCTCTGTGCCGCACCTGTCGTGCACCTTTACGCTGTGCGTTATCTTCTCAATCTTTACGACAGCGCCCGCTGCCTCAAGCGCCTTTACTATCTCAGGCCTTGCGTCGGATATCTTCATGCCGCTGAACTTGTCGGCGTTCGCAAGCCTTCCTCTCTGGTCTATCGCCTCTATGTACTTCAGCTTGTGCCTGTAGTACATCTCGCGGTCAACCTTATCGCCAAATGTGCAGACCATTTCTGCACCTGTTCCGAGCGCAGCATCGACATGGTCATCAGCTATTATCTCCACATGCTGCCCGAACAGCGGCACGGCCACCTTCTTGCCGATTATATCCTTGTATCTGTCGTCATTGCCATTCACCGCGAGCGCGACGCACGCGTGCATGAGCTCCGGCCTTGTGGTTGCGATGGTTATGTGCTTCTTGGTGCCCACAACCTCAAAATTAACATGAACAAAATTTGTTTCCACGCTCTTTTCCTCTGTTTCTGCATGTGCAATTGCGCTCAAGCACCTGGTGCACCACTCTACAGGGCTCTTCTCCCTGTATATGAGCTTCTTGTCATGCATCATGAGCAACGACAGCTGCACCTTGGCCCTGTACTCCGGTGTCATAGTTATGTATTCGTAGCGTTCATCGAACGAACAGCCAAGAAGCCGCATCTGGGCCTTCATTGCAGCCAGATTTTCATGCGCGATTTCGGAGCATCGCTTGTAGAATTCCTCGCGTGGGAGTGATATGCCGAATTTCGCCTCTGCCGCCTTCTCTGTTGGGAAGCCCTGGGTGTCCCAACCCTGCGGGTACAGGACATTGAAGCCCTTCATGCGCTTGTATCTTGCCATGAAGTCAACAAACGAGTAGCTTGACACGTGGCCCATGTGCAAAGTGCCTGACGTGAACGGCGGCGGCGAGTCTATCACGTATATTGGCTTCTCTGCGTCGTTCTCGTCGAAATTGGCTAGCTTGTGCTCTAGCCAATACCTGTTCCACCTCTCATCAACGCTGATGTCGTACATGCTAAGCAGCGATATGCATTGCCTTCGCAAAGCTAAATATCAGTATTATAAAAATAAAAGAAAAAGAAAAGATAAAAGCGATTAGCTTATTATCTCTCCGATCGCGAATCTTGCCTTGACGTCCGTTATCCTGACCTTTATGGTGTCGCCTTCCTTTGCGCCCTTTATGAAGATCACGAATCCGTCCTTCTTGGCTATGCCGTCTCCCTTCGAAGCAACCGCCTCGACCTTGACCTCAACTTCGTCGCCGACCTTGACAGGCTTTGGTAGGAAATAGTCAGGCTTTATGTTCATGCCTCCCCTTCCGCCGCGTCCGCCTCTGCCGCCGTAGCCTCCTCTTTCGTTTCCTTCCTGGAACTCTCCTTCATTTCTTCCTTCGTCTTCCATTACATCTTTTGCTCATACGTAGAATCAGGCTGTCTGCCGTTACTCCGTATATGATAAGGTTGTGAATCTCTGGGTATAAAAGGCTTTCTGTGCGTCGACGGCTAGAGCCTGACGTACTGGGAGTGGCGCCTGCTGAATCTGGAGCCGCTCTCTAGGGCCATGTCGCGCAGCTCGCTGTAATGCATCAGTATCAGCGGCGTCCCCTCATTGGAGATGCGGTCGGAAGAGGCTTCGAGTGCAAGCATTTCAATATACCTCTTGGGGTCATCCAGAGCCCTGCCCAAGAAGTCGGTATCGATATAATCGCTGATGGATTCCTTGAGTGAGCTGGCCTCGAATCTGACCTTCAGCCTCTTAATTACCGAGAGCACTCTCCTATACGCTGCGGAATCCTTTCCTTCCAGATCCGCGGACGTCTTATACAGCCCGCAGAGCGCTGAAAATAGGTCTTCGCGCACGCTCTTGATCATCTCGCTTGTATCCTTATGGGGCTGTGCAGCGTGGACTACCTTTCTTGCAAAGAAGCCATCACCGATATTGACCGCGTAAGCATCGCCTCTATCAAAGTTCACACTTCTTACAGACATCCAACCACTTTTGTGTTGGTCTGCTAAAAGATAAAAGCCTTTTGTGCTTACTTAAGGCAAATCCGGCCTTAGTGAAGTTATAAATATTACCCCGTGTTTAATCCAAGCGTGGATAGGGAAGACAGGGTGGGTTGAGGTTCCTAATAGACGCAAACGTATCTCCGCATGTCTGCGAGATAATCAGATCGTTCGGGTTCACAGCAACACACGTCTTTGACATAAATCTCAGCAAAGACAAACATATACTCAACCATGCGGTCCAAAAGGGCTGCATTCTTGTTACCAGAGACTCGGACTTTGAGCAACTAATAGATGAGATAGAGGAAAGGAATAACAGGCTCCCCAAAGGGCTGGTGATGATAAAGGGGGAGGCGCGCACGGACCAGATGATAACCAACAAGAATCTTGAGAAGGCGGTGAGGACCATGCTGGAATGGCTCTCAGGCTGCAGAATAGATGAGCTCGGGTACGTGAGTATCATGATAGACAAGAGCGGCATAGGTTACAGGTGCATCCCTGAGGGGGTTGCGATAGAAGAGCCTGACGAAGTGCGGCAGGTGTATGACCTAGAGGAGAAATTAGAGTACATCGCCGTTAATGCTGCAAGGGACTCGTACAGACGCAACAAGGGGCTGTTCAAGGCACCCGAGGTAACCCTGATCAGCATATTAGACGAACATAGGAATATAATCAGGGAAAATCTTGGCTTCATAATGGAGCGCGTAGACTGCGCAATGAAGGCAGGGGTCGAGATATCAAAGTTCGGGATGCTGAACAAGGTGGTCTTCACGAACGATCTCGATTATGTGAAATGGCTCAGAGGCTTCGCGTCGCATGAGGCTCTGGAGTCAGAAGAGTTCCAGAAGATAGAGAAAAGGGCCAAGGATAGGGTTCCGAGAAGCACGCTATAGCGCCCTCTTCAGGCCTTCTATGTTATCGAATATGTAGTCAGGTTTCATGCTCTTCAGCGTGTGCCTGCTGTCGAGCCCGTTCGCTATGGCGCACGAATGGGCCTTGTTGAGCTTGGCGACGATGATGTCATCGGTCATGTCGCCTATGTAAAGGGTCCTTTCCGGCCTCACACCCAGGGTCTTGATTATCACCTTCAGGCCTGTGGGATTCGGCTTCATCGCCTTTATGTCCATGCCGCTCACTATGACGTCGAAATAATCGGCTATGCCGGCATACGAGAGCTCCCTTATCAGCCTGGAGCTTCTTCCGTTTGAGAATATCGCGATCTTCTTCCTGTGTTTCTTCAAGGCCTCGAGCAGCTCCCTCGTGTCGTTGTGGAGCTTCGGCTTGCTGAAGAACATGAGCACGTCAACCAGTGGCATCGCTATGTCGTATTCGATGTTCCCGGCCTTTATCTTCCTTTTTATGTCGTGAGAGTTTATGTCTATCTTCTTAATTGAGCTGTCTTTGTTCCATATTCCTAAAGCACGTTTAAGTTTCTCGTTGAGCCAGACTGTGAACCTGAGATTGTTAAGCGTGCCGTCCCAGTCGAAGACAAAGGCATCGTACTTATTCAGCATTCCCACATCATCACTTCCATTCCAGGTCTATGGCAGGCTTGTCCGGCAGGGCCCTCGAGGCCCTCTGCGACTTTGTCGTTTTCTCAGACTCTACTACAACCTTGCATCCGAATCTGGTTGACAGGTAGTCTGATGCCTCTACAAAGGCCTTCTGGAGCGTCTCGCTGCCTATGTTTGGAAGCTCCTGCATGCCGTTTAAGTTCTTGGCGAACTGCTTAAGATAGAGAGAGACAACCGCCTTGCCGGCTCCGAAGTCATTCGACATAGCCGAGCCGATGCTCCTGCTCTTCGCAAGCGCGTTATAGGCCTTGAGCTTCCAGTCGTCAGCGATTATTATCTTTACCTCAGAGACTTTCTTGTTCTTGTTCACATCTATTTTCGATGTGAGCGCCATCGTGTTGTTCACGTCAGCAATCGTATCCATTATGACGCTCTCTATTGTGTCTTCCTGCCTGTTGATCATCTGCTCGTTGGATGCGGGCCATTCCTCCTTAACCACCAGGCCAGACTTCCCGAGCATCTGCCAGAACTCCTCCGCAACGTGCGGCATCACTGGCGAGAGCATGAGGGTTACCGCCTCGATGAACTCCCTTACCACAATCTCGTTGTTGCCCCCTCTATCCATGTACCACTTCAATTCGTTTATCGAGCTGTAGAATATCTCCGTATATGCGGCCTTTATCTCGAGCCTGTCCATGCTTTGTGTTGCAGCTGCGATCTTCGAATGCAGCTTGGAGTAGAGCCAGTAATCAAGGTGGCCGAGCTCCTTGCTCTTCATGTCCGCGAGCCCTATTATGTATTTGTGCAGCATGTCGACCCTTGTGGTGACGCCTCCGCAGCTGTCGGCACTGAAATCCGTGTCGGTATCGAGCTCTGCGCCTGCTACGCTCACGAACCTTATCGGATCGGCTCCGTATCTGGCGAGTGCATCGACAAGCGGTATGACATTGCCTATGCTCTTGCTCATCTTCTGGCCCTCGTAGTTGACGCTCCCGTTCATGATGACCTGGGAGGGCCAGAACTTCCTGTCAAATATCGTGACGTGGTTGAACAGATACATCGTAAGGTGGTTCCACAGGAGGTCAGGCCCCGAGTGCCTTGACGAGAAGCCGTACCAGTATTCGAACGAATCCCTGCACTTCTGTATCACGAGCGTGTCTATGCCTGTCGCTTTCGATGCAGTTTTGATGCTCCCGTTTCCGTTCAGGACGTAATCGAAGAGCTCCGGCTTGAGCTGCTCCGCTGCGACGCCGTTGCCCCTTATTATGTGTATGAACGTGTAATATGACATGTATATCGTCGAATCTGAGAGCGACTCGATTATATGACCGGGGTTCAGCGGGAACCTGGTCCCTAGGCCCTGTTCCCTCTCCGCGGCCCTGAGGTTTATCCACTCTATGACCTTCTCGAACGTAGACTTGTACTTAGCCGGGAAGACCTCCAATGAGCTGAGTCCCTGCCTGGCCGCGTCCTTCCATGCCGGGTCGCCGTAGTTGATGAACCACTGGTTGTCGACTATCTTGACTACGATCCTGTAGCCGCATCTGCAGAACACAGGTTCGTCGTTGCTTATCGTATAGACATTGAACGCGTCCCTGCTCGCGATGAGGTCGTCCCGTATCCTGTCCCTTGCAGTGACCTCCGGCATGCCGGAATATTTTCCTACAAGCATCTTGCCGAAGTGCGCCTCCTCTTTGTAGACGAGTTTCGTTGCCTCATCTATCTTGTCGTCTGGAGAGCTTGCATCGGCGTTGATCTTCTGCAGATAGAACAGTGCAGGTATCTTCGCCGTTGCTGCATCCGGGTCAGACGGATTGTCTATCTGTATGAGCTTCTTGTACCTGTCTGTTGTTATGTCATATCCTGCGGGCCTCAGCCTCTCGAGGGCCACGTAGTCGAACGGCGCGTGCGATGGGACGCTCATCACCACGCCTGTGCCTATCGTGCCGTCGACAAAATAACCTGGGAACACAGGGATCTCTTCGCCGTTGGCCGGGTTGACCACACTCTTGCCAAGGAGCTCCGCCCCGCTGATCTCTTTCTCGATCGATATCTGGAATTGATAGCCTAGAGACGACGCCGCATCCTTCGACAGGTAGTAGCTTTCGCCTCCCATCTTCGCCAATACGTACGAGATCTTGTCGTTCACGAATATGTTTGTCACCCCATATATGGTCTCGGGCCTGTAGGTGGCGCAGGCGAACACCGTGCCGGCGCCCTTCTCCCTGAACTTCACTGCCGTGACCGTGTCTATCTCTGGCTGGAGGTCATGCTTCGTATCGTGCTGCCCCACAGCGTTGTTCTCGTTGGGGCACCAGCCAACAGGATGGCTGCCTTGGACGATGTAGCCCCTCTCTTTCAGCTTTGAGAACTGCCACTCTATCAGCTTGCTGAATATCGGTTCTATCGAGATGAGCTTCCTGCGCCAGTCGATGCCGTAGCCTGCGAGCTTCATGCCTGCTTCGACCTCATTGGAGAAGTAATTGGCTATGAAAACAGGGTCTTTCATCTTTGATATGTTCTCGTCTGAGACATGGTAGAAGGTCTTGAGCTCGTCTATCAGCTCCTGGTCGTTTGCTGATATCCTCTTAGAAAATGCGATTATAGGAGTGCCGGTCGCGTGGAAGCCCATCGGGTATAGGACGTTCATGCCGCGCATGCGCTTGTACCTTGCATATGCGTCGGCCGTGCCGTAGGTCCTGAGATGGCCCATGTGCTGCGGTGCATTCACATACGGGAACGCAGCTGTAACGAGCATGCCCTTCTTCTCGTTGGGCTCTACCTCGTAAACCCTTGCCTCGTCCCATGCCTTCTGCCACTTAGCCTCTATTGCCCTGTAATCCATGATAATCGACTTAGACTTAGCGCCCTGACATTAGGGCTATACGACGAATAGGATATGATTGGGAGTATTTTAATAGTTATTGTGCGGAATTATAATCGGTGAGACGATGAGCAATTCAGATGGGAAGCACACTGTAAAGGCCATGCCAATCGATTTTGAGAAAGTCAAGGCGCTGATGGACCAGGACACTTACAAATGGCACCATGACACGCACTATGCGGGTTATGTCAACAAGCGCAACGAGATAGAGCAGGCGCTTGCCACGGTCGACAGGAGCAAGGCCAACGCCAATTACAGCGCGCTTAGGGCGCTGAAAGTGGAAGAGACCTGGAATGCGAACGGCATGTTGCTCCATGAAGTGTATTGGGACACGATGGGCGGTGACGGGAAATTCAACGATGAAAGCGATGTGGTAAAGAAGATGATCGAGGACTTCGGCTCTGTCCAGGCATGGCAGGACGATTTCGTAGCTGTCGGAAAGGCAGGCAGGGGCTGGGTGGTGCTTGCAGTAGATCTTCTCAGCGACGGCAAGCTGAGGAACGTGCTTTACGACGTGCACAACCAGGGAGGGATTGTCGGCTCGATGCCGTTGATCGCTGTTGACGTCTTCGAGCATGCATATTACCACAAGTACGGCCCTGACAGGGCGTCATACCTCAAGGACCTTGCCGGCAACATAGACTGGGCAAAGGTCGATGCGAGGTTCAAGAGCTACAGGCGCTAGGCTATGGAGCTGCTCCTGATCAGAATCGCAAGCATACTGGTCATAGGAGCAGTGTACACGCTGTTCGATATCCTGAACAAGAGGAATGTGCCAGAGGTATTCGCATACGGCACGCTTGCCTTCGGCGCCGTGCTCACAGTGCTGTATCTTGACTTCAACTCCATACTTGTCAGCACGGCTATAGCCCTGGTGGTCCTAGGCCTCGGTTATCTTGTCTACAGGATAGGGCAGATAGGCGCGGCAGACATAATAGAGTTTGCCGCGATATCGCTGATACTGCCATTTCAGGCGATGCCTTACCTCGGCAACCTCCAGCAATTCGGCCTGCCGTTCGTTCTCTCGGTGCTCGTCAGCTCCGGGATAGTTGCGCTTGCTATGGTGCCGCTGTACTATCTGCCAAGGGCAAGGCGCATTCTGAAGATGCCGATAACATCTTACATAGACAACAGGGGGCTCTTCAAGGCGACGCTGATCACGATCGTATATGCGCTATTCGTCGCGTTCCTTGGCCTTGATTTCGGGACTGGGATTGCCGGCCTCACGATAATAGCCGTGCTTCTCGTCTGCTCTTCAATAGTCATGCTTTTCGAGAAGCCGATAGCAAATGCGATGGTGGAGATGGTCCCGGTGAGCAAGTTTGATGAAGGGGACATAATAGCGCTTAACCTGATGAGCAAGACAGACGTGCTAGCGATGAAGAGGAAGGTCAAGGGCTTCGACAGGCTTGTGACGCTAAAGCTATTGCAGCAGATGAGGGCAAAGCGCATCGCGGCGAAGTTCCCGGTCTACAAGAAGGCAATGCCGCTTGCGCTGCCAATATTCATAGGCATAGTCATATCGCTGCTTTTCGGCAACATAATCCTGTACCTTCTGCCCGGCTAGATACCAATTTAAACCCTTACGTCCCTATTAGACTGGTTGAGATGCACTATGCAAGGCCTCACATAAAGGAGTACTGGAACTTCGCGTACAGAAGAGCACTGGGCATATCGATGATGACGTTCGCCATAGCGCTCGCTATAGGAGTGACATTTTCAACGCTTCTTGGAAGCCTTTCGATAGTGGATTACGGCGCGCAGCTGGTATTCTGGCTTGCGCTGATAGCAATAACCGCAATCGTGTTCCTTGTGAATTTCGCGCATGCGCATGCGTCTACCGTCAAGTTCATGAACGAGCAGGAGCACAGGAAACACACGAAATACACAGGCATATGGCTGATAGTGCTTGTGATAGGGGCGATCGCATTCACGATGCCTGTGCTGTTCTTCACGAGCTTCATGGAGCCGCTAATGCTGCTCTTCGGTTTCGGGGGCATATTCTGGGTGCTTTACTTTTCGGTATATCTGCTCTTCAGGCATCACTATCCCGAAGTCGCCATATCCGCGCTCGTATTCTGGATAGTATTCGCGATAGGAGTGGTAGGGGTTAACGCCAGCGCGCTCAATGCCGCGACGTATACCGCGTTCGCGCTCTTCATGTCGATAATTACTTTGGTGGTGGTATGCGGCTTCACAGGGGTGTCTCTCATCACTAATGCGTCGAGGGAGCTGGTCGTGGATTTCAGGGCAAGGACCGCAAGCGCGAGCAGAAGCAGGGCGAGAAGGCGCAGAAGGTAAGCCTATTTAGCCTTTCTTGACGCAAAACAATTCATGAACAAGATAGCTGCAATAGCGAGGCTCACAAGGATAGAGCACAGCGCTATGCTGATAATTGCAGTGCTTGCCGGTGAGCTGATAAGCGGAGGGATACCGCAGCTGCAGACACTTGCCCTCAGCATGATTACGCCGATATTCGTCAGCATGGGATCGTTCGCCATAAACGACTACTTCGATGTTGAGGCGGACATAGCCAACAGGCGCATGAACAGGCCGATAGCTGCCGGGCATATAAAGATGAAAGAGGCGCTGGCTGTTGCAATCGCAAGCTTCGTCATAGGGGTGGCTGCAAGCGCATTCATAAACGTTTATGCATCCGCCATAGCGCTGATATTCGCAGCTCTTGCCGTACTTTACAGTTACAGAATGAAGGAGATGCTGCTCGTAGGCAACGTCTATATAGCGCTGTCCATGGTCATACCGTTCATATACGGCAACTTTGTTGTGGCCAGCTCTATCAACTACAACATAATCCTCATAAGCATCATAATATTCCTTGCAGGGCTAGCAAGAGAGATACATGGCATGGTGAGGGATTATGAGGGCGACAAGAAGGCAAGAAACGTGAGGAACCTTGTCTTCCATGTCGGCGAGAGAAAGTCATCCGCATTCGCCCTCACACTGTATTGCGAGGCCATCGCGATAAGCATATTCATGTTCTTCTTCATGAAGCCGTTCGCAGGCAATATCTTTTACCTGGGTGCAATAACGATAGTGGATGCGATGCTGCTCTATGTGGCAATAGGCTCATTGAGGAATGGCAGCTCGCGCAGGTTCTCCGACATGTCGAGGAACATCAGCCTTGGCGCGATGGCCCTGGCGCTCGTCGTCTATCTCATATCTCCGCTGCTGCATCTGGCTCTTTAGCCGTTTGTGGCGTTGCCGAACCTATACAGGTACATGGGTTCCTGGTTTATCTCCCTGACGCTCGTGGCGTTATTGGGTATGTATGGCAGCGTGACATTGAGGTTGTTTGAGTAATTGAGTATCGTCCCCATAATTGGGATGTAGTTAGGGTGCATTGGCATCGGTATCATATCTGCGGCAGGGCAACCCGGAAGCTTGAGGACGCCCTGGCTTGCATACTGCTGGCCTATGGCGATGATGTAGCCGACAGGCCTGGTGCCGGTGCAGTTTAGCAATGTGGGATGGAACCGCGAGATGTTCGCATAGCCCATGTATGGAAGCACATTGTCAAAAAACCCTGTTGAGTATATCTGAGTGCTGTTGGGCAATGAGCCTAGATATCCGGCAATGGATATCTGGTTGTAGTTGAGATAGTAGATGGTGTAGTACCACATAACGCTGAGCGGCACAGAGGTTACGGCAAGGAACGCGATAATCGCGGACACAGCCGCTAGCCTGTATGCCTTTGGGTACCCCTTATCATCGAGCAGCCTGTGCAGGGCCATGCCAATTATAAGAGTTACAGGCGCAGCAGCAAGTATCAGGAACCTCAGCATTTTGAACATGGGTATGTAAGAGAGCGGGGCCACGCCAATGTGCATCGGCCCGGCCTCAAGGTAGAGGAATGTCGCCAGGAACCAGAATATCGGGAAGTACGCCCTTTTCTCGCGGACAACAACTAGGTACACGATGAACGGGATAAGCGCATAGAAGTAGAACCCGGTGGGGATAAGGTTGGACAGGTACATCTGGGGCATGGCCGCAACCGGATTCGTGATTTTGTATACGGCAGCGGCGCCGTACTGGAACATCGCGGTTGGATATTCGAGCAGGTTAAAGCCCGAAGGGGTTACCGACACGTGCATTGGCCCGGTTGTGCCGTAGAATTCGTTGTTGAGCGACAGTGTTAGGAAGGGACTGCCTACGTTGGCGTAGTTGAAAATTGATATCAGTAGCAATGTCGCGGCGAACCCGTATGCAATGCATGCCGTGCCTCTCGGCAGCCTCTTCGTGCGGACGAATGAGAACAGTATGTAGATAGCAAGCACCAGAGAGGTTATCAGCGCTTCGGGCGTAGTCGTGATCGACGCCGAAAGCAAGGCGCCGCATGCGGCATACCAGCCTCTTGAGCTCCTCTTGAGCCCATAGACGAAGCACAGCATCGCTAGAGTGGTTAGAAACATCATCGTTATGTTGTCGTTTACAGTGCTTGCCCTCGAGACCACCAGAGGGAATAGGCTGAGGAGCAGCGCTGAAAACAATCCAGCCTTGTTGCCATACAGTTCCTTGCCTATCAGGAATGTAGCGGCTATGGAGCCGAGAAACGATAATATGTCCCACATTGCACCAGAAAATATGCCGGCCCCAAAGAGCTTGAAGAAGAGCGCTATAGGCAGCACCTGCATAAGCCGTATGCCGAAGATAGGGGATCCACCCAGGGCAAGGAAGCCCATTTCCGAGAAGCGGCCTGTCGCGGCCGTATACGCGTAATTCAGGTATATGGAGTCGTCGCCACCATATGGCGTGGGCGTAGAACCGTACAGGAAGAAAAGCGAGAACGCCAGGGCAGATGAGATTATGATGCCGAGAGCGATATAAGCGCGGAGGTCCTCTGCTGGTTTACCCATGCAATCACGTCTGGAAGACGCTGCCTGGCCGATGCGCATGCTACGCATAGGCACTCATGGCGTCCACGTGTTCTTTGTTATGACTTGGCCCGCAGTGCCGCCTCCTGTGCTTGCCGTGCCGCTGCCGGTGCCGACCCAGTTGTTGCAGCTTGAGTCGCAGCCTGCGCCGCCTGTGCCTGCATGCGTGCTGGATGCAGGCTGGCCAGCACAACCGCCTGCAGCGTTAACGCCAGAACTTGCTGAACCGCCAGATCCCGAGGCGCCGACAGCGACATTCGTAGTGCCCAGCGTCAATGAGTGTGTGTAACCTATGAGTATAGTGCCCCCTGCGCCGCCTGCGCCCGCGCCCCCTGCGCCGCCTCCGCCGCTTGATGATGTATTAGGGCCGGGATAGGAGCATGACGTTATGTATCCGTTAGCACCGTTGGTGCCATTGCCGCCGGTGTTGCCTGCTGCAGTTATAGTGCCGGTATTTGTGAAGTTGCCTGCGTATATCTCGACTATTCCGCCACCTGGGCCGCCTGTACCTCCACCTTCACCAGGTTCAAGGCCGCCATAACAGCCGTCAGTGTACGTCGTTTCGCACCCTTGCGAGCCAGAGCTGCCGCCTGCGCCTCCTGTGCCGCCGCTCAATGACTGGCTGAGGTACCTGCTCGTTCTGGACTTGCCGGACGCGCCTGCAGAGCCACCATTGCCTCCTGGCCATACGCTGTTAGGGCCTCCCGCGCCGCCTGCGCCGCCTGCTGATGTGTCCGTAATCGTTCCGGCTGTGGTGAATGTCCTGTTGGCCTGCATGTAGAAGCCATTTTCGTTTATGGTCACGCCGCTGTTCACATTGATGTCAGAGGACGTTATCACGTTGCACGTAAGCGTCACGCTCGAAGTGTATGTTATTGATCCTGCGAACGCCGTAGTGCCCCCGTTCGGGCCGCAGGTCGGATTCGCAGGTATCGTAGTTGTTGAGGTGGAAGTCGAAGTTGAAGTGGTTGATGTGGAGGTTGTTGTGCTCGTCGTGGAGGTTGATGTGGTGGATGTCGTTGAGGTGCTGTAGTAGTTCGCGGTCTCGCCGATTACTGCGTTGATCGGGAGGGTTGTGGACGTTGACGAGCCTGAATAGCACCCGGTGCCTGTGCACGACCACGTGTTGAAGAAGTAGCCTATGGAATTGGCCTCGGAGAGCGTCTCGATTGAGCCGTTGTCGTACCAATTGGAACCTGGAGTGAGAGTTGCTGCCCCTCCTGAGGGATTGGAAGTCTCTGTAAGGTAGAACTGCGTGGTGTAGTTCGCTATTATGGATTCGTTTGCAGACGGGCAGATTATCGTGCTGTGGTTCGATGTCGAGGACACGCCGTTCACTATGACCTTGTTGAATATCTCCCGTATTGATGACGATATTGATACTGTTCTCGAGAAGTTGTACGTGTGCGACGAGCCTATGCCGCACGCCAACGGCGTGGATATCCACTGCGAGCACGTGTATGCGATGCCGTCGAAGACAACCATCGTCGACGTGTCCTGGCTGCAGTACGCGAATCCGGATGTCGAGAACGATATCGATGTCGGGGACGTGAACTGTATCGTCAATGAGTTGGTTATTCCCGCATATACCGCATTGACGACGACGTTCCCTGTCCTTGTGCCCCATATGTACGAGAGCGCTATGCCTGTAGTGTTTGTGGTCGTAAGGTTTGGCTGCAGTTTGTACGATAAGACGTTTTCAGTGAAGTTGACTGTTGCGCCCCTTAGGGGATAACCCAAAAGCAGGACTGTTGCGCGCAAAGGGTCCTTTGCATTGTTGGCGGGGTTTGTTGCGTTCTGCGCAGTGAAGAGGACAATGTTGTTGGTGTTGATTAACGGCTGCACATGAGAGGTGAAGCTTCCCGTGTACGTCTGCACCTGACCGGTGCACTTGTGGGTTACCGAGTAATTGGACGAGAGGCCGCAGTACGTTCCTGTCAGGTAGAATGAACCTGCGAGGAATTGCGACAGGGATGACTGCACCGGAAGCGTCACTGTGCATACCACTGAGCCTCCTGCGAGCACGAATGTTGGCGAGCATGCGTATGGCGTCGAATTCACGTTTCCTGTCCTTACTATGAGCGCTGGATTGGCAAGCGGATAGGATTGGGTATTAGTCAGGAATACAGCAAGTTTGGTGACATGAGTCTGAAGGTTTGTTCCAACTATTATGTTGTTGCAGTACGCGCCTGAGACGAATGAGCATGTTGAAGGAACTACCGTACTTGGGACTATTACGTACAGATAGAGTAATGACACGACTATTGCGATGATAAGTATGGCCCAGCCGTACGTGACCAGATATTCCATTGCAGACTGCGCTTTGCCCAAGGTAATACCTAGAAAGCTTACGCTGCGAAGGTATAAATAGATTTTTAAGAGGGCTCGTTTGGATTTACTGCTGCCTTATCGGCTTTGCCTCCATTTTGGCCTCAAAGTCAGAGACGTTGAACTTGAACTCGTCATCAGACTTGATTGCCCCTCTTGCCTTGAGTACTTCTCTTGCAAGCAGGAAGTATATGAATGCGAGCGATCGTCTACCACGGTTGTTCGATGGGATTACCATGTCTATGAACTTAGTCGAGTTGTCCGTGTCGCTCAGCGCAACAATAGGCATGTTTACCTTGCTTGCCTCCTTTATTGCCTGCTTCTCGTTTCTTGAATCGCTAATCACTATGAGCTTTGGCTCCATGAAGTCCTGCCTGTTCGGGTTCGTGAATATGCCTGGTGTGACTCTTCCCTTTATGAAGTTGGCCTCTATTATCTCGGCGAACTTCTGCGCTGCCACGATGGCATAAATTCTTGAAGCGGTTATCACGACTTCTTTGGGGTCGTACCTTGCGATCATGTTAGCAGCTACACGTATCCTTGAGTCTATCGTCTTGAGATCCAAGAGGTAGAGACCGTCTTCCCTTATCTTGTAGATGAACTTCTTCATGCCGGGGCTCTTGACCTTTGTCGCAATATGTATGCCTGCCTCAAGATAATCGTTCTGGTTTGCCAGCAATTGTTCTTCCGTCATGTTAAACACCTGTGGGGCTGCCGAGATTTTCAGGATGTGCCATTTGAATTCCCGTTAGCATGATGCCACCTCGGGTCGCTGGCACCCCATGCCAGAAGCCTACCAGACTAGCATACAGCCCCACAATATTATCATTCAATTGATCACTTTCTGTTGAAGTTTATGAACTCGTCTATGAGCTCCACATTGCTGATGAACATTCGTCTGCAGCAGTACCTCTTGACGCCCATGTCGTCGAGAACCTTCTCTGCCGGTTCGTGCTCCTTGTTGACGCGCTTGTCGTACTCGTCCCATTTGTCGGCTATGACCGAGCCGCAACTGAAACACCTGACCGGCATCATCATCTATATCACCATCATCTGTAAGATTTCTGGAACCTGGCCCTTGCCTTCGGCCCCTTGAACTTCTTCGGCTCTACCCTTCTTGAATCGTCGACGAGCATCGCCCTGTCGTACTTCATGAGCTCGTTCTTTATTACATCTGTCTCAGCATACTGGGATATGCCCTTTGCTATCGCGCCTCGAACAGCCTGCGCCTGCGAGCTCTGCCCGCCGCCGTATACGTTTACGCTTATGTCTACGCCCTTTGCCACCTGTGCAGCGTTATTCGAGAGCTCTATCGGCTCAAGCATTATCTTCCTGAGCTCGATTGGCTGAATTGTATTTATATCGAAGCTGTTGACCCTTATCCTGCCAGAGCCTGCCTTTATCGAGGCTCTTGCGACTGCAGTCTTCCTCTTGCTCTTGACAAAGACAACCTTCCCCTTCTTGGATGCCCTCCTCTTCGGAGCTGCCTTCTTCTTTACGGCAGTTTCTGCAGCAGCAGCAGGCTGCGCTGCAGGTGTCTTTGTCAGTTCTATTACGGCTTCTCGTTCTGCCATGTTAATCATTACTTTCTAGTGTAGCCAAGCAGCGTTGATAAATCGCCTACCTTGACATGCCCCACGTATAACTTCTTTGGTTCCTTCGTTTTTATCTCTATCGGTTTAGCTGATCTCAACTCGTCAGGCACGCCGATATAGACCTTTAATCTTCTGTAAGCGCTCTTGCCTTTCGGCCTGTTGTACGGCAGCATGCCTCGTATTATCCTCTTTACCAGCATGTCAGGCCTTCTTGACCAGTAAGGCGAGTGCTCAGGGTTTGCCTTCTCTTGGAGGTTGAGCCTTGTCCTGTACCTAGCTGCAATTGTATGCTTGTTGCCGCTTATGACCGCGTTCTCGGCATTGATGACCGCGACGCTCTTGCCCTGAAGAAGGCTCTTTGCCGCTGTGCTTGCCAGCCTTCCAAGTATCTTGTCCTTGGCGTCAAATACGATTATATCCTGATTTTGTTTCTGCATGTAAAGCACTCATACTATAAGGTGGACCTTCTCCGCCTTCACCATCTCCTTTATCGGGACTATCTTGCAGTTCGCTGCCTTGAGCCCGTGTTTGGCCTGGGTCGAGAACTCGATTGCCGCGACGTTTATCTTGTGGTCCATCGAACCGACAGACAGGACCTTGCCCGGCACAATGACATTGTCCCCGTCCTTCGTGTGCTCGTTGAGCTTGTACAGGTTGACCCCGTTCCTCTTCCTTGAAGGTACGGCGACAAGTCCGTGCACCCTCTTCCAGAGCGCAGGATAGTGCTTGCCCTTCGAGGCTTCGCTAAGGACGTCGAGCCATTCCTTTACATCGTGTTTTTCGACACTTATCTTCATGTACTTACCTTAATTTATGCGGGAGGTGAGATTTGAACTCACGCAAGCTCTAAAGCTACTAACCCCTCAAGCTAGCGCATTTGACCAGGCTCTGCCACCCCCGCATCAAAGCTTCTTCGCACTCTTTTCTATGTCCTTTATTTCCTCTTTTATTCTGGTGAGAGCCTTATTAATTATTTCTTTAGGCGGCATCTGGCCGAATGACTCGACGCTGAAGTTGAATGCATTATCATTTGTCTGATCGTAAGACACGAGCCCAGGCTGGAACTTCGCGTGCTTCGCCCCCTCGCCGAGCACAGCCTTGCAGTCTATCCTGAGACGCTGCTCTGCGCCTAGTTTTATTATAGGTATGTTCTCGTTCGCGACCTTTACCCCCTTGTCCTTCGTCTCCAATTCCCTTGAATATACGGTCTTTGGCCCTGTCGCGTCAAGCGTGAAAAGTATCTCGTCTTCTTCCGTGTAGCCATCAGGCGTCAGGATCGGTATCAGCCCTATCCTGTGCGATATATATTCATCGAACATGGCGCTTGAATTCTCGTAAAATGTGACGCTCTCTATCGCGAAGCTCTGCACATGGTTCATGGAAATTCTGCGTATGGCGTTTGCATACGCGTTGCTCGCATCCTTGAGCGTGAAGCTCAGTGCCCTTGCATTATCCTCTAGGACCTCTATTTTCATGAATTTCACTTGTCTTTCCATATTCAGAGCAGTGACAATCAGCTAATACTAAATACCTGCCTGTAGAATACAAGATTAATTAGAATAAGCAGCTTTATATTCCTATATGGTGACCGGGTGAGCTTCGAATCCATTCTCAAGAACAGCCTTCTTTCGGATGTTGGCCTTGGCAAGTCGAGGTATGTGCAAAACTACATGCACAACTTCAAGGATAGGCAGCACATATCGAGGTTCAGGGCGGATTTATATGGCAGCGCCAAGTACCTGAGCGTCGGCGATTCCGCCACTCTGCGATACACCGATGAAACAAGCATAAGATATATAGCAGCAGTTGGAATGACCTATGATCTCATGCTCAGCCTCTACGATATCAACTCGAGAAGCCTCTTTGTCGCAAGATTCGCAAGTTTCGATGACAAGACCAGGCAGTCGGCAGAGAAGTTCCTGGGCTCGACAAAAAACCCTAAGCCGAAGTGGGAGGCGCGCATAATAGGCATGCAGAACAGCGAGGAGTACAAGGACCTGTACAAGATAGCTGATTTCCTGACAACCAATGGCATAAGTGTATACGAGATAGACCTGTTCGGCAACGAAATGAGGCATGTCGCAATAGATTCGAAGCTGGGCGTGAGCTACAATATGTTAATGGAAGACAGGCTCTACAGGGCCGGAGAGCTCATCAACAAATCGACAGTAGAACAGTTCGAGAAGGAGGTCAGGGCGCAAGCTCCAGCGAGTAAAGCGTAGTGTATTTGGGCACACCCTCTCCGATGGCGCTGCTCTTGAGCGCTATTGAGCTGCACGTGAATACGCCAAACCTGTCTTTTCCGTGCGCGGTTGCAAATTCGCGCGCCTTTTCCGCTGCGCTGCCTGATCTGACCCTTGCTATCGTAGCATGGGGGGTAAACTCGCGCTCCTCTGCCGCAAACCCAAGATCGGATATGCTGTGGGCGATGTCGCTATAGATGGCTTTGATCTCTGCCAATCCATCCCCCACACAAGCGAATACTACCTCAGGGCCCTTATGGCCGAATGCGCCGATGCCCTCTATAGAGATATCGAAGCTTTTCGCCCTTATCTTGCCGAGCCGTTCCTTGATCGCTTCCAAAGTCTGCTCCCTCACGTCTCCGAGAAAGAGCAGCGTTATGTGTATGTTGTCCTGCGCCACGCATGTTACTCCTCTGCCAGACAGTTCGCCGGACACAGAGGACAGCTTCGCGCGGATATCTGCGGATAGTTCGATGGCTATGAATGCCCGGATCATGCCCCTGTCCACAATGATAATATTTGACAAGGATTTAAATAGCTGTCATTCAGTATATTTTAGAAATCTCAAGGTCAGTGAATGGATTATTCTGATACTACTGTTGTAATACCGGTAAAGGACGAGCCGGCTGTCGGCAGGGTCGCAAGATCCGTGCTCAAGACGCTCCCTAACTGCAAGGCCATAGTCATATACAAGGATGAAAAAGACAAGAGGTACGTGAACTTCAAGAGCAAGAACCTGAGGGTTGTTGCGCAGAAGGGCTCAGGCAAGGGGGTCGCCTGCGTCCAGGCGGCAAAGCTCATCGACACTGACATAATGTGCTTCATAGACGGGGATGCGACATACGACGCGAACGACCTGAAGAAGCTGGTGAACCTCGTCAGGCACGGCGCGGATCTTGCGCTGGGGAGCAGGTTCAACAAAACGTATAAGATGGAACGTGAGGCCATGCCGCAGTTCATAAAGTTCGGGAACCGTGTAATAACAATAGTGGCCAACATGCTTTACAATCTCCACCTTGTCGACTCGCAGACAGGCCTCAGGGCTATGAAGAAGTCTGCATTTGACGCGCTCGGCCTCCATCAGGAAGGGTTCGGCATAGAGACGGAGATAAACGTCAAGTCAAAGGCAAAGGGCTTCAAGATAGTCGAGAGCCCGATAAGGTATTACAAGCGCGTCGGAGAATCCAAGCAGGTGAAGGTGCTTGACGGATTCAGGCTCCTGCTCCTTGATTTCCACTTCCTTTTCAACAAGTAGCTCAGCGTATGAAGCGCTGCGCGTACTGCACAAGGCCGGACATGGCTGCGCCCAATCCAGGTACAGATGACATGAGCTTGTTGAGCGTTGCCGCGTCCCTGTTTGTTATGCCGCCAAGCAGCGCGAGGAATATTGGGTATATCAGCACCTGTTCGATAGCTACGCTCGCCAGTATAGGTATGTAATGCCCCTGAAGAAGTAAGATGAGAGGGATTGCGAACGCTATGCTGATCGCTGCTGCCATAACGACCCTCACAAGCTTCCATGCCTCAACCCTGACGCCCAAGTGCATGTACGCCCCCCTGAAGAACAATATAGACGTTACAAGCGGGGCCACGATGAACAGCGACGTCACCGCGCCGGCGCCGTTGAACGCCCATGTAAGCAAGAGCAGGGAGGCCAACTGCATGACGAACAGGACGGCGCTGTACTTCATGACCTTTCTGACTAGATTTGCGCTTATCATCAGCATGGTCGAGTACGCGCCCAAGATGCTGATGAGCACGCCAAGGCTCATGATTGATATGTAAAATGGCGCAAGCGTGTATGTCGGCCCGAACACCGTGAGGGTGAATTGCCTCGAAAGAAGCGCGAGCCAGAATAGGAGCGGGGTCACGAGGATAAAGGACGTATAGACGGAGTAGTTGAATATCCTGCTGACGTTCTTCCTCTGCTTTGCCTTCGCCATCGCAGATGCGAACATTGGGAGGAGCGCAAACCCTACCGATTCCGTGAATACGCCTATGAAGGTGTTTGTCTTGGAGGTTATGCCGAAGTTTCCGACTACGCCGCTCAGTACGAATATTCCAAGCACTATAGGCGTGAGATTGCTCGACACCAGCGTGAAGATGCTTGAAGCGCCTATCGGCAAAGTGAAATGCAGAATCTTCTTTATTCCTGCAAACGAGGGCGTTCTCAGCCTTGTGCCTCCCCTTAGTATGAGAGCAAGCGCAAGCAGCGTCGCTGCGGCAAGACCGACAGCCGCGCCTATTATCGGGGATACGGCACCGAACCCGTCAAGCGCCAGCACAACGCTTATGACTGCCTGCAGCGCAGCCTGGGTAACGAGCATTGCAGTGATGTGCCTGCCGTTGCCGAAGCCGAACAGCGATTGCGAGAATGTGCCGTATATCAATTGCAGGAATACCAAAATGGACACATATTGCAGCACACGTATGTAAGCCACGCTGTGCAGCACGTATGTTGAGACCAGCTGGCTAAGCGCGAATGCGATGAGCGTCAGTATGACTGCGCTGATTATCTGGATTGCGAGAACGTTCGAGAGAAGGCGGTTTATCTTCTCGCTGCTCTTGCCTGTGAAATACTCGCCTATGAACTTGTTGGCCCCATAGTGCAGGCCGAGGTCCATTGCCGCGAATACGGCGGCGAACGCGACGGCTATTGTGTATACGCCGTATACGTCGGTGCCAAGGATCCTTGCGACAAGAATAAACGCGACTCCGCTGAACAGGAATGACATCAGCCTTGCGAAGACTATAGATGACGCCACCTTTGCGGTCTTGGTGCCTACGCTAAGCGCAGCAGCCTCGCTTGCCGAATCCAAGCCTTCTTCTATCCTCATGAATCTACCTGAAAGTCGATCTCAATGTGTTCACGACGTGCTTGAACCTGAACTTCGACTGACCATACTCACGCCTGTGGAACGTCGAATAATATACCTCTTCGAGCCTATTATTACTATCGCAGAGCCTGAGAATGTCAAGCAAGACCTTGTATCCGTCCGGCACGAATGACCCCCTGTTCTCGCGTATCAGGCGCTTGAAGACGTCTGCCTTTATCCCGAAGAAGCCTGACATTATGTCGTTGCACACCTTCCTGCCCTGGACAGCAAAAATTGCATACGAAAGGTATGCCATGCACTTCGATATGACTCTTCTATGGAAGCCCCAGTTCTCAACAGAGGTCCTGACGCCCACTGCTATGTCGCAGCTGTCAAGCGCCTTTGAAAGCTCCCCTACTTTTTCCGGAGGGTGCTGCATGTCGCCGTCCATGACTATGATCTTGCTGTTCTTCACTGACATTACCGCATCGAGCACGCTCACAGTGAGGCCGTGCTGCCTGCTGTTTCTTCTGTCCAAGAATCTTACGCCATTAGAACGCGAGGTCATTGCCATTACCTCTTCGCGCGTCCCGTCGTTGGAGCCGTCGTCGGATATGATTACGCGTATGCCCGGATACAGCTTGAGAAGCCTGCGTATCAGCCTGCCTATGTTCCTGCGCTCGTTGAACGTAGGTATTATCACAGTAGTATCAGAATATGCCCCGCCCACTCCAGCACCGCCATAGGATTAATGGCTATGGTATAATTAACAGTTCAGCTTTTATAGCTAAGGCTCGTAAAGTTATGAGCAGCGTGGGGCTTATGGTTGAGGCTGTAATAAACGCCGAGATGACGCAAAGCGCAGCGCACGCACATGCGCATGAGGAAGATCGCAAAAGGGAAGGCGGAGCTCTCAAAAGGTATGCGCCGCACATAGCGACAACTGCCATATACCTGTTAATCGCGCTTGTGATGTTCTACCCCATAACGCTGAACATGACGAGCGTAGTCCCTGGCACTGGCGGGGATTCGTTCCAGAACCTGTGGGACATCTGGTGGGTTAACTACGCGACATTCAACCTGCACAGCAGCATATACATGACGAATCTGCTCTTCTGGCCAGTCGGCGTGAATCTCGCATTTCAGACACTTACGCCGTTGAGCGCCCTCGTATCCGCACCGTTCCAGGCCGTCAATCTCATATTCGCTTACAATGTGCTGTTCTTCCTGGGCTTTGCCCTCTCAGGACTGACGATGTTCATACTTGCGGATTATCTGGTCAAGAACAAATATGCCGCTTTCATAGCAGGGATAATATTCGCGTTCAGCGCTTTCCATATAGCGCAATCGTATGCGCACATAGACTTCATAGCCCTTGAATGGGTGCCGCTCTTCCTGTACTTCTTCCTCAGGATACTGCACGAGAAGAGAAGCATTGTTAACATAGTCGGAATGTCTGCCTGCTTCGCGTTCGCCACCCTCATGGGCGTGATCCAGATAAGCCTGATGCTGCTGCTGATAATGTTCATGATTATTGTGGCTTACCTGATCAACAAGCCTACAAGGAAGACGATACTCAGGGCAGATCTATGGATATCTCTCGTGATATTCGCTGTCATCGCATTCATAATAGGGGCATGGAACTTCGTGCCCATTCTGCAGGCCATTTCGCATCCTGGCAGCCTTGCCACGGCGAACGCACTGAACGACGTGCAGCATAATGCGATATGGAGCAACAACCTGCTTGCGTTCTTCGTGCCAAGCTTCTACAACGGGATATTCTACAATGCAGGGATAAGCTCAGGATTGTTCTACTCGATATACGCGCCGGACCCGTCGGAGCGAGCCGCTTACGTTGGGTATGTGGTGATGGCGCTGGCCCTGTTCGGCATACTAAAGCACTTCAGGCAGGTGAGGCTCTGGATTGCCGGAACGCTCATATTCGGCTGGCTCTCCATAGGGCCGATACTGCAGATTGGTTCGGCAGTCACGCAGATACCGGGATTGTACTACCTCTATCACCTGATACCGGTTATCAACATAATCAGGGAGCCTTCAAGGTTCGGCATGATAATGATAATGTTCATCGCCATACTTGCGGCATTCGGCGTCAAGAGCCTGATCGAGAGGATTGGAAAGAGCAACGTCCATGTGACAAGAGCAGGCATGTACAAGATAATTTCCGCAGTCGCGGTCATAGCCCTGCTCATGCTCATAGAGAACAACGGCACGCCGTTTGGCGCGTATGCTCTTGCCCAATACACGACCCACATACAGACACCGCAGGTGTACAAGCTCATAGGCAACCTTACCGGGAACTTCTCGACGCTTAGCCTGCCTGCATTCACGCTTGTCAACAGCTCAACGCCGGACCTCTACACAGGAAAGGCAACGTACTATTCCACCATAACCAAGAAGCCGCTTGTTGGAGGGTATACATCAAGGAGCAACATCACAGATCAGCTGCTACTGTACAACATACCTCTTGCGGTCCAGGCGTCTTCAATAGCTGAAGGGGGCAATTTCACGTATGCGTCGCCGGTAGCGCAGAACTACACCAACCAGACCATACTGACGCTGTACAACTACAATACGGAGTTCATAACGATAGACAAGACCGCTTACAAGAGCCAGAACAATTTGCTAACCCTGATCAACTATATGGTAAGCACATTCGGAAATCCGGTATACAATGACAACACCACGCTTGCGTTCAGCACAGTTTCTGCGATAAACAAGACCGTATACAGGAGCTATGTTGCATATCCGGTCATATCGCAATGGAACACTACCGCAGTTCCGATAAACGGGACTGTAAAGGCGATGTGGGTCCCAATCAACGGCGGCTCTGTTGAGGTATATGCCCCTGTGGCAAAGACCGCTAAGAACTTCACGCTCGTTAACACTACAATACGGATCAACGCCATGTCCAGCATCAACGGCACCGAGACGCTGCAAATTGGAGAACCGGGCCAGAGCGGAGTGAATTTGCTAGGCAGCATAAATGTCACAGACAGGCTGTCCAGCTACACCGTTAACGTGCCGCTTGTGTCAGGGCCCGAGGGGACGGCGCTCCTATTCCTGCCGCAGAGCCCGAACTATCCTGTGTTTATAACGAACATATCGTTCAGCGCCAGGGGCAAGTGAGGCATGCAGATGGACAGGTTCAAGGTCGTTGCAGACCAACGGGAGAGAAACTCTGATCTTTTGGAAGGGCTCAAGAAGAACAACATAGAGCTGAGCATCAAGACAATCCACGTCGGGGATTTCGTGATATCCGACAGGGTCTGCATAGAGCGCAAGACCATCTTCGACTTCGAGAGCTCCGTAATCAGCGGAAGGCTGTTCGACCAGATAAAGCGCATGAAAGAGCATTATGCGTTTCCCATACTTATCATCGAAGGAGACGCAGACGACTTCAGGATGAGGAGCAAGGTCATAAACGGCACGATAGCCTCTCTTTACATAGATTATGGGATAGTTGCGATGGTCTCCCGCGGCCCGGAAACGACAGCAGAGCTTATCGCAAGCATAGCGAAGCACGAACAGGATGGCACGACGAGAGAACCGTCGTTGAAGGGAGGGATGAGGGCGCATTCGCACGAACAGTATCAGGAGTACGTGATAGGCAACCTTCCGGGGGTGGGCGCCAAGCTTGCGAGAGCCCTTCTCAAGAGGTTCGGGAGCATAAGAGAGATTGCAGATGCCGAAGTCGAGGAGCTGATGAAGGTAGAGAAGATAGGGAGGATAAAGGCGCAGCGCATACGCGAGACCATGAACAAGAGGTATGACCCGAAAGAGGATTAGTCATCTAGCCTTGAAACTGCGATCTTTTGGAGCATGAAGCTGTCGATATCCCTGCTAACTTTTATGCCGTATCTTTCCGCAACGCCCTTGATGTGCTGCTTTGACGGCTTGAAGTCGCTTGATTTTGAGAGAAGCTTGCTTATCCTTGAGAAGGCTGTGCGGTTGCTTGCGAATAATATGAAATCCTTGTTGGACTTTGCGCCGCAGATCTTTATAGCCTCGCCTATCTGGTTCGTCATAGAAGCGAACAGCAGCATCTCCATGCCTGCGGATCTTGTCCTGTTGGCCTTGTTCTTGAACGCTACGAGTGAATTGAGATAAGCGGCTTCCAGGTGCATCCTACTTATCACGCTTCCTGGATCGAATATCTGGATAGCCCCACCGCCTGCACGCCCGCTTGATGACATTGCTTTGAAGATGTCGTCTAGCGTGTATCTGGATTCCGCCCTTACAATCACCGTTTCAGACGCCATATGTATGCCGCACCTCCACTCAAGCAGTCTCTGCCACGCGCAGATATTTATTCTTGATGTATTCACAATCTGTCTTCAGGCCCAGCTTTGTTGCCGATATATAGGAGAGGGCCTTGTTCACAAGCATTGCACCTATGCCATTGCCCCTGTCAGGCTCAGGCACATGGAGATGCTCTATCACCATCTTTCCCTTTTCAATACTGTACCTGAGGTCTGCTACCCCATGCGGCGCCTCGGCCCAGAACCTGTTGTGGTCGTGGGCTATCTCGTAGCCCTTGTCGGCATGGCTGAAGACCCTCTTGTTCGCCGTAGTCCAAATTGTGTCGGTGCCGTTCCTTGCCTTTATTATGTCGACCCCTATATGCTTATGGAGCACCACTTCGATCGCGATCTGGAGCGAATTCTGGACCACGATATTGCCAAGGCATGTGCTGTTCTTGTCGCCCTTTATGCCTGCAAGCTTCGGGTCCTCTATCACCATACGCTGCGCGGCAGCGTTGTTTGACACTATGTGGGACAGCACATTGAAGACCTTGATGCGCTTGGTCGTTGATCCCTTCCTGTGTTCATTGTCGAGTTCCTCCAGTGTCGACTTTACCCTGTCAGGATGCTCTGTGAGGAACTGCAGTATCTGCTCTTTCGTCCTCATCTCCACGTCAGTGCTTATCTTGCTTGCCATCTTCCTCACCGATTGCATTCAAATATCCGTATATGGGGAGTTATCTGGTGCTTTGACTTGTCAGATTCTTGAGTTCGGGCATGGGCTTTTCAAATTGCGCGATAGTGACTATGCCTGTCCTGCCTGCATAATCCCCATATCCTGTCTCCAGTCTAAATATATATACGTAGCGCATGGCTCGCGCTAAGGGTTTCTCATACAACAAAAAGTATGAGGAGAAAGCTTGCTTAATTAGTCGTTAGTAACGGTATGTTCGCAGATCGCGTGAGCTCTCTGCTTACGCACCCGTCCTATCAAGGCCGTATATTGCGGCCGACCTAGTGTCTCGTTTCGGGTATGGCTTCGTCCTTAGATGCTTTCAGGACTTATCCGTTTGGCGCGTGGCTACCCGGCAGTGCAATCACAACCGGTACACTAGAGGCGCCGATCCCCCGTTCCTCTCGTATTGAGGGGATCTTATCCTCAGACACTAACACTCCCAGTAGATAATACCGTCCTGCCTCGCGGCGGACTGAACTCATCTCGCGTAGGTTTTTAATGGACGAGCAGTCCAACCATTGGCTGCTTGTGCACAGCCAGGATAACCTGGGACCATATCGATGTATCAAACCGCCGGGTCGATGTGGACTCTCACCGGCGACGAATCGGTTACCTCCAGAGTAACTTGTTTGACAGCTTGGACCTCCATTAAAAGAGGTTCCAAAGTTCACTAAGCCCTTCTTTCGAATCTGCGTACCACGCTTTTCGGTAACACAGTCAGCCCTGCATTTGCCTTTTCGCTTACCAGTGGTTTCCCAAACCACCTAAGCAGAGCATTGGCCACTTTCGTTTCCTTATCGAAAGCAACCGTCCAGTCTAACTATCCACCTGCAGATGTCCCCTTGTGAGGTTGAGCTGAAAGGCAGAGTAGGAGTGGTGTTACATTGTCGCTCATCGCGTGCCTGAGCACGCGAATCGACGCTCCCACTTACGCTATGCATACTCCGTCTGACAACAACTACAGGCTATAGTTAAGCTTCATGGAGACTTCTTTTCCCACTGAGAGATCGCGGCATATTCACCGCGCAGTAGGTTCACCGGACCCGATGTTGGGACAGTGGGACAGTCGTTACGCCCTTCATGCAAGTCACCTATTAAGTGACGAGGTATTACGCTACCTCAAGAGAGTCAGAGTTACTCCCGCTCTTTGCCAGCGCTTCTTCCCCTTGAAAAGGGCTTTCACGTACTGGCGGTGAGCAGGCGTCACCCACTGTAC
>JAGWHO010000020.1 GCA_028866715.1 Microcaldota archaeon
AACTCTCGCCACCTCCAAATAAACACCACCTTGATTACAATGATCAGGTTGGTTGCTGCAACGGTACAGTCACGATCTGGTCACAGGGGGCTTCCCCTGAAACCAGCAGGCTTCGTAACCATCTGAAATTCATTGGTGGCCCCAACGGGTTTCGAACCCGTGTTTCGGCCTTGAGAGGGCCGCGTCCTAGGCCACTAGACGATGGGGCCATGAAGTAAAGTGGTTAGACAATCCCGCTTACTATAGCGAAACACGGAATCGCCGCGCAACCAAAATCAACGAGACGGCGCGATAGCGCGAGGGTTCCGGAAGCGCGTCACCGGCTGTGGGGAGGCGGAAGGACCGCACTATCACCCGTCTCGGGTGGAGAGGCGTTGGTCGTCGGCAGCGCCAGTGTTGAAGGCAGCAGAGCTTCCTGCCCTCGAATAAGATACTCCTCGAACGCATCGGGATCGGTCGATGACGTCGGCTGTCCCGTCTTTCGATTGACCAGCACCTGCAAGACCCCTTCAGGCGGGAGGAAGGGTTCTGCAGGGCTGTCGCCCAGGCTTCGCTTCATGAAATCGACCCAGATGGG
>JAGWHO010000021.1 GCA_028866715.1 Microcaldota archaeon
GGCGGTGCTGGAAACGGGCAGCTCAATTTCTTCTCCGGCTTCATCTCCAACGTGCAGATGTACAGCACAGCCCTAACTTCGAACAACGTGAAGCAGCTCTTTCTTGAAGGAATAGGAGGCGCGCCTATCGACACCTCCCACTTGTACCTGTGGCTGATGCTGAACCAGAACGCTAACGACACCAGCGGCAATCAGGGCTACGGGATTGCCAACTCCAACACGGTCTTCGTGACCAACTGGTGGACAGGAGGCAGGTACAACGGCGTGCCTTGATACTTTTTGGCAAACTTTTTCCCAAAAGTTTTAATACCAGCCGCGCGCCTTCATCGCCTTGGCCACCCTGTCGACAGCGATTATGTAGGCAGCCATCCTCGGTGGGATCTTCCTGCCCTTAGCCGCGTAGTCCTTCCTGAGCGCCATCGTATCCGAGAACGACTTTGTCATTATCTTGTCCAGCCTTGCGTAGAATTCCGGAGTGTCCCAGTATACTCCGGTCTGGTTCTGTGCCCACTCGAAGTACGATCCGATTACCCCTCCGCTGTTGACCAGGAAGTCAG
>JAGWHO010000022.1 GCA_028866715.1 Microcaldota archaeon
AATGGTAGGTTGATCAACCTACCCATTTATATTTTGGTGGTAGAATGACTAATGACTTTTCAGGCATTGAGGAGTTTGTGGCAAAGATTGCGGTCGTAGGAGCAGGCGGCCAGGGAAGCAACCTGATAAACAGACTCTACAACGGCGGTCTGAAGAGCGCAACTACCATTGCAATCAACACTGATGCTAATCATCTTAAGATAATAACCGCGCACAGAAAGATACTCATCGGCAAGCAGCTCACAAGAGGGCTTGGCGCGGGAGGCTTTCCAGAGATAGGTGCAAAGGCTGCGGACGCAAGCAAAGCTGACATTCAGGACGCGATTGCAGGATACGATTTGGTGTTCCTTGCTGCTGGAATGGGTGGAGGGACAGGAGCAGGGGCTTTGCCGCTTGTAGCCCAGCTCGCAAGGGAGCAGGGCTCTACTGTTGTTGCGTTCGTAACCTACCCGTTCTCGCTTGAGAGGTCAAGGAAAGCAAAGGCTGACTGGTCTCTTGAGCAGCTGACAAAGAACGCTGACACGACAGTTGTCATAGAGAACGACAAGGTCCTTGG
>JAGWHO010000023.1 GCA_028866715.1 Microcaldota archaeon
CAGAAACGGCAAAACATATTATTTCTGTTCCCAATCATGCAAGGACAGGTTCGACAGCTCCAAATGATGCCATATGAAAAAGGCCCAAGAGCATGAGAATAGGCAGTGCAGCATATGCGGTCTGCATTACAAGGACAAGGAGCTTGCAGAGGAGTGCCATGCATGGTGCTCCACGCACAAAAGCTGCAACCTGAAAATCGCAACGCAGTCCCTCGAGGCGCAGAAAAGGCGATTCGATGGCAACTGATCCCGTATGCGGAATGTATGTTGACGAGAAGAGCACAACCCTAGCGAGCTCAAGGGAGGGCAGGAAATACTACTTCTGCAGCACCAACTGCAAAATCCAGTTCGAAAGGCCTGAAAGGGAGCTCAGGAACCTAAAGACATCCCTGGCTGTCTCGTGGCCGCTCACTATAATAGTCGCGATACTCACGTATGTCCTGCAACTCGGCTACGGTCCATACATAATGCTGGTGCTTGCAAGCATAGTGCAGTTCTATGCTGGCCAGAGGTTCTACGCAGGCGTAC
>JAGWHO010000024.1 GCA_028866715.1 Microcaldota archaeon
TGCAGTACAACGTAACCTGCATAACAGTGAGGTCGAACAACGTGGCGCTCAACTGCATGAACTTCAGCATAACCAACGCCAGCTTTGCGATAATGGTTGCGAACAGGAACAACGTAACGCTCAGCAACTGCAGGATAAGCAGGTCAAATACCGCGATACTGCTCAAGGATTCGACGCAGGTCAAAATATCGAACACGACAATGCAGAACGACACCTACGCGCTGCTGCTGAAAGGAGCAAACATAAACTTCATCAACAATGCCAAGATCATCAACAGCCATTACGGCATATATCTTGTGAACTCCTCATCTGACACGTTCAACAGGTTCAATTCATCGCTCAACCAGTACGGGGCATACCTCAACGCCTCGGTCGGCGAGATATTCAACAGCGGCACAGCTGTAAACAACACTAAGCTTGATGTCTATGCTACCCCTGATTCGGCAAGCGCAAGCTACAGCATAATGCAGTCAACCACATGCGGGACTACAAACGCGAAATGGGCCACGTGCAAGCAGCATATCCAG
>JAGWHO010000025.1 GCA_028866715.1 Microcaldota archaeon
AACCTGCATGTTCGGCTGTTCTTCCTTGCCTATTTCCCATAGAAAGTCGTTTATATTCTTTATCATTATCCCACTTTTACTGAGTAGACTTATTTTCCAATGAACGAATATAAATCTTGGTAAAAAAATAAACGCCCCCACCGGGATTTGAACCCGGATCATAAGCTCCGCAAGCTCATGTTCTATCCAAGTTATACTATGGGGGCAACTTATGAAGGATATGCAGCCTCAGTAATAAATAACGATGCATCTCAGTAAAGGTGCTCCTTCTTCCGATTCGTGCCGTTGAGCGCATCAAGCACATCCTGCCTGCCCCAGCGTATTATTCTGCCTTCGTATCTCTCACAGAGAGGCTTGAGCTTCTCGTCGCCTTCCCCCCATATCCTTGCCATGCTGAAGGTCTTGTCGCCATGCACATGCACTGCCAACAGTATCGCATCCTTTGCCCTCATGGGATGATATGTGGCGATCTTCTCAACAGGCTCTGCGCCGTCCCTTGAG
>JAGWHO010000002.1 GCA_028866715.1 Microcaldota archaeon
CTGTTTAAATCCTGCGGTTAAGTACATAATTATTACATTATTACTTTAATGTAAGAGTATAAAAATGTTTCCCCTAGATATCTTATTATGGTAAACAAAGTTTATCGTACAACGATACTTATCGATAAAGACTTATGGCGAAAATTTAGGATAAAAGCCTTATCAGAGGGGAAGTCTGCATCTAAACTTCTTGAAGACATTATAAAGAGGAAAGTTGGCGAAACAAAAGGCTGATTTTACGAAATCCGCGTCCCTTGGTATTTCTTCAGTTAATCTTCCTCCTCTAGCAATTGGCACCTGGAGGCTCGGCCATAGCCACGAAACTGAGAAAGAAGCTATCAGGCTAGCCATCGACAAAGGCATCAACTTCATTGATACTGCCGAAATCTACCATACTGAGAAGCTTGTAGGCGAGGCTATCAAGGGCCATGACAACGTCTTCGTTGCCACGAAGGTATCTCCTGCCAACTTCCATCATGATGATGTGCTCAAGGCCTGCGACCGAAGCCTTGCGAACCTTGGCGTTAAGGCAATCGACCTCTACCAGCTACACTGGCCGAACAACAGGGTGCCTATTCGGGAGACCATGCTTGCCATGGAGGACCTTGTAGACAAGGGCAAGGTAAAGCATATAGGTGTGAGCAACTTCTCAATTGAGGAGCTTCAAGAGGCTCAGGAGGCAATGCGCCTTCAGAGCATAGTAAGCAACCAGATAGAGATGTCTGTGCTTGTGCGCGATGCTGAGAACGGCATGCTTGAGTACTGCAAGGAGAACAACATACTTGTTCTAGCGTACAGCCCGTTCTCCGAAGGTTTGTTGTTCAAGAAATATCCTAAAACGCTCAAATTATTGGAAGGTATAGGCAAAAGATACAACAAGACAGCAGCGCAGGTAGCGCTCAACTGGCTGCTGATGCACGATAATGTCATACCGATAGTGCAGATGGGCCGCAAGGAGCATGTTCTTGAGAACCTTGGAGCGCTTGACTTCAAGCTAAACGAAGATGACATGACGCTTATAGGCAGCAATCCTGAGAAGAGGCGCTCAAACGAGCAGAGATGGGGCTGGCTTACAAAGAATACAAGCTTCTGGGCCAGCCTTATGGGAAGGTCGTACGGCAAGAAGGACAGATGAAGTACTACCTTATTGCCTTGAAGAATTCTTCCTTTTCTACCTTACCCAATTCCAATGCGCCCAATAGTGTGCCTAGCTTCACTTCTTTGTGGAGAGGCACAACAGTTACGATCTTCTTGCCATCCACGAACTTCCTTAGCATTACATGGCTTCCTTTGTGCCTTACAACCTCGAAACCGAAGTTCTTCACTAGGACCTTTACAATTTCCAAGCCTGAAAGCCTTGGTAGTCTGGCCATGCACTCACAAGATATTGGAGCGAAAGATACCCGTATGTTGAGGATAACCTAAGCTACCTCTACGCTTACGGCGCCAACCGCAGTGACACGCTTGAGCTCCCTCCTGGCGCTTGGCATTTCCTCAAGGTACAGTGAAACTGCCTCCTTTATGTTCTTCATTGCCTCCTCTATGCTCTTACCCTGGGTCGTCACGCCTGTGATGGCCTCCTTTATTACGTAGGTCTTATCCTCTTTCCAGATAACTGTCTGTAATTTCATCCAATCGCCTATTTTATGTGGAATCCTGAATTATTATAACTTTTGTTCACTCGAACATCAGTACAACCACATCCTCGAAGAAGTAGTGCTTCTTTGCCATGAGCTTGGCATTCAGCCTCTTGAGATCGTCTTCCCAATGGTTGAAGCTGCTCTCCAGAAGGAGCATCTTGTGCTCCGGGAGTACGTGCTCCTTGTACTCCTTGATGAAGCGCTCTATGTACTCCCTGCCGTCCTTGCCGCCGTCCAACGCTATGTGCTTTACCTGGTACCAGTGGCTTGGCAGGTACGGCGGATTGAATATTATGGTGTTGAATTTGTCTGTAATGTTGTTGAACATGTCAGATACTACGAACTTTCCTGTAACGTTGTTAGTCTTTGCGTTTATCCTGGCGCATTCTACCGATTCCGGAACTATGTCCGAGAATGTGACATCGCAGCCCTTCATCGCTGCAGTTATGCCTATTATGCCTGTCCCGCAGCCCATGTCAAGGACCTTGCCGAACGCGTGCTCTTTAACCACGTCGGCCATCATCCAGGATTCCTCTCTAGGGTAGTATGCGCCTTTGCACTTGCCTATGCTGATTTCAGGGTCTTTCATCAGCAATACTCTAATCCCCAAATATTAAAGTCTTACCCGTTGATTAACATACCATGAGAAAGGCATGCCCAAAGAGCATACTCAAAGAGGTAAAATCCGGCCTTGGCGCAAGGAACATCAGGGTTACAGGCACGGCAGAGGGCTACAATAACAATATCTACTTCATAAACGCTGATGGAAGGCAGCTTGCGCTCAAGGTCACCAAAAGCGACCGTTTGAAGATACACAATGAGGTGTTCGCGCTGCGCAAGTGGCACGCTCTTGGGGTGCCTGTCCCTGAGATAGTGCTGGCAGACAGAAGGAACAGGTACTGCGTTGAGACGCGAATGCCGGGCATGCCACTTGGAAGAGCCCATCTTACAGGCGCGCAAACCGCAAAGGTGATGGCAGAGCTAGGCAGGCATATAAGAAAGATGCACTCGGTCAAGATGAAGAGGTTCGGCTACCTTGACAGGAATGGGATAGGCACGAAGAGCTCGTGGGAGAGGTTTGTGTCACCGGATTTCAACGGCTGCATGAAGGCCATGCGTGAGAAGGAGGTGGTCCGGTATGATGAGATGCGCAGGATAGATAGATTCCATGAAAGGTACAAGCCGCTCATAAATTTAAGGCAGGGGAGGCTTGTGCACTCAGACCTGACGCTTGACAACATAATGGTCAAGGACGGGCGCCTGAGCGGCATAATAGACGCAAGCGACGCCATGTCAGGCGATCCTGAGTTTGATCTTGCCTACACGTATGCGGCGCTCTACCCCAAGGTGGGCCCGTTTATGAGCCTTGTGAGAGGCTACGGCGGTGTTGACATGCGCAAGGTGAGGCTGTACTTCGTCTGGATAGTGCTTTATTGGATAATCAAGGACGTTGATGATAAGAGGTCAAGGAAGTACTTCAGGAGAAACCTGAGGAGGCTGAGGCATTTCATGGTGCATGAGACTTGAAAGAAAAAAGAAAAAGACAACCCAAAATCCTTAGCCCTGCTACATGTAGCCGTAGGAGACGGTCTTCAACCTGTCTGCAGATATCTCTATGCGCATCGCATACGTCTTGTCTATGAGATCCTCCTCCTTGAGACGCTCGGCGAGCTTCCTCACCTCTATCAGCTCGTCCATGACGCTTATGAGGTCGTTCCTCAAGCCTACGTCGCTTATGCGCCTGTCTATCTGCTTCTCGTCGCTTAGACTCATCTGCAGCGCCTTGTTCATGCGCCCTATCCTCCCGTCTATGATGTTGCAGAGCTGCCGCTCCGTTTGCTTTTCGCCCATCTAGAAACCCCGGAAGACGCTGCCCAGTACCCTACCCAGAAGAAGACGGCCAATTTATACGGCGCTGGTTTGCGCACTTTCCTGATGGTGTTTATGCAAGTTAGAGTTTATATACTTTACTACACGTTTGTGTATTTATGGTATAAGGATTAAATACCTTAATCGTCATAATATCGCTGCCGAGACCCATCGGTAATCCGGGAGGACGGGCCTGCGCCGCGGCGCAGGCTATGATATTTAACCTTATAAGGTGAATACAATGTATAGCAACCAGAAGTTTAGGAGCATAGATATGAACATAGTAATGGACCACAGAGGGTTTAAGCTTGAAATCTCTAAAGAGGGTAGAGACTACCTTGGAGATATAGAAGAATTGCATATACACGACTCCGGAAAGAGCATAAAGGAGTTGCTTAATGGAATTGATGAGGCAATAGATCTTGTTATAGAGGCAATAATGGAAGACCCCAGAAAGATGTCGGAATCTTATCCGGCATCAGTTTATCAGAAATTGGGGTTGAAGGTGTATGCCTAAACTTGTTATAAAGGGCGAACGGCTTATACAAATATTGTATAAGAATTTCAGAGTTGTTGCGGTGAGGCAAAAGGGAAGTCACGTCATAGTTCTGAGGAGTAGCCTAAATAGGACGACAACCATACCTGTAGGTAAGATCCTAAAACAAGGGACCCTTAATAGTATATTGAAGGACTTAGGTTTGACAAAAGACGATATCAGGCAGTTCCTATAAACAGAGAAAATAACAACTAATTTAGCATTCCCGGCTAAATTTCTACTGATAAAATGATACATAAAATACGTTGTTCTGTATGTGGAAGACGCGGCGCGGTTGATCTTGAGAGGTATAATAAAAGTTTCAGTAGTAATAAGGCACTTGACTGGAATTACTTTTCGAACATCTGCACTAATTTCATGGAGGTGGATAAGTATTTTTATCAGATAGTCAGTATTAAGCCTAAGCTGGTTACAAAGAGAGTTAAGAACAAGAGCTATGACCCTGAAGCAAAGCCTAAGTTCGCAGAGTATTGGGAGTGTAAGAAATGTTATCTGAATTAAAAATCCGTTCCTTTCTCCAATATTTCTCGTTCCTGTTTGTTGAATATCTCTTCCTTCTCGAAGGTCTTGCTCTTTAGTATGAATGCCAGTATCTCTCTCCTTAGGTCGTTGTGCTCTATTGTTTTTGATATTATCCTTGAAGGGTCGTCTATTGCCACCTGCATGGCGACATCGCCTATCCAGTGATCAAACTCGGTGCTGTAGCCCATCAGCAGCTCTATCTTGTCCAGCGATAATAGGAACTTCTTCAGCTTCTCTATTCTCTCTACCGTCTCTGCATTGAGGCTCTTTGGATCGGATTCCTTTTCGTTTATGAATTTGGAGAAGCTATCGCGCATCTTGTCTGCCTCTTGGAGCATGTTGTTGATTATGAACAAATCCCTCTCGGTCTCGCTTGGCTTGTCAGGCAGCTCTATTATGTTGCCGTGCACAGCTATGTTGCCCTCCTTCACTTCTTGGTTGAGCGTGTCCATTGCTTCTGTTATGAGCTCTACCTTCGCCTTGTTGAGAATGTCTTCGCACAGCATCCATGCTGGTGTGTCCCCATCCATCGGATCACTGCCTGAAAAACTCGTCGTTCATGCGCTTGTGCTCCTTTGCGTTTTCAAGGCGCTGGTGCTCCAGATTATTGAATGCGTCTCTAACGTGCCTAAGGATTGCGTCCCCTTCCAATGAGCTGCTTGGTAGCGCACCCAACGTCCCTACCTCCTCGCCGTATAGTATCTCGGCTTCGTTCGGGTTTCTGGTTGCACTGACCATGTTAACGTCCCATGCCTCGGCGTCCTTGACAAGCTCGGACCAGATTACCGCATGCATCTCCTCTGTCCCATGCCTGCCGAGAACCTTGGCTACTTGCGCGTACCCGTAGTCGAGCGCCCTCGCGTGCATTCGCGTCTGGATGATCCTGTAGTTTCTGCCTTCGTGCTCGAAGCTCAGCAGCTCAAGGCTGCCGTTGCCTACCTGGAAGTACCCCACTCCGGATGGGCTCCTTGATATCTCTATCTTTGGCAGAGTGCTGAGATTGCCTGCGACTCCGGCTAGGCCCTTCTTCACGAGCTGCGATGCGAGAGCCTTTGCAGCCTCGTCTGCAGAGCATATCTCTGATTCGTATGCCACAACCTCGAAGTTCCATAGCTCTCCCTTCCGTATTTCTTTTATCAGCGCTATGCCTGTGGAACCGCGGGGCGTTGATGCGGCGCCAATTGGCAGACCGCGGTCATCTGCCCCCAAGTCTAGAGGGGCAGCCTCCTGGCGCAGCCTATAAAGGCCGTAATACGACCTGATGGGATCCTCGTCTTGCACGCGCTCGAGCCTGGTGGCGTAATATTCGCCGATTGCGTTGAACGTGACGCTCTTCAGGCTGATGCTGCTGCCGTGTTCGGAATACATGAATTGCGTGCCGTCGGTATTTGTCGAAACTCTCATGTCCTTTGATGCCATAATGTCACTTGCCGTTGGAAATATTTATAATGAGCGGGTGCGCGGGTGAAAACGAGCCGAGCATAAATTCCCAGTACAGCATCCATGCTGGAGTTCCATCTTTCATATGAACATTGCCTTAATCGTCAACCGTTTCTTGAATGTCAGGGGTCTGCTGCTTCAGGCTGTTGACGAATTCCTGCGAATCGTCAGCAAGATCATCAATATCGGTCTCGTCGTTTATGGCCGTCTCTGAGAGCCTTAGGAGTATTGCGCAACTAAGCTGGAGGTCTATCTCCTTGTCTATCCTCAAGCCAGAGATCTTGCGGCTCACGATGCCGATGACGTTGGACCTCACATGCGCCCTGAACTTGGGGGATGTCAATGGGAACACGTCGTGGGCGTATCTTGGCGGGTCTGCAAACCTTGGTTCTTGGTCATGGTTCGCTGCAGTCTCCTCTATGACCGCCTTGACAACCCTTTCGAGGATCCTGGCCTGCACCACCTCCTTCCTCATGTTCGGGAACCGTGAATAGAACTTTTCAGGGTCTATCTTGCCGCCGAAGTTCAAGGCCAGGTCCATCTCCTTGGATACGTTCTCGTTGAAGAGCTCGCGTGTTGTGCGGCAGAGTCTGGTTATGTTAGGATTAGGCCGTGTCTGCACGGTAAGGTCCTGGCTCATCTCGACCCACATCAATATAAGTGCCAAACAGCAATATGCTTTCCCGGCCGAAGCCAGTACACACATATCGTGAGCAGGCTTAGCTTCCAAGTTCGGAATGGGTTTGGGCGTTTCCCTGCTCCTGTTACCGTCTGACGATATTATATCTGTTATGAAGGTTTAAATAGCTTACAGGATTAACGGAACTCTCAGGCTTTGTGCATGCGGGACCCCTTCGCTTCCCTGTAGACGTAATAGGATATGAATGCTATGGTTATCGAGCCGAGCACGACGGAGAACCCGGCATTCTCTAGCATGAAAAGCAGCCAGAGTATCACGCTCTGCTCCAATATCTGCCGTTTGTGCTGCGCTATGCCATGCTCTATGTTCCTGTCGGAAAGCCTTGTCCAGACCTTCGTTGCTATGAGCACTATGACAAGTGCGACTACTGCATAGACTGCCACATGCGCCCACTCCGGAATCATTACTGCAGAGCCGTTGGGCAGCACCAGCCGCGACGAGCTGGACGCCATGTACAGGAGATAGCTGTTATAGTCCCCAAGGCCGCCGAGACCTACGGAATACGATATCGGCCAGATTGCGGATATCAGGTACCTGATGCCACCTACTAGATATGTTGACCCTAAGACTCCTGCGCTTTGCAGCGCTATGAACTGGCCGAGATACGAGCTGCTGCCCAAAGCAGAGGCAATCGCGTTCAGTATCGAATCTATTATTCTGAGCATGAAAGTGTAGGAGTATACCGCGAAGAAGCTCACAGACAGGAAATTCAGCGGGAACCTGGCGCCTATGCCGTGCGCGAGCCTGTGCGCTGACTCGTTTGCCGGACCGTAGCGCCTTATTACCTTGAGCGTAATCCAGAATATTGCCGCAAGCGCGATCAGGGGCACGTACTGCAGCCCCGCGCATGATATTGATGCCGCTCCGCCATTGCCTATGCACGACGCAGCGCTTCCGGTCTGTACAGCAAATATTATGATGAACTGTATGGCGAATGCCGCGAGTATGAATAGATTTATTCCGGAAGTGAAGCTGTACTTGTAGAGCAGCTCGTCAAGGTATATCACTGCCAGGCCGGCAATCAGCAGCTGTATGAATACGACAGGATACATCTGCATGGTGCTCTGGTCAATCACTGGGAGGACTGACGCTATGGCAATCGCGAATATTATCATTGCCAGCTTGACGCGCCTCTGGAACATGACCTTCTCTTCCGGTTTTGTGAAATCGGTCTTCAGCCTTGATGCGCCGGCATACAGCATCGTCAGGAACGATATGATTATGATGGAGGTGAGCCCTGCAGACGCAAGACCTGTGCTGCCGAGCTGCCAGACCCAGAAGAACGAGTTCTGCGGATTGTTCGTCCCGAACGGGTATAGCAGGTATAACGCAGCGAAAATTGCAACGCCGAGCACCGCATAGCCGAGCTTCGCCTTGAAAGATAGCTGTGTCGACGGGCCCTTTATCTCAGGTATCGCATTCGCAATGGCGTTGAATATTCCCATACTCTCACTTCATCTGCCTTCCTCTCCCACACACGTCGCATATGCCCTTTCCCTTTACGAAGTGTTTCTCGCATGTGGGCCTTCCGCACATGCTGCACGTCCTGTGCGTTATCGCACCGCATATGTGGCAGAGCTTATTTGGCAACGCTTCCACCAAGTATAGCTTCTAGCGTATCCCCTAAAAGAGCTTTCGCATTCTCAAGCTTCAGCGGCTTCATGCCCTTCTTCTTCGCGTATTCGCACTGGTATCGAATGTATCGTTCTGTCACGTTCGTGTGCGGGTCTATCGTCTTGCACCTTTCTATGTAGTCGTTGATTATCTTCGTTGCCTGATCGACGCTCAGGCCCTTTATCGTTGTGAGATACGGCGCGAGTATCAGGTTCACGGTCCTGTGCCTCACGTCCGAGATCGGCATCTCAAGAAGCCTGTCTATCCATGAATCTGTCTTTGCGTATGCCTTTTCAGTTACCGGGAGGTTGAACTTCTGCTGCTTCGCATAAGCCACAACCTCTGGCGGAAGTTCCGATGCCTTTATCGGAAGGCCTTTCATAATCTCTTTTGCTATGGCTATGCCGAGAAGCCTGGCTGCCGCGCTCTTGTACAGTATGATCACGCCGTGGCTGAGCCTCTGGTTGGCGAGCTCCATGCCCTTTGCGTTGGTCGAGTATTTCAAGAAATCATCAAAGCTTATGGTGAGCTCGTCTGCGGTTGTCTTTGACATGCCCTGCGCCACTGTGCCTGTCATGCCTATGCCGAGCTCCGTTGCAAGATGGAGGATCTCATCCTTTGCAGCAGCGTTGATGACGAACTCCGACCTTCGCGCCTCTGCCCTTGCGTAATGCCTTGTAAGAACAGGATTCTTTATTGCGCTGAGGAGCATGCGCGCGTAGATGTATGTGGTGATATAATCTTCTTTGATTGAGCGTATGTTGATGTCCTTGTACTCTATCATGCCCGTTAGCGACTCGTCTATCCGCCTCTTGCCTGCCTCAAGGTACTTGATGCTGATGACGTTCTGTGGGAATGATGCCGCTGACTCCTTCGCCTCCTTCGAGAACGGGTACTTGTAAGAGAAGTCCAGCTTTTCTCTCTCGTTCATCTCAATCCTTCAGGTTAAGTATTCTCTTCCTGTGCTTCTTCACTGCCGTGTTTATCTTGCCAGCCATTGCTATGTCCTTGCTCGTCAAGCCGCCGGCGTCATGCGTTGTCAATGTCAATGTGAGCCTCTTCCAGCTCACCTCCATGTCTGGATGGTGCTGCTCCTTTTCTGCTGTGACTGCTATCGCGTCTATGAACCTTATGCAGTCAGGGAAGCTGTCGAAGTCTAGGAATAGGGTTATCTTCCCGTCTTTCAGCCTCCAGTGGCTTGGGAGCCGTCTCTTGGCCTCTGAGGCGCTCAAGACATTCATGGTAAGCTTTCGTATTTGAAGATTTAAAACCTTCCGTGGGCCTGACG
Source organism: Microcaldota archaeon (assembly GCA_028866715.1). Classification (GTDB taxonomy): domain Archaea; phylum Micrarchaeota; class Micrarchaeia; order Micrarchaeales; family Micrarchaeaceae; genus JAGWHO01. The sequence goes on from JAGWHO010000002.1 coordinate 9,630, forward strand.
CTAAGTTCCTTGGAATAAGTGTATAAAAGAATTGATGGCATTACCTATTGCAGTTGCTATGGAGCTAAGGATATGGCCCGATGATGCTTTGTTTTCTGCTTGAATTATTGTAGACGATGTGGTCGCATTTACTGGTATGGAGGTTGTGGCGCCTGACGTTGATTGGTTATTTCGTGGGGTATTGAAGCTTGATGGATAGCAATTCGGTGCTTCCGGATGGTTGCTGCAGTATGACAGGTAGGTGGTCTGGTTGTAAGAGACCGCAGGTGTAGGCGTTCCGGATGCGGGCTGCTGGTTTACTGCCGGTTTCCCGTTCTGGGTAATGAAAGTGCCGTTGCTGTATGTTGCTATAAGACTGCCTGCGTTGTCGCCCCCTGCCACGGAGGCCCCGTTGGTCGAATTGTAAAACAAGATTGTTGGATTTTCTTCGGCGTGTCCTGTGATGTAGACTGACGGGCCGGACAACCATTCCTCCGATACCAAGATCCCCTTTGGTTTGTATTGATTTTCTGAAGTGTACACCACTGGCTGCTCACTGAGATAGTTTGGGTTTTTATGCCACCATTCGGTCAATAGACCTGTGTAGAACCCGTTTTTGTTGCTAAGAGAGCCCTCGAATGCATGCGCAGTGGCATTGTTAGGGTAAAGGGTTGCTGAAGCCCCGGTTTCCAGATCTTTAGCGCCCATGACCACCTCTTTGTTTGTGATTGAGAGGTTGAGGACTACTGTGTCGGTCGGATTTATCGGCTTGGAGAGCTGTATAAACCTGGTGGTGCCAACTATGTTGCCGTTTGGCAGGAAAGTTGCATAGCATATGCTATACCCTGTAGTGGTTGGCCAGTTATAGCATATGCCGATCTGGTACCAGTATCCGGTGTCGGTCACACCGTTCAGAAAATAGCCTGGGCCGATGCCGTCAGGATCCGACTGCTGTGTCGGGATTATGCCGTACTGCAAGTCGGTCGTATTCTGAGCGAATTCTACGTTTATTTGCGTTACATACTGCGGCGATGTTGTTGGATATATGGCATTGACTGAATATGCCGTATAATTTGCCTGTGTGACCGATTGATTGGAATGGATTCCTGGAGGGTTGCAACTGGGGGATTGCGGATTTGAATCGCAATATGTGATGTAGTAAGAGTACGGGTAATCCGCGCAGTAAGTGGTGTTTGGATATCTGTTGCAGTAATTGCAATATGCAGACCCATTGAAAGCAGTACACCACTGCATTGAAATATTGCGTGTTGGGTACACAGTTGTAGTATAGTAAGTTGTGGTATTTGTGTACCCTGCTGGATGGCAATACGATGATGATGGATTTGCATCGCAATAAGCAATATATGATGAGTATGGATAATTTTTGCAATATGTTGTATTGGGATTTGTGCTACAGTAATTGCAATATGCCGACCCGAAATACGCATAGCACCATTCGATTGTGGTGCTATAAAATACCGTAGTTGACGCTGTTGTACTAGGCACGGTTGTGTTGTAGTATACAGTTGTGCTTGCGACGGTGGTATTATAGTGAGGGTAGTAAATGGTTGTGTAATAAGTTGTGGTACTGAGATTATAGTGCATTGTGGTTGAGTAGTTTGAATATGTGTTTAGGACGTGGGGAGCATATCCTCCATATACAATCGAGGGGAAGCAAGATAAAGAGACTGCTACGGCAATACCGATGGTCAGTAGACTTGCGTTCTCGATTAGATCGCATTTCCGGGCCATAGGTGAATATTACCGATATAAATATAAAAGCCGATAAGAGAGTATTATACGCTTGTTCTTCGGGGCTATACGCTAACCTGGTAGACTGCCAGATTCGGGTTCTGGTCATCTGGGTTCAAATCCCAGTAGCCCCATAAATCAAGAGTTCACTGCGAGCTTGTTCTTGAGCACAAGCATCTCGAAGTCTATGCCTGTCTGGCCCGAGGCAAGCCTGGCCGCGTTTGTCTCCTCGACCTTCTTCCTGAGCTGGCTCGCCCTTTGTGTGGCAATGCACTTTCCGTTCCTGTCTATCGTTATTATGCCCTTGGAAAGAAGGTAGGTTATGTGCTCCAGGTCGCTACCTGCGGCGGTCTCCGCATTAGGCAATTTGAGCGTGTCGAAGAGTATCCTCATGTCTGCCAGGTCGCTACCTGCCTCTGTAAGGGCGAGCAACCCATCGCCTTGAGGGTACAGCATGTCTGTGCGCAGCAGTATGTCAATAACATCGTCCATCTGCTGCTTGCCCGTACCGGTAATCCCGTTGTAAAGCTCGTCGATCTTCACGGCACCGTTCTCAGGCAGGATTTGTATTATCGGGTCCTTTATTACTATGGTATCGTCCCCTATCGCTACGCAATTTCCAAGACATGCGACTGCCTCTTCAACGGCATCGCCCAGTTGCTCGTCTGTGAGGCTTGAACCCTTGTCTTCAACGTTGCCGCGTATCAGCTCCGTGAACGCGGAATAGGTCATAGCCTTCCCAAGGATCTTGCCCTGGAGCACGCTTATCCTGTAGGCCGCGCTGCTCTCGAAGTTGCCGCCCTTGATGTCCCTGAGCAATTTGACATATGCGCCAAGCTCGTGCGCCTCTTCGTCCGTTATCTCTGATAGCTGCCGTGCACCCATGAAAATTCCTCTGTTCTTAGAGATATTTATTGATTCTGTACGCAGTAGCAGACCGATTTGGTTAAATATTGGTAGTGAGAGGCACTGCCATGGACGTACTTGAGCCAGGAATCTACGAGCATTACAAGGGCAAGCAGTACAGAGTCATAGGCACAGCCAGGCACAGCGAACGCCCTGAAGAGCTGTTCGTTGTGTACCAGGCGCTGTATGACAGCAAGGAGTTCGGAAACAACGCGATATGGATAAGACCGCTTGCGATGTTCGTAGAGAAGGTGCCGTTGGACGGGAGGCTAGTGCCAAGATTCAGGCTTATTGAGAAGGAGTAGGTCCGCCTGTTTTCACGGAACCCACCATTGGGTGTCTCCTGCGATTAGCTTGCGCGCCATTTCGAGGGCCAGCCTGCCCTTTTCCCCAAGGTCGAAGCCCTCCTCTCTTGCAGCGCGCTCGATGTCGTCGACAAAATCCTTGATCTTTTCAGGCACTATGTCTATGAGTCCTGATTCTTCAATGCATATCAGGCCCTTCCACTTGAGCGCCATCAGGCTTTCGTTCATGCTGTCTGTCAGCTCGCGGTCTGTTACCCCGTACTTTGAGATATCGCCATAGTCAAATACCTGTTTGCCTATTTTGAGGCTGTCCTTTACGTTCTTCCCATACGATGACAGCGTCATTTGGAGCAACAGCACGTTAGCGAATACTTCTGTAAGCTCGAAGTTCCCGTCCTCGCCTATCCTCATCTCGCCGCTTACAAGGCTAGTCTCGTACTCGTCTGCCAGCTGCATTGCCTCGTTTGTGCCCCTGAGCGCTTGGAGCTTGAGCGTGAACGGAGTGGCGAGATGCGCGGCATCGGCCTCTATGAACGGATATTGCAGCACCAGCTTGCCGCTTATCTCCTTTATTGCGCCTATGGACTTCATGAGCTTGACCCACTTGTCTATGCTGCTTTGATCTACGGGGTTGGGCGTCTTTGCTGTGAGTATTCCGTTTGCCACCTCTTCTATGATGCGAGGGTCTGCGGCCTTCCTTAGCAGCTTGGATTGGAGCGCGGCTGCTGACTTGGCATCTTCCTTATCAACCGGCGCCGCGCCGACAATCAGGCCGAGCTCGAACGCCTCTGCCTTTGTGATGTCGGAATGTTCTAGTCTGGACATGTTCCACAGCACTATCCTCTGGCTCTGGAAATACTTATAGATTGCTTTTGCAGCCTTTCCTGCCAGAATCAATCTAATTTACCTGAGGGGCGAGTAGTACCTCCTGAGCCTGAGCAACGACGAGAACATCCTTGCCGATGTCCTGAACTTGCTCTGCGAGATTCCGCTGCCTGATTCCTCGTGTATCCACGTTATCGGCACTCCCTTTATCGTGCCTCCCGCCCTCTTGACCGAGTATATGAGGTTCACGTCAAATGCGAAATCGGTTACCTGCATCTGGTTCAATATGCTCTTTATGAAAGCCACCCTGAACGCCTTGCAGCCTGCCTGGTAGTCTCCCACGTATGCGATGCTAGGGAACATCAGCTTCACCAGAAGCTTGTATACAGAGTGCAGCGCCTGCCTGCCTTGAGGCTGGCTCTTCATGTCTTTTCTTATGCCGACTGTGAGGTCTGCCCTGCCCGCTTCGGATGCCATCCGCTTCAGGTCGGGTATCGTTGTAGGCATATCTGCATCAATGAACATTCCGTTCGTCTTTCCGGCCCTCTTTATCCCCTCGAATATGGCTCCCCCTTTGCCGAGCCTGTGCCTGAAGGTGTAGACCTTTACGCCGAATTTCCTTGCTACTTGAGGAGTCCTGTCCCTGCCGTCGCACACAACGATTATCTCCGCTTTTGGGAACGCCTTTGTTATCTTGCCCAGCGTCCCGGCTATCCTTTTCTCCTCGTTATATGCAGGGATTATTATGCTCAGGTCCATCTAAGGCACGGTCAGTAGAGCTAATGGCAGCAATGGTTTATAAGCCATATTGCGCTCTGGACTTAGGATAATGCCGCTTTTGTATATACATTTTTATGCCTTCTTACCCTTAATTATATCACTAATTGTGATGCCGTATGTTCGACATAAAGATAGATGACGCTAGATACTGGAAGAACTGCATTGACTCTATCGTGAGTCTCATAGACGAGGGCGCATTTAACATAACGAAGGAGGGCATATCGCTCAAGACCATGGACCCTTCTGGGATAAGCATGGTGTATTTCAGCATACCCAACAAGGCGTTCTCGAAATTCGATGTCGACAAGAGCGCGACTATTGGATTGAACCTCGAGAACCTGAGCAAGATACTTGCCAGCACAAGGAACAACGAGCAGCTCACGATGAAGGAGAGCGGCAACAAGGTAGCAATCGAGTTCATAGGCCAGAACTCAAGAAGGAGGTTCAAGCTTCCTATGATTGATGTGAAGAAGGATGCGGATAAGGAGCCGAAGATAGAGTTTGATTCTACGGTTGAAGTGAAATCAGATTCGATGAGGGAGATGCTCAAGGACGCGCTCCTGCTTTCAACTTACATAGGCTTCAAGGCGGAAAAGGACGCGTTCCACGTGCTCGCAAAGGGCGATCCGGGAGAGCTTGAGGAGGAGCACACGAACAACACTGATGTAATAAAGAAGCTCAGCGTATCTAAGGGAGCGTCCGCGACGTTCAACCTAGATTATCTTGAGAGGATGATAAGCGCCTGCCCGAGCAATTCGAACATAACGCTTTCCCTCAAGACCGAGGAGCCGCTGAAAGTCGAATACAAGATAGGAGATGCCAATATCGCATACTTCTTGGCGCCGTATATGGAGAGTTAAGCATGCCAAAACAGAGATACCAGGATGCAATTTCTATAGCAGGCATAGTGATAGGGATTCTGCTTCTTGTGACGGTCATATTCTTTTATCAGGCTTACATCTCGCATCTTTTCGGTATAAGCGGCTACTCATTTTCTGGGGCTTCGGACGCTTATGGAATACTGTTAGCCTCATTTGTCCTTGGCTCCGTGGTTTTTAGCCTCATGATTGTAAAATCAGGGATAGATGCGCTCAAGAGAAGAATAGGCTATGCGGTGCGCGGGTTCTCCTTTGCCGCATTGGCTGCGGCAACCGTGCTGAACCTTTCCGGTATTTTCGCCATCTTATATTCGATCTATTACTCATACGCCTATCCGTCCATTCTTTACGGCTTGGCCGTAAATCTCTCCGGCATTGCCCTTATTGGAATAGCGGTCGGGGTAATTGCGATTGCTGCTGCCTTCAAGTCAAGGATTAAACAGGATAGGGCATTTAACCCGTTCATTGTCCTGTCAATCTTCGCATTCATTGTTATACTTGGATGGGCGGTTACGGCAAATACCATGGAGAGCCTATTCGGCATCATAGAGATGCTTTTCGCGAACGTAGGGATAGCGATACTTGTTATAAAACTGCAAGGGCGCTGATAGTCTGCATGGAATAAATACCTATCCTGAGATGAGGTATCATGAAATTCGTCATATTTGTAACGCCAAGGGACTTCAGGGACGAGTCGCTCAACATGATAAAGCTCTTTTTCGACAAGTGGGGCGTGCAGTACAAGGTAGCAAGCTACACTACAGGCACATGCATCGGATCCCACGGAGCGGCATTCGAGCCTGACATGAACGCAGGCAAGATAGCGGTTCCTGACTTTGACGGCATAGTGCTCATTGACGGTGAGGGAGTCGAGGGCTACAGGGTATACGAGTACAGGCCGCTTCTTGACCTTATGCTGCTTTTCAACAACGCGAGGAAGCCGATAATAGCCATAGGCAATGCGATACGCGTGCCTGCAAGAGCGAATGTGATAAACGGCAGGAAGGTCTCGATGCCGAATGACGCCGAATCGCAGAGGCTCATATCCCTCTTCCATGGGATACCTTCAAAGGAGATGGCCGAGATGTCCGAGAACATAATAACGATAGGGAGCTCGCAGGGCATAGAGACGGGCATGACAAGGATATTGGAGCACATAGGTGTGAAGTAGCTGATTGGATGAGCAGGAGCGCGCTCGTTAAGGATATAGCGTCTGAGCGCATGACGATTCTTTACGGCATAGCGAAGGCGGAGATTGATACTAATCCGAAGCTCTCTAGAAAGCATGCCGCATTGATAAGGAGGATAAGCGAGCACTACAAGGTAAGGTTACCGAAAGAGATAAGGAACGGAATGTGCAAGGGCTGCAGCTCAATCCTTATACCAGGCCTGAGCGCTTCGGTAAGGATTGCGAGCGCAAACAGGCAGGTAATATACAAGTGCCTAAGCTGCAAGACAGAGAAGAAGATTCCGTATTAATCCTTCAGCAGCTTGCGCAGGCCCTTTGCGTCAGATTCTGAGAGCTCTTCCTCATGGTCGAACACGCGCTCTCCCCTCTTTTTGTACCTGGGTATGACGTGAACATGGAAGTGCATCACGAACTGCCCTGCTATCCTGCCTATGTTGGTCTCTATGTTGACTCCGTCTGCGCCCAGCCTCTCCTTCGCCATGTTGCCGAACTTTTTGGCAGTCTCGTACACTCCTGCAATGACGCTGTCAGGCGCTTCGAGCATGTCCTGGTAGTGCTTCTTGGGGATTACGAGCATATGCCCCCTCTCTGCCGGATACTTGTCAAGAACAACGAAGCATAGCCTGTTCTCGAATATCATGTGCTCTCCGCCCTTGGCCAACTTGCAGAATACGCACTCGTCCAATTAACCACCAACATTAATGATTAGCGGAGAAGGTTTAAAGCAAGTTTGTACGGCTCACTTCCTTCGTATGAACGCTCCTGCTATCGCATCCCCGGCAAGCCAGACTATCGTTCCCACGACTATCAGGCCGACTCCGCCCCATATGTAGGACATGAGACCGCCATTGTAGTCGCCGTAGAGCCAGACCGCTATCCCGATCAGGATGAGTATGACTCCAAGGATTATCAGCTTTGTCGGCATAGGTTTCATCATCGCCATGAAAATTCCTCCAATTATTACGATTATTACTATCGATATTATGAGCATTGTGTAGTTGCCGAGGCCGTATGGGGTTGAGCCGCTTGTGCCTCCGCCGCTATAGTAGTTGATGCTCGTTGTTGCCACGGTCGCAGGAACTGACGTTGTGGGCGTTGTAGTGGCAGTTGTGTTAGAGCCGCTGCCTGATGCAGGGACCGTGGTCGTAGTCGGCGCGGTGACTGTGAGCATTACGGTCGAGTTGCTTGACGACGGGTCATCGCCTGTCGCTGCTAGGATCACGTGATACGTGCCAGGGGTTGCCGACGGCTGAGCCAACGACGCGGTTATAGTCAACGTGCCGGAGTACGGCGGATCGCCAGACGGCTTGCTGATGCTCGTCAGTATCCCTGAAGAATTAAGCTGGTTTTCATTGGCAACGTACAGTGTCGTGCCCCATGTGTTTCCGCTGGCAAGAGCTACAGTGTAGTTGACGGTTGCGCTGTGCCCCTCCGAGACGGAGACGCTGCTTGGATTTGTAGATATGCTAGATGTGCCATAACCGTTTGCCGCAAACGAAGACGGAAGCGCAACCGCAAGCGCGCTGATGATTATTGCTATTGTTGCAAGCCTGTTCAGACAACCACATATATGCAGGTCTGGCAAGCTATAAAAAGTGATGGGCCTGGTGAGATTTGAACTCACGACATCTGGCTTATAAGACCAGCGCTCTAACCAAGCTGAGCTACAAGCCCCCTAAAACATTCTGACGATGAGATTAATACACTTTACGGCATCGTGTAGTTGTTGTGTATGAACGACGGCTTTGCCGGGACAGGCGGAAGCCCTCCGGTATAGTTGTTTATCGCGTATATCCTGACAGGCCATGTCCCATTGACGAAGTTTATGCCTGTTGAGTTGCTTGGGTATACAAGGCTGAACCCTGGCAGCTTGCCGAGGAAGAAGCCATTGTAATAATTGGAGTTGTAGAACTGCGTCGGGGCATTCTCAACTGTGCCGTTCGCATTGGGCAGGTATATCACCATGAACTGCACGAACGTTATTCCCTGATACGTGACCTCGCCCTCCGGCATTCCTGCCTGTATCACTGCGTTCAGCTTTCCTCCCGACTGGTTGTATATGGAGAGCACTCCGTTCTTGTTCGGGTTTATGTTGGTGCATACGGTCTGGTTTTCGAACGTTTGCCCGTTAAGCAGTATGGTCTGCGCGTAAAGCGAGGTGCCGCTAGATATCTGGCAGTAGTTGTTCACCGCCTGCTGGGTCGAGTTTGTCGGTATGAGCGCAGACAACGGTATCAGCGCAAGTTGGGGCGTGTGCGCAAGCTCGCAGTTGGACGACCCCAGCACATACGGTGCAGGAGGATTCTGCAGTGCTCCCTGTGCCTGAGCGAATGCCATGCTTGTCTGGTTTGCGTTTATGCATGCGAGGAAGTTCAGCGCCTGCCACTTCTGCACTAGATCCTGGTCGAAGAGCACGTACTTTGTCTGGTTGCCCTGCATGTACTTTGCCAATGATTGCGGCGTTGCGTTGTACATAGGACCTAGCACGTACTGAGCGGCTACGGCATAATCCTCGCTGGCTACGGAGTTGTCTCCCCTCAAAACTGCGTTGCTCCCGCCGAACCAGTTTATCCAGTCTCCATAATCCCACCATGCCAGCACTCGCGGCGCGTTTGCGCCCACGTTCGCCTTTATCCATGACATGGAGTTGAGCCAGTACTTCGGTATGACGTTGCAGTATAGGCTGTAACCTATCGAGTTGCCTGCGGCATTTATGAGGCTGCATGCCTGTGCCGGATTGGTCGCGCTGACGATTCCGGCAGAGAACGCGGATATGAATGTGCTGTTCTCCGAGAGTATGAAGCTCGGCCATGCGACCGTTATCAGTATGAGTATAAGGCTCAGCGCTATGATCCTCTTGCTCACGTTCCTGTCTGCCTCATCCTTCTTTGTCGAGTACTTGTATATGTAATAAACGAGCGCTATTATCGGGAATGCCACGCCGAACAGGGCGAAGAGCCCGACTACAAGTATTCCGTTGACCATTGCCCTGTGGTTGTGGTATATGTCAGAGTGCAGCTTCTGCTCTTCGGTGTGCTCAGTGAGCCTTGGCCTTAGGATGAACTTGTATCCCTCTTGCGCAAGGAACAGCAGCTCGCCGAAGATTATGCCAAGCATCATTATGTAGGCTACGCCGAAGTGCGGCAGGTACTTTACTTCTGAGAATCCGGCGAACATTAGCGGGAGGATTATCGCTAGGTACAGTATCCCGGTCCTGCTCCTCCTGTATATCACGCTGATTGCGATTGCAAGTATTCCGATGATTGATATCAGGAACACGAATATCGGCACAGACACGACGGTCGGGCCGGCCGCAGACTGGAGGGTTATGTTTATGCCGTTTGCGATCTGGCCCAGGCCCTGCGATGCGAAGTTGTACAGCTCAGTCGTTGGTATGAACTCCTGCACAGTCATGAACAGCGGCTTCGACGCTGTGGTGAACCTGGTGCTGAGCTCTATGTAGCCCTGTATTGATGTGCCTGCCTTGGTGAACAGTGTGATTACACCTGTTGCGGCAAGCACGACTATTATCCAAGCGACCCTAAGCCATAGAGGCGGCGCTGCCTTTGACAGAGGGACTTTCTTGTCTGCCGCAGCTATCAGCTTCGGGATGTAATCGAGGATTGCTACGATTATCAGCGCTGAAAGCGGCAGCGCGATCGTGAGCGGTATGTGGGCTATGCTCGGTATGTTCGATTGTAAAGTTGCCTGGTACGGGTCGTACAGCGCGAAGAACACGATTATAGTGATGAGGACTATGATGTTCATCTTGTAGAAGTCCTTCGTCATCTCCTTCCTGATTATGTTGATTATTCCTTGGAGCAGTATGTAAATCATGAGAATTCCCGCATCTACTGTGTAGTAGTGCGCTCCGAGGAACGTTGATGCGAATGCTATGCCTGCAAGGATTGCGAGCCTCTTGCTCTTCATGTTCCTGATTGCTAACATATATGCAGCAAAGAAGAAGAACAGGGTCATTATGCCCCACGGTTCCACCAGCTGCTCGCCGGCAACGAATGTGCTGAACAGCACAGGCATCATAGATGTAAGACCTGCGCCTATGAGCGCAATCCTATGGTCATATTCATGATAGAGTAGGATGAATATTACGAATACAAGCAGCGCGGCCACTATAGGCGGATATACCCCGCCCACATAGCTCATAAGATTGGTGCTGAATGTTGAGGTGTGGACCTGTAGCTTGTTTGCAAGGTCGTACCAGTATGCTTCAAGGTACGGCACTATCGGCTGCAGCCTGTGGTTGGTTCCGGCGGCGACAACAGGCCATGCGGATGGGTCAAGCAAAAGCTGCTGGCCGTATGTGAGTATGTACTGGGCGTCGAACATGTCGAAGTAAGGATCGAATTCGAAGAAGTGCGTGACGGTTCCTATGCTCATCATTCTTGTCGTGAATGTCGTGAGCATCAGTATTACGAGAATAAGCCAGACGACCCACATGTGCTTTGGATGAGCTGCATGGTGCGCATGTTCTGTTTGGTGGTGCTGTGCTGTCTTCCTATTGCGGAGCCATTCGAGGAATGACTTGATTACCCCCTGCTGCCAGCAGAGCAGTGCGCCTATTATTGTGAGTATGAGCGCGTTCAGCATCACGAGCGTGAGCGAGAACGCGAAGAAGTGTATCTGGAACATCAGATAGGATTCAAGCCACGTCAGGGTGGGCACGGCTATGAGGCCGAAGATGAACCCTATGACCGTTATCTCAAATGTGTGCAGCTCGGTCTTCTTGAGAAGCGCAAACGCGAGAAGCACTCCCGGTATGAACAGGGATAAGAATGCTATCAATGCGGTTGCGATGATTCCAAACATGAAACCCAGCTACATATCGTGCTATTGGTATATTAATTAGCTGTTGAGTATCGACTTCGGTATCTCCAACGGCTTCATCTCGCGGTCCGGGAAGACCGTTCCTGGAGGGACAATCCTCACTCTTACGCCGATTGCGCCGTACTTTGGATAGGCAGTCGCATGCGCCTCTCTCACGAGGTTCGTTATGTCGCCGGCCTTTGGTATGTAGCCGATGCTCTTCCTTATCGTCTTGGCCCTTGCGCCCTTTGCCGCGAGCTTGCCGCTCGCGATGATCTCTGCGCCGAGAGCGCCGTTGTTCATTATGTCTTTAAGTGAAAGCTGTATGACCTTCCTTGCGTTTATACCCCTCTCGAACTTCTCGGTTATGCTCTTTGCGACGAGAAGAGGCTCGAGCATGCGGTTTTCGACCTCCATGACGTTTATCTGCGGGTTGTCTACCCTGAATCGCGATTTTATCGTCTCAGTTATGGTGTCTATAGTCTTTCCTGCCCTTCCTATTACCTTTCCTGGGTTGAGGACGTAGACCGTTATTCTTGTGAGCACAGGTGTTTTTTGTATCTCGACGCGCGAGAAACCAGCCCTTGTGAGCTCCTTGCTCAGGTACTTGGATATGTTCAGCTTTATGAGCGCGTCATCTATGAATTTTGTTTCTATTGCCAATCCATCACATCATTGCTTTGCAGCCTGCACAGCCACTTCCTTCTTCTCATCCTTGTGCTGATGAGCGTGCTCTGTCTGTGCCTTAGCAGGCGCAGGCTTCTTCTTAGCGTCATTCTTCGCGACTATTACCTTCGTCGGGGCCTTTCCTATTTTGGATATTACCCTCTTCATGCGGTCGCCCAGTTCCTTCTTTTCAGGTGAGCATATTCCTATCTCGACCTTTGCCAGCTCGAGGTTGCTTCTTCTCATAGTAGTGTAACCGCCTGAACCTCCTGTTGCCACCGCCCTCACTCCCTTTGAAGGGACTCTTGATGCTACAAGAGTCTTGTTCGCAGCGGCGTGGACTATGACCATCGATTCCGGATCGAATTGGCCGTTGTTCTTCGCGTTTGCCATTGCGTTGATTATTACCTTCTTGACTATCGCTGCGCACTTCATCGGATATCTGCCCTTCCTGCCCTGGAGCTCCGACCTTGAGCCCATGTACTTGTTGTACTTCCTGTACTCTATGGGCCTGCCGTCGTTTATCACGCCATCCAGGATAGCCATCGCAGCGCCGACATTCCTGTACCTTATCGCGTCGCAGACTATCGCCAAGTCCTTGAAGCTGGCGTTAAGGTCCTTGCCGTGCGCAAAGGTTATGTCCTTCTTGTCAAGATTGTACGAGTATTTCAATTACTTCACCGCTAGGAACTTGCTTCCTCTTGTAGCCCTTATACCAGGCGCAGAGTGTATGACCCTCTTTGTCGAGTATGCGTATTCGCCAAGCCTGTGGCCGAGCATGTTCGCAGTTACGACCATCTCCTGGAACTCCTTCCCGTTGTGGACCGCAAACCTGACGCCAATCCATGCCGGTATTATCACAGCCTCGCGGATGTGCGTCTTTACAGGCTTTGTCTTGCCCGCCTTCTTGTAATCCTCGACTTTCTGCAAGAGCTTCTTGTAGAGAATTCCGTTCCTCTTGATGCTCCTTCTCTGCCTTGACTTTATGAGCTTCAGGTACTGGTCGGAGGTTATCTTCTCCGCCTCGCTTGGGATCATGCCCTTGAATGCTATTCTTTCTACCATGATATCATCTCTTCTTTCTTCCTACGCGCCTTGCAGCGATGTGACCGACCTTCCTTCCTGGAGGAGCGTTCCTCGAGGTCATGGAGCTCTTACCCTTGTGGTGCTGCTTTCCACCGAACGGGTGGTCGACAGGGTTGAGGTGAACTCCTCGGAGCGTTGGCCAGGTTCTGTTGAGAACCCTCATCCTGTAGTGGTTCTTTCCTGCCTTTACGAGCGGCTGGTCTATCATGCCGCCGCCTGCCACTACGCCGAGCTGCGCCCTGCACTCGTTGCTTAATGTGACCGCTGACTTTGATGGCATCGTTATGGTCGTTGAGCCGCCGATGTGCGCTGATATGTATGCCGCGCTTCCTGCAGATCTCACGTACTTGCCGCCGTCTCCTGGGATTGATTCTATGTTATATACCGGGATTCCTTCCGGGATGTCTCCAAGCCTTACGACATTGCCCAATGAATATGATGTCTTGCCCCCTATCCTTACCTTGTCGCCTATCCTTATTCCTTCTGGCGCTATCAGGTAGCCGCGCGTGAAATCCTCGTAAAGTATCTCCATTAGAGGAGCCGTATGCCCCGTGTGGTTTATCAGGTTTATGACCTCTCCGAGCTTCTCTATCTTCCTGTCGCCGGTATATGCCACATTTATGTCGAACGTGCCTGGTAGCTTTGTGTATACGTTTGTGCCCTTTCCTCTTCTTTGCTGCCTAAGCATCTTTCCCATTTGTTACACCAGCTTCAGTTTCACTGCGACATCGCTCGCGTTGTATCCCTTTGCGAGCTTTATGAATGCCTTCTTCGCGTTTGCCGGGACGTTTATCGTCCTGACGTTCGCGACCTTGACGTTGAACATCTTCTCGAACTCGCTAGCTATCTCCTTCTTTGACGCCCTGTAGTCGACGATATAGGTTATGACGTTGCTCCTGTCGACTGAACCTACGGCCTTTTCTGTTGCTAGCGGGTATCTGAGCACTGCCATATCATCATCTGAGTGTGCGCTTGCCGACGGCGGCGCTTATTTCCTTGACTGCATCCTCGCTCCAGATAGTTATCCTTCCTGGATTTCCGCCCGGTGCGAGAGCGCTTGCGGTTATGTCCGTTACAGTGCATGCGTCCATGCCTGCGATGTTCCTCGATGCCCTTATCGCCGGAGCGTCCTTGCCCAGCACAAGAAGCAACGACCTCTTGAATATCCTTCTTCGTATTGAGCGCCTTACGCCCTTCCTTATCTTCGGCGTTGCGCTCTCCTCGACAAAATGCAAAAGCTTGAGATGTTCGAGAATCTTCATCATGTCCTTTGTCTTCTTGACGTGCTCTATCTCGTTCGATACGATTATCGGCGCCGTTACCCCTGCCTTCTTTACCGATGCTGTTGCGGATATGGCGCTGATTAACGCCTTCTGATATTCCTTCTTGTTTATCCTTTCGATGAGCGTCTTCTCTATCAGATGCGGGTGCGCCCTCTTTCCCTTCACTGCGGAAGGTATCCTCTTGACCTTGCCCTGCACTCCGCCTCCGAGCTTTTCCCTTGGCCTTATGGCGATACCCATGTGCCTTCCTGATCTGTAGCTTGACATTGCTCCGTAGTACGTTGCTGTTGTCTGCATGCCTGCAAGAGGATAGTGGCCCTGCGGCTGTAACCTGTAGCTTGCCTCTGCTATCACCGCCCTGTGTATGAGCTCAGGCCTTACCTGCTCTGCGAAGATCTCAGGAAGCTCTATCGAGCCCTTGACCTTGCCGTCTATACTCAGTACGTTTGCCTGCATGCGATCAGTTTATCATTATTTGTGTTATCTTCGGCTCCTTTACGCCCTTTAGGTTCCTGTTGCGGATTGATTTCCTTATTCGTACAAGGCGCTTTGCCGGCCCGGGAACAGACCCGTCGATAAGTATGTGGTCGTTCTGTATGTTGCCGTAGTTTATGAAGCCTGATTTCGGGTTTATCTTTGATGCGTCTGCCTTGCTTCCTATCTTAAGTATGCGCTTGTTGTGCTCTGTCCTGTAGTTGAATCCAAGCTGACCTGCCTGCGGGACCGTGAACAGCACCTTTCCCGGAGTGAACGGGCCCAAAGTTCCTACGTGCCTTGTCTTCTGCGTTGCCTTGTGCAGAAGCCTTGCTACGCCGAATCTTTTTATCGGCCCCTGCCATCCCTTTCCTTTCGAGACTGAGATGACATCGATGTATTCGCCCGGCTTGAATATCTCTGATGCGCTGACCTTCTTTCCGAGAAGGCCTGCAGCGAAGTTGAACTTCTCTTCAGTTGTATTGCCGCCGAGAGCAGCCTCGAACCTTGCTGGGTGGTGCTGTTCCACAGGCATACCCTTGGGGTATGCCGCCACGAGCGCAGTAATGTTTGAATATTCGTTGAGCTTTTGCTTGAATGAATCAATCTTACCCTCGTCGTTCGTTATCTTCTCCGCGTTTACCCTCTTTGCAAACTGCTTGCTGAGGATTTCGGTTGAAGCTGTCTTGTAGCCTGTGCCCTGCTGCTTCCTGTATAATCTTATTCCGTAAACTTCCATTTCGGGGAGCTCCAGGATTGTGACCGGCCTGCTTATTTCCGTGTTCTTTGACGGCGCTTCAGAATCGTCAATCATTGTAAGGTGTGCCATGCCGACCTTGTAGGCCACGACGTTGCAGAGCTGCGGCTCCTTAAGGTGCTTCGGGGCAGAGCGCATTCTAGGAAGGCGCTCCCTTGCCCTTCTGTGCTGCCAGTATTGCAACGATCCTCTATGCATAGTAAGCACTACGTTTTGAAAATAGGCCTATAAAGACTTTAAAAAAGCAGAACCTGTCTGCAGATTGCTGTCTGTAAGTGCCTGTTAACTATTATCATCTATGTTTTTATATACCTTTACTTTTCCGCGAGAAGCGGAACTCCGGCCGGGTATTCTGCCGAGAGCCCATAAAGGGAGTCATTTGGCTGTCAAAACCAGCAGCTCGCGGGCCACAAGCTGGTCAGGTCGACGATAAACAATCCTTTCCGATTTGAGATTCTCGAACTTGTGTTTCACGTAACCCATGGTGCCCACCTGGTCTGCGACAGGCAGCCTTACAAGCCCTTTCGGGGTGTTCCATGCAGGTATTGCTATGCAGCAGCGGGCCCCCGGCCTGAGCTGAGGCTTCAGATTAATGAGGAATTTCCTGAGAAGGTTGTTGCACTGGCCCACTATCTCCTTGAGCTGTTCCTCTTCCGGAAGCTTCGTCATTGCCGGCCCGAGATACATCTCGGTAACTACGCTGTCTGGCTTGCCGATCCACTTATTTGACGTCGCATCCGCAGAGGTTATGCCTCTTGAGTTTATTTCGAGGTGATACTCGTTTGAAAGCCATTTCAGGTTGTCCTTTGTCGCGGATACCATCTCTTGCCTCGCATCGCTTCCCATTATGCTTGCGTGCTTGAGCGCTGCTTCCATGAGCACCACCCCTGTCCCGCAGAACGGATCCAGGACCTTCGTCTCCGAAGTTACGCCTGCAAGATTCAGCATTATCTGCGCAAGTTTTGGGGGCAACATACCCACCTTGATGTCCCTTCCCGGCCTTTCGTAATCCCTTTTCGAATATCTGTCTATGTCCTGTACGGACAAGGTCTTCGCTAGGATAGTCTTGATTGAATCCGTCACGATGAGAAACTCCGCCCCGAATTCTCCAAGAAGCTTGTTGTGTATGACTTGCGCGCTGTTGAGCGCCTCGTCTTTCGGGAGTGTCATATGCGCAGACTGACCTTTCTCCTTTAGGAATTTTTTTGTGTTGAACGATAGCCGCCTTATCTGATCGTTGGGTATGTTGAAGCCGTAGACGCTTATGGCCATCGACAGCTTGTGGCCATTGTCTTTCCATCTGTTCGATGAGTAGTTTACTATCTTGTTTGATATGTTTGACGAGACCCTCGGCCAGCTTGAATTCTGGATTGTGCCTATTATCTCCGCAATCTTTATTGTGCCTCCGAGCTCTTGCAGGGATACCTTCTTCTCTGTGTTTACTATCACGGAGTTGTCATTGAAAGGCACTATAGCCTCCGGACCGAACACAGATTCCAGCTCCGCTACGCTTATTGCGGGCTGGCGTCCGAGGATACAAATAAGCGAGCGCATCATCTTACCTTTGTCTTGGGAACAGCCTTGCACGTCTCTTCGACAACCTTAAGCTCGCGCATTATAGAGTTGATCGAAGCTCTCAGTGCAGTCAGGTCCTTTGCCTTTATCGTGACAGTAAATGCGCCTTTAGTTTCGCTCAGCGTGGCGCGGCTCCTCTCAAAATCCTTTAGGTTTGCAGAGGTTATTATGCGCTTTATGTTTATGTCCAGTCCTTTTCTGACGACGATTTTTGCGTCTGCGCTATTCACGAGCGTTCTTGGTGAACTCTTCTGTTGCTTCAATTCCATCATCTGTTGTTATTTTTCCTTTGCCTGCCAGCCTGATTTTGTATTCGCCTTTCCAAGCGAAACGTTTTTGCGCGATTGTCGAATCAAGCAGCGAGATGCTGAGCTCCTTAGGTATTTTCGACTCTGATAGTATTATTACCTTGCTGAACCCCTTTGAGTGCGCGCTTTGGATGATTTTCTTGACGCTTTTTGATCCTCTGCGCTCTACTATCGAGTTCTCAAAAAGAGAAGAGATGCGGCTTGATGCTTTTGATGTCGAGGAGTTGTGTTCTATCTTGCGTGAGAACGTTATGTAAGGCATTTGGGTTAGCCTCTCCTGTTCTGCCTTACGCTCGGCCTCAATGTTTCCGTGCCGAAGCCCTTCCTTGTTATGCCCCTGTGGCTCCTTCCTGCGTAGGTTAGTCCTCTGAAAACCCTGTTTTTCTGAGAGAGAACCTGCATGTATTCAGGAGTAGATTGTATGACCGGGCTCTCCCTGTCTATGAGGATTACCTCGTAGAACTTCTTTGAGCCTGAATCGCCGACAAAGTAAGAGTTGAGAACTTCGCAGTTGATGAACTTTCTTGCTGCCCTCTCCTCTGCGACTGCCTGCGATGACTTTGCATATGAATAGAATCTTCCTGCCTTGGATGGTTTTCTTCCTCCTGCAGGCGCGTGCCTCTTTGCGGTTCCCTTCCTCACCTGCACTCTTACTATTATGACTCCCTGCTTGGCCTTGTATCCGAGCTCGCGGGCCCTTGCTATGTTAGTCGGCTTCTCGACTCTGAATATGGGTGCCTCGGAGTTCCACTTGGTTATCCTTGCCTTGTAAACATCTGAACGTTCCTTGTACTCACTCCTGAACGTAGTCTTCATTGAATTGTACATGCTCATGTTATCACTGCCTGACTGATAAAGAGTAATATTATTATGTTGCAAATGTTTATAAGACAGTAGCATCTTGTTGGTGTTTAGCATGAAGGCGCTCATACTTGCAGGCGGATTCGGGAAGCGGCTGAGGCCTCTGACGGACGAGAGGCCCAAGCCCTTGCTTGTTGTTGGCGGCAAGACCATACTAGACTGGCAGATAGAGTGGCTCAAGTCTTATGGAATAACCTCTTTCGTAATAACATCTAGCCACCTGAGCCACAAGATAGTGGAGCATCTTGAGGGCGGGGAGAAGCACGGAGTTGACGTGAAGATAGTTGTTGAGGAGAAGCCGCTTGGCAAGGGAGGCGCGATAAGGAATTGCAGGGACATAATCGGCGATGATGATTTCGTAGTCACGAACGGCGATGTCATAACCAACCTTGAGATAGGCAGGCTTAAGCTTGAGGGCAACGAGGTTGCCGCTATGGCGATAATACCGCTGAGAAGCTCGTACGGGATAGTGAAGCTCAGGGATTCGAAGGTTGTCGGCTTCGAGGAAAAGCCGTTGATACGGGACCATTGGGTCAATGCAGGCGCCTATCTCCTCACTAAAGAGATATTCGGCATGCTTCCAGAGAAGGGAGAGATTGAGGACACGGCGTTTCCGGAGCTTGCAAGCTCAGGAAGGCTCAGGGCGGTGAAGTTCGAAGACAGGTACTGGCGCTCTGTTGACAGCATGAAGGACTACGAGGAGGTCGACTCAGACCTCAAGAACGGCAGGGTCTACTGAACCGTTTGCAGGCATCCTAGGAACGCTTTTAAGCCTTGCCATTGTATAGATTAGAAGAAAAAAATGTGTGAAATATATGCACATCCACGAACAACTGCACAGGGCATGGCACCTGATGACGCAGCCGGAAAAATTCAGCAAAGTGTCTTTCAGTGTTAAAGACGCGCTAAAGTTCTACTACGTGTTCAGCATAGTCCCGGTCATAATATCGATAATCGTTGCGATTATTGTCGGAGCGGCAACTGGAATATACGTCCAGGGGCAGACCGCCAACTCGCTCGCATTAACCGGTTGGTTGCACAGTGTTGCGGCGAACCTGCAGTACATACTGCCTGGTTTCATATCGGCATGGACGCTCCTGTATTTCTGGATCTTCGTGCCTATAGGCCTCTTCATCAATGCTGCGATATACCAGCTCATTGGTAAGATGATGCTCAAGACATGGAAGGGGAATTATTCAAAGTCGTTCACTGCCGCGATGTTCGGCGTGATTCCTTTGACTCTGTTCTACTTCCTGTCGCTGATACCTGGAGTCAACCTGGTTTACCTGATTGTACTTCCGGTGTGGAGCATTGTCATACTGACAATATCCCTTGCAGTGCAGCAGAAGGTTACAAGGACGAACGCGTTTGTCGCTCTGTTGGCAAGCTGGGGCCTAGTGGCTCTGTTCTTGTTCCTTGTTGCAGCGGCAACGGCAGCAGGCGTCGCTTCGACGCTCGGCCTGTACAAGCTGGTGCTGTAAAGAGGTTGCAGGCTCTGCCTGCACTTTCTTTTTCTTCTTCTTTTGTTTTCAAAATAACAAGCTTGAGCCAATAGTCTGCACAGAAACCTTAAGTATAAATATTTCGAGATGAGAATGGATTCGTAACTGTTGATGATAGTATGACGCTTGTTGACAAGATAACTGTGGGTAAAGACACCTTTTCGTTTGAGCCGATGGTCATGACCGAGCTCGTTCTCCCCAAACAGGCCAAGGCCACATTCCAGGTGTATTTGGATTTTCTTGAGGGAGACGGCAGGGCAATCTCTAGCTTTGTCGAAGCGCTATTGACCGTGTCCCATACCAAATGCCTTGGCGAGATATACCGTGCTGATGAGAGGGATGCTGTCCTGGATGATATCGCGGTGGGCTACTCTGGCGTAAAGGTTGCTGTTGGGAAGCTGGTTAGGGACAAGGACGCCCTATCGAAGACCATAAAGAGGCTGAATGATGCGGCCTCCATATACGAGGACAGGATGACGCAGATATCTTCAGACACTGACGGAAAGATCAGGGATATGGCAGGGTATGGAGAGAGGTACAACCTATGGAGGACATATGATGGCGCTTTGGCATGCATACAGTTCAGTAAGAGGCTTGCCGCCTTCTCTGAGTTTTACAAGGCCTTGGACAATGTGAAGCGCACTGCCGGATTTGGCAAGGGCCAGAATGCCATGGACTTCAAGACCGCAGGCAGTGTGCTGATTGCGACGCACGAGCGGATAGTCCAGAGGGCATTGG
Source organism: Microcaldota archaeon (assembly GCA_028866715.1). Lineage (GTDB taxonomy): Archaea > Micrarchaeota > Micrarchaeia > Micrarchaeales > Micrarchaeaceae > JAGWHO01. Next base: position 30,318 of record JAGWHO010000002.1, read on the forward strand.
ACTGCGGCTACGCGCGGTCGAAAGACACGATAGAGAAGGCACTGGTGAACGTCAGAGCCCTTATGCATAAGTATGAGGACATGGCTAAGGCGCAAGAGGAATTGGACCGCTTTGAAAGGGACCCCAAATTCATGATCAGGAACGAAGGGGAGCGCGACCTCGGCATGATGAACAGAATGCTCGAATATAATGTCAGGAGGTATAATGCCGCTGAGGCCAGCCTGAAGAGGTGTCAGGACGGCCTGTCGAAGACCATTTCCAGCAGCCTGCAGCGTTCCGTTAGAAGGTCTAGGAACGGCATGCTGGTCGAGTTTATTGACAAGCCAGGCGAAGTCAAAACCTTGGAGCAGTGGGAGTCTATAAAGGAGGGATTCGTGTCTCTTGACGAGATGCTGCCAAACAGGTACATGGAGCTTGGGCTCGAGTACAGGGAACAGGTCAGTGCGGCTCGCGACTCGATCAAAGGGCTGCTCGACCTGGATTTCAGCACCTTTGATCTTATGCGACGCCTTGCTGAGAGAATGCAGCTGCAAAACAACTTTATAGAGCGCTTCAGGACCGATATAAGGAATGAGGAGCTGAGAAGGGGAAAGATTGACGCCGAGCGCGCTAGATTGAAGGAGAGGCTCGACACCGACTTTGGGGAAGTGGGGGCCATGGAGGGTGTTGTGAAGACATTGCTGTCGCAGATATTCGGCCTTGAGGTCGAGCTCTCATGAGTAGGGTTGCGTGCCTGGATTGTTTGCGTCGCGCTGGGATAGCAAACTAACAAACTTTCACCAAGAAGTTGCTAAAATACAGAGCATATAAATATCTTGAACGTCACTATTATACCGTATAATGTGGTGCTTATAATGGCAAAGAAAAACGCTCGTTCTGGACACAGTGCAAAGAGGTCTGTTTCGAAGAAGCTGAAGGCAAAGAGAGCCGTTGCAAAGCCAAAGATTGCAAAGAGGGCAAAGGCAGCCCCTGTGAAGAAGGCTGTTGTAAAGATACAGAAGAGGATTTCCGCTTCTGGTGCAGAGGCGCCGAGAAGGGTAAAGGAGATAGGCAAGGAGAGCGTCGACGAGGTCATGAGCAGGAAGAGGGTGAACGTCAGCATACCGAAGCCTGAGGACGCAAAGGGCGCGATAGATACCCTCATGGCGAACGACAGGGCAATCGAGTACCTCAAGAGGAACGTCAGCAAGAAGGCCGTAGACGTGTTGGGGATGCTATCGGCACCGAAGACTGATGAGTTCCTTGCTGAGGAGCTTGACATGAAGATAAACGCCATAAGAAGGATACTGAACAGGATGCAGGGCTACGGCATAACCAATTACTACATTTCAAAGAACACGAACGGATGGCTCAGCTTCGCCTGGTACATAAACACGAGCAAGCTTGCGCCTTTCCTCGAGTACATAGACAGCATGGACACGAACAGGTCCATAGTCAACGAATCTTCAGACGATTATTTCGTGTGCAACGCGTGTTACAAGGACAACAAGATAATCTACCCGTTTGATGCCGCTTTCGAAAACAACTTCAAGTGCGACTCATGCAGCAAGAACCTGGCAAGGATGGGAAGGTCTGAGATACAGGAGCTTCTTAATGAGAAGTCAGAAGTTAAGGAAACAGTCTGATTGGTGGGATTGTCTTGACAGCAACAAAAACGCGACCATCGAATACGATAACATACCGTTACGATTTCGCTTGGCTTGACTGGAGCATTCCTTTCAATGAAAGAAAATCTAAGATTGATGATGTTAAAAGAGATGTCGCCTCGATTATTGAAAAGATATTGAAAATTGACAGCTCAGCACAGATAAATGGTAAGGTTGATGGAACAACAAACATGGCCCTGTCCATCTTCTCCAAGGACAACGATGCTGTGGAAGCTTTCTCTAGGGAAGCAAAACTTCTTTTCGCAAAGTACAAGTTCCACTATTCAATTCTGTGATTAAAGCCTTTCTTTAAATAGTTTGGCGTCCTAACCTTATTACGGTTTCTTAAACATAGCGAGGTAGGGTAGTCTGGAGTGCCCGTCGGGCTCATAATTTTTATGAGAAACCCGAAGATCGGTGGTTCAAATCCACTCCTCGCTACTTATCCTTTCCAACCCCACACTTCCGCTAATATTCCACTAAACAGCCCCAAAACTCAGGTTATAATATATTGATGTTGCTTTGTTGTGTTGTATATAATAGAAAGGAAGTGCGAATAGTGGAAGTGAGGGGTGTACTGTATGGCTGAGGCTTTATCCTACGATTATCTTTGGCAGGCCTGCCAGAAAGAAAAGCAGACAAACCAGCTGCTCCTTGTGCCCAAAACCTTTTATGAAGACATTATCGAATACATAAACTCGCTTCCTGCGCCCGGTCCAAGCGAAGCGGATTCCGGGATGAAGGCCAACTCGATAAAACTGCTCAACGAAATCTTCGAAAGGCGCAAGCAGAAGATACTGCTTTACGTCGCGTACAACAAGCAGCTACCGCAACCTATAAGTAATCTTGAGTTAGAATTCTATAACAGGCTAATCGAGGTAGCGAGGGCCACCAGGCTCGAGCACCAGTCCATGAGGAAGAGCAACGGTACGGCCCTAAGATCGCTCAAGGACATACCCGAGATAATACTGCCTTCAGGAAACAAGGTCGGCCCGCTCAAGAAAGATCAGGTGCTTGAGATGAAGAAGGATACCGACTCTGACATAGAGTTCCTGACGAAGAACATGATATGTGAAAGATTATAGTTCAGCTTAAGTTGGTTTCAATGGAGATAAAGAAGGAGATAATGGCATACTGCCCGAAGTGCAACAAGCACACGCTTCATACAGTAAAGATGCCGTCAAAGGGGGCTCAAAGGGCAATGAGCAAGGCAACGCGCAGGCACGACAGGGCCATACGCGGCTATGTTGGAAGCGTAGAGCCTAAGATACACCCAAAGAAGCTGGGCAAGCGCCAGACTGTGCTCCTAGTGTGCAAGGACTGCAAGTTCCCAGTGAACAGGACGTTCGGCGGCAGGTCAAAGAAGAAGATAGCGATTGTCGCATAATCGCATTTGATCCTTATGGATGCAGCAGCAAGACCGTTACCAAAGGTAGGCTCACTCGTAATCGCTAACGTGAGCAAGATAACGAAGTTCGGCGCTTACTGCCGGCTGCCGGAATACAACGATCTGGAAGTGTTTCTGCCGTTGAGGGAGATATCCTCGGGCTGGATAAAGAACATACGAGAGTTCATACACGAGGGCCAGAAGCTCGTATGCCTTGTAAGCTTCTATGACAAGGACAAGAACACGATAGACGTATCGCTCAAGAAGGTCACCCCAAAGAATTCTAAAGAAAAGATAAGGGCGTACAACCTTGAGAAGAGGCTTGGGGCTCTGTTCGCCCAAGCGATCAAGATGTCCGGCGAGAGGAAGGACAAGGACCTTATATCCCAGAAGGCGATCGCGGAATTCCAGACGTATACGAATCTCATGGACCACGCGACAAACAACACCCCGGAGTTTGTGGGCTCCACAATGTCAAAGAAGCTCAAGGAATCCATAATCAAGGTGCTCGAGGCAAACAAGAAGCAGAAGCATTTTATCGTGTCATACATACTCAAGCTCAGCACATACAACACACTATCAGGCGCAGCAGAGCTGCGCGGCATATTCTCCGATGTGAAGAGGCTGGGCATAGACGCGAAGTACATCGGCTCTCCGAGGTACAGGCTGGTTGCCGAGGGCGACGATTACTCACAAGCCGAAGACAAGATAAAGAAGGCATCCGAGATAATCAGGGAAAAGCTCAAGAAAGGCGAATTTGAGATGGAAAAGGAGAAGCTCAGGAAGGCCAAGGAGGACATAATGTCGGCGATGTGATGGACGGCACTATAATAAGGGTAAGCAAGGACGTCAAGCTTAACAAGCCGATACTGATAGCAGGACTTCCGGGGATAGGAAACGTAGGCAAGCTTGCAGTTGATCATATACGCAAGGAATTGGGCGCAACGAAGTTCGCGACCCTTTATTCGGAGCACTTCCCCCACCAGGTCATAATGCTAAAGAGCGGCGGCATAAGGCTTGTCAACAACAGGTTCTACTATCTAAAATCAAAGGCGAAGAACGGCAACGACATAGTGCTTCTCACTGGCGACGCGCAGGCTGTCACTCCAGAAGGTCAGTATGAAGTCAATTCGAAGATAGTCGAGTTCTTCAAGACGAAGCTTGGAGGAACGTTCATCTACACAATAGGGGGGTACAGCATAGCCCAGGGCATAGTGAAAAGCCCGAGAGTCTTCGCCAACGTGAGCAGGAAAGAGATAATGGGCCAGTTCAAGGATCTCGGGATACACTTCGGCGAATCCAAGGGCATAATCTGGGGGTCTGCAGGGCTGATAATCGCGTTTGCGAAGATGCAGGGCATGGACGGCATATGCCTGATGGGCGAGACCGCTTTTCTTGAATTGGATGCAAACGCGGCAAAGGCAGTCATAGCGACACTGGCGAAGAAGCTGAACCTCGAGATAAAGACGGGCAACCTTGACAAGCTGATAAAGAAGACCAATCACGCGCTTCGTGGCATGGAGCAGCAGGTCGGCCTTGGCATGCCTCCTGCAGGCGGCGTGCCTCTGGAAGGCGGAGTCGACCTGTCGCAGAAGCCGTCCTACATACGATAAAAGGCTTTCCTCATAATAATCATCGGCGCGGGTGTATTCTAGCCTGGTAGGAATCTGGCTTCCCAAGCCAGCAGCCCGGGTTCAAATCCCGGTACCCGCATAATAAGTGAATATATGGCATTCGTTGCTGATGTGCTGAATTTCCTTGTAATACAGCTCTATGCCTACATAGGCACAAGGCACATATACGACAGGATAAACAACAGAAGGGAGATGCGGAGAAGGAGGATGAAGCGCGAGTTCAGCAACCTTGAGAACTTCGGCTCCCTGCTGTTCAGCTTCCTCATAGCAGGCATGCTCTTTATAGGCGTGAGCGACGTCTTCCCGACGCTCTCTCTCCTGAGCACACCGATATGGCTCGTGGACCTTGCGCTGCTTATAATCGGCTACTTCATGGCAAGCGCATGGAACCTGATAAGGAACCCGTACAGCTAACCTTTTATAGTTTGACAGCGAATCCCAAGCTGGGGTCTGTCATGCCACAGTTTGGCGTAAGCAAAAGCGGGCTTTTTGTCGGGCAAGACAAGAAGGTGGACTTGGACAGCAGCATGAATTATCTGAGCAAGGCATTCATACTCAACAAGGTCGAAGACGCATTAAACAACCCGAGGCGGCTCAGCAAGGACGAGACTGACGCCTTCGAACGCCTGAACCGCATGTTCAGCGCCATTATAAAGGGCGCCAAGATAAAGCTCGCACTCGTCCAAAATAATCCGAACGAGAGGTGGGACGCGCTGTTCGACACCGGAGCATACGCGGAATTCAACAGCTACTCGGATGTAATCACAGGTTTAAAAGGCGCGGCATGGGACAGCGAGTCCCTGAACAAGCTTCTTGTCGAGTTCGCTGAGTTGAAATGGCAGGCGGAGCGGATCCTGTCCGTAGGCAAGACAGATGGCATCAAGGCGGAAAAGCTCAGGGAGCTCAAGGCATTTACCGGCAGCATGTGCCGCACTTATCACAATGCGATGCTAAGAACGAGTTACGACGAGCCGGGATCCTGCCCGTGGTGATCACGCTATTGCAGCGAAGATGAGCATTGCTATTATCCCGCCAGCAAGGCTGCCCAATGCATTGGTCGTGAATTTGTTCCCTATGCCCTTTTCTTCAAAGAATCCGAGGAACGTATCCACCACGCTGCCGAGTATGCCGCCAAGTATCACGCTCGTGACCAGGGCCAGCTGAGTGGGAGCATAGGCGCTCTTTATCGCGTCAAGCTGCGGGATTACTGTTATCATGAGGAGCGCGATTATCAGCGTGGCGAAGATGCCGCAGACCAGCCCAAGGACGCTGATCCCCCCTGACGTGCCCCGTTTCACCCTCCTGAAGTGGAAGACCATGCGGGGCGTGCCTCCAAATACTCCGAGCTCGCTCTCGAACTTGTCTGCCGAAATGGCAGCTACCGCGCCAGTGAATCCTATCACGGCAAGCATGGCAGCATTCCAGCCGCCGACCAGCGAGTAATGGTAGAATATTATAGCAAAGACCAGCGCAGGCAGGCCGTTGGCTATCACGTTCTTCAAACCCCTGTACTTCTGGTAGGTTCCTATTCTCTTCTTGTAACCCTGGCCCACCCTTGTCACAATAGCAGAGAGCACAAGGAACACCACCATCTCCAATACGAAGAAGTAGCCTATGCCCAGCCCAAGGAAGAAGAGCGCAATGCCGACGACTATCGCGAGCAGCGACCCCTTCCAATCCAGCGTAAAGAAGTTCATGTGAACGTTCCATATAATTGAAATAATTCCGGTATTTACAAAGGTTTTTAAACCTTCAATTCCCTACAAATTTACAAGTTCTCTACTGTAGGAAGGTCGTGAAGAACTGGTCGCCTTGCCAGCGGGTAACACCGCTGGCACTATTTCTCTTATATACATTAATAAGCGGCGAGAGCTTTCCGTCGCTATTCTGTAATCTTATTCTAATGCTTAAATACCTATTTGTTCATATTCTAGTGTCGTGTTTCTATGGCAAAGGAAAAGGCCGTGCGTGAGCTTGAGGACCTGCCAGGGATAGGCCCCACATCTGCGGAAAAGCTCAGGGCAGCGAATGTCGATACCCTTGACAAGGTAGCGATAATGGCGCCGCACGAGCTGAGCGAGCTATCCGGAATAAGCGTTGAGGCCGCAAAGAAGGCCATAGCCGCAGCGCTTGAGGCGACAACGGTAATCTACGAAACAGGAGAGCAGATCTCGGTAAAGAGGGCAGAGATAGGCAAGATAAGCACAGGCTCAAAGGACCTTGACGAGATGATCGGAGGAGGGATAGAGGCAAACTCCATAACCGAGGCTTACGGCAGGTTCGCATCAGGAAAGTCGCAGATAGGCTTCCAGCTCACGGTCAACGCCCAGCAACCCAAGGACAAAGGGGGCTTGGACGGGGCCGTGCTCTTCATAGACACGGAAGGAACATTCAGGCCAGAACGAATAGTCCAGATAGCAACTGCGCAGGAGATGGACACAAAGAAGGTGCTTGAGAACATCATAGTCATACGCGCAACAACAACAGAGCAGCAGATACTCTCTGTTGAGAGGGCTGACAAGCTGATAGTGGAGAAGAACATCAGGCTCATCGTGGTCGATTCGCTCACATCACTATTCAGGTCTGAGTTCGTAGGCAGGGGTGCCCTCGGAGAGCGACAGCAGAAGCTCAATCAGCACATCCACAGGCTGCAGATTCTCGCTGACAAGTACTCGCTAGCGGTTTACATAACAAACCAGGTCATGGACAACCCGGGAATCATGTTCGGAGACCCGACAACACCAATAGGCGGCAACGTCCTGGCGCACGCGGCAACAACAAGATTGTATCTCAGGAAGAGCAAGGAGGACAAGAGGGTCGTAAGGCTCGTTGATTCGCCTAACATGCCGGAAGGAGAGTGCGTGATAAAGATAACCCCTACAGGCATAAAGGACTAAGACTGATGCGATGCTATTTCTGGTTGGGATAGGCCTCTCGGAACGCGACATCTCACTCAAGGCCATAGAGATATGCAAGGACTGCGAGCTGTTTATAGACAGGTATACCAGCATGATAAACGACCAAAGGGTAGAATATCTTGCTTCTGTCATAGGCAAGCAGATAACTACGCTTACCAGATCGGAGATGGAAGAGGGCTCGCGCCAGATAATCGAAAGGGCGCGCACAAGAGACGTAGCAATCCTCATAGGGGGGGATCCGCTCATGGCAACGACCCACAAAATACTTTATACCGCGGCAAAGAAGCTCGGCGTCAAGGTGCTTGCTGTGCACTCGTCTTCGATATTCTCTGCAGCAATCGGCGAATCCGGCCTTGATTTCTACAGGTTCGGGCAGGTCTGCACCATACCTAAATGGAGCGCGCATTATACGCCGGTATCGTTCTACGAGACTATAAGCAGGAACATGAAGAACAACCAGCATTCATTGCTACTCCTGGACTACGACCCGATAGCGGAGAAGTCCCTCTTGATAAACGAGGCGATAGACACGTTGGAAAAGGCAGAGCAGAAGTACCAGCAGGGCGTGATAATAGACAAGACAAAGATATTCGTGCTGCACAACGTCTCAATGCCGACGCAAAAGAACATCCTCACAACGATATCCGAGGCTAAGAACCTGAGCATAAGCGACGGCACCTCGGTCCTTATACTACCGGCGTCGCTCACAGACATAGAGAAGGAGGTAATCGCAAGCATGTACGCGTGATTTCATGCCTCTATCAATACAATTCGACAGGAAGGCAAGGCAAGGGATTGTCACTGACCAGTCTTCAAGGGACATACTTGCCGGCGGGTTCTTCGGCACAAGAAAAGACGGCAATCTGATACTGACGCCTGAAGAGTCCCTTTATCTCATCGATGTCAGGCATGCTGCCTGCTCGTCTTCTGATGGCGTCAAGCTCACTTTCAACGATGTGGCATCGGAATTCAGCAATAGAAAGAAGTTCATGGCAAGATATTTCACCTACAAGGACTGGAGAGACAGGGGACTCATAGCAAAAGAACCGAGCGACGCCAAGACCGATGGAGCAAAGATGCAGCTTAAAAGATATCCAGCATCGCAGCTCAAGCTCAAAGCGCCCCAGGTCACAGGAATCTTTTTCTCCGATGACCTGACTAGCGTCATAGACGACGATGAGGAGGGCCAGAGGCTCTACAACAGCCACTGGCTCGGCCAGTACGGCACCTACAAGGTCAACGGCCACGGAACGCTCAACAAATTCGACATATACGAGACGCTCTTCCTCATAGATAAGGGCATCTTGAAGATATCGAACTGCACACGCAGGCAGATAATAGATTTAGCAATAAAGAGAAGGCCGGATTTCGAGAAGCTCTACGACGTTTATTCCGACTGGCGAGGAAAAGGCTACGTGATAAAGACCGGATTCAAGTTCGGCACCCACTTCAGGCTGTACTTCCCCGGCGCGCAGCCGATAAAGAAAGATGATACATGGGTGCATTCAAAGCACGTAATACACGTATTCCCAAGAGACGCCAAGCTGCTGATCTCGGAATGGGCAAGGGTCATAAGGGTTGCGCACTCTGTCAGGAAGACGTTCATACTCGCAATACCCGGTAAGGTAAGGAAGAAGTCTCTAGGCATAGATTTTGCGCTCTACCACAGGAAGAACGGCAACATAGAGGTTCCAGGAAGGGACAGGCCTAGATATGGCATGCTCTCCCTCAGCGAAGAGGAGTACATCGGCGGGAGCGAGCTCTCGGCCATAATCAACGAGGCGAAGCAAAACAGACTGGAGCTGATAATTGCTATAGCAGACAGAGAGACGGCAGTCACGTATTACAAAGTAAGAAGGATAGAGCTCCAGGGCAGCGAGTACGAGTATTACGAGATAGACTGGATGCAGCCTTAGTCTTCAATAAAGCTCGTTAGACGTCTTCATTCTGAGCTTGAATTCTGCCTTTTCAGCACGGACCATCTCGCCATAACTCCCATATTTAGTAATGTTGTAATCCTGCAAGTCCTTCCTTCTGCATTCAGAAGCCTTCTCAAAAGTAATCTCTATCTCAGGATGCATCTCAGCAGGGATTGCAATCAAAGCATTCAATTTCTCACCATCGCAGTTAGTTTAGCCTCACCTTCCGATAATATATAAATGTTCCGCACCCGGAGCCAACGTTCTTAGAAGGATAGAATCAGAATCAAGAGCATGGCCGACGATCCGGGCGCAAAGGGCATATCCAACAAGGCGGAGATAATCCTGGTCATACGCAGATACGATGACATATTCTCAGACTTCGACCCAAGGCCGTACAACCAGAGGGCCCTTTCCGAAGACTTCCTGTTCGAGGCGAGGAGGGCAACTCTAGACAAGCACGGCGGGATAGAGCTTAGGTTTCTCATAAAAAAGTCGCACCGCAGCCAAGCCATCGAAGGGCTTGCAAGGTCGCGCCTAAAGGATCATTTCAGGAAGCACTACAACCGCATAATCTACGAATTCAGGAAGAGGAACAGGCGAGCCGTTGGGATTTTGGCCATAGGGCTGGCCATCGGCTTTGCAGACGCGCTTCTTATATTTTCAGGGCATTTAAGCGGGTTGGCCCAGTCGGCAGTAGAGATAACCTTCACTCCAACAAGTTGGTATATGATATGGATGGGCCTTGACAGGCTGCTCACGAAACCAAGGAAAGACAGGGCAAACGCAGCATTCTACAAAAAGATGAAGGACGCGAGCATAGTGTTCGCGACGTATTAAACAGGAGCGGGTCCAGGGGGATTCGGACCCCCGACCTACTGGTTAAGAGCCAGCCGCTCTGACCAGGCTGAGCTATGGACCCACATTTCAACATTTAGGATTAAGTCCTTAATATAGCTTCTTGTCACAGAAGCCTGAGGACTGCTGTCCTGGCCTTTACAACATTCTTTTTGTCGCAAGCAACTAAAAGCCTTTTCTTGCCGCCGACTATGTCGTCTATCGCCTTCATGAGCGGGGATATGCCGTTGAGCGTGCCTATCTTCGCGCCATCCTTGCTCAGGACTGCCACATCCCCTCTCTCTGCCCCGAATCCCTTGAACGACACGACGTAATCGTCCTTGGAAAAGCCTGCCCTACCTAAAGCGTTTTCAATCTCAGCTACCTTGACATCGCGCTCCACTGCCTGATAATAAGCGCGCTTGAATAAGTTTCTTGTGTCAAGCCTTTTTGCTATGCCTGACGCGCTTTTCGACCTTCTGAGGCACTCCATGGCCTGCGCATCCATCATGTTCGCGGCAACGTTTGCATCAACCTCTCCGTTCTCAATTACGTTTCTCAGGCCGTTCTGGAACATGCCCTCCCCAATCCTTGCAACATGATGCCCATACACGTCCTCGAACATGAAGTATCTGGCGATTAGCATCAGCTCGGCCGCAGAGACCCCATTCTGGTATATCGCAGGCATGCCCTTGTATACTGTCAGCTTGCTCTTCAATCTGTTGTAATCGACAATCCCATAAGCCACGCCTGTGTAGTAAGCATCGCGCATTATGTAGTCTATCCTGTCAGAACCAAGAGCCCCTCCCACTATCTCGCAGCTCTCTCCGCCCTTGAAATACTCCATGACCTTCCTGAACGACATGCCGGAATCCTGGATGTAATCCTTTATCCTAGAATTCCTTATCCTCTGCTCGCCGTGCTGCTCATGCGATTTCTTGGTGAACTTCATTATCACGTCCTCGGACTGATGGGAGAAGGGCCCGTGCCCAACGTCGTGTATCAGCGCGACAATCCCCAACTCGGCGTTCTTTCCGTCCCATATGTTCTTTATCAGCTCGTTCGTTATGTGCATGCTGCCTATTGAGTGCTCAAAACGCGTGTGGTTCGCTCCCGGGTATACGAAATAATCGAATCCGAGCTGGTTTATCCCCCTTAGGCGCTGCATCTCAGGCAGGTCGAGTATCTTCGCAGAGGTATCGTCGAATTCGACATTCCCGTGTATCGTATCCCTGATTATCATCCGCTTACCCTGTTTGCCCTGGCATGGTACACATGCACAATTGCCGCGCATGCTATGAGCACGTCAAGAGTTGAGCAGTAGATGCAGATCTTGCCTATGAGGTGCATAGCAATCACGGAGTACATGATGCCGCCAAGGCCTATTATCAGCCAGACGTCCTTCACTATGTGGAATGCAGGTATCTTCCACAAACGCCTGTAGAACGTGATGACACCGAGCACCGCGAACCATACGAACGCCTGTACTGCAAGCGGTATCCCGAGAATCGCAGAATAGCTGCTCGTAAGAACCTGCTCGCAGTTTATTATCCCTGCATTGGGGCAGTATAGGCCTGAAGGCTGGAAGTGGACGTATATGAGATACAACGAGATTATCAGGCCAAGGATGACTATTGCGCCCATCGCCTTGTCGAAGTGCCTCATTTCTTCACCCTTTTTATGAAATCCTGCAGAGCCGCGTCCAACGCCCCTGTTCGCGGCTTCAGCTCGTAGCCTACCTGCACTATCGGCTTGTCAACATTTATTATCCTTCTAAGGTTCGTCGGAGTGGCAGATATCACTATGTCGCAATCCGCCGCGTTTATGCTGTTCTCCAAATCCTTTATCTGCTTTGGGCTGTATCCCATCGCGGGAAGCTCCATCTTCAGCTTCGGATATTTTTTGAACGTCTCTTTGAGGCTCCCCTGTATGTATCTTTTTGCCTCGATTATCCTGGCGCCGTACTGTTTTGCAGCTATTGTTCCGGCGCCGATTCTCATGCCGCCGTGGGTTATGCTCGGCCCGTCCTCTACGACAAGAGCCCTCTTGCCCTTTATCAGGCCAGGATTATCCGGCAGTATCTCTGAATCCGCATACGCGATCTTCGCCCTCGGATTTATCCTCCTCAAGTCGTTCTCTACCTTAGTTATCTCTGCCTTTGTGGCAGAGTTCATCTTGTTTATCAGGAGCACGTCTGCCATCCTTGCCACGGTCTCACCAGGGTAATAGGTAAGCTCGTTTCCAGCCCTAAGCGGGTCCGCCACAGTTATCAGCAGGTCTGGCTTGAAGAAAGCTGCGTCGTTATTGCCCCCGTCCCATATTATGACATCCGCCTCTTTCTCTGCCGCTCTGAGTATCCTCTCGTAATCCACACCCGCATACACAACAAACCCGTTCCTTATATGAGGTTCGTAATCCTCTCGCTCTTCTATCGTTGCCTTATATCTGTCGAGATCCTTCAACGTCTCGAACCTCTGCACAATCTGCTCCTTAAGGTTAAGGTATGGCATCGGATGCCTGACCACCACCACCCTTATCTTGGCCTCTTTGAGCACGTTTGATACGTATCTTGCAGTCTGGCTCTTGCCGCTGCCTGTCCTAACTGCACATATCGCGAGCACCGGCTTCTTCGATTTAAGATACGTGTGCTCCGGGGCGACAAGCCAGAAGTCTGCTCCAGCAGCATTCACTATGCTCGCCTTGTCCATCACGTCAAGATCTTTCAGGTCGCTGTACGCCTGTATGCATACATCTACCTTGTATCTCTTTATCAGCCCTGGGAGCTCGTTCTCATCGTATATCTTGATGCCCTTAGGGTAAAGCTTGCCGCTCAGTTCCGGAGGGTATACGCGGTTGCTGATGTATGGTATCTGCGCTGCTGTAAACGCAACTACCTCGTAGTCTTTATTGTTCCTGAAAAGCACGTTGAAATCGCCAAAATCCCTCCCGGCCGCTCCTATTATTATGACCCGTTTCCTCCCCATCACGTATTCTACTCTTGCTGCGTATTTATGCATTGCGAAAGCAAAAATAGGGCAGGGGAAACCTGTTTTTACGATGCTTGGAAAAGGCTTTTAAAGATGAAATCCCCATTATAAAATGGGCTATTTATCGGTGGGAAATCAATGGGCGACAACGAGTACACTTCAGCTGACATAATAGTTCTTTCCGGACCTCAGGGAATCAGGAAAAGGCCTGCGATGTACATAGGTTCGACTGGCACAAAGGGCTTCCTGCACCTGCTTTACGAAGTGCTTGACAATGCCATTGACGAGGCGCAGGCAGGCTTCGCGAAGAACATCGCAATCAGGCTTACAAGGGAGGAAGACGTCGATGTTGCCGAGGTGAGCGATGACGGCAGGGGCATACCTGTCGACACGATGAAAAAGGAAGGAAAGCCCGCACTTGAGGTTATCATGACCTCGCTCCACTCGGGAGCGAAGTTCGACAGCAAGGTATACAAGGTCGCAGGCGGCCTCCACGGTGTCGGTCTCACTGTTGTCAACTCCTTATCCGATTATACTGAAGTCACAATCAAGAGAAACGGCAAGATATACAGGCAGAGATTCAGCAGAGGAGCCCCTATAAGCGAATTAGAGACCACTGGCGAAGCCGCCGAAGGCGAGAGCGGCACAACAATAAGGTTCAAGCCTGACGTGTCCATATTCTCGACGAGGAATTTCGATTCGGTAACGCTTACAGAAAGGCTAAGGGAGCTCGGATACCTGAATTCCGGAGTCAAGATAACCCTCACAGATGCGAGAGAGCCAGGCAGCGAGAAGACAACTGATTTCTATTCACAGAACGGCATCGCAGATTTCATAGACTTCATACGCGGCAGCAAGGACCCTGTGATAAAGCCTATCATGTTGAGCAGGCAGGCAGACTCGGTAAAGGTGGATATAGCGTTCCAGTACGTGAACACGTACAGCGAGGAATTGCTTGCATTTGTCAACAAGATAAGGACCGCAGACGGAGGGACGCATGTGGTCGGATTCCATTCCGCATTGACGAGAGCGATATCCAACTACATACAGAAGAACCAGAAGAAGCTCGGCAGGAACATACCTCAGGTAGAAGGAGACGACACTCGCGAAGGTCTTATCGGCATAATTTCTGTATTGATGCAGAATCCGGAATTCGAGGGCCAGACAAAGGAGAGGCTCGGCAGCACACACATAAAATCAATAGTCGATAACGCAGTGTATTCCGCATTCGCCACATACCTCGAAGAAACCCCGTCAGATGCAATGACGATAATGAAGAAGGTCTTCTCGTCTGCTGACGCGCGCGAATCCGCAAGGCGCGCAAGGGAACTGTCAAGGAAGAAGAGCCTTTTCGACGGGCCTCTTCTGCCAGGCAAGCTTGCCGATTGCACGGAAACAGACCCTGAGAAATCAGAGATATTCATAGTCGAGGGAGACAGCGCAGCCGGCTCGAGCAAGCAGGGCAGGGACAGAATGTACCAGGCGATCCTGCCCCTTAAAGGCAAGATTCTCAACGTAGAGAAGGCATCCGACGAAAAGATATTCAACAATGCGGAGCTCCATATGATGGTCACGGCTTTCGGCGTGGGGATAAAGGACACATTCAACCCCGAGAAGGCAAGATACAAGAAGATAATACTGCTCACGGACGCAGACGTCGACGGGAGCCACATCCGAACTCTTCTGCTCACATTCTTCTACAGGTTCATGAGGCCGCTCATAGAGCGCGGCTATGTCTTCATAGCGCAGCCGCCGCTATACAGGGTAGCCAAGGGCAAGGATGTGAGGTATGCATACTCCGACAGCGAGCTCAACACCGCAATGCAGGCCCACGACGGCAAGGCGGCTGTGCAAAGATACAAGGGTCTTGGAGAGATGAACCCTGAGCAGCTGTGGGAGACAACCATGAACCCGCAGAACAGGGTCCTGAAGAAGGTCATGATACGCGACGCGCAGCTTGCAGACACGATATTCTCGGTGTTGATGGGCCTTGACGTCGAACAGAGAAGGAAGTTCCTTGAGGAGCACTCCACAGAAGTTTCGTTCCTGGACATATGATGATAACATGCCTGAGCATCTTGAAGCGCCAATAGAGAAGGAGATGCAGTCGAGCTACATCGACTACGCGATGAGCGTCATAGTAGGCAGGGCGCTGCCTGACGCAAGGGACGGGCTCAAGCCGGTGCAGAGAAGAATCCTTTACGGAATGTACCTTGCGGGCAACACCCACAACCATCCGACAAGGAAGAGCGCCAAGATAACCGGAGACATAATGGGAAGGTTCCACCCCCATGGCGACGCGGCGATCTACGACGCGATAGTGAGGATGACGCAGAACTTCTCAATGAACCATCCTCTGGTCCATGGCCAGGGCAATATGGGCTCGATCGACGGCGACAGCGCCGCAGCGCAGCGATACACCGAAGTAAGGCTCGAGGAGTTCGCGGAATCAATGCTCGAAGACATAGACAAAGAGGCAGTCCTCTTCGTGCCGAATTACGATAACACGGAACAGGAGCCGCTAGTGCTCCCTTCAAAGATACCTAACCTGTTGGTGAACGGCTCTGCAGGAATCGCGGTTGGTGTCGCAACCAACATTCTTCCGCATAACCTGGGAGAGGTATGCGATGCGGTGCTTGCATATCTTGACAACAGGGAGATAACTGCAGCAGAACTCATGAATTACGTAAAGGGCCCCGATTTCCCGACAGGTGGAAGCGTATTCTACAACACTGCTCTTACCTCGTCATATACTGCAGGCAGGGGGACAGTCGTAATAAGAGGAAAGACGGTCATAGAGAAGCTGAAGAACAGGTCTGCGATAATCGTGACTGAGATTCCCTACAACGTCAACAAAGCAGCAATGGTAGGCGAGATTGCCAACAACGTAAGGAACAAGCGCATAATCGGAATATCGGATCTCAGGGACGAATCCGGCAAGGAGGGCATAAGGGTTGTGATAGAGCTCAAGCAGGACGCCGAGCCTGATTTCGTGCTCAACCAGCTATACAAGCACACGCAGCTCCAGACGTCGATGCCTGTGATGAACATTGCTGTCATAGACAAGCACCTCGTCACCTTCAACCTCAGGAGCTACATCAAGACATTTGTCGACCATCGCGTTGACGTGATAAAGAAGAGGACCGCATTCGACCTGAAAGTCGCATCCGACAGGCTGCACATAGTGAACGGGCTCCTGATAGCGGTGCAGGACATCGATAGCGTAATAGCGACGATAAAGAAGAGCACCGACCTGAAAGAGGCAAGAGCCACGCTCATATCGGGTTACGGCGTCACCGAGATACAGGCAAATGCAATCCTTGACATGAAACTCAGCAAGCTCACAAGCCTCGAGACATCGCTTCTCGAATCCGAAAAGTCTGAGCTCATGACGAACATAGCAAACCTGGATGCCATACTTGCCGACGAAGCGAAGGTATACCAGATAATAAGGGACGAGACCAAGCTCATGAAACAGACCTATGCAAGGCCGAGAAGGACTGTCATAGACTATAACGCCCCGATCCAGGAGTTCAGCAGGGAAGACCTTCTTGTCGATGAAGAGACGACGATCATACTCACGAAGAACAACTACATGAAGAGGCTGCCAACTAGGGTCTACAGGGCGCAGGACAGGGGCGGCAAGGGGATAATAGCAATAGAGCTCAAGGAAAACGATTTCGTCAAGCAGATAACCACGTGCCTGCTCAAGGACTATCTGCTGATGCTCTCGAACAAGGGAAGGGCGTACTGGCTCAAGGCCTACATGGTGCCAGAGGAATCAAGGTACAGCATAGGCAAGGCCGCGGTCAACCTGGTCAAGCTCTCGGAGGGCGAAAAGATCGAGACAATAATCAACACAAGGATATTCGCAAAGTCATTCCTTACATTCATCACAGCCAAGGGCAGGATAAAGAGGACAGAGGCGGAACACTTCTCGCATCCGAGGTCAAACGGCATAAACGCCATTCCCATACTCCAGGGCGACGAGCTCGCGGATGTCTGCCTGTCAGACGGAAAGTCGGAGCTGCTGATAGCCACGAAGCTTGGCAAGTCCCTGAGATTCAAGGAAACAGACATAAGGCCGATGGGAAGGACAGCGCAGGGGATAAGGGGCATAAGGCTCAACGCAAGCGATTCGGTAGTCAACATGATATCCGCAGTCGCGAAGGACCTCGTAGCATCTATAACTGAAAACGGATTCGGAAAGGTAACTGAATTGGAGAAGTACAGGCTGCAGAAGAGGGGCGGCAAGGGGGTAATCAACGTCAGGATAAAGGACAAGATAGGCGACGTGGTGAAGGTGCTCAAGGTCCAGAACGATGACAACATACTGATGGTAAGCTCGAAAGGCCTTTCAATAACGTTCCCTGTGGCTTCTGTAAGGGTAACCGGAAGGGGGGCAAGCGGCGTCAGGCTAATGAGGCTTGACGGAGGCGCAAAGGTAGTCGACGGCCAGACAATATCGAGGCCGCATCAGCCGTCCAACGAACAGGTACAATCAAGCTAATAAGTCATACCTCGTTGAAGTAATCAGGTTGGTGGTATGGACGATAGCGGTTCTCTCGATTGGTGAGCATGATCGGAGAATAAGGACAAACATATGCCTTACCGCAAGGGCGTTCGGCGCAGACAAGGTAATATTCATAGGAAAGCGCGACAGCAGGATAATCAACTACATGTCCAAGATAAGCGCAAACTGGGGAGGGAGCTTCAAGGTGGAGTTCGCCTCTAATGCCCCCAAGGTGATAAGGCCGCTGACGAAATACAAGAAAGTCTATCTCACGATGTATGGGATACCACTAAGGCAGGTGGGGTACACGCTCAAGACGTACAAGAACGTGCTGCTCATCGTCTCTCAGAAGGAGCACGACGAGGCTCTCGAGAAGCTGTCTGATTACAATGTAAGCATAACCACCCAGCCGCATGCGCAGGTCACCTCAATAGCCGTTTTCCTTCACGAGTTCTTCAGCGGGAGGGAGCTCGCCATACAGTTCCCAAATGCGAGATACAAGGTAAAGCCGCAGGATCACGGCATTAGGATAGAAGAGGTAAAGTAGCCGCTACACTGTCCAGTATTTCTTGGTGCGTATGAAGTTCTTCTGCGCCTCTATAAGGTCTATGAAGAATGATTTCTCATCGTGCTTGAACATCATGAGCGCTCTCGCCGCAGTCTTGGCGCCTATGCCATAGACCGAGAGCGCCACAGCCGCCCTTCCGCCATACCCTGAAAAAAGATTGGCGTATCTGATGATCTCGGACATGGTCTGGCGCTCTCCCGGAGAGAGCCTCTTCCCCTCTATCCTCTTCTCTATCACCTTCACATACGTGTCATCATATAGAGATATCATCGGGCTTGCGCAGCTCGGGCAAGCAATCGTCTCAAGGTCCTTCACCTCATTAAGCTTCCTCTTAAACCTGAAACCGCAGTGAGTGCATATCATGCTGATCTCTTTCGATAGTATGAACTTCGAGAACGATTCTACAAGCTCGCTGTTCGGCGTAAGCGGCGATATGAGCTCCTTGGTGTAGTATGCTGAATTGAGTATTATGTTCGTCAGAGGCGATATCGAATCAACGTCCATCACTTGGACCTGCAATGCGCCAGAGTGTATATCGTCGAAGAACCTCTTCACGAGCTTTACGTTGAAGTAGTTGCCCATCAGCTCCCTTATCGTCTCTTCATACACCGGCGTGCCCTCAAACACCTTGAGCAGGCGCCTTGCAACAGATTTCGACACTACCGCATCCCTGTCTATTATTCCGAAGAGCTTCGCCACGGTGACGAACTTGTACCTGAACAGGTCAGTGGTTGTCACCGCCTCAAGGAGCCTGCTCTCGACGATGCCAGAGCTCAAGCCCAGCAAAAGTTTCTTGACGTCGGCTTCTCTTCCGACCTCCATGAAGACGAGATACGGCGACGATTTTATGTTTATGCTCCTGCCGAGCTTCATGCTCAGGATATGCGCAAGCAGCCTTGACAGGGCCTCGTTCGCCTGCGTGCCTAGCCCGGTGTAGAGGATCTTGTAGCCCTCCAACTGCTCGACAAACAGCTTTGCCTTTGAGGGGATGAAATGGCCCTTCTGCCTCTCTGCGAACTTCAGCAGAGTGGCCTTGGTTATGCTATCGATATAATTTGCCGATCCAAGGCCGTTAAGGTCCCTGAATACCGAGAAGACACCCTGCACCGTCTCATGGCTCACCGGTATGTCCTCTCCAGTCCAGTCAGGCACTGCAGCCTCGAGCTCCATGCTCGGCTCGACGCTTATGACATCCTTGTCGATGCTGATGACCTTCCACGGCAGTCCTTTTGTTATGAAGACTGAGTTCTCGTCAACGTTATTCGCTACGAACCTCTCATCAAGGCTTGAGATTATCCTGTTCTCTATGACGTTCTTGACGATGAACCTTTTTGTATCCGGTATTACGCTAAGGTGGCCGTAGTAATACATCCTGGTGCGCGGCCCAGCCGTTATAATCTTGCCGTCAAAGCCTACCATCCTCTGCCTTGACATGAATTTGAGCAGGTTGTCGAGCCTTTCCAGCTCAAGGTTCCTGTAGGTGTACGATCTTTTGAGCAATGAATGAAGCAAGCCGATATCCATCGCCTGCTTGTCCAGCGCAATACCGCATATCTGGTTCGCCAGCACGTCAAAAGACCCTTCCTGCACCGCAAACTTCTCAAAAGAGCCAGCCAGCGCATTCTGGTAGATTGCAACAGCTTCAAGCGCCTCTATCTGGTTTATCGCTATTATCGTACCTTTAGACACTCCCTTCTGCGTGTGCCCGCTCCTGCCGACCCTTTGGACAAGCCTAAGGGACTGCCTCGGCGAACCGTACTGTATCACAAGGTCTATCTGGCCGATGTCTATGCCGAGCTCTAGGGACGATGTGGCGATAATGCTCCGTATCTTCCCGTCCTTGAACCTGTTCTCCATCTCGATTCTCTCATCTCTGTCTAAGGAGCTGTGGTGCACGCCAATCCCGCCAAAGGACTCTATCCCGTTCAGGTAGACGAGCCTGCTGCCCAGGGCCTCGACTATCTGCCTCGTGTTAGCGAATATCAGAGTAGACGATGATTTAGAGACCAGCGATGCTATGGCGCCGAGCCTTGCAATCGCATCGTCATCCAGATTGAACTTGTCAATCATGGGCTTGAGCCTTTCGCTGTAATTTTTCGGAAGCTCTATTGAGACGGATATGCTCTTCTTCATCTCAGATTTCGCTATCTTGCACTCTCGCTTGTTGCACAGGAATTTCGCGGCAGTCTCTATGTCGCCAACAGTCGCGCTCAGGCCTATGCGCTGGAAACCTGGAGCAAGCTCCTCAAGCCTCTCAAGCGCAACAGAGAGCTGCGCCCCCCTCTTGCTGTAATAAAGCTCGTGTATCTCGTCGACAACCACTGCCTTGACGTTCCTGAGATGCGGCGATACGCTCTTCGTAGGCATGATGCTTTGGAGCGTCTCAGGGGTGGTTATCAGGACCATGGGCGCGACGCGCGTCTGCCTCGCGCGCTCGCTTTGCGGCGTGTCTCCGTGCCTCACGGCTATGGTGACGTCTATAGACCTGCAGAACTCGTCAAGCCTCTTTATCATATCCCTGTTAAGCGCCCTTAGCGGCGTGATATATATTATCTTTATGCCGGAGCGCTCCTTGTCTTCAGAGATCTTGTCAAGCAGCGGCAGCATCGCGGCCTCCGTCTTTCCCGCTCCTGTCGGCGCTATGGCGATGCAGTTGCTGCCGCTCTCTATTATCGGCATCGCATTCTTCTGTATGTCGGTGAACTCTCCGTATCTCTTAAGGAATTTTTCATAGGCCCTTGGCATGGGACCACCTCATACCGCAGCAGAGTGCCTCTTCTTGTACTCTCGCTCCGCAAGCGCGGCAGTTATGCCTATTATCGCCACGCCTATCACTATCACGTATATCAGCCACGGCGTGAAGAATATCATGTTTGCGTCGTTCCCGTTGGCTATGGAGATGGATTCGGCGAGCCCGAAGTACTTTGCCGAGCCGCTGACATACCCATATGGCACATTGGAGAAGCTTATGCTTCCTTTCTGGCCGAGGAAGCCTGACATCCGCGTGCCGTTCTTGAAAGATATGGCGTATGAGGCGTTAAGCGGGGTTCCGAAGGCGCTGCTCGCCCTTACGGTAACGTTGTAAATCGGCATCTGGAAAGATATCGTCTTGGGCGACGTGAGGTTGAACACGTAGTTCGTCGACACATTCACTCCCTTGTAGCTCACATACTCTATGTTGTAAGTCCGGTTCGCGAACAGATATGCACTGGTATTGACGACGTTGCTGCTTACGTTGTAATAGTCAACTCCTGCAAGCTGCTGCCCGTAAGCGTTTTGCGGGGAGAACGTCACCTTGTACTGTGTCGCAAATATCGCAGACATGGAGACCGGCGCGGTCACCTTCAGCTTTATGGTGCTGTTCTTTGCTCCGCTGCTCCAATCCAGGAAACCAAGCTGCATGTTGGGTCCTGTCTTGATTGCAGTTTCAGTCAGCGAAAGTGTCGCCGTGCTGTTGGCGTTGTACCATCCCGTTCCACTTACCTGGCCGTACTGTGTCGTAGCGTTGACCAGATACTGGGTCTCCCACCTGGCAGATACGCTTACCGGCGAATTGACTGCGAAGCTTATTCTGGTGGAGTTGCTTCCCGTGCTCCAGCCCGCGAAAGCAGCTCTTGTCCCGTAAGCTGTAGGCACAGTCGTGTAATTCACGCTAAGGCTGGCGGTCGAACCTGCATCATACCATCCGGAGCCTGAAACCGCGCCATAAGATGCATTGGTGCCTACGTAGTACTGCCTCTGCCAGACCGCGGTTTCGGTTATGTTACCGTACATCTGGACTGGCGCTGTTGTAAGGTTTCCCGTGTAAGAGCCTGTGCCAGAGCCTCTCCATCCGGCGAACGACTCTCGCGTCCCGTTTGTAATGTTGATATAGCTTGGGGCGGACAGGCTTGCCCTTGAATATGCCTTGTAGTTTCCGTTGCTTGTGAGGTTGCCATAAGCCGATACCACATTAAGGTTGTATCCAAGGGTCCACAGCGTCGTCTGGCCTGCCAGCGCAAGGCCAGTGCCAACTTGGAAATAATCCGTCCTGTTGCCGTATTCCTGCACTCCGTATCTGTTCGGGAGTATCTCCTCGCTGCCCTTGCCGTAGCCTATGTACGAATAGCCCTGCGGCACAAGGTAGGATCTGCCGTTCTGGTAGAACGTCATGTTCTTGAAAGCCACAACCTGCATCGGATACGTGTTTGTGTTTGTCTGGGCATACTCGCCAAACGCTGATGGCGGATTCGGTCCCGAGCCGGTTGCCCCAAGATCCACTGTACCAAGGGTCGTGTTGTCAAAGTAGAATGACCACGCCGTTCCTCCGTTTGATCTAAATGAATATGTGTGGAACGTGTTGTTTATTCCTGCGGATCCGTCAGGCCCGATGCCGCCTAGGAACGAGCTTCCGGTGTACCCCGACGGGAAATACTCCCAGAACCATGTGGGTTTGCCAGCGGTAAGGTAGACGCTGCCTGTGCAGCCCTGCACATCGCACTCGGAAGGATAATAGCCGGTAGCGTTCGTTATCTCATAGCCTGCCTGCAGGAATGCCCCATTAGAAAGGTCCTCGCCTACCCAGTATCCAAGCGAGCCGTTCGTTGCGGACTGGTAGACCGTCTGTATTGCGACGCCCGCGCCGTTGTTCTGCGCAGCGTCGTTCGATGCCCTTACCCCGCTTTGGAACCAGTACTGCGCGCTCGCGCTTCCCATCAGCGCGGCGCAAAATAATACTGAGACAAACATTATGCCTAGCCTATGCCCTCTCATACTCGATACCAAGGTCGTTGAGCTTCCCGATTACCTTATATCTATCCGCGGCTTTTATGCTTTTCCATTCTATGACGGCAATCTCGGCCCTTTTGTCAGACCTCTCAACAGCATCTTCTATCATATCGACATTCTCCACATAGTGCCTGGACATTATGTGCGAGAATGCATATCTTCCTTCAAGCGCAAGTTTCGTGAACTTATCAGGGTAATGCGTCCCTCCAATCCCTATCGCAATCTTGCTGTACTCTGCCTTGGCCGCGAGTGCGTCGGATACGCTCTTCGCTACGATGCCGGCGAGTTTCCTGTCGGAAAGAACGCTCCCGTTCCCGCCGAGCTCAACGAACAATGACGGCGTGTCGAGCAGAGGGCCGTGGTGCGTGGCTTCATACGTCACCGGGATCTCAGTCGTGTTGCTCCTCTCGAGTGCGCGCAGCACATTAGCCATCGTTTCAGGGGAAGACACGCTCAGGCACTTGGCCCTGCCTCCAAATTTCGCCTCGCCGGACCAGTTCCCCAGGCTGTGCGTGGTAAACGATGCGGTGCCCTTCTCGCTAGCATGCCTGCTCAGGAATATTATAAGATCCGTGTCAAGAAGCTCGTTCAGGTACTCGGCATCGAAGAGATGGCCTGCAAGCTCTATCATGCGTGTCTTGCCGGACGAGAAGCACCTGTGCCCTTCAAGCTCTCCATCCTCACAGAATCCCATCGCTTCCTTTAGGCATGCGGCGATGTTCAATGACGGCTCGTCATCGGCAGTGTAGACGATGCATGGCATGGCCTATCTTCTCAGGCTAACGCTTATATTCCTACTTTGCCAATGGCTATCGGTAGGGCAGATGCTATTCAACTACATAGCGCTTGTAGTGTTCGTCGCGTTCGCGATATTCGTGCCGGTATCATTCCTTTTGACTGCAAAGATGCTCGGCAGGAGGGAGCACGGCAACAGGGTCAAGAACGCGCCTTACGAGGCTGGGGAGCAGACCATAGGCAGCAGCAGAGACATAGACAACGAGTACCTTCCATTTTTCATGATGTTCCTTCCGTTCGAGATAGCGCTCGTCATATTGATGCTGTGGTCCGTAGTCGCGAAGCAGCTCGCGTACACTACAGGCATAGAGATAATAGCGCTGGCAGTGATATCGACCGTATTCTCGATAGTGGGTTACAGGTTCATAAGTGGTAAGAATGAATGACATGCCTTATACGCCGGAGCAGTTCATGAATGCCGAGCAGGAGATGGACCAGCTTCTCGAACAATCTGCAGAGAAGTACAAGGTCAGCACCAACGCCATGTTCGCGAAGCTCTCCGACCTCGCAAACCTCACTCTTGACGACCTGAAGCGCTGGAGCAGGGCGAATTCATTATGGCCCATGCAGTTCGGCCTTGCATGCTGCGCAATGGAGCTGCTGGATTTCGGCTCAGCCAGGATAGATGCCGAGAGGAAGGGATACCTGCTCTTCAGGGGCACGCCAAGGCAGACAGACGTCATGATCGTAGCAGGCTGGGTCACGAAGTCCATGGTCCCAAGGGTGAAAAGGCTGTACGAGCAGATGGCAAAGCCAAGCTATGTCATAGCATACGGCGAGTGCGCCACTTCAGGAGGCCCCTGGTGGCAGAGCTACAACATAATTCAGGGCATAGACCAAGTGCTCCCAGTAGATGTTTACGTTATAGGGTGCCCGCCGAAGCCCGAGAATCTATTTGCCGGGCTGATGAAGCTGCAGGACAAGATACGTGGTAACGTTGTTGGAGATACAGAGCGAAGCATTAGCGAGAACGCTAGAAGGACTGAAAACAAAAGGGTTTGACTACCTAAAGAAGATCACTGCTGTTGACAGGGTAGACCACCTAGAGGTAGTGTACATTCTATACAGCACAATCAACAACGAGCACGAGATAGTGCTCACTCAGCTTCCTTCCGAGAATCCCGAGATAGGCACGGCGATGAAGTTCTATAAAGCGGCAGACTGGTATGAGCGAGAGCTCTCGGAGATGTTCGGCATAAAGATAAAGGGCAGGAAGGCGAAAAGGCTTCTTCTCGAGAAATGGAACGGCGCCGAAGCCCCGCTTAGGAAGAGCTTCGAGTGGGCCAATCCGAATTACAAGAAGTTGTGAACATGGCAATAATGAGACTCAACGTAGGCCCCATACACCCAAGCACCCACGGAGTGCTAAGGCTTGTCGTCGACGTTGACGGCGACACAGTAAAGAGCGTTGAGCCGCACATCGGTTTCCTGCATAGAGGAGTAGAGAAGCTGATGGAGAACAGGATGTACATGCAAAGCCCTTCCTATGTCGAGAAGCTCGATTACGTCGCGCCTCTAAGCTGGGACGACCTTTATGTTGCCGCGGTGGAGCAGGCAACCGGGATACTGTGCAAGGAACGTGCGCAGTTCGCAAGAGTCGTACTTCTCGAATTCCAGAGGATAGCGAGCCATCTGCTCTGGCTCGGCACATTCGCAAACGACGTGGGGCAGCTGTTCACTCTCTTCATGTGGTGCTTCCGCGAGAGGGCGATGATACTCAAGCTCCTAGAAGACGTCTCTGGAAGCAGGATGTTCTACGTGAACCTCAGGCTTGGGGGCCTGTACCAGGACCTTCCGTCCGATTTCAAGGACAGGGCATACAAGCTTGCGGATTATCTTGAGGGCAAGATAGTCGAATACCCGGACGTGCTTGACGAGAATCCGATATTCCTGGAAAGGACCAAGGGCATAGGCGTTCTCGGCAAGGAAGACGCGATAAACTACGGCGTATCAGGGCCTGTGCTCAGGGCATCAGGAATCGAGGAAGACACAAGGAAGTCCAATCCCTATTACACGTACGGCAGGATAAAATTCAGGATTCCAACAGGCAACAGAGGCGATTCCTATGACAGATACAAGGTAAGGTATGAGGAGATGCTCCAGAGCATCAGGATAATACGCGAGACTCTCGATCTCATGCCTGACAAGGGCGACGTCATCGGCCTGCCGATCAAGCTCATAGGCCCGAACGCCAAGCCTGCGCCGGTGATGATAAGCAGAGAGCTACCAAGAGGGGAGGGCATGATATACATGATACCCGACAAGCAGAAGCCTTACAGGATATCGATGAGGTCGCCTGCGTTCGTCAACCTCGCGGCGTTGCCGAAGATGTCCGAGAACTGCAAGTTTGCGGACCTGTTCCCGACATTGGGCAGCATAGACATAGTCCTGGCAGAGCTGGACCGATAGCTAATCCTTTTAATTGTTAGATTCCATACCTAATCCAAAGTGACTTTTATGGACAGGGACCAGATAGAGAAGATGACCAGGGACTACCAGGTCATGCAGGAGCAGCTTCAGTCTCTTGCAATACAGAAGGAGCAGTTCTCGGGCCAGAAGGAGGAATTGAAGGAGGCGATGTCAGAGCTCGAAAAGGCTGCCGGGAAGATATACGTAGCAATAGGCGGCGTGATGGTCGAGCAGAAGAAAGATGAAGCAGTCAAGAGCGTAAAGGAGAGGCAGGAAACTCTTGATATGCGCCTCTCTATAATAACCAAACAGCTTGACGACCTGTCGAAGAAGGAGAAGTCTCTAAGGGAAGAGATAACCACGGTTCTCAAGGACATGAAGCAGTAGATCAGATGGAGCTGCTCACCTTTGATGGCCTCAAGTCGCTGCTTGAGGAGCACAAGGAAAAGCGTGTGATGCTCACATTCCACTCCATAGGCGACACAGACTCTGTCTCTTCCGCATTCGCGCTTTCGGAGTACATGAAAAATGCCACCATAGCAACTCCGGACTTCATAACGAACAACTGCAAGAGGATGCTGCAGCGCCTCGGGTTCCGCGAAAGCATGATAAAAACAGAATTCGACGACGGCGCGGACCTCATCATAATGCTCGACGTCAACAATTTCGAGGAGTGCGGGCCGTTCGCGGAGAGGCTGGCGCATTTTGGCAAAAAGATTTTGGTAATAGACCACCACGCCAGGAACGAGATCAGCGGCCATGACGTTCTGTCGTTCAACGACGAGGGCTACAACTCCACAACCAGCATAGTGTACGACGCTCTTGAGCGCCTTGGGCACACGGTAGGCGGGAAGACCGCGGCCCTAATCGCAATCGGGATAATATCGGATTCTGCAGACTTCATAAACTCCTTCCCGAAGACGTTCACGCAGGTGGGCAAGCTCCTTGAGACCTCCGGGATGGGGTACTCCGAGCTCCTTGAGAACATAAGGCACGTCGCAAGCCCGGAGAGCAGGCTCGAATCGATCACCGGGCTCTTCGGGGCGACCGCAGAGGTGAGGCACAAGCTCCTGTTTGTCTACGGCAGGGCGTCGTTCCATGCCAACCACTTCGCGGACAATGCGCTGAAGGTCGGGGCCGACGTATCCATATTCTACGCGATAACAGGCAACGACGTGACCTTCTCAGCAAGGCTGCGCTCGCCCTTGGACAAGGAGCTAGGGATACACCTGGGCGTCATAATGAGGGATCTCGCCCCAGTAATAAACGGCACAGGCGGCGGCCATCCCTGCGCCGCCGGCGTGTACGGGAAAGTGAGCGGAGACAACTACAAAGAGCTCATAAACAGGTTCATATCGGAAATCGGCACGAGGTCAGGCCAGTCTTCGAAACACAGGAGTTAAATACCTGTCCTATATTAATCCTAGAGTATGGCTGTGGTGGTGGCCAACGAGACGCTTGCCGGCAAGTACAATGTCGGCAAGAGCCTGAGCAAAGAGGAGGCAGTCCTCGCGATCGACAAGATGCTGCTTAGGCTTGAGACCTCATGCGGCCTTACACCTGAGAAGGCGAGGCAGGCGCTATTGAGATACAAGGAGGACGCGTCGTCCGACAGGGCCGTGTCCATCGCAAACGACCTGGGCAAGAACCTAATAGATGCCTGCAAGATCGTGAACTGCATAACCAGGTCTGAGAGCGAGCTCTTCAACAAATCAAGCGGAAACATAATCAAGCGCCTTACCCCGAAGAACACCTACACCAGCGCAAGGTATCGGATAGGCGATGAGGAGCGGCCTGCGCCAAAACCCAGGCTCCATCCGGTCCAGCGCCGCCATGCCGCAGACCAGGGGCAGCCCGGGGCTGAACCCAGGGGGCGCCCCGGCCCGCAGAAAAAGCTCACAGACGAGAACATACTTGAGATCAACACAAGGTGGGGCAACGGCGAGAAGCCAAAGGACCTTGCAGGCAAGTTCGGCATAAGCCTCGGGTACCTGTACCAGAAGTGCAAAAAGCCGAGGCAGGAAGGGAATGAGAACAAACACAAGCCAGAATCCGCGTACAGCCTTCCCAAGGACCTGGCGTCGCGCGCTGCAACCCCTATCATGATAGAAAGACTTACTCGATACGTCCACCAGAAGCTGGCCAATGAGGTAGCAACAACGTACCGCATCAGCGTGGATGGGGCGACTACCGCAATAGCAGCGTACATGGCAAACGCCACGGAAGATGAGACGTTCACCGCAACACACATTGACCTGGGCATCATCCGCAGGATACGCAGCAGGCTGGAGTTCTTGGGGGTGGAGACGCTTGGCACCGGGTCCTACGGCAAGTTCGGCAACGGCAAGGAAACAAGGATGCCAGGGCCAACCGCAGGGCAGCGACAGGCCCGGCGGAGCAGCGACGCGCAGTACCTCAAGTCAAAAGCCGAAGAGCTGGCCGTGAAGTTGAATGTGCAGAGCGGCAAGGTAGAACGCCTGCTGCAGTACTATTTTGGCGGCGGCAACAGCATATACAAGGAAGCGAAGAGGCTCGGGATGCACGACAGGGCAGCGCTAAGGCTGTCGGTCTTGGTCAATGAGGAGGTGCAGAGACCTGCGTCAGGGCGCGCATCAAATCCGATCCAGAACACCAAAGAGCGCGCCGCCCAACAGCCCAACCCGGACACCGGCGGCGCAGAGCGCGCAGCGCCACGGCAAGCCGAGCTCCCGAGCGCAAGGCCCACTGCCGATCAGACCAAGACGTTAAGCGGGGAATTCCACCTAACGCACACGCAGGCGGAAAACGCGCTCACGTACTATCTCAACATGAAAAACAACCCGTATGAGATGTCGGAGCTGTCCGGCGTGCCGCTAAGCCTGTCATTCGAGGTATTCTCCTACATGGAAAGGGCCTTCCCAAGGAACGGCGCAGCACGCAAGGCCGAGGAAAAGGCCATCACAGAGGCGCGCGCAAACGCCAAGGCCGATGGACAGCCGCCCATCACGAACGGCAGAGCGATATCCATGATATCTACCGCATGCGTCGTGTCCGGATACGCCGCCTCACGCGCGCTCGACTCCTACCTAAGCGGCGCAGACAGCTCGGAGGAGATAGCCGTCAAGGCAGAGCTTCCATCAAAGAAGGCGGTAAGGGTCCTGGCGTATATGAGGGAGAACATCCCGCGCATCAGGCCAGGAAGCGACGGCAATGCCGCAGGCCAGAGGGGAGAAGGCGCAGGCCCGATGAATCTGATACGAAAGTGATCGCTTGAAGATAGCCATAGTATCGGATACGCACCTGGGGTACGAGCGCTTCGTCGAAGACGCGTTTGTCCAGGCGAAAGAGGCACTCGATCTCGCTAACCGGCTGGCAGACGCGGTCATCCTGCCTGGCGACATATTCGACAAGAGGTCACCGAAGCCTGACGTCATAGCGCAGGCGATAAACCTGTTCAGGGACCTATCTGAGAAGAGGTGGAACGCAAAGGTCGTCTCGTTCACGAGCAGGAACAACAAGGCGTACACTGACGCGCCAGTCATAGCGATATCAGGAACCCATGAAAGGACGGCAGAGGGAAAAGACAATCCGCTGAATCTGCTGGGCCTTGCAGGCCTTCTAATAGACACAAGCGAATCAACTACAATAATAGAAAAAGATGGCGAGAGGGTCGCGATATACGGCCTTGGCGGGATAGCAGAGGAGAGGCTCAAGGAAAAGCTCAATGAGCTCTCGCCGCAACCTGTGGGCGGTCTGTTCAGCATATTCATGTTCCATCAGTCGACATACGAGCTGCTGCCGTTCAGCGACGAGTTCATACACTACGATGACCTGCCAAGGGGCTTTGATCTTTACGTTGACGGGCACATACACAGCAGGGTAGAGGATGTCGTCCACGGCAGGCCGTTCCTCATACCGGGGAGCACGGTGCTCACACAGCTGAAGGACGGGGAACAGGAACCCAAGGGCTTCATGATATACGACACAAAGGCCAGAACCCATGAGTTTGTAAAGATCAATTCAAGGAAATTCGTAGTAAAGGACCTAAAGTTCGCGGACGCAGAACCTGAAGAGCTCTCAAGAAGATGCGAGAACGAGATAGAGGCGATACTCTCGTCGTCGGCAGACAGGCCGATAATAAAGCTGAACCTTGTCGGGACGATAAAAGCGGGATTCAACAGCTCAGACATGCCGATCCACGCGCTGATGCTAAGATACTCCGGAAAGGCCATGCTCAACATAGACAACTCGAAGCTCAAGAGCCCTGAGCTTGACGCAAGCATCGAGGGAATAAGGGAGAACAGGATAGGAGACATGCCGATAAAGGAGCTTGGCATGGGGATCTTCGCATCAAAGCTCAAGGAACTCAAGTTTGACGAGAAGATAAGATACTCGGAGCTGTTCAACAGGCTGAGCGCTGAGGGCAACAAGGAAAAGGTAATCAAGGAAGCCATGGACTTCCTTGCAGAATCGGCGCCAGTTTCATAGAACGCCCGGCACAGACCAAAATAACAAACCACCATCACGAAACTGCACATTTCCATTATCTATAAATATCTCCTAAGTTGCAAGTAATATGTGATGCAATGCCAAAAGGTGCGCTAACACAGCAAACTACGGAATTCAGGACAGCTGGCACTGTCAGGATATCAAAGGTAGAGATGCCGCAAGATAAGGCAATCGCAGCGACAAAGAACGCAAATATGGAGGGCTATCACATGGCAGACAGCATTGAGCTTGCCCTCCTCAAGGAGACAAACCCGGAGGTCAGAAGGCTTCTGGAGGACGCCTATGTCATGACACCTGAGAAAGGGCTCAAGAGCTCCGGCCCATGCGAGATACTTGAGAACGGCTCCCGCAGACGCTTATCAGAAAAATCGTGGGGCGACCTCAACAAAGAGGAACAAGACAAGCTTTGGGAAGCGTTCCTCAAGATCCCGATTGCAAATAGGGCATGGGAGTATGAAGGAGCAGGCCCTGTCTTCGCCGGCTACTACGACTGGTACGGGGGGCTCGGCTTGAATGCGGACGGGAGGCTCGACTTCGATGCGGGCAGGGACGCCGACAGCCGTGCTTGGGTGGTTTGGGTGCCAGATGCCCGCGGAGCGGGCGCGCCGCAGAACGAAGCATCTCTGGAAGAACTGCTCAGGAATATAGAAAACGCTTTGGAGAAGTCCGAGAAGGACAACATAGTCCTGTCTGGGCTAGTCGCAAAGCTCAGGGAGAGGCTGAGAACTACTTCTTAGCCTGCTTCTTATCGGCCTGCTTTGACTGTGCGGGCCTTTCCTTCTTTTCCTTTATACCGAGGACCTTCTTCACCTGTTCTTGGTCCTTCAGGTCGACGGTCTCGTTTAGGAACTCGAGGTGGCTTGTGTTGCACCTTCTGTCCTTGGGCCTTACTGCCGTCATGACGTTGACGAATCCGTTTTCGAGGACCTTCGTCACGACCGCCCTGCTTCCTGCGTCCCTTCCAAACTTCTTTATACAAAGTCTTCCTGGTTCCAGCAACATGCTATCACATCTATCTAAACTTGATATTTGCCCTGCTCAATGCGAGCATCGATATTATCGCAGTCATCTCTTCGACGCTTAATCTCTCCGTGTTCAATTCCAGGTCAAATCCCGACCTGTCATTTATATCTATACCTTGAACTTTCTTGAATCCTTTTATTGTAAGCGAATCCTTCTGGTTTATCATCTTCTTAGCCTTTGCGACAGGGATGTTCAGCTCCTTAGCGCGTCTTTTTGCGCGCGCATCAATATCAGCATGGAGCCATACCCGGACGGTAGGGCCTTTCACGATCCAAGGTCCAAGCCACGTTGTGACAACACAATTGTTTTTCGACGCGAGCTCTATTAGCTCTTTGTCAAATGTTCTCGCATGCTTTGACACTGCCATCTCCGCAAGCTTTTCATCTCCCTTGAAGTTAGCCGACTCTTTTCTGTATATCTGTGTGGATGCTTTAGTTATGTGCATCAGGTTGAGCTCCTTTGCGAGCCTGTGGCCCAGGGATGTCTTCCCTGACGCGCTAAGGCCGCTGATGCATATCCTTATCATGACATCAATGTGCCATAAGCTGGAGCACATATGCCTTCTGCTTCATGCCTATGTCGTTGAGCTTCATGTCTCCCTGCTCTACCCTGCTTCCGAGCTTGACTATGTCTGCGGTGCACCTTGCGCACAGCACCCCTCCGAAGAGCCTGCTGTTCGTCCTTCTTGACTTACCTCCCTTGACGCTGATTCCGTTCAGCTCTTGCCTGCAGATTGCGCAGTGCGGCATGGAAGCCTTTGCACGCCTGTAATGTATCACGTGCCTGCCCATTGGCGTTACTCTGTGCGCCCTCTTGAAACTCCTTGATCTATGCATTGGTTTTGGCAAATACAACACCTTGTTTTAGCATCAGCCTGTAGCCACATGAACGTGCTTTTCTTCCCTTGCCTGAAGCAGCACTATTATCACGAACAGCAGGACCATGAACGCGGCAGCGACCCAGACGAAATATGAGAGGCCGAGCGTGCCTATTGATATGCCTATGACCATTACCGCCGCAAGCAGCGCAACCGGCCAAACTAGGCTCTTCTGGCTGTCCATGAGAAATATCACTTCATTGTAAGATTTATGCCTTTGCCTCTACTTCCGCTATTGAGGCTCCCGAAGCGGCTGCAGCCTCGGCCTGTTCCTGCTTTGCCTTCTTTCTGTCATAAAGCAGCACGACTACAGATGAGGCTATGCCGAGAACGAACACCACTATGAAGAACAGGGTCTTAACCATGCCTACGTTCGTTGCAGAGCCTAGGCCCATTGAGCCTGCGAACCATGGCAGGAACGCGTAATAGACTATGAAGAACAGCGGCAGTATCACAAGCATGGGCTTGAACTGGGTCTTCATCGACGCGCTCATGAGAGGCATGAGCTCCTTCTGCTTCGCCATTATCTGCTCCTGAGGGGCCTTTGCCTTTACCATTGCATTGAGTTCTTTCGACAGGGCGTTGAGCCTTGCCTGCAAGTCCCTCTGCTTCTTAGGATGAGAGAGCTTCCTCTGCATCGCAAGAGAGCCGATTGCATAAGTTACGGCTATCGCTATGATTATTATCTCGATGTTGAACGGCAGTATTATCGCTGGTATGAGTCCCATCACTTCTCACTGAATATCTCTTCGACGTTTGCCTTCAGGGCAGCAATGCCCTCCTCGAGCCTGCCCTGCCTGTTAAATATTATGTATAAGGGAATATTTAAAGACGACGAAATGACCGATAATATGGACATGTTTATCTGGCGCTGGTCGTCTATCCTTATCTTATCCTCAGATTCACGATCCCTGCTCCTGTCAAGCTTCCTGCGCTCGAGTATATCATCGGTAAGGGAATCTATGTAGACCAGTGCCCTCAATGCCTTTATCCTGCCCACCTGCTCTACTGGAATCCCAGGCACGTACCTGCCGTTTGCTTCTACTGTGGCATGGGTGTCGACGACGATGTGGCCCTTCATGGCCGCAACTTCCGCGAAGGCCCTGTCCCTGAGGGCAGATATCCTGTCATTTGAGAGAAGGCGCATCTTGTCCCTGTCGTCCGCAAGCCCGTCCCTCTTCGCTATCTCGAGCATAAGTGTGCCCATATTGGCAATCTTTACGTTCGGGTTGCTCGCCAGTCCCTTGATTAGCGTGGTCTTTCCCGCTCCAGGCGAACCCGCTACAATTACCACTCTGTTGGGCATCGGAATTACTCCATCTCTCCGCCTGGCATTCCGCCCGGCATGCCTCCTCCTCCGCCGCGCTTGCCTCTGGAGCTTATCATGTCGTCTATTCTGAGTATTATCTCAGCCGCTTCTGACGCGCTTGAGATGGCCTGAAGCTTGACCTTCATTGGCTCATAAACTCCCTGCTTGTTCATGTCTCCGACAGTGTTCTTTATTATGTCGACGCCGTAGCTTGCGCCCTCCTTTGTCTTGTGCTTGCTTCTGAGCTGAACCAGCGTGTCTATCGGGTCCATTCCCGCGCTCTCTGCAAGCGTCTTAGGTATGGCCTCAAGCGCATCCGCAAACTTCTGTATGGCGAGCTGCTCTCTTCCGCCGACGTTGCTTGCATAGGACTTAAGCCCGGCAGAGAGCTCTATCTCGATGCTTCCGCCGCCTACTACGAACCTGCCTGTCTCAACAGCGCTTGACACCGCGCCGATAACGTCTGTTATCGACCTGTCTAGCTCATCTACGACCTGCTGCGTTCCGCCTCTTCCGAATATCGTGACGCTCTTCGGGTCCCTGCACTTCTCGACAAAGACCATCTGTTCGCCGCTTATCTTCCTCTCCTCGACAAGGCCTGCGAACCCGAGGTCCTTCGTGTTGAGGTCGTCAAGGCTCGTGATTATCTTTGCGCCTGTGGCCCTTGCGAGCTTCTCCATGTCGCTCTTCTTGACGCGCCTTATCGCTATTATGCCGTTCTTCGCGAGGTAGTGCTGCGCCATGTCGTCTATGCCCTTCTGCGTGACTATGACGGTGGCGCCGCTCTTCTTGATCTTCTCGACCATGTCCTTGAGTATTCGGTCCTCCTGCTGCAGGAATGCCTGCATCTGCTCAGGGCTCGTTATCTCTATTCTTGCATCCGTCTCCGTCTTCTCTATCTCCAATGCGACGTCAAGCAGGGCAATCTTAGCGTTTGCCGCTGATTTTGGCATGCCTGAATGGGCTATCTCCTTATCGACAAGCACTCCGTTTATGAATTGGGTGTCGTTCACGCTGCCGCCTGCCTTCTTCTCCACCTTTATGAAGTCGTGGTCAATCACTATCTTGCCTGATGCGTCCTTGTCCATGACCTGCTTTACCGCCCTTATTACAAGGTCGGCTATCATCGACTTCGTGTCTTCGCCGCCAACGTTCTTAGACCCCAGAGAGACCATAGCAATCTTGTGCAATGTCTTGTCGTCGTCTATCTTCACTGTCTGCGAAGACTTTTCGAGGATCTCCCCTGCCTCCTGGGCAGCCATCTTGTATCCTCTTATGATTGTTGTCGGGTGTATTCCCTGCTCGAGCAGGTCGCCAGCTCCCTTGAGCAGCTCTCCTGCCATTATCACTACGCTCGTGGTGCCGTCGCCGACCTCCTTGTCCTGGGTCTTCGCTATATCCACCATGATTTTAGCTACCGGGTGCTCGACGTTCATCTCGTCGAGGATTGTGGCGCCGTCGTTAGTTATTACGATATCGCCAAGGTCGCTGACCAGCATCTTGTCCATGCCCTTAGGCCCCAGCGTTGTCTTGACCGCATTCGCGACCGCTATGCCCACTCTAATGTTAGTTACCTGCGCATCCCTTCCAAGTAAGCGCTGTGCCCCTTCAGGAAGCACAAGAACCTGCTGTCCTCCGAGTTGATTTTCTGCCATATATTGCACCTAGTTTTGAGCGTAATAATTAGGGTTCTAAGACCTGTAAAAATTGACGATTTGCAGCCATGAGGGCGCTGCCTGTACTGATATAATGAATATACGAAGGATAGGTATTTATAGGTTAGCCAAGCGGGCGGTTAACGTCGCAAAATAACAAATCTCTACAGGCTTTTTGCGCAAACGACACGCATAAATATCTCCTAAAGCGCAATTATAATTGAGAGTATGGAGAGGACGGTTTCGTTAAAGGACTTTAGGGATACCAGGATGTACTCCCAGGCAATCATAGCAGCAGCTCTGAAAGACCCCGAAACCAAAGAAGCGATCGAGATATTCCTTAAGACACCGAAGTTGGAAAGAGACATGCTATACATAATGCGCTACGGTGACATTGCGTATAAACACGGTTTTGCTGAGATAGACTATTTTAGTGATAAGCCTAGTTTCAGTCAGATCTCAGTCAAGCGCCTGTTCGATATACTAATGGGCCTGAGCCATACTGAGGATTTATCCAGCGAATTCGAGAGGTCGCTAGGAAGATTGGCTGAGGCAGGGAGGGTATCTGTAGACGAGGCTAAGTACTGGGTGGAGCTCCTTCCAAAAGGAAATGAAGATATCCGTATCATAAACGCTATAGAGCATACGCTATTCAAAACCATACCGGAACACGCAGAAAACGCAGATATCTCAAATCGGAAGGAACAAATCCCATTATACATGGCAATAGCATCCGCCACAGACCTCATGTTCAAGTTAGACCCAGCCGAAAGATACCACAGTTCAGACGAGGAGACTGTATTTACGATAGTGGGCCGTCCAGGATCGGGGAAAACATATGCGCTCTTAAGCACACTACGGGAGAAAAATATATCTGTGACATATCATTCCTTCAAATACGGGAAAGAGAACATCACAAAAATTGGCCCTCGGTATCCGGATAAATCAAATGGGGACGTGGAGGTGTTCGACGATATAAACTACCTCTATACCGAAGTAATGGAAGGCCGCCTGCCTGCTAAAGCAGCTGTTGACTATATAAGGCAAATTACCGCGCAGATTGATCGGCTCGGCAACAAGAAGCAACCGACTGGGAAGGCGGGCTTCAACACATTTGTGATATCAGAGAAGCCGCTTGAAGAATATACTAGCTTAGGTCCAGAATTCATGTCAGAGGCACAAAAGCTTACCTCCCCAAAGAGGCTTATCCGTGTCGATGCGATTGAATGGGAGCATTATATGGAGATTGCAGAACACTACAAGAAGAACAATAACGCACATATCGACAAAAGCGCATTATACCTCCTATACGAGGCCAATAGCAACCTGCGCATACTGGCTCGGGTACTGAATGTAATGGGCGGTGTGCTGACCCTAGATAAACTCAAGGACTTATGTAACATACCACGGCCTGAAGAACCGGAAACGAGTAAGGTAAGGCTCCATGGATACGGCGATAGCATAAACGAAATTCTTTACCTACTCTTAAACTTCAAAAGTGTCTCGCCGTATTGGTACGAAGGCTATGCCACACAAGATTTTAAAGACATGGCAGGATATGACGTCTCTAAGCCTCGAAAAGAATCTGCAGAAACATATACACCGCTCAGCCTGAGGCTTAAAGCATTATATGATGAAAACGCCGTTGACGAAGTGATCGTAAGAGACACAAATGCGGCAGAATTGGATATGCTCACCACCCTCCTAATCGCAACAATACAAATGGTTAACAAAGTAAGGGGTGGTGGTGGCACGGTGCGCAAGCAAGACAAGTTCTACATGGAAAGGGTCCTTCCAAGCGTAAGACGGGGGATAAACAGGCTGGTGTTCGACAGCATTAATGCACGCGCTTAAACAATGGCATCAACGAGCCTGCTGTACTGCAGGTAAATGTCTTCGTTTTCCAAGACAGGAACCTTACCCATATCGCTGAATGTGTTGAACGAAGAATCCATTTTGACAGCACCCAAAACTTCGGTCTGAAGTGCTGAAGCAATCTCTTCGGTGTTTTTGCTTATCATACCACCGGACATGTTCTCGACGACCCCCAGGACTGATATGCCTAATCTCTTTGCCATGAGCCCGGATCTTATGGAGTTCGTGGCAGCAATCTTTTGAGGCGTTGTCACTATTATGAAGCCGTCAAGCTGGAGGAGCTGCATGATAGTCAGCGGGCCGTCGGACGTGCCTGGGCTGAGGTCTATTATGAGATAGTCAAGCTCGCCCCAGTTAGTGTTCTCGAAGAAGTCCCCGAGCATCTTCGTTATTATGGGGCCTCTCCATATGATCGGCTTCTTCACCTCATCAACGAGCATGGCTGTTGAAGCTACCTTCACGCCATCCTTGACAAGCGGCTCAAGAGGCAGCTTGCTCGTGTCCATCTTCTCCGTAACCCCAAGGAACATGGTAAGGTTGGGGCAGTCTATATCCGCATCGAGAAGGCCGACCTTGAAGCCCTTCTTCATGAGCGTATATGCTATGTTCACTGCAGTGGTGGTCTTGCCAACCCCTCCCTTGGCGCTGTAGACGCCTATCTTGTGCTTTATCCCTGAGAGCTTTTCCTTAACGCGTTCCTTCTGCCGTATGACGTTCACGAACGATGGATGCATCTGCTCCGGCATGATACAGTTACGCAGTTACAGGCTATAAACCCACTTCCGCAATTGATGAAGGATTAAATAGTTTTCTTTTCATAAAGATTGTGAAATAGAACCCTATTTCTCTAGGTAGATAGAAATGAAGATAAGTGATCTGAAGGTAGGAGCTAGCAACGTCACAGTGCAGGCAAAGGTAATATCGAAGGACGACCCACGCGAAGTGGTAACGAAGTACGGAAAGAGATTGAGCGTGGCAAACATAACGCTTCAGGACGAGACCGGTTCAATACCGATGTCGCTTTGGGGCAATGACATAAACACGGTCAACGTCGGCGACACTATAGAAGTGGCGAACGGCTATGTCAACGAGTTCAGGGGGAATCCTCAGCTCTCGACAGGCAAGTTCGGCAAGATAAAGGTTGTCGAGAAGGGCTCAGGCGAGTCCGCAGGCGAAGAGGCAATGCCTGAAGACAGCTTCGAAGAGGAATAATTCCTCTTATCTTTTTCTTTATTGTTTCACTTTCCGTCCAGCTTTAG
Source organism: Microcaldota archaeon (assembly GCA_028866715.1). Taxonomy (GTDB): domain Archaea; phylum Micrarchaeota; class Micrarchaeia; order Micrarchaeales; family Micrarchaeaceae; genus JAGWHO01. Next base: position 69,184 of record JAGWHO010000002.1, read on the forward strand.
CGCTCTCGATTTGTGAAGTATTTCATGGGCCTTGGGCTTCCAGTATCTCATAGTATAGAACAGGAATATCGTGCCGCTGATGAAGCCCAGCCACAGCGTAGCAAGCCTCGACATTATTGTAACCGCTGAGCTGACGTCGCTTTGCAGATTGAGGTATGTACCCAGCAGCGCAACGAGCGTTCCGTCTGTTATGCCTATGTTGCCCGGCACAGCGGATATCATGCCGAACACCTGCGCGGAGTTCCATATGAACGTAGATGTGCCTATCTGCGGATGCACTCCGACCGCGACAAGCGAGAAGTAAAGCGTGAGCGATGTAAGAAACGCGGCCGGGAGTGTGAACGCCAGCGACACAAGATAGACGTGGTGCTTGTTCAGCACGCTCTGCGAAGCGTAATACTCGTCACCGTAAAGCGAGAACATCTTAACGAACTTGCTTCCTTTAAGCTTGTTCTTTATAAAGTTGAAGACCCACGCGTTGGTTAAGAACAGGAACGGCAGCACCAGCACGATGTCAAGGAGCAGCACATACAGCACAAAGTGCTTCGCCCAGACCGCAGCTATGAATGCGAGTATTCCGACGCCAAGGAAATCCGTGAATATGTCCATTGTCACGACCGGCAGTATGTGCGTGAACTTTATCTTCGTGATCCTTCTCAGGGTATAAGCCGCGACTATCCTGCCTATCATGCCAGGGGTTATATCCATCGAGTATATCGACAGATAGACCATCAGGTTCTTCCTAAGAGGCACCTTTATGCCGAGCCTCTTCAGGTAGTATGTCCATTTCCAGTACTTTATCAGGTAGCCGGAAAACTGGCATACGAATGCAAGCGCAAATATCCCGAGGTTGGCAGAGAGTATTATCCCGACAACGTTCTGTATTCCGCCGAAAACCGCGATAGCGATAAAGACCACCGCGCTTGCTATGAACGCAAGCGTTACGAATATTCGTATGCGCTTTATCAGCTTGAGGTAGCCCTCACGGTCGACCTTCTTTAGCTTGGTTATGCTGCTCCAGATGCTTGCTTTTTTCTGCTTGGTCGCCATGCGCTCATCAATAACGTATTGTCTTCTCGAACAACTCCTCATACTGCTTGGCAATATTGTTCCAGTCGTGCCTCTTCTTCATGCGCTCCCTTCCCTTTCTGCCGAGCGCCCGTGCCCTTTCCTTATTGTTGAGAACGTATAATATCTTTTCCCTTATGTCGTCAGAGCTTTTCGGCATTGCAAGGAGGCCGCAGTCGCCCATCATCTCAGGCAGCCCGCCGACATTAGAAGCGATGCACGGGAGCTCGCACGACAGCGCCTCAAGGATCGCAAGCGATGCAGGCTCGTAAAGCGACGGCATCACGAAAACATCGGCAACGTTGTAGTAGTAAGGCAGGGTATCTTCGTCTATGCCGTTTATTATCTTGAAGTGGCCGTTCAGCCCGCGCGCCTTTGCCTCGCGCTTTAGCCGCGATTCGAGAGGGCCTCTTCCTATTATTAGAAGATTCAATTCGGTATCAAGCTCTTTCTTGAGTTCCGCAACAGCCTCGAGCAGATAGGTCTGTCCCTTTTGGGTCACCAGCCTGCCGTTCGCCAGCACTACCGTGCCCTTCAGGCCAAGTCTCCTCTTTACAGCAACAAGCTTCGGATCGGCGCCTCTTTTCTTCGAGAATTTATCATAATCGACGCCGTTATAGACAAGATGCGTCTTGCGCATCTCGTCCTTCGGCACCGTGCTGTCTATCGTGGCCCTCGATATCCCTGTTATGAGGTCTGCCGTGTGCATCAGGCGCCTTCCCCATGAGACGTCGTAGAGCAGCCCGGCTGAGTCCGTGAACAGGTCTATCCCCTTAGGCAGCGCATTGTGTATTGTAAGCGCAATCTTTTTCTCTGCCTTCTTGAGAAGGTGCACGGATCTCGGGAAGTACAGATACCTGTTGTTTATGTGGTATATATCCGCATCAACCTTCGCAGCTGCGGCATTGAACCCTTCCATTAAGTTTATCGGCAAAGGAAGAAGATGACCTCCAGGTATGTATGCGGTCTTGAGCCTCACGACCTTTATCCCGTTTATGTCCTCTATTCCGTAGCTGTTCCTGTTCATGGTCGCCGAAGTTATGACCGTGATGTTGTGCCTCTTAGCGAGCCTTGTGTATATCTCGTAGAGCACCTTCTCGGTTCCGCCCTTGTACGGGTAAAAGTACGGATTAAGCACGCAGATGTCCATCGGATTTCACTCTAAAAGGAAAGGCATACCTAAATGCAAGTTAAGGAATAAATACCAATCCAGTAATAAAATATCGTTGCGATGAGGAAGAACATCGTGGTGCTGCTCCTTGACACGTTAAGGGCTAGCGACGCATATAACAGGAACGTGATGCCGAATCTCAACTACCTGGCGAGAAACGCGACGTCATACAGGAGGGCAATATCCCCTGCAACATGGACCGCTCCGTCCCACGCGTCGCTATTCACAGACACGAAGGCATCAGGCATACCCGGCGTATCAAGGAACTTCCTCTCAACAGGCACATCGATAGATCCGTGGATGGTGAGGACCCAGTTCCTCAACTCTAATGACGAGACGATAACGAAGCGCCTCTCGCCGTACGGCTACTACTCTGTGCTCTTCTCAAACAACCCGTTCCTCACGAGCTTCACCAACCTTGCCGTAGGGTTCGACAAGGTATATGACGTATGGCTCGAGTCAAACGTAAAGTACAACAAGCGGCTGGTGGACAGGCTCTCGTTCATACTAAATGGGGGTGCGGCAACGCGCGACAAGATATACGACGCAAGCAACGTGATAGCAAAGGTGCTGCCGAGGCCTGTGCTTGATAAGATCTATCTTGACCTGAGGGCAAGGCTGAACGAACGCGTCGCAAAGGCAGACGGGACATTCAGGCTCGACAGGGGTGCCACAGACACCAATAACGCGCTTGCAAACTACCTTGAATACAACTACAACTACAAGCCGCACTTCATGTTCATGAACTTCATGGAGGCTCATGAAAATTATCCGGTAAGCAAAAGGAAGAACATGGTCCAGGACAAGTGGCTCTATCTTAGCGGCATAGAGGAATTGAGCGATGACGTCTCAAACGAGCTCCATGCGGCATATCTGAGAAGGCTGAGATATCTGGACACGAAGATAAAGGATTCGATATCCGTGCTCAAGAAGCATGGAATGCTTGACAACGCGACAGTGATAATAACTTCGGACCACGGCCAGCTCTTCGGCGAGCACGGGCTGCTGTACCATTCGCTTGCGCCGTACGACAATCTCGTGAACGTGCCGCTCGTTTCTGTAAATTACGAGAGCGGCAAGTTGGTCAGGATAAAGGACACGGTCGACAGGCCTGTCAGCATGGGTTCGCTCCACAAGGCGATACTCGATCTCGCTTCGGGGAAGGAGGAGTACCTCAACGGCAACCTGAGATCTACAAACAGGATAATAAGCGAGCACGTCGGCATAAGCGAGGGCTGGGACGGCAAGTTGCTAAGGTACCTCAAAGGAAGGTCGGACAGCGCTGCGGCCATATACAAGGCAAAGATGAGGTGCAACATCAGGGCGACAGCGGTCTACTCCGGCAACATGAAGCTCATGCATTATTTCGGTTCGAGAAAGGACGAGCTCTATGACATCGCAAGCGATCCCGAAGAGAGGAACAACATTGTCAATGAGCGAAGATCATCTGCACTTTCATTGGCAAGGTCAGGCTCAGCTCTTAATGCTGGTTCATGACTGCAGTCACGTAGCCCTGCTTGCATGCGGTTGTGTTCGACAGGCTTGTGCTCGCCTTGCACAGGTATGCCGTGAAGACGTTGGCATTCCCTATTATGGCAAGCGCCACAGGGCTGCTGCTGTTCGAGAGCATGCTGATTACCTGCTGCTGGTCCATGCCTGCGACCACCTGCGGGGTTATCACTGCGCCGACCTGAACGCTGCTGTTTGCAAAGTCTATGAACGGGATAGAGCCGCTTGGGTCGTAGTTGCTGTATATCCCGCCATCAAAGGCCGAAGGCTGCTGCAGCTGCTGGCCGTTCCTATCCTCGGTCTCAACCGCAGTGAATGCCACCAACCGGCTCGAGTATGTCGAGGACCTGAACGAGAACGTCGGCGTGTTCGGGAACTTGTCATTCTGCGTCGATGTCATATACGTAAGATTGGAGAGCGTTCCGAATCTCATAAGGGTGAGCACGACCGCCCATCTCGTTATGGCGCAGTACGGGCAGTACTCAGCTCCGATGTAGAGCACCTGCGGCTTGCTGTTATTTGTTAGCGAAGGGGCCACTATCGGCGTAGGGTAGTTCGGATGGCCTCCAAGGGGTATGGTAGTCCCTATACCGACATGGTTCGCCAGCGAGTAGTTCGTGGCTATGCTCTGAAGCTGCTGCATCTCCGCAGTAGGCACAGGCTGGTTGCTAGAGTATGCACCGCTGCTGCTGCCTAGCAGCAGGAATGCTGCCACAAGCGCCACGACAATTATGCCGGCGCCGATATATGCCATATGGTTCTTCTTCATCTCAAACCCTCGTAAAAATCCTCAGTATCATGCCCCTTAGGCGCAAGATGCCAATCCTTCCAAGCACCAAGTTCCCGATCCTTGACAGCTGCGCCCGAAGCAACCATATAATGTATGAGACCACAAGGCTTATTACGATTCCTGCCAGCACGTCTGTCAGGTAATGCTGGCCAAGGTATATCCTGCTGAAGAGCACCACAGCAACCCAGACTATGTAGAGCACTCTGACTATCTTGTGCCCCCAGATAAACATCGGCAGTCCTGCAAGCACTGCTGCATGGTTGCTCGGGAATCCGTACGTAGGGTCGCACGCAGTCTGGTTTATCCATGAAAGGTCGCTTACGCTGCAGGGCCTAGGCTCCATGAATACGTGCTTCAGCACGTCACTAATTATATACAGAACAATACCTGCAACAATGAGCGAGTATACGTTGTCGTTCTTCCTCAGGAAAGCGTATATTATCAGTACCGGGATAATAACGTAGAAGCTGTCCGTGACCCAGGACATCGCAGTATTGAGCCCCGGGCTCGCTATGGCCTTCATGAACTGGAACGCGGCAATGTTTATTGGGCTTAAGAACGCTGGAGGCAGCATAGCGGATCAACCAAACTTACAGAGATATCTACACGAATTATTAATATATTGGTATGCTACAAATCCTAACGTGCCAGACGGGGTTGTTGCGTAACTTGGCAGCGCGTCAGGCTCCAGATGTTTGTATTCGATATGAGCCCAAGGGCGATGATGAGGATCTGGAAGTACGAGTAAGATATGAAGTAACCTGAAAATCTGGGTTCAAATCCCAGCAACCCCAATTATTTTAAACTAGAGCTACAATACAAATGCGGATAACATGGCAGATGAATTCTACGCAAAGCCTCCGTTCACGCTCAATGAGGGCGAAAAGATAGTCACTAGCATAAAGCCAATATGGAAGGGCTATTTTCTTAGGTACTCCCTCGGCCACATGATATTCGCGGCTATAATCGGCATATGGATAGGCGTATATGCACTCCGTTTTGGGGTAGGGTGGTTTGCGGCAGTATTCCTCGGGCTCTTCGCTGCCATCACGTTGCTAAGCGTAGCAATGGCCAAAATCTCCTATGGAAAGTTCACGGTCTGGCTCACGGACCACCGTGTAGTGAGCGCCAAGGGCACGATAGGCTACAACATAGAGTCGATGCCATTGGAGAACATCGTTGATGTTGTGGTAAGCAGGGGCATCCTAGACAGGATACTCGGCCTCTCGTCAGTCATGCCGGTTCCGATGGGCGGGATGGTGATGTACGGTAGAAGGTCAGGGCTCAGTACCGTAGGCTTCATACCCGCACTGCATCCTGACGATGCGCTGAAGATACAGAAGGAATTGTTCGATCTCAGAAATCTAAGGAAGAAGGACCTTAAGGAATAGGGTCAAAGCACCAGATCAACATCAAAGAAGCCGAGCTTGCCAGGCATTGGTATCGTCTTTTCAAATCTCACGGCATCCTTCAGCAGGAAGCCGTACTTCGCGTCTGAATACTCGTCTGTTGCCATGTGCATGTCCTTGTCAGCGACAAATTCGTCCCTGCCCGTGTATTTCTTAACACCGTATATCGTTGCTTTTCCTACAACTGCGCGCCTCGGCAGCCTATCTGGATCCATACCAAGCATCTTGCATGCCTCTACATTGGTGTTGCCAGATGCGTGAACAAGGAACGCGCCCCTGAATTTCGTGTTCCACGTTCTGAGCTCTATGGTCTTTCTGCCGCTTACAACAAGCTCGGCGAACGGCTGCTTCAATGACAGGCACTTCATACTTCAAGATTAATTGGTGCAGGTTTATATTCCTGTGCAGAGAAATGCCGAATAACGAGTGATTAGCATGGATGCCCCGCGGCCATTGACCGAGATTACAGACGAGCAGATACTCAGGACGAAGCTCGTTGTCTTTGATGTGGACGGCGTGATAATACCCAAGGGCACCAATCTCAAGGAAAATGGCGATGGCACTGTATTCCACATGGAGACCCATAAGCTGAGCGAAAAGTTTGTCAAAAACATAACAGAGCTGAAGAGGCACGTAAAGATATCGTTCTCGTCAGGCAGGAACCTTCTATATCTGCGCAGCCTTACGAAGGACGTCTACGACAAGAGCGTCATACTGCAGTCTGAAAACGCCGCGATAATATTCATCAACGGCGAGATAAGCACTCCGCAGTTCCCAGACGGATATTTCGAGGCGGCCAACAGGCTCAGGAACCTGGTACTCGCGAATGCAAATGAGCTAGGCCTAAGGGGGTTCGAGCCGAAGATCTACAATCTTGCGGTGCACATGGACGAGAACTACAGGATCAACGATCTCGTAAAGGAAGCAGACCCCGAAGGGCATCTTTATTGCATATGGACAGGCGAGGCTTTCGATGTGGGCCTTAAGGGCGTGACAAAGGGCGCAGGCTTGGAGAAGATTGCAGAGACGCTGAATCTGGAAAGGAACGAGATAATAACAACGGGCAACGCGCTCAACGACAAGGAGATGCTCGAATCCGGCGTGGGCGTTACGATGGAGCCAGACAGGGTATGGGCGCCTTACAGATCAAGCGGTGCCGGACTTGGCGGAGAAGAGCTCGTCGAGTTCCTTGTAAGCAGGTTCAGGGAGCTGAAAAAGTGAATCAGCTCTTCATCACATAATTTTTGTAGTAGAGATATCCTGCAATCGTCTTGTGGTCCTTAATCCTGTTAGACCTTATCATCGCATCCACTCTTTTGATGCTCATTGGGGCAAGTTCTATGACCTCGTAGGAATCCGGTTTTCTCTTTGACTTCTCTCCTACGCGCGCATGAAAATAGTAAAATGCTCTGTCGGTTACCCCTGGCGAAGCATAATCCATGAACATGAATTCTATTCTCTTTACTTTGAAGCCGGTCTCTTCCTCGAATTCTCTTCTTGCTGCAAGAATGGGCTTCTCTCCCTTTTCTATATGCCCTGCTGGCAGCTCGTAGATGAACTTGTTTATCACGTGCCTGTACTGCCTCTCAAGAAGGACATCTCCATTATCTAAGATAGGCACAACTACCGCAACATCAGGCTGTACTGTCTTCGTGAATTCTACACTCTTGCCTCTTACCTTATGTCTTTCCTTCTCTATAGTGACCCAATCATCTTTGTATACAATCTTACCCATCAAACCTACTTTATCTGTGTCTCGTGGGCTTTTATGCATTCCTCAAGGAAATAGTTCATCACAGGGACTACCCTTTCGTATGCGCCGCTATTGGTGCATGTGATCGTTATCTCGAGATATCCGGCATCGAAGTACGGCTTGGACTTTATCTGTGTGAAGTTCTTGTCGAGCAGTTTATTCTTATGCAGCTCCATGGCAAGATTCGACTGTATCTCAACAACAAGCAATGAATCCCAATGGGTCGAGAATGCGGGCATCATCCTGATGGTATAGCTCCCAAAGGTGATACCCATACCCTCCTCATAAATGGCGCTTATTCTCTTTACTTTGATCCCTCTAGCATTGAATGATTCATTATGTCTCTTGCTTATGATCCCCTTTTCTTTCAGATACGTGCCTGTGCCGTCAAGCCTCTCATCAGAGTTTATATTCAAGCTGCTGCCCAGCTGCCTCATGAAATTCTTCCACTTCCCGGGCTTGTTGTTGTCCTCAGTCTTAGTTACCTCTGGCCCGTGCATGCCTTTACCTCATCCGATAAAAATCCTCATGCGACTTTATTAAGCCTTTTGTCCAGAAACCTGCGTTTTGACGGAGCGGATTAAAGCTATTTATATTAGGCAAGGCCCATCTCATCTGCAGGCATGGAAATGGAGCGGAACACATTTCTTATAAAGATAGGCGGCAGCATAGCGACTGACAAGGGCAAGCCAAGAACTGCGAATACAGGGCTGCTCAAAAGCCTGCTCTCCGAGATCCATACCGCAACACGGGAGACCGGTGCCAGACTGGTACTTGGGCATGGCGGAGGCAGCTACCCGCATGCCACAGCGGTGAAGTACGGCCTCAAGGCTTCTGGAAGCATAACAGACGCCAACAGGCTCGGCTTTTTGATGACGCAGCTTGATGCGCGCGAACTCAACACGATAATCGCAAACATTGCAGTAGAGCTTGACATGCCTGTGTTCCCAATCTCACCATCAAGCTTTTGCGTTGTCGAGAACGGTGCAATCAAGGTGGGCACGGCCACGCCAATCACAGCAGCTTTGGAGAACGGATATATCCCTCTGGTCTATGGGGACTGCATCCAGGGCCTTGGCGGAAGATACGGCATATGCTCCACGGAAAGCATATTCGAGTTTTTATGCGGGTATATACGACCTAACACTGTGATAAGCATAGGCGACATCGCGGGGGTATACGACGAAGACCCGCACAAGAGGCATGATGCCAAGCTGATACGTACGGTAAGCAGGTCAAACATCGATAAGGTATTGGCATACGCGGGCGGGTCCATGCATGCAGACGTTACCGGAGGCATGGCAGACAAGCTTGTGCAGCTGTGGAAGATATCTGCGAAAATAGGGAAGGAATGCCATATAGTCGACGGCACTGTGCCAGGGAATGTCTATAATCTGGTAACCGGGGCGCAGGACGTGCCTCACACAACAATAGACGCCATGGTCTAGCTTATCCTTGTCCCACTCTTTCCCTCAAGCACAAGCTCGAGCTTCTCTAGGCTTCCTATGTATGCGGTCCCTTTGCCGCTTTCTACAAACTCTATGCATGCCTCGACCTTCGGCCTTATGGTGCCTTCTTCAAACATGCGAAGATTTTTCTTCAATATGCTGGATTTCGCCTCCATTATCATCCCTGTCTTGCGGCCGTAGTCCGTGTAAACGTAATCAACGTCCGTCAACAGCAGCATCATGTCGGCACCCATCGCGCTTGCCAGCAATTGCGTCGCCCTGTCTTTGTCTATGACCCCGGCAACGCCAACATACCTCTTGCCTTTCCTTATCACCGGCACGCCTCCGCCGCCACAAGCAATCACAATGCCTTTATCCGATAGGTCCCGTATCGAGGCCGTTTCCAGAATCTGCTTTGGGATAGGCGACGGCACTACCAACCTGTACCCGTTCTGGAACTTCCTGTAAACGCCATTTCCGCTCTTCTTCCGCATGAACGGCCCTATCGGTTTTGAGGGATTCCTGAAAGCCTTGTCGTCCGGATCGACAAGCACGTGAGTAAGTACTGCAGCAACTTCAATATTCTTCCCCAGCTTGGCAAGCTCGTTCCTAAGGGCCAGCTCCAGCACTGTGCCTATCTGCGCCTCCGTTTCCGATGACATTATGTAGAAGGGGAGTGCAGGAACATCTTTCCCAGCATGCATGTTCCTCGAGAGCTCGTCCCCTATCTGCGGGCCGTTGCCGTGCGTTATGATTATCCTATATCTGCCTGTTGCCGCGACTCTTGCTATTTGCGCAGCAACCTTCGCAGCGTTCCTCATCTCAGAGCCAACGTCCTGCCTGCCTGAAGGGCTCAGGAGCGCGTTCCCTCCAAGGCCGATGACTATTGTCTTCACAATAGCAGAACACAATAGCATAATAAATAAGTTCCATGCTAGACATTCACCATGATAAAGCTCCTAATATTCGACATAGGCGATGTGATCGTAAGGTTCAGCGAGTACGACTACATGCATTACATAGCGAAAAAGAGGAAGCTCAGCTACCGCAAGCTGTCAAGGGCGCTCATGCCACTGATAGCGCAGATGGAGCTCGGCCACCTGACAGTCAAGAACATGGAGGAGATAATAGACCTGAAGTTCGGGCTGCACGATTCCACCATGGAGTGGAACGAGGGGTACAAGAAGCTTGCGAGGCTGAACGAACCGGTCAGGAACCTTGTTGCAAGGCTCTCAAAGAAATACATGGTAGTGCTTCTGACGAACGTGAGCGAGAGCAGATATGATATAATGAGCAGGAGCTTCATAAGAAGAATCCCAAACAAGCGGGTCTTCACCTCATGCCACCTAAACCTGAGGAAACCGGACGCAAGGATATACAAGCGTGTCCTTACGGATATGAAGGTAAAGCCAAGCGAAGCGGTATTTGTCGACAATATGCTTGTCAACGTGAAGGGCGCAAGAAGAGTGGGAATAAAGTCGATACAGTTCAGAAATTATCCCCAGCTCGTAAGCGACCTCAAGAAGATAAAGGTGCTGTGATCCCTTGTGGCCAAGCTCGTACCTTGAGAGGCATCTGGCGAAGCAGTGGATAGCCGGGCCTGACATACACGATGCGATAGAGAGGGCAAGGGCGTTCAACAGGCACGATATAACCGCAATGATAAACTATCTAGGCGAGGAGCACACCGGAAGAAGGAAGATAGACGAAGCGACTGAGAAGTATCTTGCGCTCATCAAGGAGATAAGAAAATCAAGGGTAAAGGCCGTCATATCAATGAAGCCGACCCAGCTCGGCCTGAGGATAAGGCCTGAACTCTTCGAGGCAAATTATCTCAAGATAATAAGATACGCAAAGCGCAACAGTGTGTTCGTATGGCTCGACATGGAGGAGCCAGACACTGTGCAAGACACGATAAACGTGTACCTGAAGCACGTCAAGACAGGCAACACAGGCATCTGCATACAGTCTAACCTGAAGAGGAGCGCAAAAGACCTGCATCTTCTGGTCAGGCACAGGGCAAAGATAAGGCTCGTAAAGGGCGCATACACGCCAAGCCAGTCTGAGGGGTATCACACCCAAGCATCAGTAACCAGCAACTATCTGAAGCTGCTCAAGTATCTGATAAGGAACGACCACAACGTGCTCATCGCGGCCACGCACGACACGACAATGATAGAAGCAGCAGCGAAGCTCGCGGGGAACAGGAAAAATATCACGTATGCGGTCCTCAACGGCATAAAGAACATCTATGCAATAGAGCTTGCAAGATCCGGGAAGACGGTCTATGCCTATATCCCGTTCGGCGAGGAATGGATTGCATATTCATACAGACGAATAAAAGAGGTAGGCCATCTCAGCCTTATAATGAAATCTCTGTTCGAGAAGCAGCCAATCTGATAACAATTAAAACCATTAGACGCTAATAGTAATACACAGCCCCATCGTCTAGTGGCCAAGGACAGCGGACTTTGGATCCGCGAACATCGGTTCGAATCCGGTTGGGGCTAATGGTGTTGAAATGCTCGCATGGTACTACATAACCATCATCGCCGCAGTCCTAATGGGCGCAGCCACGATAATAGAGAAGTACGCGCTCAAGAGGGAGCATGCGACTGCCTATACCGCTGCATTCACTGTGCTTTCTGCAGTGGCTGCCCTGCCTCTTATCCCGTTCTCCAATCTAAACCTGCCGCTGTCGGCATGGGGGCTGGTCTACCTGATAAGCGTGCTGGCGACCATAGGCTACCTGCTCATGGCAAAGGTCTACAGGCACGGCAACATATCGATCGCATCGGCAATCACTAGCTCTGTGCCGTCCCTTTTCGTCGTGCTCATGGGTTTCGCGTTCCTCGGCGAGGTGCTCTCGCCTGAGCAGTACATGAGCATAATGGTCCTCGTCTTTGCAGGATACATATTCCTGGCAAGGTTCAACAACGGCCAGGCTGACGCAAAAGGTCATGGGATAAAATTCATAGACAAGCTGCTGGGAGCGTCGTTCGTCATAGCGCTTGGCTACATACTTGTGAAATACCTGTTTAACGGCGGGATAAGCCCGATAACGTATGTGCTACTGTCGCAATTGTTCGTTGCGCTCAACATGCTTGTTTACATGGTGCTAAAGTTCGGGGGCCTCAAGGAGATATCCTCCCACATAAAGGCAAACTCCAAGCCATTGGCTGCCATAGCCATACTCACTGTAGCGTACAGGGTCCCGCTCTATTCGTCAATCTCGCTGATACAGACGAGCCTTGCCGTGCCGCTGCTGAACGGCGTATTCATCATAGTGACCGTCATGGTCGGCGGTCTGCTCTTCAGGGAGGGCAACATATGGAAGAAGATACTCATAAGCGCAGTGCTCCTCGCTGCCTCATACTTCCTAATCCTATAAAGGAATAAATACAGGTGCTGAGAAACCAATATATGCGCGAAATCAGGATCCTCGGCGCAGGGGTTTCCGGGCTCACATCGGCAATAAATCTGTCGAAATCAGGGTACAAAACAACTGTTTTCGACCGTGCAGGCGACAGCGGCACAAGGTTCGGCGGCGACCTGCAGGGTCTGGAGAACTGGTCTTCTGATACAAATGTTGTCGATGAGCTGAAACAATCAGGGGTAAAAATCAATTTCGACTGTGATCCGTTTCGAAAAGTCATCCTCACGGACGGGAAGGAGGAGGCCAGGGTGACATTCAAGTCGCCGATATTCTATCTCGTGAAGAGGGGGGCGTTCGATGGGACCCTTGATAACGCGTTAAAGCAGCAGGCTCTCGATGCCGGCGCAGACCTCAGATACAAGGAAAAACCCGCTGCGCCCATAGACATCTTTGCAACTGGTCCTGAGAGCAAGAGAGTATTGGGCGTAGACAAGGGCATCGTCTTCGAAACTGATATGGAAGACACCGCAGTCGCTCTTGCGGACATAGATGCAGGCTATATGGGATACTCCTACCTGCTCGTGACCAAAGGCTACGGGTGCGTCTGCTCCGCAATCACGAAAGACTTAGGTATGATAAACAAGTGCTTCACAAGCACATTAAAGATATTCGAGAAGATGTACGGCCTCGAGGTCCGTCGCCCACGCAAAGTCGGTGGAGTGGCAACATTCAATTACCGCGGCAAGCTTGTAGACAATGGAAAGCTTTATGTCGGCGAGGCGGCAGGCCTCCAGGACTTCCTGTGGGGGTTCGGGATAAGGAGCGCGATTGTTTCCGGATATCTCGCATCGGAGAGCATATCAAAAGGACTGGACTACAAGAAGCTAATAGAGAAGAGGTACAGGGGGTATATCCGCTCCGCTGTGGTCAACAGATTCCTATGGGAGAAGTTTGGGAAGAGAGGTTACGGTGAGATGATAAAGAAAGTCAAAAGTGTTGAGGATCCTGATCGACTGTTCCACAAGCTATACAGCTACACCACAGCCCACAAGATCGTATTCCCGTTTGCGAGAATGATGCTGAAGCCCCATTATCCGAGGGCAGGCTTCTAGTTTAAATAGTGGTTTGTCCTAAAGTTATCAGATGATGAGCCGAGGTATTTCTGACTAATGATGAAAAGAGAGTCGGCTGATTTGTGTTACTATGACATTGAAGGTCTATCTGACTGATGCATATGCAAAAGAGGCAGATGCGAATATAACCGCAATCAACTCAAATGAGGTAGAATTTGACAAAACAGTATTCTACCCTACCGGGGGCGGGCAGCTCCACGACACCGGAGAGATATCCATTAATGGGGTCAATTACAAAGTCAACGAGGTAAAAAAGGACGGAGACAGGGTAATCCATGTGCTGGATAGGCCCATCGATGCGAATGTCGGCGATGCTGTTCATTTAAAGATAGACTGGGATAGGCGTTACGCGCACATGCGATACCATACTGCGCTGCATGTGCTTGACGGAATACTCGAGAACCATGAAGCAGGCAAACAGTTCAATGCCGCTCCAGGCGCCATAACAGGCGGCCAGATATACCACAATAGGGCAAGAATAGACTTTGATATGGAGGGTTTCAGCAGAGAGAAAGCGCAGCAACTGCTCGACATAACCCAGAAGTTCATCGATGAAGGGCATGCAATATACGTCAAGTTTTTGACTAGGGAAGAGGCAGATAAGATGCCGAACCTGGCAAGGACAGAGCCCGGCAGGGAGCTCCTGAAGAAACTCACAGAGATAAGGATAGTGGGAATAGACGGCCTTGACGCCCAGCTTGACGGCGGCACACACGTCTCAAACACAAAAGAGATAGGAAAAATGACGCTCACAAATTACGAGAGCAAAGGTTCGCGCAGGAAGAGGATAGAGATAGTCTTAAGCTAGAGCTCCTTTGTGGCCCTGTCGACCTCCTTGTGCTCGTAGACAAAAACAGCTTCCTTCAACGTTCTGAGCGAGAGCGTGGCGCACTTCAGCCTTGCTGGCCCTGGGTCTATCCCTATAAGGTCTATTATCGTATTAATGCCCATGCCCTCTATCTCCTTCAGGGTCTTGCCCTTGATGAAATCAGTCAGCATGCTTGCCGTAGCCATGCTTATCGCGCATCCGACTCCTTTGAACTTGACGTCGCTGACAATGCCGTCATTTATCATGAGATACATGGTCATCTCGTCGCCGCATACAGGATTGTAATTGTGCTGGCTGACGCTTGCGTCGGTTATCTCGCCCTTGTTGTGCGGATGCTCGTAATGCGAGACTATCTCCTCTGCGTATATGTCTATCGGCATATGTTCACGCGATCTTGAATATTTTCTTAGCCTTGTTAATCGCTTCTATCGCCTTGTCGACATCAGACTCGTTGTTGTAGATATAGAAGCTCATCCTGGAAAGCGCAGGTTGCGCAAGCGTCTTTGTTACAAGCGGCATCGCGCAATGGTGCCCTGATCTTATCGCTATCCCTTCGCTGTCGAATATCTGGGAAACGTCATGCGGGTGTATCCCTTCTATTGCAAACGAGATTACACCTCCGCGCTCATCCATGTCATTTATGTCAGGACCATAAACTGTCACGCCGTTTATCTTTGACAGCTTTTCAAGCGCGTATCTGGTTATCTGCTTCTCATGCTCTCTTACGTTGTGCATCCCAAGCGATGAGAGATAATCTACGGCTGCGCCAAGGCCTATGCCTCCTGATATGTTCGACGTGCCTGCCTCAAATTTCCAAGGCAGGTCGTTCCACGAGTATGCATGATGTTCAACGCTCTTTATCATCTCTCCTCCGGTAAGGAGCGGCTCCATCTTGTCAAGGATTGCCTCTTTTCCATAAAGAACTCCTATGCCTGTAGGCGCGAGCATCTTGTGCCCAGAGAACGCGTAGAAATCACAGTCTATATCCCCCACGTCAACTTCCATATGAGGAGCTGACTGCGCGCCGTCAATCAAGACTACCGCGCCCTTCCCATGCGCCATCTTTGTTATCTCCCTAACGTTGTTAATCGTGCCAAGCACATTTGAGGCATGCGTGACGGACACAATCTTCGGCCTCTTCTCCAGCTGCTCCTTCAAGCTTCCCATGTCAAGCTTCGCCTTCTTGGCGTCGAGCTTTATGTAGTCAAGGACAGCCTCCTTCTTCTTTGCAAGCACTATCCAAGGCACTATGTTGCTGTGGTGCTCCATCTCCGATATGAGTATGTGGTCTCCCTTGCTGATGTTGGCATCGCCCCAAGCCAGCGCAACGAGGTTCAGCGCCTCTGTCGCGTTCCTGAGGTAGATTATCTCCTGCATCGATTCAGCGTTTATGAACTTTGCGACCTTCCTTTTCGATTCGTCGTATGCTTCCGAAGCCCTTTCCGATATCTGATATATGCCGCGGTGTATGTTGGCGTTGTACTCCTTGTAATAGGCGTCAACAGCGTCTATTACCTGGTTTGGCCTCTGCGAAGTCGCAGTGCTATCCAGGTATGTGAGCGGCTTCCCGTTCATCTTAATCTTGAATATCGGGAAGTCTTGCTTTATGCTATTGGCCTCTATTGACATAGGTTCACTTGAGGTACTTGTCATACCCTTCCTTCTCGAGCTGGTCTACCAGCTCCTTGCCGCCTTCCGCGACTATCCTGCCGTTCACCATAACGTGTATGAAGTCAGGCTTTATGAATGACAATATCCTGCTGTAGTGCGTTATTATCAGAAGACCGAGCTTTTCTGCCTGCGCAATCTTGTTAACGCTTGCAGACACCACCTTTATCGCGTCTATATCCAATCCGGAATCAGGCTCGTCGAGGATCGCTATCTTCGGCTTGAGGACCGCCATCTGCAGCACCTCTGCCTTCTTCTTCTCGCCTCCCGAGAATCCCATGTTGAGCGACCTTCCTATGAAATCGTCGCCCATCTTGAGCTCTGAGACATTTGCCCTTATGTCCTTCATGAAGTCCTTTGCGCTTACTGTGTTGCCCCTGAGGTTCTCCTTTGCAGTGTGCAGGAAGTTTATGAATCCTACTCCTTCGACCTCGACAGGGTTCTGGAACTGCAGGAATAAGCCAAGCTTGGCTCTCTCGTCTGTTGTCATATCAAGTATGCTCTTGCCGTCTACCAGTATGTCTCCCTTGGTGACCTTGACATGCGGATGCCCGAGTATCGTCTTCGCAAGGGTGCTCTTTCCAGAGCCGTTCGGCCCCATGATCACGTGCGTTTCTCCCTGCTCCATCTTAAGGCTCAAGCCGTTGATTATCTCCTTGTCTTCAAGGCTCACGTGCAAATCCTTTATCTCCAGTATCATTTCCATCACTACTTAACCATGAATGCGCAATCGAATTTTACGTTGCTCTGGCACATCTTGCACAGCGCCTTCTGGCCGCTGTGGTCGTGGTGCTTCAGCATTCGCTCTATGTACTCCCTGACCTGCGCCTGATCTATTTTAATGCCATTGCCCTTCGCCGGCTTGTCATTGAGGTACTTACTTACTGCAGCTTGCGTCGTCCCGAGTATCTTTGCCGCCTGCTGCTGCCTGAGGCCGTAGTCGTTGACCATCATCTTCGCCGCGCTCGACCTGAACGCCGGCATGAACTTCTTCATAACGTCTTCGTAACTTGTCATGATCACTCCCTGTACTTGTAATGGCCCTTGAATATGCCGTCCTTGTTGACGTCAGAAGCCACAACCCAGATATCCTTCGTGCTGGCCTCCGGGGTCTCGCCGAAGCCCTTCGTCTCAAGCTTCCTCTTTATCACCGCCATAGAAAGTTCCTTCATCGGCATGTTCGATATCTTTGCAAGCTCGCTAGAGAAGAACCCATTGACTATCAACTTCTTCACGCCTGTCTCGTTTATGCCCTTCGACATGAGGTAGAATACGGTGTCGGCGTCAACCGGCGCGGTCGCAGACGAATGAGTTGCCTTCACATTGTTCTCGTCGACCGACATGTCCGGCAGTCCGTCCACCTTGGCGCCCTTGTCAAGCAGTATCCCCCTCTCATGGACGTAAGACCTGGAATTGCTTGCTCCTCTTGCAATCTTGGCGTAGCCCTTCATTATGCAGAATGACGTGTCCATAAGCGCAGCCTTTGTCTGAAGGCTTGCGTTGCTCCCCTTTCCGGCATTGAGGATCTTCGTCGCAACGTCGAACTTCTGTGTCTTCGAACCAAATACTATCTCCGTAACGTCGACATTGCTCATGTCCGAATTTGCATCTATGTAGTTCCTGACCCTCGTGACCATGCCTCCGTTGTAAACCGAGTTGAACCTGAGGTTCGCGCTCCTGTCTATCCTGTTTTTGCAGAATGCGAGCACGACCGTCTTGTCGTTCTCGTTGTGCAGGCAGTTTATCTCGGCGTTAGCGTCGGCCTTCATCCTTATCTCGTGTATAGCGCCGGTTGACGAGGTGTTTGCTGCAGTAGAAGCGTAATATTCGAAGAGGCTCAGCGACGCATTCTCATCAACGTTCACTATAATCTTCGTATTGAGTGGCTCGTCCGAGTTTGACACGAGCATGTTCAGCTTCACATTGGCATTCTTAGGCACGTTTATCACAACAACGTTCTTGGCGTACGCCTGTATGAACGCAACGTACTTGTCCTCCTCGTTGCTGTGCATGCCCTCGTTGAAGTGTCTGCCTGCCTCTTCTATCTTTGCGAACTCGCTGGCAGAGCTTGCCGACCTGCTTGTCAGGACAACATCGAACTTTATCGAACCCTTCAAGGCATTGTCCACTATGCCCTCTATCTCGGCTGCATTGCCGTTCCCTTTGCCAATGTAGTTCATGAGCTCGAACGGCACGGCAACGAAATACCTCTTGTACAGCTCGCTAGTTTCCTGCGGCAGCTTCTGATACTGCTCGATAGCGTTCTTTACAAAATCTTCGTAGGTTGCCATAAGTTTCACTGAATGCGCGCCGTTAACCGACCGAGTTGGACATGTCCAGCTTTATGAGCCTCTTCAGCTCTATCGAGTACTCCATCGGCAGCGCCTTCGCCAGAGGGTCAAGGAATCCTAAGACTATGGTAGTAAGAGCATCCTCCTCGCTGAGGCCCCTTGACATGAGGTAGAAGAGCTGCTCCTCCCCGACCTTGCCTGTGCTTGCCTCGTGGGTTATTGTTGCGTCGTCCCTGTTCACCTCCATGTAAGGGAACGTGTTTGTTTTTGAGTCGTCGTCAAGAAGAAGCGCGTCGCAGCGCACCGAAGACTTGACGTTTGAAGCGTTCGCGCCGATGTGCAGAAGCCCTCTGTAAGTCGTAACCCCGTTTCCGGATGAGACGCTCTTCGATATTATCTGCGAAGTTGTGTCTGGCGCAAGATGGTATATCTTACCTCCAGAATCCTGCACCTGGTCAGGTCCTGCCACGGCAACTGACATTATCTCACCGCGGGCACCCCTTTCCTTGAGGAATACGCTAGGATATTTCATATTGAGCTTGCTGCCGATGTTGCCGTCGATCCATTCAACCCTTGCGTTCTCGTAAGCGTAAGCCCTCTGCGTGACAAGGTTGTAGACGTTCTTCGACCAGTTCTGTATTGTCACGTATCTGATGTGCGCGTTCTTGTGTGCCACAAGCTCTACCACCGCAGAGTGCAAAGATGAGCTCATGTATATTGGGGCTGTGCAGTTGTGGACAGCAAACCCCTTTACCAGATACGATTCGTCTTTGCTCACCGCAAAGTTATAAACCATGTCGTCGTATTCCTCTGTTTTTATGTCTTTTATAGGAACGAAGTATAAATTGTCCCTATGCCTTATCTCACCGATTCCCTTTTCTGCAGTGTACTCTATTATAATCTGGTCGCTCCTCTCTATTTTGCGGCCCTTTATGTAATCGCTTCCGCCCTTCCTTACCGTAAGATTAGCAAATATACCGTTTCTAGCCAATATCTCTTGTACCTGATAGGCAAGCAGCCTGCTGGCCGTCGCTGCACGCAGCATTGTGCCGCCGTTTTTCCTATCATAACGGTTGCCATCCCCAAGCCAATAGTAATCTAGCAAAACATTCTGTTTCCTAGCTGGAAGCTTCATAATTTTTTGAGAGAGCAGCTTGGTCTTCGCTCCCTTACCGCAATGCTTCTCGCAAAGCTCTATCAATTCCTTGCTATACGATGATACTATGTAGTACCCACCCTTCGATCTGCAGATATTTACCTGCCACCCCTTCTCCATAATCATAGCGGTAAGCGTTTCTGCGAGTATCCTCTCATTGTCATCCTTTCCGAAGCTGAAGCTTACGGATCTCTTTCCGCCAAGCGCCCTGTTTGCAGTTATTGAGCCCTCTGCGAGATATAGTCCAAGTATGCCGAGCAACTCATGATCTATTGAAGCATCGTCCTCAATCAAGTTCGGGGCCACATACACTATAAAGTCCCCAACTTCAAGTTGGTCTGTCCTTATAAATTTAGGCTCTGCTGCCATAAGCTTATCAGTTGAAACTTCTGGCAGCCAATTCTTCCTTTGCCGTCTCGCCACCTTTACGTCTTGCCTCTTCACGCACAATACCGGGTGCTCCCCGGTAAGTCTAAATCCGTTTCCACTAGATTGAGGTATTATCTCAAACATCTTGCCCTTGTGCCTATGTGTAAACGTCTGCTTCACATTTTCCATGTTGCCTTTGTGCGTGACTACAGCATCATTCTTTCCTATGTCTGCCACAGGGACAAAGGTATCTCCTTTACTGACTAATTCATCAGCAGGCAGGCATCCCTCGATATATGTAACGTCTGCATCTTCGTCCGCTATTATCAATGTTCTCTCAAACTGCCCCGCCTTCTCTGAGTTTATCCTAAAGTACGCCTGCAACGGCATCTTTACCTTTACTCCCTTTGGCACGTATATGAACGAACCACCCGACCATACTGCCGTGTTGAGCGCTGCGAACTTGTTGTCCGAAGACGGTATCACAGTGCCAAAGTACTTCTTCATCAGCTCCGGATACTTCTTCACAGCCTCGTCTGTGCTTATGAAGACTACTCCCTCCTTCTCGAGGTCCTCTCTTATATGGGAATATACGACCTCTGAATCGTACTGGGCTTCAGCGCCGGCAAAAAACTTTCTCTCAGCTTCGGGTATGCCGAGCTTGTCGAACGTCTTTTTTATCTCCTCAGGAACTGCATCCCAGTTATCGCCCTTCTTGTCTGTAGGCTTGAGATAGTAGTAAATGTCATCGTAATCTATCTCGTTGAGGTTCCCGCCCCACTGCGGGGTGGGCTTCTCCCTGAATATCTTGTAACCCTGAAGGCGCTTCTCGAGCATCCACTCGGGCTCGTTCTTCATCTTGGATATTTCTCTCACTATGCCCTCGTCAAGGCCCTTCCTCGTCTTGAACTTGTAGTCTATGTTGTCGTGGAAGCCGTACTTCTCCATGTATTCGTCTTCTTTGACGACAACGGCCTCTTCCGCTCTTTGCTCATCTGGCATAAATTTGACACCGCAGGTTAAATTATAACTCTGTTATATTTGGTGCTTTTTCGTGTATTTAAACCTTCCGCGAAATAAGGTAAAATCGATTACAACTTCTGCAGTTGATGAAAAAGAAAAGAAAAAGAAAGAAGCAAGAAAAGCTCTTACTTCTTTACCAGGGCCAGGATTCCGCCTATCAGGGCGAGAACGAAGCCTATTATGAAGCCGCCGAGCGAAGACAGGCTGATCACCGCGAAGACTATCGCGATTATGCCCCACATCTTCCTCTTCTTCATGTCTGTCGTGTAGAGCATCAATCCTGACGCTACCAGCACTATCCCGCTGATTACGCCGAGTATCGTCAGCGCATAGCCCAATGTTATCGTAGAGCTGACCGCCGCAGAACTTGCGGTCGTTGTTGGCAGGCTGCCCAATATGCCCTGCGCGGCGTTCAGGCCAAGTATGCCTATTATGCCGCCAGCAAGCACGAACAACCCTCCTATTACGGCTAATATGAAAGCCGCTGTTGGTTTATTTCCCATTCTTTCACCGGAAGATTATGCATGACAAGCTTTAAAAGCCATACCAACACAAATGTTCACAAGGCGGAAACATGGGCGCGATAGGGATTATCGATACAATAACCGGAAGCTACGGCATATTGAAGAGCAATGTGCGGGCGGCATGGGCGTATGCCGCATTCATCACGTTCAATATTGCAATCGGAGCGATCTTCTCAGTTGCTTTGTCAAGCATCTTCGCAAGCAACCTCTCAACGCTCGCCGGCGCCAGTCCAGCCAGTATCTTAGTCAGCTTATTTAGCCTTCCAGGTTTGCAGCTGCTTGTCTATGCCGGCGTGGCGATTGGGCTTGTCTCATTCTTTCTCTCGCCATTGGTAAGCGGCATCTACCTGAGCGGGGCAAACAGCCTTTCCAATGGAGGGATCATTAACATGCGGGCCGCCCTGGCAACTGCAAAGAAGAGGTACTGGAGCCTTTTCGGTGCCAGCATACTAAGCCAGCTCATACTCCTAGCAGCGGTTGCGGCACCCCTGGTAATGATGTTAAGCGCCTTACTCAAGCTGTTGTATAACCCCATATCGGCAGCTCCCTCAGGGCTCGGCGCATTCTTTGGAGGATTTCTCCTATTCATAGCTGCCGCTATAACCCTTAGCCCGTTCCTGTTCCTGCCGCAGGCACTAGTCATAACAGAGGGAAGGCGCGCGGCATCCGCGATAAAGAGAAGCTTCAGTATAGGCCTTGAGGCATTTTGGAGGATTCTAGGCGTACTGATACTCATAGGCCTTATAACACTCGGTATTGACATAATCGCCGCGATAATCTACGGCGTGGCGTCTATAATAAATCCAATAGCAGGAACCGTACTCCAATATGTCCTTTACATAATATTAAGCACATTCGTAGGCCTGCTCACGCTTTTTGCGCAGGTCCTTGCATACAAGGCGTACGCGGCAAAAGGCACGCCCAAGTCCACAAGCACCAATAAATAGTTTTATTGCGCTACTCCTCTGTGATTGGGTGCCGAAGGGCAAGTTCGAGAACGAGTACACTTACAAGCGCATGCTCGAGTCTGGAAGAGAGGATGAATTTGACGGGCTGTTCGAAAGCGCGGCAGAGACCGCAAGGAACGGCTTTGGCATAGAGCATCCGATGTACATTGGCGGAAAACCCGTAAGGGCCGGCAATCTCCTCTTAGAGAAATCGCCGATAGACTCGCAGATATTGATAGGCAAATTCCAGAAGGGCGCAAGGGAGCACGCAAAGCTGGCGATAGACGCGGCGAGCAACGCATTCGAATCGTGGAGCAACATGGATTACAGCGACCGCGCCTCGATAATCAGAAGGGCCGCAGACCTATTTTCGAAGAACAAATACCAGTTGGCGGCCATACTGAGCTACGAGAACGCAAAGTCGAGATACGAATCCATGGGCGAGGTCGACGAAGCAATAGACTTCATGAGATATTACAGCGATGAGATGGATGCAAACAAGGGCTATATAAGAAAAGCTGCAGCGAAGGCCAGCAAGGCCAAGGTCGAGGCGGGTTTCCAAGGCGCGCCCTCAAGCCAGGAGAAAGTTACGGTATCGCTCAGACCCTATGGCGTGTTTGGCGTCATAGCGCCCTTTAACTTCCCGATTTCGATATCAACAGGCATGAACGTAGGAGCTCTCATAACAGGCAACACAGTAGTTTTCAAGCCATCCTCATCGGACAACATGACGATGCTCACAGGGCTCAAGATATACGAACTATTCAAAGAGGCGGGAATTCCAGACGGCGTTTTCAACTATGTGACCGGACCAGGATCTGAGGTCGGCGATGAGATCGCAACAAATGACAATGTCTCAGGAATCGCGTTCACCGGATCCAGGGCTACAGGAATGTCCATGATATCAAGGACGTTCTCGTCAGGCAAGCAGAAAGTTTTCATAGTCGAGATGGGAGGCAAGAATCCCGCAATAGTGTCGAAATACGCGAATCTCGACGCGGCTGTAAACGGGGTGGCAAGCGCGGCGTTCGGCTTCGCAGGCCAGAAGTGCAGCGCCCTGTCAAGAGTATACGTTCATCAGTCGAAGAAGGAGCTGTTCGTCAGCAAGCTGATAGAGAGGGTAAGGGGGCTAAAGATCGGCAATCCGTTGGACAAAGAGAATTACATAGGCCCTCTCATAAGCAAGAGCGCCTTTGACAGATATATCGAATCTGTGCAGAAGGCAAGAACCACCGGGGGCAGGATCCTTTACGGCGGAAATGCAGTGAAGACAGGGCTTGAAGGATATTACGTCGAGCCCGCGATAATAGAGGCAAGGCACGACAGCGAGCTTGTCAGGAAGGAGCTGTTCGCGCCGATACTGACGCTAGAAACATACTCCGACTTCGGCGACGCGCTAAAGATGGCCAACGACGTTGAATATGGGCTCACGGCAGGACTTTACAGCAAGAACAGGGACGAGATATTGGAATTCTCAAAGAAGATACAGGCCGGCGTGGTATACATCAACAGGGAGATCAGCGCCACGACAGGCGCCATAGTAGGGCTTCATACCTTCGTTGGCTGGAAGGGCAGCGGGCTGACCGGCAAAGGCACAGGAAGCAAGCACTACCTCCCGCAGTTCATGAGAGAACAGAGCATAAGCACCACGAAGTGATAATATATTCACCAAACTCCTCTATCTGAGCACAAAGTTTGAAGCCGCGCACGTGACGATAAAAGGCAAAAAATTCAGGCTGTTCCTTGCAGAGAGCTTTGCCCAGAAGGCTGTAGGGCTGATGTACAGGCCGAACATAAAGGCCAATGAAGGCATGCTGTTCAAGTTCCCGTTCAACCATCATTGGAAGATATGGATGCTCAACATGAAGTTCCCTATCGACGTCGTCTGGTTGGACGAGAAGTTCAGGATAGTGCACATCGAGAGGGGCATGCGGCCGTGCAGCAATATCTTCTCATGCAAGAGCTTCTCTCCTGATAAGCAGTCAAGGTATGTGCTGGAGCTTGCAGCAGGCGCCGCAGCAAGACTGAAGCTGAGGCGCGGAGAGATAATCAAAGGCATCGCGGCCGCATAACCTCACAGTCGCAGCAAGGCGTTTGGACTAAAGAGTTAAATATCCCAATCAATTATCCTACTACCTAGTGTTTACATGCACAATTTCAATAACCATACACCTGTCGGGGCTGGTGCAGACAAGGCCCAGACACAGGGCACGCGCCCGACAAACATAGGGATAAGGCCAACCGCGGCAGACGAGATCGCCGACGAGAAGAACCTCAATAACCTGCCTAGGGAGATGAAGGCCACAAAGGTTTTGGCCGCGCTCAGCGAACTCGGATACAACAACTCGCACGTAAGGTTCACCTATCATGGCTCGAAGATTGACAACAGGAACCTTCGTGACCTCGCGATAGACATTCATAAGGCAACAAACATTAGCTACAAGGACATAGTCGAAGCCCTGAGCAGAAAGTAAGAGGGCCTCGCTACTTTACGAACTTCATCTCCGGGAGGAACGTCCACTTTATCTCGTCTTTGTACTCCATGAAGTAGTAATCGCCTATTATGTCGCCGAACCTCGAGCGTATGCTGTGTATGTAGCTGTACAACTCGTCTGTCGTGCGCACCTCAACGTGCGCCTCGAAGTCGCTGCCTCCGATGCTCTCGACGGCATAGAGGCTGTTGTTGTACTGCTGCACATACGCGAACAGCAGTTTTCTCCTGTTCGGCGCGGCAGATCTGAGCGTAAAATGGACCTTGAAGTAGATGTACCCAAGCCTCTTCGTGTCAAAGAGCGGCCTGAAGCCCAATATCACGCCGTCATCCATGAGTTTCCTTATCCTGTACTTGACGATCATCTCAGTGGTTCCTGTCTTCCTGGCTATGTCTACTGTTTTCATTCTCGCGTCTTTCGTCAGTACCGCGAGTACCTTGTAATCAGTCTCGTCAATCTCTGCGTATCTGTAGGGCTCGCCCTCGTTGAACCCCATCATCTCGAACTTCATCGGCTTCTCCTTTATCCCAACAAGGTAGTTCCTGTGGAAATGCCAGAATCTTGTGGTCACGGAAAGATCGTAACCCGCAATGTAATCGCCGTACTCCGCAAGAAAGCTGTTCAGAAGGTCCCTGAACTCGTACACATCCCTGTAATACGCCGACATTATCAGGTCCCACCGCCCTTCTGCCTTTGTAAGGTAACTCGTCCTAGGCTTGAGCCACTCCATCATCTCCCTTTCCTTTTCGACAGTCAGGTTCTGCAAGCGCACAAGCAGCCTGTACCAGTCAAAGCCTAGCTTCATCGTGTTCACTACGACGGTGAAGTGCTTTATGTATCCGTCATTCAGCATCTTGTCTATCCTGTAGCGGACCGCGTCCCTGCTCAGGCCCACTTTCTTCGCTATCTCACTGTCCGGCTGCCTCGCATTCAGGTCTAGCTCGTATAGGATTTTCTTATCTTTAATGTCAAGCTTATCCATATTTTCATATTATAGATAAAAGCAGCATATATAATTATCGTTTTCACGTAGAAATACGCAAGAGCATAGTTATACCAGTTCGATAGAAAACATTATCAAGGCAAGATTGCATGGTTAGCGCTAAGAAGCAACATAGCCAGGAGATGACAATGAAGTATTTCGAAAAAGGAGGAAACACAGCGTTGTTGCACAACATAACAGCAGCCCTGTCAAACCTAGAGGTAACGAAGGCTGTGCTCGGCGACTTTACGACCACGTTCAACAAGATTGGACTCAAGCAGGGCGACGCTAGAGCGTTAGCCATGATTGTAGTCAGCGAGATGTCCGCGCATGAGTATGGGGGCATTCTTGAAATGGAGGAGTATGTAGACACGGAGCTCAAGAAGTTTGGTGTGCCGGAAAAACTGAAAAGCAAGCTTGCGGAACGAACATTATTGATCATAAGCCAGCTAGCTCCGCACCTTAGCGGAATAACAGGGAAGGTTATGGATTTTGGCGCAGGCAGCGGGCTTGTCGCTCAAGGCTTGCACGACAGATTAGGTCTTGATATCGAGGCACTAGATGTAAGGGATTTCAAAAGCCCTGCTGTAGCAGTGAAGTTCCATCAGTTCAACGGAACTGAGGCTCCGGTACCCCCAAAGTACTATGAGGCAGCTGTGCTCACAAATGTGATTCACCATGAAGAGGACAACGAGAAGATACTCAAAGAACTAGACCGTATAGTCAGCAAGAGGCTGGTGCTAATAGAGACCATGGCTGCCGAAGACACAAAGGAAGAGTGGCAGCGCACTTTCCTGAATGACGTGCTCTGGAACAGGTTCTTCAACCATGCTGACATCCCTGTGCCAGGAACATATGAGAATGTTGATGGGTGGATAAATCGATTCGCGGCATACGGATGGAAATGCTCGCACAGCGAAGATTTGGGGTACGACCAGCCCACTATCACTGACATACACCACCTCTTCGTGTTCGATAGGCCATGAAAAACTTAAATGACCAACCAAGTGAAATCCATGAAGAACGAACTTACAATTCCAAAAGTGCTCGCGCTTTCTTCGGTCGGCACTACGATAGAGTGGTATGATTTTCTGCTTGCTGCTACAGCAGCGGTCCTTGTACTGTCGCTCATCTGGCTTTATCCGTACTTCGCTCTCGTAAACACGAACGCTTTCGCAAGCATACTTGTCGCAGTATCCGTGCTTGGCATAGTGCTAGGTTTCGGTTACGGCACGTTCTACGCATGGCTGGCTGAGAGCTTCCCCACAAGGGTGAGATACTCAGGCGTCGGCGTCTCGTACCAGCTAAGCAGCCTGATAATAGGCCTGATAACCACATTCCTGATACCTGTGCTCCTCGCGACTTTGGGTGCTGGAGCGATATGGTCAGTGGCGTGGATATCTGTGGCCCTTGGGATAGTAAGCCTTGGGGCAGCGCTTCTGATAAAGGACAGGCACGACAGGGATCTAGAGTAGATGCGCATGCCAACAAATAGACGTCTAGCGGAGCGAGGCTGTGCAGAGCTGCAGTTCGAAGCTCTCGCACATAAGTATGAAGAATTCGACGGCAGCCTGCTGAAGAAATTCGTCACAACAGAAATGGTCGTGACGATGGCAGGCAACCTCGTTGGAAAGTCTGTCATCGATGTCGGGTGCGGCAACGGCCACTTCTGCCGCATCTATGCTGCGATGGGCGCAAGGGACGTCTTGGGCATAGATTCGTCTGCAACGCAGATAGGCAAGGCGCTTTCTAAATCCTCTGCAGGGATAAGATACATTCAAGGCAACGCTACATGCATGGCCGAAGTAGGCGGCGGGTTTGACGTCGCTACGGCAGTGTTCTTCTTTATGTACCTAGACAGGGCGGGGTTGGACGAGGCCGCAAGGCAGATACACATGCGGCTGTCAAGTCAAGGAAAACTGATCGCTGTCATAACGAACCCTGAGATACTCCTGCCAAACGGCAGGAAATACGGCCGAGAGATAATATCATTGCGCGGTTCGGCAAACCTCGATGACGGCGAAAAATTCCTCTCGGCGTTTTACGACAGCACAGGGATTCACAGGCTCGATCTCAAGGCTATTAACTATTCAAAGGACACGTACGAGAGGTCGCTTCTGCGCGCAGGATTCTCATCGATAGAATGGATCGGACCCAAGATATCAGTAGAAGGCATAAAAAGTTGCGCTGAGGGCTTTTGGGACTCATACATGAGGAATCCTTACTCTATAGGACTCATTGCAAGAAAAGAATAAAGAAAAAGAAAAAAGGAAAGAAGGATTACCTTCTTCCCCTTCTGTTCATCTTTGCCCTTGCTACGTATCCGCCCTTGTCAATGAAGTACAGGAATCCCTTTTCCCTCTTTACCTTCTCGGATCCCATTCTTGCCTTTCTTCCTCTCTTGTTCGTCTTCATCGGGGTTCTCCAGACGTATCCATCCTTGCCTAAGAAGTATAGATATCCGTCCTCCCTCGAGAGCTTCTCGCGTCCGATTCTTTCGGCCATCGTTTCACCGACGATATATCACTAGTTATCTTTAAATATCTATCGTCGAAATGACGTCATAGACGTAGCCGTTCCATGCCTTCGTAGGCCCTCATTTACGAGGAAAAAATCCCAGAATTTTTATATGTTCGCTATCCATTACTACTGATTTCATGATAGATATACGCATGTTCAAGAAGATGAATCTCAAGGGCTTCACGTTCATAGAGGGATTTCCCGGAGTCGGCCTTGTGGGTCCGATGGCAATAAGCTACATAATAGACAAGCTAGGCATGGCATACGCAGGTTACGTCGACAGCCACGACTTCCCGCCTCTGGTGTCCATACACAAGAACACGCCCATGCCACCGATAAGGGTCTATGTGAACGAGAAGAGCAAGATAGCCACGATATTCGCGGAGTTTGCAATACCCCTTGAACTTACCAGAGAAATGGCCGATGCGGTATACTCGATGATAACGGCTACAGGCATGTCAAGGATATTCTCGATCGGCGGCATGCCGATACAGAATGCGCAGGCGGACATATACGCGATTGCATCTGCGCCATCATTGCTGAAAGAGGCGCAGAAGGCAGGCCTGAAGCCCATAGGCGAGGGCGTAGCAACAGGGGTGAGCGCCCTCCTCCTGGCAAGGTCAACGATAGACGGGCTTCCCGACACCAACATAATGGTGCCGATAGAGCAGGCTATAATAAACCCCAAATACGCGAAGTCCGCAATCGAGAGCCTCAAGAAGCTCATGAAATTAAGCATAGACACGAGCGACCTCGACAAGGAGGCAAAGCTAGTCGAAGAGAAGATACGCGAGATAATAAAGAAGCATGCGGAGAGCCACGACACATACAAGAAGACAGTGGAGGGCACCGGCCCCTCGATGTACGCTTAAGCAGGGGTTGCAGAGTCTGGTCTGGCAAGGAAGCTGCCACAGAAAATCGCGCAGGACTTAAGATCCTGTGGTCTAGCACCTTCGTGAGTTCAAATCTCACCCCCTGCACATTTTAACAAAGCACTTTGTGGTATCTGCGCAGGCCGCAAAGGTTTAAGTATTTAGTGAGACGCGACTTTATTGAGAATATGGGTATCAAATGTCAGTAACGCTGAGATACGATATACGAAATTCAACTCCCGCAGAAAAATTTAAAGAAAATATAGATAAAGGCAGGCAGGAGATAACGCTGGCCATGAGGGCCAAAACAAGCAAAGACCGTGAAGAGCATCTCAACGAGGCCAAGTACAATTTCAAGGAGGCGGTGAGGAACGCCCAAGGGACAATAAAACCATATTCAAGAGATGTTACTTCATTCTACGACCACAATATGCTGCAACAGGCAGTTTCTGAGCTTTGCGGCACGCTTAAAAAGAGCATACTGTTCCACTGGAAGGACAGCGCGCCTGTGCTCAACATTACGGAGGTGCATCCAAAAGATATATTCAGCAGGCACGAGTATAACATAACAGAAGAGTTCGACCTCATAAAGGCGATAGACTGCGGCAAGCTCCCTTCGGAAAAGAAGCGCGAAATCGCAGAACAAGTATGCGAGTGCATAAATGCCTGTTTCACGGATTACTCTCTCAGCACGTTTAGGAGGCAGGAGATAAACATCCCTGATCTTAAGGAATTCAGGACATACGCCAGGATAGCCGGGCATTACGGCCTAAGCGAGCATAAAGACACTGTAATGAAGATATGGCTGCGGATGCACGGAATAGAGCTTGAGGGCATGGAGAAGCTAGGGCTCGACAAGCTGCTATATGGGTAAGGCGGGGATAAGTAAGGCATTTATAGCCATCTCTGCTAATATTATCTTAGTTCTAAAGGCTTGGATTATTGCTATTCAGTGTTTTCCATGGAAGAAAAATATGATATTATAGTCGCAGGCGCAGGTCTAGCCGGAAATCTGGCAGCCGCAGTGGCCGCAAAGCAGGGTCTCAACGTCGTATTGCTAGACAGGAACCCACCGGAAGAGGCAGGCAAGAAGACCAACTGGGGCTGGGTCTGCGGAGACGCAGTCGCGGAAAGCCACCTGCAGTTCATCCGCGAGAAGCTGAACACGAGCTTCTCTTATCCTGAGCTCGACGTCAAGGTCGACGGCGTAGTCGCAATATCGCCGAACATGAAGCACAAGATAAGGTTCGACGGAGAAGGCTATGTGCTCAACAGGCCCGCCTTCGAATACAAGCTGCTGCAAATGGCAATCAAGAACGGAGCACATCACATACCTCATTTCGAGGTCGAGACTCCGATAATAGAAAATAATTACGTTGTGGGAATCACAGGAAAGGACAAGGACAAGCAGCACAAGGAGATACGCGCAAAGATTATCATAGACGCACTCGGAATAGCTACGGGCCTGAGGAGGAAGCTGCCGGAGAACCCCTATGTTGATAAAGACATCGACATAAACGACATAGAGTCAACCGGCAGGTTCATCTACGAATTCGACCCTGATCACGTTGACCTCGATTATTATGATCCGAAGAACGCGCTCATACACCTGAACCAGGAGCTTGCTCCTGGCGGTTACGGCTGGGTGTTCCCGAAGAAGGGCAACAGGATAAACATAGGCCTTGGTGTCCAGAAGAAGAGCCTTGAGATAAGGAACCAGAAGATGGGCACGAAGGACAACCTCCACAGCCTGATGGACGCTTACGTCAAGTGGAATCCTATAATAAAGAACGTAAGGCTCGACAACGCCAACAACAACGGCAAGGGATACTGGTCTGTCGCAGTGAGGAGGCAGCTGCCAAGCCTCGTGTTCAACGGATATATGGGCGCGGGGGACAGCATGGCGATGCCTAATCCGATAAGCGCAGGGGGCATAGGCCCAGCGCTCGTTGCAGGCATACTCGCAGGAGAGCACGCAGCTACATCGTTCAACAACAACGACGTCAGCATAAAGGGCCTCTGGAAGTACAACCTAGACTTCAACGAGCTGTACGGCAAGAAGACCGCAGGGCTTGAAGTATTCAGAGTTTATCTGCAGTCGCTTAACAACGATCTCATTAATTACGGCATGCAGACGTTCCTGACTCCGAAGGAGGCAGTGGACCTGAGCTATGGGCTGGTGCCTGAGCTCAGCGTGGCATCGAAGGCAAAGCTCCTTCTGCAGGGAGCGAAGAACATAGCAGCGTTCTCCAATCTGGTGTATGTGGTCAAGAAGATGAAGGAGCTCAACGAGATATATGCAAACTATCCGAAGAGCCCCGAGGAGTTCCAGCCATGGAGGCATAGGGTCGACCAGATGATGGAAGAGGCGAAGTCGAAGTTCCAGCCCAATCCCATTTAACAGATGATAA
The DNA here is from genome assembly GCA_028866715.1 of Microcaldota archaeon. Taxonomy (GTDB): domain Archaea; phylum Micrarchaeota; class Micrarchaeia; order Micrarchaeales; family Micrarchaeaceae; genus JAGWHO01. The sequence goes on from JAGWHO010000002.1 coordinate 100,925, forward strand.
CATGCCAGAGCAAGAATATACGAAGTTCGAGAAGGCAAGGATCATTGGAGCAAGGGCTCTCCAGCTAGCGTATGGCGCACCGCCGCTTGTGAAGGTGCCGGAAGAGATGGTAAACCCTCTGGACCTCGCAGAGCTCGAGTTCACAAAGGGCATAATACCCATCACGATACTGAAGTGAGCGCTTCAGGCCTTCTTGATGTGCTTTACCTCATTGTCGCACTCATCGACAATTCTCTTGCATTTCGGGAATAGGTCTGTTGCCAATCTCTTCATCTTAACTGCAATCTCGTCGTAATTAAAGCTGTACCCTGCAGCTGTCCGCTCCTTCAGCAGCGTTCTGAACGTTTCGAGGAAACCGTTCAGCCCTTCAGAGAAACTGCTCTGTAGCTTCCTGTTGCCAATAAGGGAGATTTCCGCAACCCCCGCCACATCGTGCGCTTTGGGCACCTCAATATTCACGCCAATGAGCACAGCCTTCATCGCAGCTTCCACAGCCATCTCCATACAGTAGACTGCCTTCGCATGGGCCTGCCGCTTCATCGCGTCTTCCGCAATGCCCATCCACTCATGGGCGCTTTTTATGGCCCCGTCTATATCTTCCATCTCAACACCTCTGCGCCATTAATATGCTCTCGCCAATGTTTTATCCCTTCCATGGCGTATATGAAGTCCCTCAAGGCGCCGCCCCTCTCATACAGCACAACGCCGTAATCTGCAAGGTCGAGGTGGAACGGCCTGAACTTCTTGAGGTCGTCCACGGTAAGGATCACAAAGCTTAGAAGAGACGGGAGCCCATGCTCAAAGAGTCTGCTTCCATCTCTCTTTTCAAGCTCTGAGGCGATTGCCCTGACCTCCTCATACTGTTTCCAGCTGTGCGTTTTTATCATGACTAGGACATCGATATCGCTGTATTTGCCGAACCTGTTCCTTGCCACAGAGCCGTAAAGCAGCACCCCGAGCACGTATTCTAGTGAGCCCACCCTTTCGGCAAATTCGGTTATATACCTTTTCAGCATATCGTCCATCCCCAACGACTCTATGTTCCTACCCACGAGCTCGTTTATCACGTCATTGAAGCTTATCTTGAGCCCTGATCTCCTGCGCAGCTCCGCCCTTGCATGCGCAAGCTTCGCGTAGCTGCCGGCGTCAAGCATTATTGTCTTGTGCTCCATAATAATTCTATATATAATTATCTATATAAATATTTCTATAGATTTCCTGCCTATAGGGGGAGAAGCACAACGTACCAAAATAACAGTATACACCCACAGATTTGGTCAAAAACCTCATTATTAAATATCTGAAAAGGCGCAACATAACCTGTGATAAGATGACCACAAAACAGGAGCAGACCGAAGAAGTCATATTCTCAAAAACCGAGGGCGGCGTACTCATATCAAATAGGAAGCTCACTCCAGAAGAGGCGGACACCGAAGCGAAGAAATACCCTAATCACAGGATTGCAAATACAACTCAAATAGACGTGCTAGACAGAACTAATAAGGCAATCCACAGTAAGTTAGACGAATCATGGATACTGACCAGTGAGAAGGGCCTGAAGGAGACGCGCCTATTCATAAGAAAAGCGAACGGCGAAAGGGAGTACCTGCATGAGGGCCATCTGTACGACCTGCCAGAAAAGAAACAGGAAGCACTCTGGCAAAAATTATATGAGTACCCTATATCAGAGCGCGGTACAGAATGGAAAGGAGGCGGCTCTGTCTTCGCCGGCTGCTACAACAGGGACGGGTGGCTCAGCTTCAATGCGGACTGGAGGCCTGGCGGTCGTGGCTGGGTGGTTTTGGTGCCTGAGGAGGCAAACCAAAACAAGCAAAACGGGGAGCCGCAGCAGCATAGCTCCATAATCTCCGATGCAGCCTCGATTCTGCGCGTAGGAGAAGGCCAAACCAAAACGATAATCATAGCGGATGCAACTGGCAAGAAGATGGCAGAGCTAAAGATTGTCGGAGAAGCTACAGCTCACATTGAATAACCGTGCCAGATTAGTTAGAATTAAAAGCACGGTATTACAAAGTATTTTGCCTGGATTTGCATGGAGAAATCTATGAGGTCATGGCGCAAGTCATGACTTTAAGTCCAGGAACCACACATCCGTCTATAGGGCTGGCCTTTCGGTCAGACATGAAATTCAGCGCCGACACTGAGTACGGCACAATGTTACCGGAAATAATGAAAGCGTGGTGCGCCTAAATGGCATACTAAATAGATGGGTTACTTTTGCGGCCCTGTCTTCGCCGGCTTCAACAACTACAACAACAGGAACAGGAGGCTCAACTTCAATGCGGACAGGAACGCCGACAACCGTGCTTAAATGGTTCTGCTTGCACCCTAAGCCCCGCAGTGATAATTTATGGAAACATTCACCGATTTGTATACAAACATATGCTCTGGGCTTGGACGTGCATAGAGAGCAGTTATCTCCCGAGCGTGCTGCAGGGCCTATGGAGCATCTCATTATCACAAACATCCCCAACAGATTTGAGCAAAAACCTCATTATTAAATATCTGAAATGGCGCAATATAACATGTGATTACATGGGTAAGAATACGATGCAAAGATCGCAATCTGCGGTCCTGGTGTCATTGACTAAGAACGAGGCTTACTACAACGAGGCTACAACTTCAATTGACACGGGCAAGGTGATGGCCACGGCGCCGGAAGCCCTCCTTAGCAGAGAGTTCACAAGAGAGAACGAGCAGACGCTCAGAGACTCACGGGTTTTTGTTTCGTACGAGAATGCGCCTACAGAGACAGGATATCATAAGATAGACTTCAAGAACAACAGGCTGGTCAAGATATCCGATGAAGAGGCGTCAGCATTGAAATGGTACGAAAAGGTATTTGTCTACGAAAGTGTTCTCTATGCTGTAAAGGAAAAACGTCCGTTGGCGCTCGGCTTCGACAACGTCTACTACAACGGGGACTGGCTGGATCTCGTTGGCGTCTACTACAGGTCCGACGCGTTTCGGGTGGCGCAGCGTGACGCCAACAGGGATAAAATAAAAAAGCAGCAGCAAAACAAGGACCTTCTGCGTGTGGATCAAGGCAAAGCAGTCGTATTAACCCATCCGAGTGGCAAGCGGAAAACAATAAATGTGCCTGAAGGAACAATAGTAAGTTTAGAGTGAAAACTCACCACAGTGATTAAAAATTATACTGCTAAATTTATTATGCCTAGTGCGCATAGGGGTTATCCCCATCGATTGCGTGCCTTAGTTCGCAAATGCGCAGATCTAGGAACCACACACCAGCCCATAGTGCCAGAAGCTGATGGTTTCTGGACATGAAATTCAGCGGCAACATCTAGTAGGCGTCGAAACAATGGAGCCGCAGTGGCCTAAAGGCAGTACAATGGACTGGTTAGCGCTGGGTCCGTTGGCGCTCGGCTTCGACAACAACTACAACAACAGGAACAGGCTGAATCTCAATGGCGACTACAACAGGACCAACGCGTTTCAAATGGTTCCCATCTGGCGCCTAGGCAACAGGTAGTACTGTGAAGACATATAATGGCCTTTATGCGACGCTTTGTTCTTATGAGAACCTCGAACTTGCATGGAAGAAGGCCAGGAAGGGAAAGACATTGAAGGATTATGTTATAGAATTCGAATCGGATTTAGAGAACAATTTGAAGCAGCTCAAACACGAGCTGGAAACGTTGGTCTATTCACCAGCTCCGTTAACGACTTTTGTTGTAAGGGACCCCAAAACCAGGAGAATAAGCGCATCGCATTTCATGGATAGGGTAGTACATCATGCGTTGTGCAATATTATCGGGCCGATTCTAGAGAAGAGCTTCATATACGATTCCTTTGCCAACCAGAAAGGCAAGGGTACGCACAAGGCACTAATAAGGGCTGAACGCTTTATGAGGAAGGTCGACATATCTCGTAGGGGGGGGGGCAAAGCGGATACGCGCTCAAGGCAGACATATACCACTACTTTGATAATGTCGATCATAAGGTTCTTTTAGAGATAATAGGCCGCAAAATAAAGGATCAAAATGTCATGTGGCTGATAAGAACGATACTTAAAAATCACAAAACAGACGTGGAGGGAAGAGGCATGCCTATCGGCAATTTAACATCTCAGTTTTTTGCCAACGTCTATCTAAATGACCTCGACAAATACATCAAGCATGTGCTTAAAGCAAAATATTACGTAAGGTATGTCGACGATTTCGCAATATTTCACAAGGGCATGAGGCAGCTTGAGGCATGGCACTCCGCAATAAACGAGTTTCTTTTGAAGAATCTCAAGCTAAAATTGCATCCGGACAAGTCAAGGGTTATCCCACTGCGTAATGGGATAACATTATTAGGATTCAGGATGTTCTATACTCACAGGCTACTCAAGAAGAGCAACACAAGAAGAATATGGAAGAGACTCGAGATTTACAAACAGAGATATGAGCATGGGTGCATGACGAAAGAGCAAGCGGAGAAAAGCATAGACGGATGGCTTGCATACGCAAAATTTGCGAACACATACAAGCTTAGGATAAGAGTTTTGGCAAGGTTCCGCGAAATATTCAATGACACGTAGTTTACCGCTATCTTACCAATTCGCCGCGCAGCGTGTAGACCTGTATCCCTCTGTAGCTGAAGATCCCGCTGCGTATGAGCGGATTCAGGTTCTCTTTTCTGTTCTTCCCCAACGGCGTCCCCATTATCAGGTCGTTGAAGGCAGGCATGACTACAAGCCTCGATTTATCGTTGTACTTATAGTAAAATTCCTTGGCCTTAGCCTTGCTAAGGTTCGCGATGAGCCATGCCTTCTCATCGTAATACCTGCCGTTCCTGTCCTTCAGCCTCACAGCCACGTGGTTGTGCGCCGTTATGACATACCCCGAATCCATGGCGGATGGGCGCTTGTCTCCGTGCACAAACGTGAACCCGTCAAGGCAGAGCTCCCTCTCTATCCTAACGTTTACAATCTCGCCGAGATGAGCATCGTGGTTTCCAGCCACTACAACTATGTCAAAATCGCTCAGCGCGCCAAAAAAATTCTTTATCGACCTTGAGTCGTACGCGTCTGGGAACAGTATGCTGTTCTTTATTAACGTAAGGCTGTGAAAACCCATGCCTTTAGGCATGTGGATGAAACAGCAAAATTATTATCGCTGTCTTTTGAATTTTTGTCAACGTGGCCGTTAGGCCGCGGAGACTGACCCAAATGACTAGTGTGAACTACGAGAATAAGAACCTTGCGCACGCGGCGCATGCAGTTGGAGTGAATGAGATGCACCTGCAGTGGTGCACAAAATACAGAAAGGAGGTCCTTCGAAAGGAGTCGCACTATCGCGACGCGGAGAAGGCAATCCGCGCGGCAGCAGAGCGGCACGGAATCGATATTGCGGAACTTGGAGTGATGGAAGACCATGTCCATGCGGTCACGTTTCTACCATCGACAATGAGTCCGTCGAAGGCGGTCGGGCTCCTGAAGGGCGCTAGTTCGTATGAACTTTTCCGCGCTCACCCAAACTTCAGGAAAACTTATTGGGGCGGCCATTTCTGGTCGCGCGGATATTTCTATAGATCAGTCAGTCAGGTGACAGAAGAGACGGTAAAAAGATACGTCAGGGAGGACAATTCGCAGGCGCAGAGGAGGCTCTTCAATTAGGACTAAAAACCCACCCCTTTAGGGGTGGGTAATTTATATCTCCCAGTATTATCATCCTGGTTAAAGAATTCTCTTTCATAAGTCTCCTTATCCGCTCTGCCATCAGCTCGGCAGAATTCGGCACATGTATCCCTTTCTTCGAGAATTCGCGCTCAAGCCCGATGTGTATGTCTCCTACAACAAGGTAGCTTACGCCATCGGCTGAGATTATCGCGGCGGGCTCGTTGTAAAGGAACTTTATCCTTTCCATGATAGATAGTGGGCGAAGGATTATATTATTGCTACGAGTAGCGCCTGCACGGCAAGCCCAAAGATATTTATGTATTGTCATTCCTATATAACAATATAGTTATATTGGGGTGATATTATTAAGGAGATGCAGCTTTATCAGATAAGGGATCGCGCGATGGCGTCAAAGAGGGCGGTATACTCCGTGCAGCAGCTATCCAATCTCACCGGGAGGTCAAAGGCGGTATCGACAGTGTACCTGTCAAGATTGGTCAAGAAGGGGCTCGCTGCCAAGGTAATGAAGGGAACAATCTCATTTGTAGACGATGACTTCGTAATCGCGACGCAGCTCGTCGAGCCATCTTACATATCGTTGAACTCTGCCCTGCTGTTCCATGGGGTAATACAGCAGGTGCCCAAGACGATAGAATGCGTAACAAGCAGGAACTCGCTTAGGCATAAGGGCATAGGGGCAGTGTACCATAAAATTCCTAAAGGCCTGTTTTTCGGATACAAAAGACACAGCAAGGCGGGCAGCTACGTATTCGTCGCCGAGCCGGAGAAGGCAGTGATAGACGGCATATATCTGAACGTATATCAGGATAAGGATGTGGAGGAGCTTATCGCAAGACTGAGCCGCCCCCGCCTTTTGGCGCTGGCTTTGGCGTTCGACGGGAGGGGGAGCAAAAAGATAAGGTCGATGATAAAGTGATCAGCAAAGAAGAACTGCTTGAGATAGCAAAGCTGATGGGGCTCAGACCATGGCAGCAGGAGAAGCACTACCTGCAGCATCTCGCCCTTGACATCATGGCAGAGGAGCCTCTGGTTTTCAAGGGCGGGACGTATCTCTGGTTTTCGCACGGTCTCGACCGGTTCTCCGAAGACCTTGACTTTACCGCCTCAGAGAATCTCACGCACAATATTGCGGAGAGGGTGTCTAGGGGCCTCGGGCTTTTCGGAGTCGAGAACGCGATAAAGCCCATAAAGGACAATGAGGCTGCTGTTTCGTTCAGGATCAGCGCAAAAGGCCCACTCAACACAGCGAAGATAGACGAATGCGTGATATACGTGGAAATCAGCAAAAGGGAGCGGATACTCGAGAAGCCGCTGCCGATAAAGCTCGATTACCCCGCATATTCCCTACCAATAAAGACAATACCTGGCATGGCCCTCGAAGAGGTGGCGGCAGAAAAGGTCCGTGCCATATTTACAAGAAAAAAGGCAAGGGACATGCACGATCTGAACTATCTGGTAACTAAAAAAGGGGTAAGGTTCGATAAGGGCATGGTAAATTCGAAGCTCAGGTATTACAGGTTCGAATTCTCCACAGACCTGTTCCTAAAGAATATTTCAGCCATGCGCGGATATTATAGCAGGGAGCTCAAGAGCCTGGTGTTCGGCGAGCTGCCCAGGTTCGATGATGTAAAGGGCAACCTGGCTGACTGGGTATCCGACAAAGGGTCTGACAACCTGCCTAGGGCGCATTAGGGCCAGGCAGGCTTACGTAATGCCAGGTTCTTTCCATGATAGCTAATGGGCGAAGGATTATATTATTGATATGAGAAGCGCATCAATGGTGGAACTCTCCCCGTATGTCGGCCGTATCGCAGGCATAAGGATCCAGCTGCACTGGTCGTTCATACTGCTTCTTGTCGGCATATTCCTACTGACAAGCATCTACCTCTTCACAGTATGGGTCCTGCTGTTCCTGTGCGTGCTTGTGCACGAGCTCGCGCACTCGCTCCTGGCGAAGCGCAACAACATCCCTGTCAAGAAGATAATCCTATACCCGTTCGGCGGAGGCTCGATAATAGACTTCGAGAGGGTCAAGCCGTCAATGGAGTACAATATATCAATAATCGGCCCGGTCTCAAGCCTGGTGCTTGCCGCCATATTCGGCGCGGCTTCGCTATACGCCCCAACAGGCACCATTCAGAGCACCCTCCAACTGTTGTTCGCGCTCAACGTATTCCTCGGAGTATTCAACATACTCCCGTGGTTCCCATTGGACGGTGGCAGGGCGCTGAGGAGCTACCTCCAGAAGAGCAGGAGCTTCTTTGACGCTACGAAGCTTGCAGTGAACGTGAGCAAGATAGTCACGATACTTTTCATAATAGGCACGATAGTGTATGTCGCGCTAATACCCGGGTCGTTTGCATACAAGGAGTTCATCGTGCTCTTCGACATAATAATAGGGATGTTCATCTACGACGGCGCCCGCGCCGAGCTCAGGCTGGCATACGTCAAAACCAACATAACCGCGCTCAAGGCAAAGGACGCCATGAGCAGGAACTTCACTGTAGTAAAGCCCACCGCGCACATACACTCGATATACGAGGCCATGCTCAAGCACGATGCCAATATAATCCTTTTCAAGGAAGGCGGCGAGGTAAAGACCGTTTCGCACAAGAAAGTCCAGTCCCTTGCAATGAACCCTGCAAAGCGCAACGACAGCGTGGCACGGTTCGGCATGGCAATATCCCAAGTAGAGCCGAACGACCCGCTGTTCACAGGGATAGAGCGCATGAACACGAACGACACCAGCATTGCCGCAGTGCTCAGCAAAGGCAGGCCAGTTGGCGTCCTGCTCATGCCGCACATAGAATCCGTAGTGGCGCTGTACCTCTCCAAGCGTCGTCATAGGAACCTGACAAGCTAAAATTCTTTTGGATTTACATTACCTAAGCGCAGGCGACTTTGGCGGCCACCTGCGCAGAGGCAGATGTAATGGAGATAGAGAACCTAAGAAATAAAATACGAGAGGTAGACGCAGTTGCACGAGTTGTCGTGCAGAACTTGGGACATACGAAGAAGTTTGCAAAGCACGTCGTTGCATTTGCAATAAAACAGATAGAGCATCTTACCGATGAGAAACTCGCGAAGTTTGTCGGCACAAATGAGATTGGCAGAGAGATAGGGTACAGTAGTATACCTAATCCCACCACGTTCTCGAAATTCAGGGAACGCGCTGAACCAGAACTATTTGAATTGGTTGCAAATCTTGTATTGGCACTAAAGTACAAGGATAAAACGATAAGATTGGTTGCGCAAGACAGTACCGACATCGATGCCTATTCGAAAAAAGACGGAGACGCAAAATGGGGCGTGA
>JAGWHO010000003.1 GCA_028866715.1 Microcaldota archaeon
TCCCAAATATATATGGATTGTGGGAAAGCCGCTTTTTGGCGTATAATTAGCCAGCTACCTCAATACCTTTCCAAAAATGTAGGTATCTGAGTATCTGCCGTTATCAAGCGCCATTCCTGCCTTGAGCCTGCCCTCAACCTTGAAGCCGCACTTCTTCGCTAGCCTGACGCTTGAGGTATTTATGACAGCAGCTTCGGCCTCGGCCTTCTTGAACCCGCGCCTTTTGGCCTCCAGAAGCGCCCTTAGCAGCAACTTGGTGCCGACACCTCTTCCCCCATATTCCATATCCACCCACCAGCCGAGGTCTACCCTGTGACTTAACCTGCCACGCTCGTTCGAGCGTGCGCTGCAGACGCCTATAACATTGCTGGTGGATTTGTCTATAGCCAAGAACGTGAATGCGCCTCTTTTGTCAGCGGCATACCTTTCGCGGAACTGTTTTAGGTCAGAGCTGTCTCTACGCCAATTGGTGCCGGTATATTTCATATGGCCTGCAGCAAAATTCCTGTTCCAGAATTCCACTACACGCACAGCATCGTCCTTCCTTGCCTTTCTTACCACTAGCGACATATTCAGAACCTTTCTATGATAAAGATAAAAATGTGAGAGGATAAATAATAATATAGTACAACGGTGCTTTTTTTGCTAGATGCGAAAACCACAGACGCAATAAAGGGCCTGATCAAAACATATTACCAGAATGTTCAGAACATAGCGCCGCCAAACATCGAGAAGCTAGAATTCGGTTTCGGCACCTTCGAGAACAAGATAGCGTACAGGCACTACGCGTTCAAGAACGAGGCCGCGCTCAGGAAGTACCTTGTAGACAATGCGCCGCCTTTCGTATCCGTATCATCTTCAGAGTACCAGAAACCGGACGGCAGGCCGATGGAAGCAAAGGGGCTCATCGGCTCGTGGCTCGTGTTCGACCTTGATGCCGATGATTTGAGCAGCCTGAAGTGCAAGCTTGAACATGGCAAGTCGTGGGTCTGCCAGAAGTGCCTGGACGGAATACGCGAAGAGACAGTACATCTGATAGAGGATTTTCTTATCCCCGACTTCGGCTTCGACGAGAAGGACATGCAGATAAACTTCAGCGGCAACAGGGGATACCATGTGCACGTGTATGACAAGCGCGTCTACGGGCTCAGCGGCGATGCCAGGAAGCAGATAGGCGATTACATAACAGGCAAGGGCATCGAGCTTACGACATTCTTCCCAACTCTCGGTATGAGGGGCAAGAGGCTCGAGGGCCCGAAGCCTACGGATTACGGATGGGGGGGCAAGCTTGCAAACGGCATAATAAGAGCGCTTAACGACGGCGTGAGCTCTCTCATGGACATGGGCATAGACAAGAAGTCCGCAGAGCTCCTAGTCAGGAAAAGGGCAGAGGTCATACTCGGGATAACGACCGGGAACTGGGACATGATAAACATACCGAAGAAAGCCGAATTCTGGAGCAACGTGCTTAAGGGCATTTCAATAGAGCAGAGCGAATCGATAGACAAGAACGTTACCGGCGACATATCCAAGATACTCAGACTTCCGGACTCGATTCATGGAGACACTGGGCTGATTGCAAAAAGGATACCGTCGCTCAAGGCGCTCAAGTCCTACGACCCGATGACGGACGCAATCGCATTCAAGGAGGGCAAGCTGAAGGTACACATAGACAAGGCGCCGAAGTTCAGGATGAACGGCGAGGATCTGGGCCCTTTCGAGAACGCGGATAAGGAGCTTCCGACATACGCTGCAGTGTATCTTATCCTCAAGAAGAGGGCGCGCCTGGCTTGACAACGTTCCCGGACGTGGGCAAAGCAAGCTATAAATATGTATATAGTCTATATATAGATTGATTGGATGAAGACCATAATGATAAGCGACGAGGCATACAAGAAGCTTAAGACGCTGAAAGGCAATAGGAGCTTTACAGAGCTGCTCTCTGACATGGCTGACAGCGTGAAGCCAAAGTTCGTGGACATAAGCAAATATGCGGGCATAATGAGCAAGGAAGAGGCGAAATCCAGGGAAAGGCTTCTCGAAAAGATAAGGAAAAGCACTAAGGTGACGGTATGAAGCTCTTCCTGGATTCTTCGGCAATAATAGAGCTCTTTGACAACAACAGCAAGGTAGTTAAGGTTATAGCAGAAGCTGATGAGCTGTATACGAGTGTGATATGCGCATATGAGGTTCTTGTCGGAGAAAAGCACCATCAGATCAAGGGCTTACGGTCTTACTATGAGAAGGCGATGAGGTTCTTTATGGACATACCGACTTTGGAGGTGACACACGCTGACGCGGTGTTGGCTGCAGATATCACAGCGGCATCCATATCCAAGGGCAAGGCCGTAGATGGATTTGATTTTATCATAGCTGCACAAGCATTGTCGAGGGGCACAGCCGTCCTTACGAAGAATTCGAAGCATTTCGAAATGATAAGCGCAGAAACCGGGCTACAGGTCGAGAAAATCGCTTAAGCCAGTAGGCGTACCGGCGCTCTCCGTTAACGTCGGACGGTGATGAGAAGCTTTTTAAGGTAATCTGGGCAAATTTATACTGATAGGATGGCGGAGCGTCTCTTGGTGCTAGCTGTAGATGCAGACAACGACCTTTACAGGAAGACCAGGATAACTGGGCCTGTGATAGGCAGGCAGGACAACCTTAAGGCAGCCGCAAAGCTGGCGCTTGCAGATCCATCAGACCCGGACGCGAACACGATGTTCGAAGCCGTAAAGAAATTTGATGAACTCAAGAAGAAGGGCTACGCAGTTCAGGTGGCCACGATAACCGGCGCGGAGAAGGAGGGCTTCGACGCGGACAGGGAGTTGAGCAGGCAGATAGACATAGTTATAGACAGGTTCAAGAGCGACGCCTGCGTCCTCGTCACTGACGGGAAGAGCGACACAAGAGTGGTTCCTCTCCTAAAGAACAGGATAAAGCTCAACAGCGTCGACATCCTAAGGATAAAGCAGGCGGAGCAGCTTGAAAATACCTATTTCACTGTGCTTGAGAAGCTCAAGGAGCCGCATTACGCGAGGATAGTCTTCGGGATACCTGCCGTACTGTTCATACTCTTTGCCCTTAGCTACTATTTCAACCTAGGCTGGGAGCTCCCTGTTGCGCTCATCGGCATATATCTTGTTGTCAAGGCATCCGGGTTTGAAGACTCGCTTTCTAATTCATTCAGAGGATTGGGCTTCAGCATCGACAGGCTGAGCTTCGTCTTCTACATAGGCTCTCTGGTATTCTTCATGATCGGCATGATAGTCGGCTATGGGAATTATTCAAGCCTTACAGCGACGACAAACAACCAGCTTACGCTGGTTTCGGCCGCGATACAGGGCTTCCTGATAATATTCCCTGTCAGCATGGTGTTCTACCTGATAGGCAGGGTAATGGACCTTGAGAACAGGCACATGCGCTACAGGGCGATAACCCAGGGCACGTATGTGGGATACGCGCTGATAGTGCTCTCGCTGCTTTACATAACGTCGTCATGGTTCGTCGGGCAGATATACTTCTGGCAGTTCATCGTATACAGCATAATCGCGATAGCGTTCGGCTATGGGGTATCCAAGTTCAGCGCATCGCTGAGGAAGAGCGCGATAAAGAGGGCAAGGCTCAAGGAGAAGAACGTCATCAACGACATCGGAGCGTATATCGGCAAGATAAAGGATGTTGACTCGAAGCACGGCATGATATTCGTCAAGACCGAGTACGGCAGCATAATCAAGTACGACATCGACAGGATAACGAGCGTAGCCGACCGCGTGATGATAAGATAATCTTCAGTATGTGGGGGAATGGAAAAACTAGCGAGCATTGACAGTCTGATAGAGAGAGCATCCAAATCTTTTGATACGGGAGATTTCAGAGCTTCGGCATCGTCTTATTCTAGGGCTATTTCGCTCTGCAAAAACGAAAAAAGCAAAAGCTGCGCCCTTAGGCTTGCGAGGGCTTACAACGGGCTGGGCCATACGCTGAGGTCGCAAGGCAAATTCGCTGACTCTAAACGCTATCAGATCCTGGCATTGGAACGCTATAGGGCAATAGCAAAATACAATCAGAAAGTATTACCTGAACTAGCGGTCTCGCTTCATTATATGGGCGATATACTAGCAGATTACAAGAAGATGAGAGAGGCATTGAAGTTTTATACAGAGGAATTTAAGATAGCTAAATCACTGTACAGCCGAAAGAACAGCAAGGGCCTTGCGCTCATGGTATACGGATTGAACGGCATGGCATGCAGGTATGCGGACCTTAAAAATACAGGAAGGGCGCTTCGGCTCCTGAATCAATCCGTAAGGTATCTCAACAAAAATGCGAAAGGCAGAGGAAATAAGCTATATCCTAATCTATCGTGGACATACCACATAATAGGCACTACAATGCTGAAGAGCGGCGACGCAAATGGCGCGGTTAAGAACCTCAAGCTAGCAGCCAAGATGAGGAAGGTGATAGCAAAAGATAATAAGAGATTCATAGCCGCGCTCAAAAATACGCTCAACAAGTTAGGGGACGCCTACGTTGCAGTTGGAAACACAAAGGAAGCGGATAGGTACTTCAGGGAGACTATTCGCATTGTTTCAAGCGCCACATATAAGAAGCAGGTTACTGCGCAGGTAAGCTCAAGGGAGCTCAGGCAGCTTAAACAGAAGATCAGCCATATGCAATGATAGGCACAGACGCAAAACAAAGGTTTAAAGCCATGCGCGGATATAATAATAAGACTATAATCCTCCACGAGCTTATCGGCTTGCAGGCGGAAATCGTAAACAGCAGCGACAGGTCGCAAATCGGCATCAAAGGCAAGGTAACAGACGAAACGAAAAACTTAATATACCTTAGCGACAATACACATACAAGAAAGATAGTCAAGAAGACATCCACTTTCAGATTCAGCGACGGTAAGAACCGCTTTGTTGTTGACGGAGAGGAAATAAACTTCAGGCCGTACGAAAGGACGGAAAAAGCCTTGAAGTTCTACAAAAGAAGAACCCTTTAACGAGGGTTTTCAAAGATGTGAAGTGATCATTTGGAATGCAAAGACCCAAAATGCCCTATGCACGGGAACCTTAAGACTCATGGCAATGAGATAGAAGGCATTGTCGTCAGCGACAAGGCTCCGAAGACCGTGATAATAGAGCATGCTTATGCTACATTCCTTACGAAGTACGAGAGGTCCCTGAGAAAGACCTCGAGAATAGCCGCTTACAACCCTGAGTGCGTAAAGGCAAAGACCGGAGACACGGTGATTATAGCCGGGTCGAGAAGGCTCAGCAAGACAAAGTCATTTGTCGTGACGAAGATAACGAAGAAGGCGTAAATCATGAAGGGATTATCAACAACAATACCAAAGGTGCTCATTCCAGGAAGCGTCCTGACATGCGCCGACAACAGCGGCGCAAAGACGCTCATGATAATCAACAGAATAGGAAAGGGAGGCCAGAGGAAGGGAAGGAACTCTCACTCAGGAATTGGAGACATCGTAATTGCAAGCGTAAAGAGCGGCACGCCGCAGTACGTCAAGAAGAAGGTAAGAGTCGTGATAATAAGGCAGAAGAGCCCGATGAAGCGCGCTAACGGAATGCGCGTGAGATTCGAGGACAACGCAGGCATACTCGTAACTGAGGCGGATCTCGCAGTAGGAACAGAGGTAAAGGGAGCCATGGCGAGAGAGATCGTAGAAAGATACGTCAAGCTCGCAGGAATAGCGTCAAGGGTAGTTTAACATGATACAAAGCGGCAAAGCGAGAAAACAGAGGCTATTCAGGTACACTGCTCCGATGCATGCAAAACAGCATTTCGCTCATGCGCATATCGACAAGGCGCTCAGGACCAAGCTCAACATAAAGAAGAGGGCCATCCAGATATCGAAAGGAGATACAGTCAAGGTCATGGCAGGAGGGAAGAGGGGCACGACAGGAAAGGTTACAAGAGTGAATCTTAGGACAGGAAGGCTCTATCTCGATTCTCTGATGAAGAAGAACGCAAGAGGCAAGGAGTTCGGCGTCTCGATCAGCGTTAATAATGTTTATATAACGGATCTCAATCTATCCGACAAGGTGAGGGCAGCAAAGCTGAAGGTTGCGGTAGTGCCGCAGCAGAAGGCGGCTGCGCCAAAGGCAGAGAAGACAGAGAAAATAGAAGAGAAGAAGCAGGTCGTTGAGGCGACGGCACAGGTCAAGGAGTGATATTTATGGCAAACAGAGGAAAGAGCAGGCACATCAAGGGGCTTAACGCACCAAGGTACTTGGCTATCCACAGGAAGGAGCAGAGGTATGTCGCAAAGACGAACCCCGGAAGGCACACTCTCGACAAGAGCATAACACTGCTGCTTTTCGCGAGCAAGGCCGAGCTCACCGAGAACGCCAAGGACGCAAGAAAGGTGATAAAGGCCGGATCCATCCACGTGAACGGCAAGCCGGTCAAGGACCCTAAGTACCCGATAGGGCTTAACGACACGATTGAAATTCCTCAGGAGAAGAAGTACTACAAGATAGGCATAACAGAGCTCGCGAAGGTAGCTATAAACCCGATAAGCAAGCCAGGACACGAGGCAATGCTGTACAAGGTCGTGGGCAAGTACAAGGCAAAGGGCGAGAAGATCATGATAAGGCTGCACGATGGCAGCGCGGTCCACGGAACAAAGGACGTCAAGGTCAACGATTCTGTAATACTTGATTCGAAGAGGAAGATAACAAAAGTACTGAAGCTCGATGTTGGCGCGGAGTGCGAGATTGTCGACGGAGTGCACGTAGGCACGACAGGCAAGATCCACAAGCTCGTTCCAGGAACGATGCACAAGACGGAATCCGCAACCATAGAGCAGAAGGACGGCAACAAGTTCGAGACTCTGGTCAAGAACGTGATGGTAACAAGCTGATGTTGATGGCAGAAAATCCGATGAGGAACGTTAAGGTCAATAAACTTGTCATAAACATAGGCACGGGCAGCGACGAGCAGATGCAAAAGAACGCAAAGCGCCTCATCGAGCTAATAACAGGCAGGAAGCCAACTGACGAGATATCGAGGAAGAGGAACCCTGCATTCAAGGTCATAAAGGGCCAGAAGATAGGCGCCTATGTCACCCTGAGAGGGGAGGACACAAAGGAGCTGGCAAAGAAGCTGTTCGACGCGGTAGGCAACAGGATCAACGACCGCGCAATAACGGATAACGGCCTGAGCTTCGGAATTCACGAGTACATAGACATCAGCGGGGTAAAGTACGACCCAAAAGTGGGAATGCTTGGAATGAATGTAAACCTATCGTTCATGAGAAACGGCGTGAGAGTCGGCCTCAGGAAGAGGAAGGCATCCCACGTACCGGCAAAGCACAGGGTAGTCACGAGAGACGAGATAAAGGATTACATAAAGAAGGAGTTCAACGTAAGTGTTGTGAGCCAATGAAGGTAAGAAACGAGGAGAAATTCAAGGGCAAGGGCATCAGGAAGTGCAAGATATGCGGCACTCCTAGAGGGCTCATCAGATCGCACAAGCTTTACGTTTGCAGGAGATGCTTCCGCGAGATCGCGAAAGACATCGGCTTCAAGAAGTATGGTTGAATACAATGGACAGGTTCGCTGACGCAATAAACAAGATAAAGACCAACGAGCGCATCGGTAGGTCTGAATGCATAGTCGACTCGACAAAGCTGATAAGGGCGGTCGTCGAGCTCATGAAGAAAGAGGGATACATATCGGGCTATGAGGAATTCACGGACAAGAAGCTGAACATGCTCAGGGTCAAGCTCGCGAACAAGATAAACAGCATAGGCGTATCAAAGCCGAGATATTCGATCTCAAGCAGGGACATCCAAAGGTACGAGACAAGATACATACCGAGCAGGGACTTCGGAATACTGATACTCTCGACGTCAAAAGGGATAATGACAAACAAGGAGGCAAAGGAGAAGAACATTGGAGGAAGATTGCTAGCATACGTTTATTGATGATATTTATGATACAGATTGATGTGCCGAGCGGATTGACCGTCGAGATAAAAGACGGTACAATTAGCATAAAGGGCAGCGCAGGAACCAACACAAGAAAGGTCAACGACAAGCTTCTGGTCGTCAAGAAGGACGGCGAGAAGATAAGCATAGACCCAGTTAAGGACAAGACGCTTGCCAAGCCTGCAATGAAGGCAGAGATAGCGTTTGCAAAGCTGGTCAAGAACGACATAGAGGGCGCACAAAAGGCATACGAGATAAAGATGAAGATCGTATTCGCGCACTTCCCGATAAACGTGGAGGTGAAGGGCACAAACCTGCACATCAACAACATGATCGGCGAGAGGGTTCCGAGAATCTCGAGGATAATCGGAGCCACCAAGATAGAGGCAAAGGGCACAGACGTCAAGCTCACAGGGCCGAGCCTCGATGACGTTTCGCAGACTGCGGCAAACATAAGAAAAGCGTGCAAGATAAGGAACAAGGACAGCAGGACCTTCCAAGATGGATTGTATTACGCAATGGAGTGATATCATGGTATTGAAGAAGAAGTCTCATCCGAAATTCAACGTGCCGAACTTCGGCGCAAGAAGCAGGTCAAGAGTGCCTGAAAGATGGAGAAAACAGAGGGGCATAGACAACAAGAAGCGCATAAAGAAGGACTTCATGGGAGCTGAGCCTACCATAGGCTACAAGACCCCTGACAAGATAATGCACGTGCGACCAAGCGGATTGCGCAGCGTGATAGTGCACAACGCAAATGAGCTGAAGGAGCTCATAGCCGCGAAGAGGCTTGAAGGATACGAGGTAACGATCGCGAAGCCTGTGGCAAAGAGGAAGAGGATTGAGATAATAACGCTTGCAAAGAGCAGCAACGTAAGGGTCACGAACCCGGGAATAGCTGTAGAGAAGCCGGCAGAGGCAAAGCCTGCCGCTGCAAAACCAGCAGCAACAGCTGAAAACGGTGCGAAGAAATGAGCGTCAGATTGACAAGAAGGATTGCGGCGGAACTCCTCAACAGAGGAGAGAGCGCCATACGAATAAAGCCGGCAGCGATAGCAGACGCGCAGAAGGCGATAACAAGAGATGACGTTAGGACGCTCATAGGCTCTGGAAGCGTTTACGCCTTGCAGGAGAAGAGCAACCTCAGCCTCTACTCGAAAGAGCTCAGGGAGAAGAGGAACCAGGGCAGGAAGAGAGGAAGGGGCAGAAGGAAGGGTACAGCCAAGGCAAGAGGAGCGACGCTAAGATACGAGAAGAAGGTGCGCGGGCAGAGAAGGGTGCTGGCCGCGCTCAAGAAGGACAAGACCATAGACAACGAACAGTACAAGAGGTTCTATGCGCTTGTAAAGGGAGGAAACTTCATGACGAAGGCCTCGCTTCTCGGGCACATAAGGGCGCACGGAGTGACGCTCACAGAAGAGAGGTACAAGCAGCTTAAGCACATGTGATGATTATGCAGAGACTGATAAGGCTAAGAAGGAAATCGGCAGTTACGAACTACAAGAAGAGGATAGCCATGCTCAAGAGCGGGCTGTCCAGAGTCGTGATCAGGAAGAGCAACCGCGGCATAACGATGCAGGTCGTGGCTTACGAGCCGGACGGGGACAAGGTAACGGCAAGCGCAGACTCGAGAGAGCTCAAGTCAATGGGATGGGAACCTAGAGGCAACATACCTACGGCGTACCTCACAGGCCTGCTTCTCGCCAAGAAGGCAAGCTCGATGAAGGGCATGGACATGATCCTCGATATCGGCATATACAGGCCGGTGAAGGGTTCCGTCATATTCGCAGCTGCAAAGGGAGCACAGGACGGCGGCCTCAAGGTAGCCGGACAGATAGAGATTGACGAAAAGAGGCTCAGCGGCGCGCACATCGCAGAGTTCAGTGCAAAGAAGGATTCGCAGAGCAAGTCGCAGTTCACGGCATATGCAGAGGCAAAGTTCGATGCAACAAAAATTGTAGAGAGATTCGATTCCGTTAAGAAACAGCTTATGAGTAAGTGATTGATTGCCATTCGGAAGGACAAACTATAGGAGGGATGACAGGGACCAGCCGCAGTTCAACGTAGAGGCCTGGACCCCAAGGACGACGCTTGGAAAGGACGTGAAGGCAAAGAAGATTACGTCGATTGAGCAGATATTCCACGAGGGCAAGACGATAGAGGAGCCTGAGATAATAGACGCGCTCCTGCCTAGCCTGAAGAACGATGTCATAGAGATCGCAAGCGTACAGAGAATGACAAAGAACAACCGCAAGATGAAGTACAGGGTCACCGCCATAGTAGGAGACAGGAGCGGCCACGTAGGCATAGGCTCAGGAAAAGATGTCGAGGTAAAAGCAGCGATCGAGAGGGCAATCACAAACGCAAAGAGAAATGTCATTCCGTTGGTATTGGGATGCGGCTCATGGCAGTGCGCATGCGGAACGAAGCACAGCCTTCCGTTCACGGTCAAGGCAAGCTGCGGCAGCGTTGACGTGATACTAAGGCCTGCTCCGAGAGGACTTGGAGTGGTGGCAAGCGGCCCGGTCAAGAAGATGCTTGAGCTTGCAGGCGTCAAGGACGTATGGACGTTCTCAAGAGGCAGGACAAGGGCAAAGTACAACACGCTTGTGGCTGTTTACAGGGCATTGGAAGAGATAAACAGCATGAAGAACATACCGCAGAAGCTAGTGGCAGAGCAGATATCTGCGCAGCAATAACGCTTAATTTTTCTGAGTGCAAACATGCAAGAAAACATGCTTGTGATGCCGGGAGACAAAATCGCTACTGAAGAGGAGTTTCTGCCAGGGAGCAACACTTACGCAGAGGACGGCATAATCTACGCAGCTACGACAGGCAGGGTGAAGATTGCCGACGGGAAGGCAACAGTCCAGACCGTGGCAAGGGACATAGAGAAGATAAACAGGGGCATGTACATAGTCGGGGAGGTAACCGACAACATGAGAAGCGTAATGTTCGTAGACATAGACACCATTTACACCAAGAGCAAGGAGTTCATAGCCATCAAGGACGGCAAGATCATAATAGAGAGGCAGAGGCCCAAGCCTGCGTTCAGGGAGAGAAGAGGAGAGGCGCCTAGACCGGAAAGGCCGCAAGCACCGGAAAAGGACTGCGGGGTAGGGGACATAATACTGGCTAAGGTCCAGTACAACGATCCTGATGCCTATACGCTTACCCTGGATGACAGCGATTCGGGCGTTATTCATTCCGTCTGCGACAGGTGCGGATCCGAGCTCGAGTACAACAGCAAGGAGAACGTTTTAATATGTAAGGAGTGCAAGTATAATCAGCCGAGGAAGATAAGCCCTCATTACAACAACGCGAAGAGCGTTGAGAAGCTATTGCTTATGACGTGATATTATGGACATAAAAGTTGTAAAGGACGAAGCCAAGGAATTACACATAGAGTTCCAGACGAATGATTTTACCATACCTGATCTTATAGCGCACCAGCTCCTTGAGAGCGAGAGCGTTGAATTTGCCGGAGTGTCGAAGGACCACCCGGAGACAGGCAAGCCTCTTCTTGTGATAAAGAGCAAGAGGAGCGCGAAGACAGACTTCGTCAAGGCCCTGGAAAGCATAGACGAGCAGGTCTCCGAGCTGAAGACCCAATTGGGCAAGAAGAAGTAGATATGTTGAAGTCTGGATCAAGATTTATCGCCATAACAAGCGGGCCGATCCAGAAGAAGCGTTCAGGGAGCGCGCTCATCGTAGGGGTAATAGGCAAGGACGGCACAGTCGAGGGCATACTGTCGTCGAAAATAAAGACAGACGGCACTGATTCTACAAGCAAAATAATCCGCATGATAGCCGAGTCAAGGTTCAGGGAGCAAATCAGGATCGTGGCGCTCAACGGGATTGCGCTTGCAGGGCTGAACGTGGTAGACATACCGAGGCTCGAGAAGATGCTCGGCGTGCAGGCGGTGATAATAACAAGGAGCAGGCCAAGGCCGAAGAAGCTCCTTCTCGCGCTTAGGACATTCGCAAAGCTGAGCGGGCAGAATGTAGACAGGAGGATAGCGCTGGTGAGGGGGCGGGCGAAGGTCAAGCCGGTGAATGCCAAGGGCATTTTCATCCAGAGCACGCTTGAGAGGCACGAGACCGTTTCGTTCGCAGCAAAACTCTACGACGCCACGAGGCTCTCGCATCTGATATCGAGCGGCGTGTCAAAGGGGGAGTCGACCGGGCGCGTATAGCGACCAATAGATCAATTCATGTAGCCGCGGTAAAGCGCGGCCACCGGGATAAACGCGGGCAGACAGAACCGCTATAAGTTTTTGCGCAGATATGCTCTCGGTGTAAAAAATGGCGAAGAGTTTCGCGTGCAAGGACATGGGCATGCAGTGCGGATTCGAAGTGAAGTCCGACAACGAAGACGAGGTACTGGAGTATGCACAGCTGCATGCACAGAAGGCACACAACATACAGAGCATAGATGCCGCCATGGTGGCGAAGCTGAAGGGAGCGATGAAGGATGTCCCTTCTGCTGCTGGAACGCAGCCAAGCGCACCGGCAGCAGCACCCTCTGGCGCAACAGCGCCGGCAGGAACGCCGCCAACGGCATGACCCCATACCGCGTTTGCGGTATGCTTTTCTTTTTTTTGTTTGCAATTAGATGCATAACGATAGGTGCCAATGATGGAACGCCGGCTTATGATGCACAGGAGGATAAGGAGCCTTAGGAGCTGGCTTGATAGGATCGCGTACGCGTCGCTTGCGGCAGACATAGCCATAGCTGTGGTGACCCTTGTTTACGTGAATACCCATGCCGAAAGGATTCTTAATCTTGAGCTGACGCTCAACTATGTGCTAACTGTGATAGTGGTCGTTTCGGTAATCGTGCTCGCAGTGATAGGATTCCTCAGCATGTATATCAGAGTGCTCTCTGCAAGGGAGCGCGCATACAAGAGACGCAGATGAGCAGCAACAGTATCTGCTACGCGCTCTTGGGTTGCGCATTCTTCATGCCTTTCTTCTCTTTGCCCCTCTGGGCTGCCGTCTCCGGCCCAGGCTTGATAATAATAGGAATGTTAAGCAGATGCCCCATCTAGAAAAGCAATCGTTTTTATAGTCTTGATACTACTGAATCTTGGGCCAATCCATGACAATAATGCGCGGATACATCACTGTGAGGGCTGACGTTCTCGTCATAGGCTCTGGAGCTGCAGGGATCAGGACGGCCATAGAGGCGCACGATAGTGGGGTACAGGACGTCATAGTCCTGGGCAAGTGCAAGAAAGGCGATGCGCACACTGTGCTCGCGACAGGCGGGATAAATGCCGCGCTTGGGACCATGGATCCCGAGGACAGTTGGCTTATACATGCTGCGGACACCCTGATGGAAGGATGGTCCATAGCGGATTACAGGGCGGTTGAGACGCTTTGCAAGAACGGCCCTGATGCGGTAAACGAGCTTGTGAGATGGGGCGCGCGATTCCATAGGGAAAAGAACGGAAAGCTCACTCAAAGATTTTTCGGCGCCCACACCTATAGAAGGACGTGTTTTTACGGCGACCAGACAGGCAAGGAGATAATGCGCGTCCTGATAGGCCAGGCCGAGAAGCGTAAGATAAAGTTCATGGACAGCATGTTCGTCGTCTCGTTGCTTAAAGGGCCGAGCGGGGTGAAGGGGGCGCTTTGCATAGATTTCAAGAACGGCCGAATGGTTGTCTTCAGCGCGAAGGCGGTTGTCATAGCTGCAGGAGGATACACAAAGCTGTATTCGAGAAGCTCGTCTAGAAGCTATGAAAATCACGGCGACGGGGCCGCGCTTGCGCTGAACATAGGCATAGACCTCGTAAATATGGAGATGGTGCAGTTTCATCCAACCGGCATGGTATACCCCAAGAGCGCTGTCGGCACCCTTGTCACTGAGGCGGTCAGAGGCGAGGGAGGCACACTCCTGAATGCGAAGGGGGAGCGCTTCATGAAGCGCTACGATCCTGTAAGGATGGAGCTCGGGCCGAGGGACGAGGTCTCAAGAGCGATATTCAACGAGATAAACAAAGGAAACGGGACAAAGCACGGCGGGGTTTACCTCGACATAACTAACGTGCCGAAGAACAAGATACTCGAGAGGCTTCCGAAGATGTACAGGCAGTTCAAGGAGCTCAACGGCATCGACATATCGAAAGAGAGGATGGAGGTGGCGCCTACTGCGCACTATACGATGGGAGGCGTGGACGTGTCCCTAACAGGCGAGACAAAGATAAAGGGGTTATTCGCCGTGGGTGAGACTGTGGGCCAGATACACGGAGCGAACAGGCTTGGCGGCAACAGCCTGCTGGAAACAGTTGTATACGGCAAGATCGTAGGAAGGGAAGCCGCAAAGATTGCCAAGGAATCGGAAAGGAATCCGCTGACGCTGATCGAGATAGAGAATACTATCGCGCACATAGACAGCTTCTTCGGGAATGGAGGGGCGAAGGTTGAAGATATAAGAGCGGAGATGCAGGCCCTTATGTGGGATGACGTCGGCATTGTGAGAAACGAGACGGACATGAAAGCGGCACTCGATAGGATAATGGGGCTCAAGATTGACTTCACAAGCGTAAGGGTGCCGCACGGGCTGAAGAACAATATTGAACTAAAGGTCGCGCTAGAGACTGAAAAGATGCTGCCGTTGTGCGAGGCGGTTGTAAGGAGCGCCCTCATTAGGGAGGAGAGCAGGGGAGCGCACTACAGGAGCGACTACAAGAAGATGAGCGACGACTGGCTGGCCGAGACGGTTACCAGGAACGAAGGAGGACGGGTTGCCATCTATAAGAGGCAGATGCCAAAGGCCGAGGGCAGGCTTGCCGAGACGGTAAGGAAAATGAAGGAGAGGGCGTCGCACAAGCTCCTTGAATGAGCTTACCAATAAAAATGCTTCTTTCTATGTTATATCATGGCTCAGAGGATAGAGCACGATGTCCTTGGCGATGTAAGAGTGCCTGCAGACGCCTATTACGGCTCTGAGACGCAGAGGGCCCTCGACAATTTCAAGATCTCGGACAGGAAGCCGCAAAAGGAGCTGATAAACGCCATCGCTCTTGTCAAGATCGCTGCTGCAAAGGCGAACATGAAGGCGGGAAAGCTCGACAAGAGGAAGGGCAACGCGATAATAAGGGCGGCAAACGAGGTCCTGAATGGTAAATTTGACAGCCAGTTCAAGATAGATCTGTTCCAGGCCGGAGCCGGAACCAGCACCCACATGAACGTCAACGAAGTGATAGCCAACAGGGCCATAGAGATGCTTCACGGGAAGAAAGGGGATTACAAAATCGTACACCCAAATGACGACGTGAACATGTCGCAGTCAACGAACGACGTCTTCCACAGCGCGATACACATTGCAGCGTATCTTATGCTTGAAGAAAGACTGATTCCTTCTCTGAAGAAACTCGAAAAGGCGCTGGATAGGAAGTCTTCAGAATTCATGAAAGTTGTGAAAGTGGGCAGGACGCACCTGCAGGATGCTGTGCCTATGACCCTTGGGCAGGAGTTTTCCACGCACGCGCTTGCTGTGTATGTGGAATCTAAAAGAATAGGACTCGCCAGAGACGAGCTGAGGTACTTGCCAATAGGCGGAACTGCGATAGGCACAGGGATAAACACACCCAAAGGATATGCGACTTCGTGCATCTTGGAGATAAACAGGCTCACTAAGCGGAAATTCGAAAGGACAAAGAACACGTTTTACGAGATACAGGACCAGAGCGCAGAAGCTTTCGTAAGCGGCGCATTGAGAAATGTTGCGATAGTGGTGAGCAAGCTGGCGAACGACCTGAGGCTCTTGACTTCCGGCCCTTCAACAGGATTCAACGACATAGCTCTTCCGGCAGAGCAGCCAGGCTCGTCCATAATGCCTGGAAAAGTAAACCCGAGCATACCGGAGATGGCGAACATGGTATGCTTTGAAGTGATAGGGAACGACCTTGTCGTGGCAAACGCAGCGCTTGGAGGCCAACTCCAGCTCAACGTATTCATGCCTATAATCGCCTACAAGCTCATCTACTCCATCGAGATAATGTCGAACGCGATAGACACGCTTGCCGCAAAGTGCATAGACGGCATAAAGGCCAACGAAAAGCTTCTCAAGAGCAGGATAGAGCACGACATGTCAATCGCTACTGCCCTGACTCCGTATATAGGATACGCAAAGGCAGCCGAGATAGCAAGACTGTCTTATAAGACAGGCAAGACGGTGAAAGACATCTGCATTGAGAAAAAAGTTTTTGGCAGGAAGACGCTTGACAGGCTTCTAGATCCTAAGAGGATGATCCTTTAATACAGGTCTGTCGAACGTTTTCTCCATTCCTATAGGAGTCAGATTTGGCATGTTTTGGTCTGTCGGGAGCTGAATCGACATGTCTCCGTTCCTTAATATCCCGCTTTGTTCTAGAGTGGTTATGAAACCGTTAACTGTTGCTGCAGTATCCCTAAGCCGAATCTGCGCAAGCCTCATCTTGATTTTAGGATCGTGTTTGTTGTCTTTCTTGTAAGTCTCGGGTATTTTCGCCAATGTGTTGGCCAACTCGTCCAGCCTTGCTGCTGCTTTTGCCCTGTCGGCAGCTTCATGAGGAGTAAGCCCCGTAATCGGCAAGCCGATCCTTTTTACAATAGGGGATATCGTCTCGCATAGGCCTCTGCATTTTATCTCAAGCTCTTGCAGGTCAGGCGTCTCGAGGCCCTTCCTGCCTGCTCGCGCAACCTCGTTGTTGAGTTTGGCCAGCTCGACGCCGTTAAGCTTATTCAGCATTTGCGTTACTATTTTGTTTATCTCGTACCTCTCGCTCTCCTCTTTCGCCAGCTCCATTAGCCCTTCAGGTGACAGCCCAATCTGAGAATTCTCTAAGCTCATTGATTCGAAAAGACCCCTGATAGCGGAACTGTTTGTTTCAGGGCAGTGCCTAGAGAATATCTTTATTATGGTGTCGGTTATGTCTCCTGCATTCCCGCATTTCTCGTTCAGCCTGGCGAGTACGTATTCGCACACCATCTTCGAAACAAGCAACTCTCGCGAATCAGAATTGTTGCGCGTTGCGCTCATGTTTCATGCTGGGCTCGTCTAAATATATATGCCTTGCGTGCTAACGGAATTCACATGTAAAAGAGGCGCCTTACCTCGTCTACCTCAGAGTCCTTGATTACATGCTTGCCTGGCGCGAAGTGCGGCTTCCTGCGGTTGCTGTACCTTGGTATTACGTGTATGTGCAGATGGGGCACAGTCCCCGCTCCGCCTATGTTTACCCCTATGTCCATGCCCATGCACTTGAGTTTCCGCTTGGACTTTGAGCCGAACCTCTTCGCTGTGTTGAACATGTGCGACACTATCGGATCGGGAGTCGAGAGCATGTCCTTGTAATGGCCCTTTGATATTACCAGAAGGTGGCCCTTCTCGACAGGGTACTTGCTCAGTATTATCCTGCAAACTTTGTCGTCGTAAATAGTCCTTGCCAGCTCCTTTTGCGGCATTTCGCAGAAAACACAGCCCTTCATAGCCCCCAGACCCCAAATATCACACTCAAAGTTGGATACGATAAGCTTTAAATACGTTAATAACTTAACATATATCGTCTGTTTTTGCAGATATCTTACGGGGCACAGGCTTCGTTTTGTGTGTAGGCATTTTTGCTTACCCTATTGTGAAAATTCCTGCTTGGAATTGGATGCAGTCTTGAGGAGTGTAAAGAGGAATCGCGAACGACAATTCGCTTTTTAATAAGTTGATTGTACGTACAAATAAAACAGCGTATCGACTCCAGTCGATGCTGCTGGAGGACACTGCTATCAGATTTCGACAGCCATGCAAGTTTGCCCAACGGCTTCGTTGGGCGGCGTACGGCTCAGTAACACGTGGTCAATCTACCGCAGGGAGGCGCATATGGTCGGGAAACTGACCGTAATTCGCCATAGGCCATGGCATCTGGAAGGAGCCATAGCTTAAAGGAGTGCAAATTGCAGCACCACCGCCCCGCGATGAGACTGCGGCGGATCAGGCTGTTGGCGGGGTAACGGCCCACCAAACCGATAACCCGTAGGGGATGTGAGAGCATAGGCCCCGAGAAGGGCACTGAGACAAGGGCCCTAGCGCTACGGCGTGCAGCAGGCGCGCAAACTCCACAATGCGCGGAAGCGTGATGGGGGGAATCTGAGCGGTTCACTTCGGTGAACCTTTTGCCAAGTCCAGTAAGCTTGGCGAATAAGTGCTGGGCAAGACCGGTGGCAGCCGCCACGGTAATACCGGCAGCACAAGTGGTGTCCACGATTATTGGGCTTAAAGCGCTCGTAGCTTGCCTATGCCGTCTCATGTGAAATATTGGAGCTCAACTTCAATGCGTGCATGAGATACCCATAGGCTAGGGAGCGGGTGAGGTCAGGAGTACTTATGGGGGAGGGGTAAAATCCTGTAATCCTATAAGGACTAACGGTGGCGAAGGCGCCTGACTAGAACGCATCCGACAGTGAGGAGCGAAGGCTAGGAGAACGAATCGGATTAGAT
Organism: Microcaldota archaeon; assembly: GCA_028866715.1. GTDB lineage: Archaea > Micrarchaeota > Micrarchaeia > Micrarchaeales > Micrarchaeaceae > JAGWHO01. Next base: position 18,441 of record JAGWHO010000003.1, read on the forward strand.
ACCCGAGTAGCCCTAGCAGTAAATTATGCAGACTCTGGTGTTGCAGGCATCTCGAATGCCCGCAGTACCGTAGCGAAAGTGTTAAGTCTGCCGCCTGGGGAGTACGGTCGCAAGATTGAAACTTAAAGCAATTGGCGGGGGAGCACCACAAGGGGTGGATGCTGCGGTTTAATTGAATTCAACGTCGGAAATATTACCGGGAGCGACGGCAGGATGAAGGTCAGACTAAAGATCTTACCTGACGAGCCGAGAGGTAGTGCATGGCGATCGTCAGCTCGTGGTGTGAACTGTCCGGTTAAGTCCGGGAACGAGCGAGACCTTCGCCAACAGTTGCAACCCGCTTAGAGATAAGCGGAGCACTCTGTTGGGACCGCCTCTGTTTAAAGAGGAGGAAGGAGAGGGCGACGGTACGTCAGTATGCTCTGAATCTTCCGGGCAACACGTGGCATACAAAGGTTGGCACAATGAGATGCAATGCCGAGAGGCAGAGCCAATCCCCTAAAACCAACCTAAGTTCGGATTGAGGGCTGAAACTCGCCCTCATGAAGCTGGAATCCCTAGTAATCGCTTGTCACTATCGAGCGGTGAATCTGTCCCTGCTCCTTGCACACACCGCCCGCCAAGTCACCCAAGTGGGGCCCTAGTGAGGCAGCGCCTTAAGGCGTTTTCGAGTTAGGGTTCTGTGAGGAGGGCTAAGGCGTAACAAGGTATCCGTAGGGGAACCTGCGGATAGATCACCTCGAATAATTTTAGTGTGCACTGGAACGCGATTCCTTACATTAATCCTCAAGACTGCAATCCTTTTTCTTCTATTTGATTGCTTAACCTAGCGCGAGCTACACGCTTGGTACCTTCGCTACGCTATGACGTTCTCAAAAAGAGAACGATTTGTTCTCTAAGAGAGAACAGGTCCAACTAAATGTATAATAGAGCAAACGATAGTTTTATATATTATACAATTGTATAATATATTATGCTATTGAGCGCATGGAGAAAGTTCAAGGGCTGGAAGGTGCTTGAGTACTTCCTGCAGGATAATACTAAGGCTTACATAAGGGAGGTAGCCAAGAGGCTCGACATCAGCCCGATGACTGCGCTGCTGTACCTAAACATATACCACAAGGAGGGCCTGCTTGACAAAAGTATAGTAGGCAATACATCGCTGTATTCGTTGGCGGACAACGCAGCAACGCGCGAGCTTAAAAAGGCTTATTTCCTGCTTTCGGCATCTCACGAATTGATCGGATTCGCGAAGGAGAACGAAGACATTGCCTCGCTGATTTTGTATGGCAGCCACGCAAAAGGGGACTATGACAGGTGCAGCGATGTAGACCTGCTTGTGATAGCCCAAAGAAAAGAATTAAATCTTGAAAAATTAAAATTACTAGAAGGCAGATTGGGGAAAGAGGTAAAGGTGCAGGTATACCCTATAGGCAAGTGGAGAGAGAAGGCAGACAAAAATGACCCATTCTATGCATCTGTGATCAGAAACCGTGTGGTAATTTATGGAGCAGATATATAATCTTGATGAGCTTTTAGGGAAGGGGCTGATAAAGCGCAGCGTTGAGGATCCTGCTGCGGTATCCGGATCGATCAAGATTGCTGAGAGGTACCTTGATCTGGCCGAGAGGAACATGGAGATTAATTTATTCGACGCCGCATTCTTGCTCGCGTACAGTTCCATGTTCCATGCCGGCAGGGCCTTGCTTTTCGCAAAAGGGTACAAAGAAAGAGGGCACTACGCAGTCGTCGTTGCGCTGAAGACGATCTATAAAGACGATCAGGGATCCAGGCATTTGCTTGAGCTCTTGAACGGCTACAGATTGACAAGACACGCGATTCAGTATAATGGCGATCTTGGCTCTGAGATAGATGCATCAGAAGCGATAAGAGACTCCGAAAAGATTATCGAATGCGCAAAGAGGTTAACCAGTATATAGGCGTGATACCATGTCCAAGAAGCTAGCGATGAGCCCCGATGTCAGCTACATGCTGGGAGTCTACAGCTGCAACAGAAGGCGTGAAGGCATCTCGCTAGTAACGAAGAACAACGACCTTCTTGAAAGGTTCGTGCAGCTCGCTGTCAACGTCCTTGACGTTGATCCTACTAAGATAATGATAACAGAAATAGAGGGAACGTTCAGCGCGCTGATATACAACTCGAAGCTAAAGAAACTGTTTGAGGATTCTTTGGGGAGAAGGGAGATAATCTTCAAGTACGCAAATGATTACTCTGCAAACTATTTCTCTGCAATATTTGACTGTAGAGGAGGCTACAACGAACAAGGCATCTACATAATGAGAATGGACCGTTTGGACAACAGAGTGCTTGAAAGGCTCGGCTTCCATACGAGAGGCAGCCTGAGGACATATGTCCTTAACACAAAAGAGTTCTCAGGTTTTATAGGAAAGTACAGCCTAAGGATGAAAGCGATTTCTGAAAAGGCGAGGCTCAGAAACCGAAGTTCTCGTTGAGCAGTTGTGGTTGTGCGTCCCGTCCTATTGCCCCAGTACACCGGCGCACGCTGGGCTTATTAAGTTAGCGTTGGAAATCTATTTCGATGCCAGGTGCGCCGAAACTCCATAGGGTCGCAGGCCTGTTCCAGGTCGTCACATACGGCGTAGGCAACATAATTGGCGCCGGAATATACGTTCTCGTAGGTGCAGCCTCTGGGCTCGCAGGCGGTGCAGTCTGGATGGCATTCCTGGTAGGAGCTGTGATAGCGCTATTTACAGGATTATCGTACGCAGAGCTCGTGTCGATGTACCCGAGAGACGCATCGGAGTACACGTACATAGGCAGGGCATACGGGAATAAGGCTCTGTCATTCCTTGGGCAGTGGATGATGCTTATAACTGAGATGGTCGCAGCTGCAGCAGTATCGCTGGGGTTCGCATACTATTTCCAGAGCATACTGCCGTCATCTATACCGCTTGTCGCTGCTGGGCTCCTGGCGGCGCTCACGATAATAGCGATAAAGGGCATCAAGCAGTCGCTTACGCTGAACACGGTATTGAGCGCTATAGCGATAGGCGGGCTCCTGATAGTGATAGCTGCCGCAGTGCCGAAGTTCGGCTCTGTGAATTATACCATATCGCCGACAGGGACAGCAGGCATATTCGGAGCAGCGATCCTTGTGTTCTTCGCATACATAGGCTTTGACAACATAGCAAACCTTGCCGAGGAGACGAAGCGGCCGCAAAGGAATCTGCCGCGCGGCCTGCTGATAGCCGTTGCCATAACGACAGTGCTATATGTGCTTGTCGGGATATCGGCAGTAACGCTTGCAGCGCCGCAGAAACTGGCAGTATCTGATGCGCCTCTTGCGCTTGCTGCATCAGCAACGTTCGGAAGTACCGCATATGACGTGCTGACACTTGCCGCGCTGCTCACTACGCTGAACACTGTGCTTGTGATGCTCATAACGAGCTCGAGGATAGTCTACGGTATGTCCAACGAGGGAGTCCTCCCGAAGGCGCTAGGCAGGATAAGCAAAAGGACAGGCACCCCGATACTCGCATCGCTGTTCACGTTTTTAGTAGCGCTGCTGTTCATACCGATAGGCAATGTAGGGATAGTGGCGAAGATCACTAGCTTCGGCTCGCTTGTAGTCTTCATAATAGTGAATTTTGCCCTGTTGCATCTGAGAAGGACTGCACCTCACTTCAAGAGGCCGTTCAAGGTGCCGCTCAACATTGGATGGGTGTCGGTGACAGCGGTGCTCGGCGCGGTGTCGTGCTTCCTGCTTCTCACGCAGTTCGATCTGTTGAGTATAGGATTAGGCTTGTTGCTGCCGATTTCAGGGATGATAGTATACGTGTTCACAAAGGGGGGCAAGATCCTGGAGATAGACAAGAAACTGCACCAGCAGCATGAGAAAAGATAACGGAGGTTGCGCAACCTCTGCAAGATTAGACTCTCCTTCCCCTTCTGCCGCCTGACCTTCTTGTGGTGTCTGTCGGTATTGGAGTTACGTCTTCAATTCTGTTGACCCTGAGCCCGCTTCTTGCAAGCACTCTCACGACCGCCTGGGCTCCCGGCCCCGGCGTCTTCGAGTTGTGGCCCCCTGGCGCCCTTATCTCGATGTTGACGTTCGTTATGCCCTTCTCCTTCGCTGCTGCCGCGACCTTGTATGCCGCCTGCATTGCCGCGTATGGGGATCCTTCCTGAGAATCAGCTGTTACCATCATGCCTCCGCTGCCTACTGCTATTGTTTCGGCGCCGCTGAGGTCCGTAAGCGTTATTATTGTGTCGTTCTTGGATGAATAGACATGAGCCACTGCCCATCGCTCTATTCTTGGCTTTATGAGCGACGTCTCTAATGCCTTTGCCTCGTATGATATCTTCTCCTTTTGCTGCTGTTGCTGCTGAGGCTGCTCCTGCTTCTTGTCAGTTTTCTTTGCCGGACCTTTGCCCTTTCCTGCCATGATTATTCACTCTTCTTCTCTTCTACTGCTGGTGCCGGTGCAGCTTCAACCGGAGCAGGCTCCTCTGCTGCTGCCTGCTGCTCTGTCGGCTTCTTTGCTGCTATGTCGATAGGCTTGTAATATCCGATCCTTGCCTCTGACTTTACCTCTATGAGTATGCCGGGCCTGTTGACCTTCTTCCCGTCTATCGCTATGAAGCCGTGAGTAGTGAGCTGCCTTGCCTGCTTTATTGTGCGTGCAAGACCTCTCTTGAATACGATTGTCTGCAATCTTCTTTCCAGTATGCTGTTCGGCTTCAGGTCAAGCAGGTCGTCGAGAGACGCGCCTGGCCTTGCTATGCCGAGGCGTTCGAGCCTTGCGATGAGCTGCGTCTTCATGCTCTCTTGGGATGAACCTGCCAGAAGCTCTCTTGCGTTTCCTCTTATTCTTGAGATCTCAGTCTGCGCCTTCCATAACTCGCGCATGTTCTTGAGGCCGTACTCATCCTTCAGGGCGTTGTCCGACTTTATCCTGTCGAGGTTCCAACGCTCCTTTGGCTTGTCGTATGTGCTTCTATTCCTTTTCGGTGCTCCCAAAATATCACTTCTTTGCGTCTGCCTTTACAGGCGCTCCTTGCGCCGGTGTCTTTGCTGCACCTTGCGCCGCTGCGACCGCCTTCTTCGTGACTCCTACAGTCACGCCTGTACGGCCTGTGCTTCTCGTGTGCTGGCCGCGCACCTTCTGCCCGTACTGGTGCCTGTGACCCCTCCACGTCTTGTTTGTCATGTCTCTTCCTATGTCCTGCCTTACGGCAAACATAAGATCGTTGCTGACCATGTGCATCGTCTTTCCTGACTCTGCATCCTTGTTCCTGTTTAATATATAAGAAGGAATTCCGAAGTTGCCCGGATTCTTTATTACGTTCTCTAAATCAGCCATCTGCTTCTCTGATAATGAGCCTATTTCAGTTGACTTTGGTATGCTGAGCTTCGAGTCTATCTGCAACGCAAGCGCATGCGCCATGTTCGCGCCTATGCCCTTCACCTTTGTCAGCGCTCGCTCTATGTTAAGAGAGCCGTCGACGTCCCTGCCTGCTATTCTGATGATTGACGACGCTCCCTTTGTCGCGCCCTTGCCTCCTTGCTGCGGTTTGTTTTCTGCCATGCTATTATCCTTTTTTGCAACGATAACGCCAGGGTTGGGATATTCAGCACTGAAGTGCATTTGAACCCAAAAGGCCCTTGCGAGCCATGCGCTTTCGAGAGAAATCTTTCCAGGCGCACGCGTTACCGGATTCTGCCACCCTGGCTTGATATGAATTTACCAAACTAGTATTTAGACCTTGCTAAATTCAGGGTAGCTTACAGATAGATATTAGCAACAGAGGGTATTTAAGCCTTGATATGAGGGTGGTTGGTGCTCTATTGGCGCTCTATGGTTCTAGTACTTCCGCATAAGGCAGGCCGAGGAAATCGCGGTCGCAGGTAAGGATCCTGAGCCCGTGCCTGGCCGCTGTGGCTGCTATCAACGAATCTACCATCCCCCACCTCTTTACTGTCTTCTTCCTTTCGTAGTTTATATGCCCGGCAATAAACGCTATCTCGCTATCCGTATCTATTACCTGAGAGGTGCCTTCAATCAACATAACAATTTCATGTGGGTCTAGCAGCTCTCTTAGCGCCCACTTTGTAATCTCAGCTATGGTTACAACCGAAGTCCAGCATTCTCCACTATCTAGCAGGAGTTTCACTTTGGCGCCCTTTGCGCTTTTCTTAAACAGCTCTATCCAGGCCGAGGTATCCAAGATAATTGGCATAATCTAGATATACAGGTATACATTTATATACTCTACTATACGTATTTCGTGCCTGTCTAGAATCTATCTTCCTCGTATTCCCTCTTGAAAGGCTTAGCTCCTTTTGCGATGCCAAATGCCCTCTCTACCAACTTCAGTCGCTCCTTCTTGAGCAGAGCTACTGACACTTTAGACCCTTCCTTAAGGTGCTCTTCGGCTATTATCCTCTTGGGTATTATTACCCCTAATGAGGTGCCTATGCGTCTGACCTTGAGCTCTACGACTTCAGGCATATTATAATATATTATAATAAAATATTTAAGGCTTGCTGAGGATTAGCATAACGCGGGCTCGGGGGGAGTTTCATCTCTATTTAAAGAAATTTTGAACCCCCGACTTAGAGGTTAAAAGCCTCCCACTCTGGCCAGGCTGAGTTACGAGCCCGCTGATTGTTAATGCATTGTTCAGCTATATAAACGCTTCGAATCTACTTTCTCTCAAGGCCGTAAAGAGCAGGAGAACCATCTTCCGGGAAATCATTGAACCGTATCCTCAGCGTGACAAAGTCGTTGATGTCGTCGCTGAGGTACTTGTTTACCTGCACGTGAAGATGCGGAGTGTAGGTAAAGCCTGTGTTGCCGCTAAAGCCTATGACCTGGTCTCTTGAGACAGTGTCGCCTGGCTTGACCACAACGCCCTGGAACTTGAGGTGCTCGTAATAGCTGGATATCTTGCACCCGTCATCAGGATCATGCATTATCTCGACGTAGTTGCCTTCAGCCCAGTATTTCGTGCTTATCCCGTGCACGTCCGAATCGTCCTTTATCTCTACGACAATTCCGTCTGCCATCGCATATACAGGCGTACCCTCATTGACCAGGAAGTCTATCGAGTTGTCGAGATTGTGGCCTGGGACGTGCGCAGGCGAGAAGCCGGTAGCGCCGTATTCCTTTATCGCATCTTTTGGCACTGGAAGGTCGAAAACGGTCTTTGTATACTCGTCGGTGTGCTTGTCGGTGACTAGGCCCTTGCTTACTACAAACTCGGCCTGGTTCATGAAAGCCTTTTTGTACGGCATGATGAATCTGCTTGGTAAAAGTATTTATAGATGGTCATTGCTGCTGGAACGTCATTCATCGTATGCCGGCGAATCCGGTATATATATGGCCAGCAGTAAAAGATATCATGACCGGCAAGAACATTGACGCGGCATTATGTGTGCTCATCGGCTCGAGGCCAGGGCCGCGGGTAAGAGTGGCAGAGGCTGAACCCAAGAGCACGCCAGTACATGCGGGCAAGCCGCAAATCCAACTGCTTAGGCAGGGAAAGGAGCTGCATGAAGCACTCGATCCTCTCTGATCCTGCTTAGAGATCCTGGCGCACAATGCGCCCATATCCTAATCAATTGAATGTTTCTGCAGGATTAATTCCTGCGATTTATTACCTCGTCAGTGAACGACAGCCAGGGGGCGTAGTTCTGCGGGTTCCTGGACATGTCTGCCCTCAGGTCCTTCAGGCTCATCCACTTCCAGTCCATGACCTCGTCCTTGTTCGGCTTTGGCATGCCGTCGAACTCGCCGAAGAATATGTGGTCGTACTCGTGTTCCGTGAGGCCGTTCCCCACCTCTGCCTTGTACGTGTAATGGAACGCCTCCTTGAGCCGGCACTCGACGCCCATCTCCTCCTTTAGCCGCCTTTGCGCAGCTGCGAGGTTGTCCTCGCCGGGGAACGGGTGGCTGCAGCACGTATTGGCCCACTTGCCCTGCGAGTGGTACTTCGACAGCGCCCTCCTCTGCATGAGGAGCTGGCCCTTGGAGTTGAACAGCAGCACGGATACGGCCCTGTGCAGCTTCGCACCGTTCTGGTGCGCCTTCAGCTTCTCCTCTAAGCCTATCTCGTTGTCGTTCTCGTCTACGAGCACAACGTTTATGTTTTCCATACCCACCACAGGCATATTCTCTGCTCAGCTATTTATTCATTGCCCAGAACTACGGCAATCAGTGGGACAGTGATCTGTCCTTCGGGGCTGCCGTCCTGCTGCCCAACAGCACGCTGTGGGTGCTGATTATATCAAGTATCGTGTCTTCGTCAAGGCCAAGCTTTTCGTCGCGATGGCCCCTCAGGGCGATATCGTTGGAGGTCACATACGAGACGAATCTCGAGTCTGATGCTATCTCTTCCGGGATATCGGGAGCCTTGATGCCCTTGTCGCGCGCGTCGCTGTACGCGTCTGCCGCCAGCAGGATTGCAAAATTCTGGTATGCGTCTCCAACGCCCTGGAGCGTTGCCCAGTCAATGCTGTTGATGTCGGCATTCGCAGGCGCGGGCGGGTTCCTTGAAAACTCCAGGAGCATCGATATCATGTGCATATCGTCTCTAGGTTCCTCGGGGAATATCTGCGCCTTGGTATAGCGGGGTTGCACCCTGAGCACGCGACCGGCTTCGCGCATCGCGGCTGCCCATTCCTCTCTTGTCGAATCGTCTGGCATGTGTATCACTAATATTATTTTAACTTAAATCCGTCTTAACGTCAGCACTCGTCATCCGTCCTTACGAGCGGATGCGCGCCTGCGTGTTGGAGAAGCTCGGTGAATCTTACGAAAAGCCTCTCTCCTGCCTCGTCTACGATGTTGAGCTCCTTGCATGCGTTGTACCCGGGGTATATGCCGCCTGTGCTGTCCGTTAGGAATTTGCCGAGCTTCCTGTGGCGCTCGCTGTCTATAGTCGCAAAGTTCGAGTCCGTGCAAAACAATCCCGCAGGAAGCTTTACCTTGCTCTCCGGATGCTCGGTGACAAGGTATTTTGTGCCCTCAGCTTCGCCCATGTCTGTGTCGATGTGCGCCCGGTACAGCCCGTGTCTTGCCGCCTGGCCTGCAAAGTACATCACGAGTTCCACGCAACGCTCCTGTTTTGCCTTTGGCAGGCTCATCGCAAATTCGGAGAGGTTCTCCATGAATTCCGTCGGCGTATTAGCATCGATGACCTTTGCAAGAGTGAACTTGCCGTCATCTGTCTTCTCGTCTATGCTGTGGCCGCTTGAGAGCGTGCCCCTAGCGGCTGATGAGGACTGCATGAGGTATAATGTTTGTAGCGTTTATATATAAGCACTCGATACATCCGTCTTTTGACGCACATTGGATTGGAGAGTAACGAGACGCGGATTACTTGTCCCTTGTATACATCTCCCTGATTGCCTCGACGAATATAGGCCTGAAGCTGTTGTCCGGCAATAAATTGAACGCGTCCATCAGTGCCAGCTCGGCCTGCTCTCCGTAGCTCTTGGCAAGCTCCGTCGCCTTCTCGATTGAGCTGTACTTCTCTATCGTCTCTACGAGGAATCGGATCTCCTCTGCCGTCTTATCCTCTCTTTTCTTTGCGTAGATGCTATTGATCATTGCCCGCTCTTCCTGCGTTGCGCTCTGGTAAGTGTAGATTATTATCGCGGTCAGCTTGCCCTCGTAAAGGTCGCCGTATCTCTGCTTCCCGAACTTCGCCTCGTCTGCAATCATGTCGAGTATGTCGTCCTTTATCTGGAAGGCTACGCCTGCATAGGCGCCCACAGTTTCGAGAGCCCTTATCACGTTTTCAGGCTGGTTTGCGAGCATAGCGCCGATTACCATAGGGTCCATCACAGAGTATCTGCATGTCTTCTCCTTTACTATGTGGAGGTAACGCTCCATGGTTACGCCCTCGAGGCTCTTGCCTATGAAGTTGACATCCATTGCCTGCCCCTCGCTGGTCCTGAGCAGGGTATTATACGTTCTTGAGGATATGAGTGTGCCTATTGCGGCAGCGGATTTTCCGAATTCAGAAAGCATGCTGTCCGCAATCATGTGAAGCGTGTCGCCTACAGTTATGGAGAGAGGGATTCCGTATTTCATGTGCAGGGTCGGCAGGCCGCTCCTCACCTTGGCGCCGTCCATAATGTCGTCATGGACCAGCACCCACTCCTGCGTCATTTGGATCACAGCAGCAATCTTGTATGACTCCTCCTTCGGCACCCCGAACATCTCTGCGACAAGCATGACAAGCCCGGGCCTCCTGTAGCCGCTCGGCCTTGAAGGATATTCTCTAACTATGTCGTAGAACCACTTGGCGTCGTTGTCCGCACCGCGCTCCGCGTCGGCGATGCGATTCATTATCTCGTGATGGACCAGAGGCTTTATCTCGGCTACATAGCCCTTGAAGCCGCTGTGCTCCACGTGCCTGTGCTTATCCAAGGAACCTACACATATTTTTACGTCTTCCGAAATATATATAGCTTATGAGAGACGTACCAGGAAGGCCATAACCGGCCATTACCGGGTTGGCTGTCTGAACCGCCTTATTTGGTCCTGGATATCATGAAGGCGGCAAGGTTCTTTAGTATATCTTTGGCCTCTGATTCGGGAATAAGCTTATCTGCCTCGTCCCACGCCTGCTTGAGGATCTTCTCGCCAAGCTCTGTGACATACTCCTTCGATCCGTACTTCGTTATTATCGCTATGGCTTCGGTTATCAGCGCCTTGTCCCTCGTGTGCATTCCAAGGATCTCTATGAGCCTATTCTTGTCTTCTTGATAGCCTGTCTGAAGGACATGTATCACCATGAGGGTTATCTTGCCCTCTGAGATGTCATCGCCTACACCGCCTTTGGTCTTTGAGACGTTGCTCTCGTATATCGCCAAGACATCGTCCTGGATCTGGAAGACAATCCCTACTGTGGCGCCGAACTTGCCCAGCGCCTCGACCACATTCTGAGGCGCGTGCGCGATTATTGCGCCCATCTCCATCGCGAATCTTGGAAGCACGCCGGTCTTGTCGTGCACCATCTGCAGGTATTTGTCAGGCGTTATTGATGCGGGATCTATCAGGCCTTTGTGCCACGATATGTCAGTAGCCTGGCCTATCGAGAGCCTCGTCATGTTAGCTATGTACGTGGACATGATCCTGTTCTTAGTTTCCATATCAAGCTTCTTGCTGTCAATAAGCGCCCTTATCGGGAAGAAGTACATGAAATCGCCGAGATTTGTGGCCACGTCTATGCCGAACTTTATGTGAGCGGCAGGGGCGCTCCTCCTCATCGGGGAGTTGTCCTCTATGTCATCATGGACCAGCGTGCCGTTGTGTATTACCTCCGGTATTATGGCAAACTCGAGATAGTCCATCGGGTTCTTGCCCAATGCCTGTATCGTAAGGAGCGCGATGGCAGGCCTCCATCTCTTGCCGCCGAGGTCAAGCAGGTACCATGACGGCTCTAGGATGCTCTTGTTTATCGCTTCAGTATCGTATGTGTAGCCTGCCCTGCCCAGAAGGCTCTCTATGTAGCGCTCGTCCGACCTCTTCTTCAGGTATTTCTCAAGTTCGGTATTCACAAGCTTAGAATTTTCTGCAAGATATTCGTCTATGTTCATCTCTAATCCCCACGTTTAAGCGTAGGATATGTCTTATAGCGGTTTATATTCCTATCTGCAAGCTTGGTTAAAGACGAAGCTGTATGAAGCGGGATAAAAGCCTTGGCTATTCTGCGATGTTATAAAAAGAGATTGGGCTGGCGAACCAGCCCAAAAGAGTTATCTGCGCCTTCTTGCCCTTGCAGATCTTGCAGGAGCGGCAGGTGCTGCAGAAGCGCCCTTCTCGCTTATGCTTATTATGAAGGCGATTATCGCTATCCAGAATACCGCATCGATCAATAGGCTCGCTATGTTGAGGTGCCACGGGTTGTACTGCGGCGCTATGACCAGCTTGTAGAGCCAAGCCGTAGGATATCCGTACCACGTCGCGCCTACGAGGCCAGCGGGCGTGCTGCTTATCACTCCGGTTATCAGGGTGACTACTATTCCCCCGACCACAGAAACTATGCCTGATTTGTAGCTCATCATATTCTCACGCTACAAGCTTGTCAAGCTGAATTAAAAAGGTTTCTTTTGGTCAGCCCATGTCCTTTGGGCTGATCTCGGTCCTGCGCTCCTCGCTCGTTGTGTAAATGTGCTCGAGCCTTATCCTGAATATCCTGAACTCTGCCGGCTCAGTGTAGTTCATAGGGTCGTACCTTGCGCCAGGGTTCTCTGTCCCGCTGAAAAGCTTCCTGCAATAAGTATCTATAGCCGCAGGCACGTCCTGCCTGTTTAGCTGCTCCACAACCCCGGATGCCTGGACGGCATCGTACCTGCCTATGGGGGTATGTGAATCGAATATCACGAACGCTACGTTCGGATTCTCGATTATGTTCTTGGCGTGAAGCGTGTCTATCGCAGATATGAAGTAGAAGTTGTAGTCCCTGTCATGCGCGTAGAACACAGTGGCTGCCCATGGCTTGGCCGAGCTGTCGCACGTCGAGAGCACCATGTACTTGTTGCCCTCTATGAGCGACCTTGCGATTCTTCCTGCAGTTTCCTTGTCCATAAGCTTACCAGATGGTCCAGCCTCCGTCTACGAATATCGTCTGCCCTGTTATGAAGTCGCTAGCGTGCGACGATAGGAGCATGAGCGTCCCCTTCAGATCGTCAAGGTTTCCGATGCGGTTGAGCGGAGCCTTGGACTTGAGGTAGGTGAGCGTCTTCTCGTCCTTGAAGAAATCCTCGGTCATCTCGCTCGGGAAATAGCCTGGCGCGATGGCGTTGACGTTCACGCCGCTTTGCGCCCATTCCACGGCAAGCGCCCTCGTCAGGTTTATCACGCCGCCCTTCGCCGCATGATACGATGATACTGGAAAGATGTCCGCGACCTGGCCGTATATGCTCGCGATGTTGATTATCTTCCCATGGCCTTGCTTTATCATGTACTTTGCCACCTCCCTGGCAAATACGAACACTGAGACGAGGTTCGTGTTTATGACCCTCTGCCAGTCCTCCTTAGGCACTTCGGTGGAGGGGCTCTCCGCGCCCGTGCCGGCGTTGTTCACTAGTATGTCTATGCGCTGGAATTTTTCATAGGCCTTTGCGACGAACTCCTTGACCTTAGTCTCGTCATTCACGTCCAAAGCCATGTAGAACACGCTTATGCCGTATTTCGCTTCGAGCTGTTTTGCGAACGCCTCGAGCCTGTCGAGCCTTCGCGCGCATATGGCTATGTTCGCGCCCTTCGACGCAAGCGTCTCGGCAAACAGCTGACCAAGTCCGCTTGACGCGCCTGTGATTATCGCGACGTTGCCTTTTATGTTGAAGAGCTCGTCAACATCCATGATATCGCTTGTGAGAACGCGTATAAAATAGTTACTCTGGCTTGAAGAACGGCAGAGGCTCTGCAAGGTTTATCACCTTGACGTAGCCAGTGGCTTTGTCGGAGAGTTTTCTCTCGGCAGTGACCCTGTCGGTGTTGTAATCGTACATCAGCGCGGAAAACGGCTCCTTCTCGCCTACCTTCGAATAGGTGAAGACGCGTGTATCGCCTTCCCTGATGAGATCGCCTGTCCCTATGTACCGCGCGCCCTTTGACACAAACGAGTATATCATCGGCATGCCCTCATCGGAGCCGTTCGTGAGCAGCGCCTTTACGAGCGACGCATAGTCCTTTATCTGCATGAGCACTATGTTGTCGAACTTTGCCTGCGCCTTTGTGTCGTACATCTCTTTGGGTATCTCGATTATCGGCACCTTGAAGGACTTGAAGTCTATCATGTCTTCGGAGATATCATCCTTAAGCTCTGCACTCTCTTTGCCGTCATGGCCTATCCTGAGCGTACAGAACTTCCTTATGCTCTGCGACTTCACGTAGTAGATGCATCTGGTGTCGCCGAATCTCTCGCCCTGGAGGAACAGCTTGTACGAGCTGCCGTCCTTTATCGCGCGTATGTGCCTCGGTATGTGCGGTTCTCCTACATGTATCCTTAAGAGATCCTCCAGGGAGTGCAGTTGCACGTACCTGCCGATGAGCTTGCCCTTCTTCTTGTCATCGTGTTTCTTTGCCATCGGCTCACTAAAATCAGTGCTTGAATATCAGGCTTATCAGGTACATTACAGCATAGGCGGGTTCATACACTGTCGGGAACCCTAGGACCCCCTGGCCTAGCGCGGAGTAATCGTTTGCCAGGCTTGCCTGGACGTTTATCTGCACGTTGCTCTGCTCGAATACGAGAGGGCTTGCCAGCGAGCTTACGTAAAGCTGCGTGTCATATACGCCGGGCGTGCCCTCATATACCGGATATATGAAGTTCTGCGATGTGTGGTGCTGCGCTATTACGGTGTATGAATTGTTCCATGCTGGAAGGTTGTGCATGTTTATGACGAACGGGCTGTCTGACACTCCTGTGTTGTTTATGGTAACGTATATGCTTGCCGGCTGGCCCGGGCCTGTGCTTATCGTTGTCGGATGAACCGTAAGGACGAATACATTGGGCGTCACGTTGACGTATGCCCTGAACCTTACGCTGCCGAGCTTGGAGTAGTTGCCTACGTTGACTGCAGTGAGGTTGAACCCGTATGTGCCGTTCGCCGCGTTCGGCGCAGTTGTTATCCTTATCGAGAGCTGCTGGTTATAGAGGGATGAATTGGCAGCGAGCCACCCGCTCGGCAGGCTCGATGCGAGGAACTGGTTCCAACCGAGAGGCAGTGTGACACCGCTCTGGTTCTGCGTTGCTGCCGATATTGTCACGAAGAATGTCTGGCCAGGCCCGACCTTGCCCAGATATACAGTACCGTTGTTCTGCAATGTGGCGTTGTACGGCTCAACCATGTTGACGTTCGCTGCGCTGGTGAGCGCCGCAAGCGCTATTATCGTGAGCGCGCCTACAAAAATCAGGCCTTTGTCCACTGGATCACTTCTTTAATTGCGATGTCAAAGCTTATTAACTTAATGCATGTTTCTCTCGCAGCATGGACAGCGCTCGGCCCATGTTGTCTGACAGCTGCCTTCGGGTGCCTGAATTGGAGACGAGCATGTCAGCGGAGTGTATCACCCTGCCTATCCCGAGCTTCTTGTTCTCGTTGTCGCGCCACCTGAACTCCTTGAAGCTCTTGACGTCAGAGGGTCTTGCGCGCGCCTTTATCCTCTCGTATCTGAGCCTCTGGGGCGCGAC
This sequence comes from Microcaldota archaeon, assembly GCA_028866715.1. Classification (GTDB taxonomy): domain Archaea; phylum Micrarchaeota; class Micrarchaeia; order Micrarchaeales; family Micrarchaeaceae; genus JAGWHO01. Next base: position 33,637 of record JAGWHO010000003.1, read on the forward strand.
CAGCGCTATTACCGGGATGATCTTCTTCAATTTGCGGCGCATGTAGAGCACCTCGTCGATGTCCCTGACGCCGCTTATCGCTATGTCGCCCCTCATCCTTGAAATGTCTTTTATCGCGAATTTTGCCGTCATGTCCATGCCCAGTTTCTTGCGCATCGCTATGGCGAAATGCTCTATGTTCTTTGCCGTTATCTCTATGCCCCTATGGCGCATCTCCTTCTTTATGAAATCGGAAAGCTCCACGACCTTGAAGCCCTTCTTCTTTAGTATCTCTGCTGCCGTGCTCTTTCCGCTGCCTGGCATTCCTGTAATCGCTACTATCATAGGATCACGTGTACTTGGCTGTGAAGCTCGCCATCTCCTGCACGTTGTTCAGGTTGGACGGCAGGTCGCTGATCGTGTAGTTGAGCCAGAGTATGCCGCTGAACGAGTTGCCTAACTGCGATGTCGCCTTGCCGAAATGGGTGTAGCAGTATACGGTTATGAGCCCGGAGCCGCTTGACGAGAGGGATATGCTGTTTGCTGGAGGAGAATTGAACGGTGTGTTGAACGGTACGATTGCTGGGTAATACTGCGGCGCTTTCGTGTACGGCAAAAGATTCACATTCCCGTAAGCCGGGTAGTCTCTTGTCGCGTTTGCGGCGCTTGAGCAGCCTGCCCCATTTATCGTCAAGGTGCCTCCTGTTGCCTGGGAGAACGCTATGGTCAATACCCCCATGGTGTTCATGGTCGCTGCGGTGCACTGGAAGCCTGGCGCGGGATTGCATGTAGTCGGCGCAAGCCTTACGTTGAAAAGGCCGAGCTGAACCACCACAGAAAGCGCGATGGCTATGACAAGCAGCGCTATCCCATAAGCGACCATGAAGTCAATTGATGCCTGCGCCTTGTTGTGCAACATCATTACTCCTCGTCGCCCTTGCTCACCTGCAGCTTCACTCCGTTTGAATCCCTCGTTATGGTGAGGTCTATGTCGTCGCTGCCGAGCATCGACCTGAGCTCTTCGTACGTGTAGGAGCCTATGTCTGCCTTGGCGCTCTTCTTGCTCTTCAGGATCTCGTTCCTCTTCTTGAGGATCTTGTCTCGCTCGGATGGCTCGAACACGAGCTGCAGCCTTGGCACCTCGTTTGTCTCGAAGAGGCTCTCTATGTCAAGGTTTATGTCCCTGTAACCCTCATCTTGCAGTATGAACGGCATGACTGCGTTGAACTCCTGCTTAAGTTCTTCTACCACAGACTGCACGCCCTCCTTGTCCCCCGCTATTATGAATGACTCGCTGTTCAGGAAACCGACGAACGTGTCCTGCTTCTTCTTCTCTATTATGTCCTGAAGGAGCTGCGATATCAGCCTGAGGATGACCAGAGCGGATTTCTCGCCAAGACTTTTCGCGTACTCCGCGAGGTTTACAACCTTCAGCTTCCCTATCGTGTACTGGCTGTCTGACTTGATCGAATGCTCTATCTCGTTCGATATCCTTTCCTCGTTCGGCAGGTCTATCAGCGGGTCGAAGCGCTTGCCCTTCTTCTTCAGGAATATGGTTACAAGGCTCTTCAGTTCTGCAGGGTCGAACGGCTTCTTTATGTAGTAATCGGCGCCGTACTTGATGCCCTTGAACCTGTTGCTCGTGGGGTCCATCGCGCTTACGAGTATTACGATGGTGTTGCTTATCATCGGGTCGCTCTTTATCGTCTGGCATATGTCAAGGCCGTCTTTGTGCGGCAGCATGAGGTCCAGTATCACGAGATCCGGCCTCATGTTCCTGACAAGCGCCATTGCCTGGCCGCCGTCGTATATCTGGGTTATCTCGAAGCCCTTGCCTATCGACAGGCCCATGAGCTTGTTGATGTTCTTGTCATCCTCTACTATCAGGACCTTCCTGAGATCCTCCTGCTGCTGCAGCAGATAGTACATCATTATCCCGCCGCTGCTCCTGCCCTCCACCACTTTGGTGGATTTGAGCTCGTCAAGAGCGGAATTGAGCCTGCCCTCGTCTATGCCCCTGTTCGCCGCGACATCAAGCAGCTCGTTGTAAGCTATCTGCTGTCGCTCGTTCATTATCTCAAGTATCTCGTTTAGGTCTGAATCTGAACCTTTCCCTCCTGCCATCTAGTCACCTGTTAGCCTATCAACAAAAGGGATATTATTCCTTTCTGTAACTGATGAATAGCGGTGGAAACGGCAGTGTGAGAAAATGTGCTCGGCCGCAGGAAGAGGAATAAGATATAAATATTATACCATATTAAACGCTTAACTAGGCAGAAGGATTCCATGGCATTCTATCGCGACCAGAATGTGCCACATGCCAGATCATCAGGCAGGGGCAAACTCATACTCGGAGTCATAGCGGTGATAGTGGTCGCTGCCGTATCATTTGTATTCTTCGGAAGCGGCGGGGTGACAAACATAAGCCAGTCAGGCCAGCTGCATCTTACAAATGCGAGCACGCTGTTCAGCACCAGCACAGGCGAGTACATGATATACTTCGGCTCCGGCAGCAGCTCAGGAGCCACGGTCTACGTGGGCAAGCTTCCTGCGCTCGTCAACCCGCTGCTCAAGGTGTCTCTCACCGCAGGCAACACCACAAGGATAAACGTCGGCACGTCATACTCAAACCTTGAACTCACGCTTAGTTCGGCAGGCAAGAGCAGCGCCGATGTCATAGTGACTGCGCTCGATCCTGCATTGCAGATAAACCCTGACGCCGGCAGCATAAGCCTGGTTCAGGGTGGCCTCAGGGGGACTGCGCAGAACAACAACATACTTGGCGCAACGGCAAACATAACCACTACGACAGTCCCGCAGAACCTTCTGTCGCAGACAACAACAATCCCCACTACAACTATATCGCAGGCTAACGTATCTTACAACACCGCGATAACAACATGGCACACGAGCAAGTACTACACGCTTATGGCAAATTACACGAAGCTGTATGAGAACACAACGGGATGCACCGCTAGCAACTATAACTCAACATATAGGGAAGCTGTCTTGTTCGGCTATGTTCAAGGACCAGGTATTGCGATAACGTTCCAAAATGCAAGCAAGATGACCCCATATGATATGTACAGCAATTTTACTGATGTGGACGGAGGCAATTACAAAGTTGCATATTACACTAAGACAAAGGATCCTACAACAAACAATACGGCCGTCCTTACCCTTATTATCAATGCTTCGAATAAAAATGTCCTAAACTTTAATTATACAGGAGCATTCCAGGGCGAGAGCTATGCTGCCGTTCTTTCCGGGTATCAGGCAGCCGTCAAGCTTGGCGGGGCTTGCGGCATAGAAATTGCATAATCTCGTAGCTGTTGCATCCTTTTCCTGAAAATGCAGATTCACGTCTAGCGCGGTGTATCGGGGTATAACGAACCCGGTAACTCCTTTATATATTTAGACAGCCCATACGCTACTGGGATGTGCAGGATGGGCATAGGCAAGACGCGTGCCATACAGAGAGTTGAGACGTTGCTGATGCATGGGGAGCGGATAGAGCGCATGGCATCGGAGGTAAGGAACATAGTCGGCGGATCTTTGACCGCACCGACAATGGTGTTCGCCACAAACAAGCGAATCATAATAACAAGAAGGGACTGGACGAACATAAACAAGAGCTACAAGATAATCAAGTACGGCAACATAACTGACATCAAGCTGCTTCAGGGCCTCAAGTACTGCAGCATTCATTTTGGAGTGCACGGGGACGAGAACGACGCAAACGGCAGGAAGTGGGTCACAGGCATACCGAACGACGAGGGGCTTGACTTAGTCAAGTTCGTGAACGAGGTGCACATGTTCGAGGGATCTACCGTAGAGGCCACTGTCTCGCCTGAGAAGAAGGAATTGAAGATAGAGGTCGTGGGCGCAGGATCGTTCGCACGAAAGTAGTTATTGGTCTTTTCTCTTTCCTTTCTGCTTTATCGGCAGCACAAACCAGAACTTGCTGCCCTTCCCTAACTCTGATTCGACGCCTATGGACCTCTTCCTTGATTCCACGCCGTTGTGCAGCCTCACTATCTCTTTCGTTATCGACAGCCCCAGGCCTGTGCCGGACTCCGCCTGTTTCACAAGGCCCTTCTTCGGCGCCTCGTAGAAGTCCTTGAACAATTTATGTGAATCCTCGTCGCTGATGCCTATGCCGGTGTCTGTGACATCGCATTCCACGAAGTTCCTGCCCTTCCTTGTTATCTTTACTGCTATGCCGCCCTTGTTCGTGAACTTTATCGCGTTGCCTATCAGGTTCACGAAAACCTGTATCAAGCGGCTCTGGTCCGCCATTATCGTAGGCACATCAAACGCTACGTTCCACGCGAAAGACAGGCCCTGGCTCTGGGCCTTCTCCTTGAGCGATCTTATCGTCGAGTTGTTCTCCAATTCCTTCAGGTCGACTTCCTTGAGGTCGAGCTTCGTCTTGCCGGTCTCGAGCTTCGCCGCATCGAGCACCTGCTGTATTATCTGCATCAGCCTGTCCGCTTCCTCCTGGATCGTGATGAGCGTGCTCTTCTGCTCGTCGTTTATGTCGCCGAAATCTCCTTGATAAAGAAGTTTTGAATATCCTTTTATGTTGGTGAGCGGGGTCTTGAGCTCATGTGATATGTTGTATATGAACTGCGATTTCTGCTCCCCTATCGATGACAGGTTCTTGAGGCGCTTTTCCAGGAAGCCGAGCTCTTTCTCCTTGTCCTTGAGCTTCTGCTTTGTCGCCTTCTCCCGCAGAACTATCAGGTAGTTTGTGTTGCCCTCGTCGTCCTTGATTATGCGCGTCGACTGCGTTGCGGGTATCTTTGTGCTGTCCTTGGCTATTAGAGTTACATACGTGTTGTCGACGTTCATCCCGTTCCTCACGTAGGTTATGTCCCTGTCTATGATAGATGGATCGACGTAAAGCGACTTCACGTCCTTGCCTATCAGCTCGTCGCGGGCATAGCCGAGAAGCTCCTCTATGGGCATGTTGCACGCCTTTATGAAGCCGATGGCGTCGAGCGTTATCACTATGTCGGATGCGCCGTTTATGAAATCCAGGAACGAGCCCTTTATCGCCTTTATCTCGCGCTCCGCTTCCGCGTTTGTGAATACCAATATGTAGCCGTTTAGCCATTTCGAGAGCACGAACCTGACGCGCACGGGCGCGGAGTCACTCCCTATCATGTCGGTCGAGTCTATCACATGGCCGTTCTCGAGCCTCTTGGCAAGCTCCTTGAAGCCCTGGCGCATGCTGTCGATTACGAGCTCATAGAAGCCCTTTCCGACAAGCATGTTGTTCTCTATGCCCGTCATCTTCGATAGGCCGCCGTTTGATCCCGTTATCTTGAGCTCGCCGTCTAGGTAGACTATACCCGAGTAAAGGTCGCTGTTGACGGTCTCTATCACAGAGTCGAACAGCTCGTTCTTGGTTATGTCCCTTGCGGACACGTGTATGAGATTGTCGTTTATCGGGCTTGATGATATGGAATACACGCGCTTGCCGTTGCCGGAGCCGAGTATCGTTTTAGCGCTCCGTCCGTTGGATAGCTGTTTGAGCTCAGCAAAACCGATGCCGAGTATCTGCGGGATGTTTTTCTTGGATGCGCCCTCTATCCCGAATTCCTTGCCTGCGCTCTTGTTGAACTTGACTATCGAATCAGCGTTCGACACGAGGAACTGCGGCATGTTGCTGTTGAACGCGCCGTTGAAGTAATTCGCTATTCTTACGTTCTTGCTGGTCTCGTACTTGTATATCAATGAAGGGCCTATCAGAGATGCGCCGAAAGAGATTACGCTCAGCATCTCGTCAGAGAACTTGTTCTCCTGCTTGGAGAGGAGCTCAAGTATGGATATGACCCTGCCGTTCGCGATTATGGGCACAAGTGCGCAGCTCCTGAAACCGTCGTGCCAGAAGCCTATGAGCTCCGGGAATGAAGAATACTCGCTTAGCTGGTTGTCGGAATAAGGCTTCCTTGTATTGGCTACGTATCCGTGCAGGTTCCCTTCCTGCTTCTCCTCCTTGTATATGTTGTCTAGCGTGGCTTTTTCTATGCCGAATATGTCGGATACAGTTTTAGTGAAATGCCTGGATACCTCTTCCTCGCCGACTGCGCTGTTCGAGACCGGAATAAGGTCGAGGAATAGCTTGTTTATGAGAATGTTCTCAACCATCAGCTCAGGCCGCCGAGAACACGCAGGCATGTTCTACGATTACCGATTGGCAGACAAAATATTTAAAGATAGGCTGAGAGTGCTCCTCGGTGAGAACATGGGTATGAAGAAGGTCAGGACCCTTATACAAAGGGCCGCAGAGGATCTGGAGCTGGCTAGAAGGTACGAACGCGTGAAGGAGTACGCCACAGCCGCGATCTTATACAATAAAGCGATAGAGAAGGCCCTTAAGGCCATGTTCATCAGCAAGATGAGGAGGGAGCCGCCGGTAAATGTCTCAATAGAGTACCTGTCGGGCAAGACCATGGTGCCAGAGGACGTTGTCGATGAGATAAGATCCCTTCAAGAAGAGGAGATGGAGCTCATAGACGCGGAAGGCAACCCAGACAACGAGGATTACGGCATGAGCATCTCCGAGAGGGCGATGTCTAGAGTCTCAAGGCTCGGAGGCATCTCAAGGCGATTGATGGACTACGCAATCGCGTATTCGAAGGCCTGACTAACGTATTAAATCCCTTGCAAGAGAGTATTAGCCGATAGGCTATGGAAGCCAAGGCTATTTTCCCTGGAGTGTTCCTTATCGACAAGAGGCTGGCAACGATAAACCTAGCCAAGGGCAGGAAGGTATACGGCGAGGAGCTCATAAATATAGGGAAGACGGAGTACAGGCTCTGGAACCCTTACAGGAGCAAGCTTGCGGCAGCCATACTGAACGGCATGAAGGAGATGCACATCAAGGACGGAAGCAACGTGCTGTACATAGGCGCGGCCACAGGCACGACACCCAGCCACGTGAGCGACATAGTCGGAAGCGACGGCAGCGTCTATGCGCTTGAATTGTCAGAGAGGAACATGCGCAACCTCATAGCCGTCTGCGAGACAAGAAAGAACATGCTGCCTATACTTGCTGATGCCATGCACACTGAAAGCTACGAGGATATGGTCGGCGAGTGCGACATACTCTATCAGGACGCTTCTGCAAGGGAGCAGGCGGCGCTGCTGCTGAAGAACTCGAAGTTCCTGAAGAAAGGCGGTTACGCCTATTTCATAATAAAATCCCAAAGCATCGACATATCGAAGAAGCCGAAAGAGGTCTATGAAGAAGAGTTGAAGATCTTGGAGGGCCATTTCAAGATCGTTGAGAGGCTAAGCCTGGAACCGTACGACAGCATGCACCTCTTCGTAGTGCTGAAGAAATTGTAGTGCTTTAGAATTCTCTATATTCCAATCTGCTTGCTCGAAGCGTCTTCCTTGCAAACTTAATGGCCTTATTAGGCTCAAACTTTTTGCACGTGTATACCACGATAGATACAAATTTGGCTTTAGGCCAGACGCCCATATATATGCCGGAGGTTGTCAACGGTATGAATGCATCATAACCAGAATTTATCTTCTTGCTTCCAGGGGTCGTATGTACAGAGGCTTTGTCGTAAGTTTTCTGCCCAAGCTCTTTTGCAAGTCCTCCAAGAAACTTTTTTATCGATTTTTCGTCTAGTCTAACATGGTATATGCAGTCGATAAGAAGCCTCTGCCTAAATACCCTAGGCGCCAAATCCTTCATCTAAACACCTAACATTTATAGTTAATCCTGAAAGCATATAAATAAAGTGTGTGAAAGCTTGACAGGGATAAGATGAGCCTAAGTACCGCGATAAAGGCGATAGATGCAGCCACAAAAACATACACTACGCTGATGTGCGAGTACTGCGGCAAAGAGACATTCGCGGTCCATGACATGGCAATGTGCACAGGCTGTGAGAGCCTTGTTCACCTTACAAGGAAGGTGGTGCAGTTAAAAAACCCAGGGCTTGCGGGCTCCCTTGACACCATAAACAGGCTTGTTGAGGCAGGAGAGCACGAGAAGGCCGCGCAGATATACGAGAAACTTTATGCTGACACGAAGGACCCGCAGCTTCTATACGCAGAGGCGCTGCTTTACACAAAGTATTCGAATTACGAGACCTCAATGATATCATATGACAAGCAGGGGTTCATGGACGAGAACATAGCCTTGAGGGATTCCTCGCTTAAACAGGTATCCGCATCGAAGAAGCTGCTCGCGAAGCTTATATACATAGCAAGAGGCAACGTCGATAAGAATATAATATCGATAAACACGCTCTATTCGCTCTTCCTTGCCCAGCTGAAGTTCGGAGACGTAAGAGGCGCGAAGCGCAGTCTCGAGATGCTGAGCAACTTGAACAACGATTACGTACATACATACGCGTCGATGGTATTCGAGAACGCTATGGGAAATTACGACAGCGTGATAAAGAATGCGGAGGCGCTCCTTACGCAGAACAGCTTTTCGATAAACGCGGCTTACTATCTTGCGTTCGCCTGGTTTAAGAAGGGCAGGATAGGCGATGCGAAGAAGCTGATTAACGCCGCACAGGGGTATCTTGGCAGCGACACAACGGAGTCTCTAGTGCAGGACATGGAGGAATACGGCACTTATTGATCAGCTTGAGAATATGAACTGCATGTTCTTTTTGTCGTGGAGTATGCAGAATCCGAACCTTTCGAACTGTACTACCTCTTTTTCCTCAATGTCGTCTGCAAAACCCTCGACATAGCCCCTGCTCGTCTTTATGCTGCTCTTGATGAATTTTCCATTATCATCCAATGGGTTTTCAGGCACCAGTACGCTGCACTCGATGTATGTTTCAGGCACCCACTGTATCGATTTTGAACCCTTGACGTCTGTCATTTTTGCCTTGATTGGCTTCCCGGCCTTTGTTATCTCGATGTTGAAGAGGTCCTTGAGCCTTATCACTTCGCCGGCCTTGAGATCCTTTGTATCAGCTCCGCTTATGTACACGGTATCGGTTATCTTGTATGCCCTTTCGCCCATGTCCTTGCTCGGGTGCACCTTTATAGCCACGTCAATCTCCTCATCGGCATCAAGCATGAGCTTGACAGGATTCTCTACGTAGAACAGGTGCTTTGCCACCGGGTCGAGGATCTTCTTATTCTCTGCCAATAACATCTCTATGTCCACAACGCTGTCCGTTTTGCTCATTCCGAACCTGAGCGCGAACTCTTTTATCGCTGCTGGCTGTATGCCCCTCTTCTTCAGCGCAGCAAGCGTGACCAGCCTCGGGTCGTCCCAGCCGGTTATTATCTTCTTGCTTATCAGCTCGTTGAGCTCACGCTTGTGCGTGATGTTGTTCTTTATGACGAGCCTAGAGTCGGAATGGATTCTTGGCTTCCTGAGCTTGAGCGCATCGAGTATCATTGCATCGAGCTCATCCCTCAGTTCATATTCCTTTGTGCGCACGGCATCGGTTATCCCGTGCACAGAGTCGTTTATCGGGGTGCTCATGTCGTAATTCGGCCAGACTACATATTTCGTGCCCTGCCTGTAGTGCTTGTCCTTCTTTATGCGCATGAGAGTAGGATCCCGCAATGCAGTGTTCTGCGAATCCATCGAGCCCTTGAAGCGCAGGATTGCCTGCCCTTCATCGTATTTGTTTGCCACCATGTCGCTGAACAGCTTCGCGTTTTCCTTCTTTGAATGGCCCCTGTGCTTGCATTCTCTGCCAACAAACCTGTCCTTCTTTATTGCCTCGGCGCTACACATGCATACGTATGCCGCATCGGCGTCTATGAGCTGCCTGGCATAGCCGTAGAATGCCTCCATGCCGTCGCTTGAGTAGTACTCATCGTCGAACTTGAGGCCAAGCCACTTCAAATCCTTTTTTATCGCGTCTACGTATTCCTTCCTGTCCTTTTCAGGATTCGTATCGTCAAAATAGAGGAAGACCTTGCCCTTGTAGATCTTTGCGAATTCCGTTGCAAGAAAAGCTGCCTTAGTATGCCCGATGTGCATGTATCCGCTTGGAGCGGGAGCGTATCTTATGGCAAACTTGCCTTCAACTGCGCCTTCCAGCACCATCTTTGGCTTCGAGGTCTGCTCGACCTTTTCCTTATACTCCTCGGCAAACTCTTCCTGGTGTTTCTTGTACTCTGCGGCTAGTCTGTCCTTTGGCAGGGCGTTCACTTCGTTTATTACCCGCTCGACCTCTGCCTTGATCTCGTTTATCCTGCTCTTAGCGTCGGGCATCATTGAAAGGGACTTGCCCAGAACGCTGCCAACGCTCGCCTTGCCGTAGTCTATCGCGTTCTTGATTGCGTATTTTCTGATTATGCCCTGGGATTTCTTGTCCATGTCAATGTCCTTGGAACGTTATCCTTATCTGGTTGTTGAATATAGTGCCGTTTGCGGTTGCGAGCGCCGCTACTGTGACATTGAGAGCCGAGCCTATTGGCACAGGGTTCAGGAACTGCACAGTGTAGTTCGACTTCGGCATGGTCACGTTGAGCCCTACGCCCCTGTAGTACAGCTTGACGACCTTTGGCAGCGAGATTACAGCTGTCGAGTTGACTACGAACTGGCTGGCATTAACCTTTGCTGCGATCAGCCTGTAAAAAGAGTAGGCGGTCGCGTTGCCCAACGAGACATAGTACCCGTTGGGATTGTTTATGTACGTGCTCACGGAGTTGTTGCTCTCGAGCCTGTTGAGCAGGCTGGTCACGGTAGAGTTTACGCTGCTGTTCGTGCCGGTGAGCGTAAGGTACAGCTGGCTGCCGTAGCCGCCGACAGTTGCGATGGCGTTGCCTGACACGTAATAGGTAGTGGCAGGCTTTATCGTTGTCGTGCTTGTAGTTGTGTTGCTGCCTCCGTTGTTCCCGAACGCTGCATAAGATGTTATGAACACCGCAGCTACGATAAGCACGCCTATGCCTAGAAGCTTCTGTCTCGTCTTTTCCTGCACTTCAATCACTTATTTATACCCTTAGGAGTAATATAAATTAAACAGAACAGCTTCTGCTTCGAAGGCTTTTATTTGTATCTGTAATTGCGATAATCAAGTGATAAGATGGCTTTTAAGGACGGAGATTTTCTAGAGGTAGAGTACAGCGCATGGACGGCGCCGGAGAACACGCTGATCTCAACAACAGACGAGAAGATGGCAAAGGACTCTGGGCTTTATGAAGAGCACGTCAAGTACGGGCCTGTGCTTGTGATAATAGGCTCTAGCGGAGTGATAAAGGGGCTCGACACCGCATTGCGCGGCATGAGCGCAGGAGAGCAGAAGAAGATGACATTCAAGCCTGACGAGGCATTCGGCGAGAGGAGCGAAGGCCTCATAAGGGTCATGCCAATAGCGGAATTCAGGAAGAGGGACGTAGAGCCTTATCCTGGCATGAGAGTGGATCTCGACAACTTCACTGCGACGGTCAAGAGCGTGAATTCAGGCAGAGTCGTAGTTGATGCTAACCACCCGTACGCTGGCAGGGACATAACCTACGAGGTAAAGGTAGTGAAGAATCTCACTGACGAGAAGGAGAAGATAAACGCCTTGGGAAAGATGGCAGGCATAGAGGTCACGAAGGTCGATGCCAGCGGCAAGGACGTGAAGGTGAGCTTCAACAATGCTGTCAAGAAGAACGCTGATTATTTCATGGGCAAGGCTAACTTAGTCGCCTCGATATTCACGTATTTCCACAACATTGACAAGGTCAATGTCGATGAGGAGTACATAAGGCCCCCTGAGCTGAAGGAGCAGAAGAAGCAATAAAAATTAGGATCAGGCCTTTATGTTGACGGCATAGGTGCTGTTCATCTTGAGGCCGAACTTCTGCGCTATCTGCGACTTCTCAGCATTCAGGATTATTATGTAGCCGCTCCACTTGTTCGTGAGATCCTTTGACCCGCAAATCGGGCAGGTATCCCCGTGGCTTATTATCAATCTGCACGCCTTGCATGCCTTTTCTTCCATAGTATCACGTTACCTCTTTTTCTTGCCTGTCGCGCCGGCCGTAGTCTTGCCCTTGCGCTCTCCTTCCTTTATCCACTCCTCTTTGCCAAGACCTTCTGGCTTCATCGTTAGGGCTATCTTCGAGTCCTTGACCGAGTGCTTCATGCTGACTGTGGATATCTTAGCGTAAACAACGTCGCCTTTCTTCAGGCTCCTTCCGGTCTTCCTCGAAACGAATGACGTTGTCTTCCTGTCAAACGACAAAAAGTCATTGGTTATCTGCGATACGTGCACGAGGCCGTCTATCGGGCCTATCCTGACGAAGGCGCCGAATTCGGCTATCTCGCTTACCTCTCCTAGCACCACTTCCTCGACCATCGGCATGTACGTGAGAGCGTCGAACTCAACGTCATGGTGCGTCGACGGATCGCCCGGGTATATGATCCCGTCGCTGACGTCCTTTACGTTGAAGATTGAGACTATTACGCCTGCCTCCTTGTCTATCGCGCCCTCGTACTTCCTCTGCAGTATGTCTGCCGCTACGTCCTCTATGTCCTTGTCGAAGCTGTCAGGGGGCATCTTGAACGTGTCTTTTATCGTGTATACGTAATACATCTTACCACTAGAGCTGTTTTAGCATTCCATTTCTTGAGATCTTGAATACCTTAAGATTTGCGCCGGCCAATCTCTTCGCGAGCGCAGTATCATTTGTTATCGTAGTTGCATTGAGCCGTTTTGCCTTGGCAAAAACCCAGGAATCGGCATATACGCTTATACGATCGACTTGAATCCTTTTAAGCCTTATCTCGAGAAGGGCGAGCCTTGCGCACGCTCCCTTCTTGCCTTTGTTGATAGATAATCTGTTTAATTCACTTATTATACCTTTCGAAACCAGTTGTTTCCTATCAGGGAAACGCCTCTTTACAGCCTCGAAGACGCTCCTGTTGTTGGCGAATCCGAATAACATGGAACTGGTGTCTATTATGATGTACTGCAATCATGCACCTACTTCTTCATGTGCTTGAGCTTCTCGCTTATGTAGCCGGCAAGGAATAGCGCCCCGTTGTGTTCGGTGTCTTTGGCGGCGTACACGAACGTCACAGTGTCGTTCGTGGCGACTATCTCGATGAGCTTTGATACGGGGCCAGGGTTCTCGTCCAGTTCCTTCCTGTACTTCACCTTGAAGGACTCCCATTTGGCAGGGTCGTGGGCGTACCACTTCCTGAGCTCGTTGCTTGGCGCGACATCCTTCATGTGGATGTCTATGTTTGGGGTGTTCTTTCGCACGCCGCGGGGCCAGAGCCTCTCTACGAGTATACGTGTCCCGTCGGTGATGTCAAACTTTTCATAGACCCGCTTGAGCCTTATCATCAGTAATACTTTAGTGCATGTCTTTTAAAAGTTTGTGTGCTTGTTGCGATTTTGGAAGCTTGGAACCTGCATGCCAGGTTGACGCCGATTCTATTCCGTAAATGCAAAAGGTATTTAAAACCAATCTACATATAGGTAGATGAAGGCGATAACCAGGTGAAAACATGGGCGTATTTGATAAGCTAGGTAAAGGACTAGGAATGTCATCGAAGGAACTCGATGTCGAAGAGTACATGAATGCGGCTGAGATGGAGAACGTAGACGTAATGCACGAGCCAGCGGACCACTACATAAAGCCGGTCTCGCTGCAGCAGCAGTCCGATCTTGACCTCATAAAGAGGGAGCTCACAGAGGGCAACATAATACTTCTTAACATCACTGAGATGGCAAAGAGGCCGAACACGTTAAAGGGCCTTGTAGACGACCTCAGGGGCTTCGTAGAGAAGCAGAACGGAGACATTGCGAGGATCGACAACGAGAAGATCCTTCTCACTCCAGGAAAGAATGGAGCAAAGTCCCACTGCAAGATCGCGATAATCAAGACAAGAAGGGCACCGCAGAAGTAATCCTTACTTCTTCGGCTTTTTTATTCTTGTAGAGAGAGCTATAGATATAGCGTTGAGCTCCTTCGACGTCGGGGCTGCCCTGTTCAGTATGTGCGCGAATGCCTTCACAACCCCGTCCTTGTCGCGTATTCCTTTGTTTGATGAGGCCAATTTCCTGAAAAGGCTGACTGCACCTTTTATCTGGAGGTCTGATGCGCTGAACTTCCCGACGTTCTTCTGGTCCATTTGGCCTCTTGTTAGCTCGTAAAGGATTACGGCAAGCGCATGAGAGATGTTCATGACAGGGTACTCTTTGTCGGTTGCTATGAATACTGACGCGTCGCACTCGCGGAGCTCGTCCTTCGTTAGACCTGTGCCGTCCCTCCCCAAAAGGATCGTCACGCTCGCGTTCTTCCTGTTCCTTGTAACCTTGCCTATCTCGTTCAGAGGGAAGATGTTGTAGTACGAAGCCTCGGACTTGTGCCATACGCCTGTTGTGCCTATCAAAAGGTCTGTCTTTGGAAGCCTTCCCAGGCTCTTCAGCGCCTTTGCGCTTTCAAGGACGTCTCTTGCGTGCTTCGAGTACTTGATTGCATCGCTGCCGGTGTGCCTGCACCTTGGATTGATCAGGAAGAGTTGCGTTGAGCCGAAGTTCTTCATTGTTCTTGCTATGTGGCCCAGGTTTATCTGGTACATCGGCTCCACAACAGCTACGCTTATCCTCATGTTCACACGTGTATCATGTAAAAGAGCGCGAATATTCCTATAAGGTTGATGGCCGCATGCGGGATTATCGTAGCGTACAGCGACCTCGTCTTCCTGAATACGTATCCTGCAGCAAGTCCGAATGCGAGCGCCGCCGCGAATTCCGAGACAGATTCATAGCTCAGGCCGTGCAGCGCCGCGAACACCAGGGCGCTGGCGACTATGCCTATGCGCGGCACAAGGAACCCCCTGAATAGTATCTCCTCGTTTATCGGGGCGATTATTATCCCGAAAGCGAGGAAGTAGATAGGCGCCCCATTGAGCAGCATGCCCACGTTCGTTGGGAGCGATATCCCGGTAGCGTAGGAGAACAGCCCTATCGCTATCTCGATCATGATGAGTATGGCGAAGAGCATCAGCGCGTAGTATATGCTCCTGCGCGTCAGCCTGTCTCTAGAAAGGCCGAGCGAGCTTATAATCTCCGTGGGCCTGGTCCCCCTGAAGCCCATCCACGAAAGCGCTATCGAAGGAAAGAGTAATGACAGCGTTACGCTGCTTAGGTAAAGGTAATCGCCCTGCTGCGTGGCAGCGTACTGCCATGAGAGGTAAGCCGTCAAAATGATTAGCGCGAGGGTTATCGCGTAGAATGCGTATCTTGCATTTGAGGGAACAGGCCTGGCGCGCGAACGGCCCTTTGGTGCTCTCCTCTTTGCCAAGGAATCTACTTCTTCTGCTTGAACTCAGTGTAACCGCACTTGCCGCATGACACTCTGTCTGAGTGCTCGCCCATCCTGGCCCCGCACTTGGGGCAGAGCCTGCCAGGCTTGTATGCAACCGGCTTCTTCTTGTCTTTCTTGTCTGCCATTGAAATCAACTACTTCTTCTCTTCTGCCTTCTCTTCCTTCTTTTCCTCTTTCTTCTCATCTTTTGCAGGCTGGGCCTCGCCCTTCTTGCCGATGAACCTGTTCAGGACGTGCTTCGGCTCTGTCTTCTCCATCTCCTCCTTGCTGTGATAAGAGTGTGCAATGCCTGCGCTCTGCCTTGCGCCGAACGCCTGGTTGACGCTCACGATTATCGTGCTCTCAGGGCTGATGTTCAGCTTCTTGCACAATTCCCTGTGTATCTCTGCCTTCGAGACCGTGGCATTGTCCTCGCTTATAGAGAATTTTATCTCCTTCCTCTTCAACAGGTTGTTGGTTGTCTCTGATGTTACGTGCAATTCCATGTTATCTAACCGCTTGTAAGCATTCTTGATAAGGCTCTCTTGCCCATGGCCTCCAATATCTCTACCTCGGCGCCAGGATTTAGCTTGCCCTGGAACTCCTCGGTTATCGGGAGCTCGAAGACCTCATACGTCTCCGAGTCCATGAGCTGTACGTTCGGGCCGTTGATCGATACAACTTGGGCCTTCTTCTTCTTTATGACCGGGGCTTCGGCATCGGCATCGGCAGGCTTGAGAAGGGTCTTCTTCGAGCCGTCGAATATCCCTATTGCGGTGACTCGCATCTTTGCGGATCCGTGCTTTCCTGGAGAGCTTGTCTCTATGTCCACTATACGGCAGGGAACGCCGTCTATCAGGATGTACTTCCCTGTGCGCATCTCCTTCATAGTCACGAATTGAATCTCATCTTCCGCCATGCCAAAACCGCTGATTAACTCTTACGAATACGAATAAGGATTGCAGATTAAGGTATAAATAACGTTCGCAGGAACAGCGTCAAAGGCCTTCCATCCCCTCAAGGAAGTTCCTGTCAGTCGACGCGCTCTTTGATGAGGCAGGCGATGCGCCTGCGCCAAGGTTAGGCGTAACTCCCGTGACTATCGACATGACCTTTATCTCATCTCCTAGGCTCTCGTCGAGCCTTGCTCCGAATATGACGTTTGCGTTGTCATTCAGGCCTGCGGTCACGCCCTCTCCTACTGTTGTTGCCTCCTCTATTGAGAGCGAGTGGCTTCCCGAAACATGGACGAGCGCGCTCTTGCCTCCTTCTATGTTCACGTTCATGAGCGGGTGCTGCAGCGTAGACCTCACTGCCTTCTCCACCTTGTCGTGGCCGTTTCCCGAGCCTAAATTTATCACAGCCGTGCCTGCATTCCTCATTACAGCCCTCACGTCAGCAAGGTCCAGGTTTATGAGGCTCGGGTACATTATCGTGTCTGTTATCCCTCTTATGGCGTTTGATGCTATGCTGTCTATGAGTTCAAATGCCTTCTCTATCTGCAGGTTGGGCGCGTAACTTAGGACCTTGTCGTTCTCTATGACAACAGTCGTGTCGGCATGCCTTCCAAGCTGCTGGAGGGCCCAGTCTGCCTTGTTCTTCCTTGATCTCTCAAGCGAGAACGGATAGGTCACAAACGCAACTACGGTAGAGCCCTGCGCCCTTGCTATCTCGGCCACTACAGGCAGAGTCCCGGATCCTGTTCCGCCGCCCATGCCTGCAGCGAGGAATACAAGGTCATAACCGGATATGAGGTCCTCAATCTCGGACTTGCTCGATTCTGCTGCCTTCATGCCCATCTCAGGGAAGCCGCCTGCGCCAAGGCCTCTTGTAACGTTCTTTCCTATCAGGACCTTGCGGTCCGCATTGACTATCCTTAGGTGGTTTGCATCGGTATTCAGCGCTATTGTAGTTGCGCTCTTGAGCCCTGAGTTGTATAACCTGTTTATCAGGTTGCTTCCCTGGCCTCCTGCGCCAACTACAGCTATCTTAGCGACAAATTCATCTCCTTCCTGCGAATTGTTACTCATTGTTCCACCTGAGTCAGAATATTAAAAATATTAAAGAATAAAAAGAGGTAGGTTAACACCTACCTGATTGATGATAGGGATTAACCTATCATCTCGAGGTCGCCATAGGGCTGGGGCTTTGCCTCATCTTGGAGGTTGCCCACTATGGATGCGCCCCTTACTCCTGTGACTATCGCGACTATCTCTATCTGGTCGTCGTAGCCAGGCATGAGCCTTGCGCCCCATTTTATGTTGGCCTTCTGGTCCATCTTCTCGGTGATTATTTCACCTGCATGTATCGCATCGCCGATTGTCATTGATGCGCCGCCTGAGATGTGTATCAGAGCACCGGATGCGCCCTCGAAGTCAACGTCAAGCAGCTTGTTCTTGAGAACAGACTCCGCAGCAGCAGTGACCTTGTCGTTGCCCTTTCCTGAGCCTACCGCTATGAAACCAACGCCGCCGTTGCCCATTATGCTTCTTACATCGGCAAAGTCTATGTTGATCAGGCTTGGCTGGGTTATCGTCCAGACGAGTCCGCCTATTGCCTTTGCCAGAACGTTGTCCGCAAGCGCGAACGCCTCGTTCATCGGCAGGTTTGGCACTAACTTGACCAATCTGTTGTTATCAAGGATTATTACGCTGTCGGCGTTCTTCCTGAGCTTTTGTATACCTTCTTCTGCCTTGACCTTTCTTACCCTCTCAAGGTTGAATGGATAGGTCACCATCGCGATTACGATCGCGCCCTGCTCCTTTGCTATCTTCGCTGCGACAGGGATTGCGCCTGTTCCTGATCCACCTCCCATTCCCGCTGCGAGGAATACGAGCTGCGCGCCCTGGAAGACATCCTCTATTGCCTGCCTGTCGAGCTCGGCTGCCTTCTCTCCCATTGCCGGGTCGCCTCCTGCGCCTAGACCGCGCGTTAGAGTCCTTCCGATGAGAACCTTCTTTATTCTCTCGTCAATTATCTTGAAGTGCTGAGCGTCAGTGTTTATCGCAACGAACTCTGTGCCCTTGACTCCCGCTTTGATAAGACGGTTGACTATGTTGCAACCTGCTCCTCCAAAACCCACTGTCACTATCCTTATCTGGGACGAGCTGTAGTCGTCCGTAGATTCCTTGCTCTGCCCGAATATTTCATTTACCATGTCGGTCATGATATCGCCTGTTGCATATTAATCTGATAAGCTTTAAAAGCCTTGTGTTTTTTTCGAGAATTGGAGAATACCCGGAAAAAGGAAAAACTTTTGACGAATGAATTGCTGACGCTTGTAGCTAGGTAAACATTTTATTAATTAAGGAAATGGATTTCTGCGCTTTTGAGAACAGAATTTGCTACAGTTTCAATCCTTAATCTTAAGTTTTTTCTATTATTGCGATGTAACGCGGCGCTTTTCCATAAAATTTTTTAATTTCCCATCCGGTGCCATTCAGAAGGCTGCGCATTTCAGCCTTTGATACAAACAGGTAATCAAACCATTCTCCAAGATAACTTTTGTACCTGACTCTTATTCTAAGCTGCCCAAACATTCTGCCTTTTCTCAGATTTGCTTCATTATAAGCTATATCTGATTTATTTTTCGTATCGTAAGGATCTCTTGATGCAGCAATTATAGTTGCACTTTTTGTGGTTATTTTGTATAATTTCCTCAAAAGTATTTTTGAGTTCTTATAGTTGCCAAGTAAACCGAAGTTCGTGCCAAACAACACTACAGTATCGAAATGTTGTTTAAGATTCCCTATTTTCGCAAAGGACATGATTTTAACATTCTTGACTCCGCGCAGTTTGCAGACCTTGATTGCAAGCGGTGAATTATCTATGCCCAATATTTCATACCTTCTTTTCTGAAAGTAGAGTTCAACCCTACCTGCTCCGCATCCTACATCCAGGATCTTCCCGTGTGCAAGCTTTATTGCACTTCGTTCCATCGGAAGCCAATCTTTAAATTCTGCAAAATACCTTTTTGCACCATCCTTACCGATATCAATGAAACCGTCATCTCGTTCAATTGTTTCAGATGTGCTTTTTCCTTTGAAGCACCCATATACAGTACGCCCAAATGCATCTTTTCTGGCTTGCAATCAAATCACTGCATTTATGTTCTCCGCTTTTTTATACGACCCCAACACTTTAATAATAGACGTGTGTCCTGCCAATCTGCGTATAGCCTTTGAAACAGCGTAGTCTTTTAAGTGGCCTTCTATGTCAAGATAGAAGTGGTACTCCCAAGGCTTCCCAAGTATTGGTCTTGATTCAATTTTGGTCATGTTTATATCGGCAGTTGCAATCTCAGCGAGAGCCTTGAGCAATTTTCCTGGTTTGTTTGCTATGGAAAGTACCAAGGATGTTTTATCATTTCCAGATGGGTTAGTGCCACTCTGAGATAGGATTACGAATCTAGTGTAGTTATCCTTATGTGACTCAATATTAGCTGCAAGGACCTTCATGTTGTTGACATCAGAAGCCCTCCGGCTCGCTATAGCCGCATTAGTTTTATCATTGAGTTCTTTGACCAGCTTTACGCCTGAGGCAGTGCTTGTAGATGCCAAAGGCTTCAGCCTCATTTTTTCTATGAATTCCCTACATTGGGCTAGCGCCTGTGGGTGCGAGTATACATTACGGATCTCTTCTATCATAGATTCTGGATTAGCTATCAAGCAGTGGCTTACGCGTATGACCTCTTCCCCTACTATCTTTACTCCGTCCGTTCTTAGCAATAGATCGTATACCTCGTTTACGCTCCCCTCTATCGTGTTTTCGATAGGGGCTATGCCTAATGCCCCTTTGTGGCCTATCTCTAGGAAGACCTCAGAAAACGAGTCTACGTTTCTTAGTTTGACTCCTGACCCGAAATATTTCATTGCTGCAATTTCTGCGTAAGCCCCTGGAATACCCGAATAGACTACATCATTGCCCATATGGGCTTTATGAATTGGCTTCGCATCACACCACTTATGAATAGTATTGTTGGTATACTGTATATAAGCGTTGTGTGCAGATTCAAGTAGAATCAGCGGTTTTGGGTGTAGTTCGCGATTATGTGGCCCGATGAATCTGTCAGGACGTAGAGCGAGTACTTTGCATACCTTGCGGTGTAGTTGACGAGCCAGACGTTGTAATAGTCGGAATTGAGCGGCGTGACATTCGAGTTGAGCGTGGCGTAATATCTTGCTGACACGGCGGTGCTGTTGTAGCCGAATGTAGATACATAGCCTTGTGCAGGAGATGAAGACTGGTTGTAAGATCGCGCGATCGCGATGAGCGGCGAGCTTATCACGTAAGAGGGCGCCTGCGATATGCCGTATATCACGCACCCGCTGGTGTACACGCTGTCGACGCTTGGCACAAGCCCGGTGGCAGGGTAGTCGAAGCCCTCTATCGAAAGGGTGGGACAGGGCCTTGTGGCGTTGTATGCGACCGCAAGAACTATGCTCCAGCTTCCCGACTCGAGCGTCGATGGGGTAACGCTGACTACCGTGATGTTGGCGTTGGGGCTCGCCGACTTTATGTCGTTCACAACAAGGCTCTGCGCCATGCTTGATGAGATGTTGCCGCCGCCGTTCGTGTGGCTGGCCACAACGAAAATGACCGCAGCGATTATTATGAGCACTATGACTACGATGCCTACCTTAGTGAAAAGATCCATGTTGCTCTATTCCTCTGACAACAATTATATAACTATCATTATCTGCCGTTAGAGAGATAGACCAGGAGGGCCTTCTCAAGCAGCAGCTTGTTCCTTGCCTGCTCCCACACCACGCTCTGCTTCCCGTCAATCACGTCTGCAGCTATCTCCTCGCCCCTGTGCGCCGGCAGCGGGTGCATTACGATGGCATTAGGCTTCGCGAACTTCAGCATCTTGCTCGTTACCTGGTAAGGCGCAAAGAGCTTCCTTCTCTTTTCCGCCGACGACTCCCTTCCCATGCTCACGAACGTATCGGTGTATATGACATCCGCATCCTCAAGCCCATCTTCTATTGAATGGATCAGGTGTATTTTAGAGTGGGAATTCGCCTTTGTATAGCACCTGTTGTTCGGCTGGTAGCCCTTGGGCCCTACGAGATTGACCTCAGCGCCGAGTTTTGAAGCCGTGAGCATCAGCGAGTTGGCCGTGTTCTGCGATATGTCCCCGACAAACGCGATCTTCGCCTTGCTGATGTCGCGCCTGTGCTGCCTTATTGTATATACATCAGCAAGCGCCTGTGTCGGATGCTCGAGAAGGGTGAGCGCATTTATGACAGGAACCGTTGAATTTTCAGCGATCTCGACAAGCCTGTCGTGGTCGTTGATCCTTACCGCGATGAAGTCGCAGTAGCTGCTTATTACCTTTGCCGTATCGGCAAGGCTCTCCCCCCTAACAAGCTGGGACGTGTGCGCATCCACATAAATCGCGGTGCCGCCGAGCTGCGCCACAGCGACCTCAAAAGAGATCCTGGTCCTTGTCGAGGGCTCTTCGAAGAGAAGCGCGACTGTCGCGTGCTCCTTTACCGATTCAACCTCCTTGCCTGCGGCAAACCTGTCGGCTATCGAGAATATTTTATTTATGGAATCTTTCGTGAGGTCGTCAGAGCTCAGGAAGTTTATCTAACCACCGAATATTGAACCGAAACCTGTAGCTGCAGTCTCCTTCTCGCTGCTTATCGCCTTCGCGACCTTTTCCTGTTCCTCTTCTGTCGCGCGCTTTATAGACTTGAACTCGTTCTTGAGCTTCTCCTCTGCGCCGGCAAGAAAGTCTTCAGGTGCGTTAAGATAGATATAAACTTTGTCCCTGTTCAGGCCGACCGATGCGCCGTCCTTTACCTCATACTCCTGCTTCCAGAATATTATGTTCATGAGGCGGTCCTCACGGAGCTTCTTGAGCTTCTCCTGCCTCGCTGCCTCTTCCGCACTCAACCTGTCCTGCTCCTCCTTAGGGAGTTTCTTGAATTCCTTCTCATCTTTTGGCATCGAGCTTGAGGGCAGAACCTTAGGGTCGTCGTAAGGATCATATTTCAAGAATTTCTTGAGTGCGTCTGCCTCGTTCCTGTCGCACTCGTATACCCTGATGGGCAATTGACGCACCTTAAGCTAGCTTTGCCGTGACCATGCCCTCCCTTCCTGGCCTGTTGATCACTATGGCGTTCCCTGCCTCTGTGCTTATCAGGGCGCCCTTGGTCAGTATGGCCTGACGCGCGAAGTTCCTGTTGTCCTTCGATTCTATCACGCCGGTTATCTTGACCTTCTTGTAGCCCTCCTTAGTGAGAAGGTTTGCGAATGCCGCCCTCTTCAGCCTCACGGTCTTTAGCGCCCCCCTTCTCCTTATCGGGACAACTACGTTCGCGTCTCCGAGCTTCGTCGCCGAGAAGTAGTTCCCTATCTCGGATCTGCGCCTGTCCCTTAATCGTATGTTCTTCTTTCCGTTACCTGTGTTCTTGGTATTGGACTTTTTGTGCATCTGAATTCCAAATTGGCTCATTAGATTACCCTGTTTTCTTCAGTAAAGAAGAAGGATTTCCAATAGAATATTAGCTAAGATAAGGTTATTAGCCTTTACCTATCCCTGCCCCTTTTGGCATGCTTCTGCTCCTTTATGTCGACCGCAGAAACGCCGAGGTTGGCCCTCTCCTCGCCGAGGCCCACGTACATGAGCTCGAAATTGTTGAGCTCGTCTATGAACTCATCCTTCCTGTTGCGCAGCACCGAGGCAGTCGCGTGTATAAAGAAGCTGTTGGTGAGCCTGTTGCCGTTTGCCTTCCTGACAAGGAAGGCACTTGATATCTCTCCCGTTGTCTCCTCATCGAAGCAGTCCAAAAGAGCCTCCTTGAGCCAGTAATACGACTCCTGTCCGCCTCCTGGCGAACACCTGAGTATCGCTTTGAGCTCTACGCTGCCTTTCCTGGCCATGCAGAATCAGGAGTCATATCTGTATGGGCTTATACTTAAACCCTTCGCCGCATCTGTTGCTGCAGGATCTTTTTCGCCTTCTCAAGCTCTATTTTGCGCTCCTTCGAGAGATTTTTCCCTGACCTGTTTATGAAGAACTGTATCATGCGGATGCCGGAGCCTATCCCCTTGGGCGAGACGTCCTTCCTTGCCATGATGCGCGCTATGTCCTTCGCAGGAAGAGTAAATGTCCCAGGAGGCGGGTACGTAGAAACCGTAGTCACGTTCTTCACCCAGGTCCTTGGGGCCTTCCGCCTTGCCATGAGAGCTAGACGCACACAAGGCATTTATATCTGATACATTTAAGCAGTATAAAAACGTGAGAAGATGGCAGCCCCGACACAGAGAAAGAGCAACAGGGACAGGATCCCAGATGTAACCCCTCAAAAGGTAGTCCCTACAAAGATAGACCCGAGCATACCAAATATCTTCGATAAATTGCGCGTTGCCAGCGAGCAGAAGAAAAAGCAGATTAAAGAGCAGGACGGCCCAAAGAAGTAATCGGTGTTTTAATCGCATCGTTCGACGATTTCTCCAAACTCGACATAAGGGTAGGTAAGATCATAGAGGCAGACGACCTCGAAGGCGCGAGAAAACCCATCTACAAGCTGAAGGTCGACCTCGGCGAGCTCGGGATAAGAAGCATAGCTGCGGGCATAAAGGACAGATACACAAAAGAGGATCTTCTCAACAAGCTTGTAGTTGTAGTGACAAATCTTGATCCAAAGAGCATTGCCGGATTCATTTCGGAAGGGATGCTGCTTGCAGGAGAGGATGGAGACATCCTGTCGCTTATAACCCCGGACAAGGAGCTGAAGCCTGGAAGCAAGATCGGCTGATCACAGAGGTATTATCTTCCTGCCCCTGAGGAATACGTAATCGTATATCACAGCCGCAAGGATGCCCCCGAATATCGGGCCTATCCACCAGACGTACCAGTTCGTGAATGTCATAGAGACCAGCGCCGGTCCTATCGCCCTTGCAGGGTTGAGAACCGCTCCAGTGAATACGCCTCCGCAGAGAATTGCCATGAACTGGGTGAGCCCGACTGCGAGGCCGCCGACCTTGACATTCCTCCTGTCAACAAGAGTGCCGAATACTGTGAGCACAAGGAAGAATGTCAGCACTCCCTCTATCGCTATGGCATTCGTTATTGACATGTTCTGCGCGAGCATCGGTGTGCCCCAGTGGTTGATGCTTCCGAATACGGCAGGGAACGTGGCAAACAGTATGGCTGCGCCTATCACTGCGCCTATTACCTGCGCTATTATGTAAGCGAGCGCGTGCTTTGCGGTTATCCTGCCGGTGACCCAGAACCCGAGCGTCACTGCCGGATTTATGTGGCCTCCAGAGATTCCTGCTGCGATTGTTACAGCTATCGCGAGCGCGATTCCAGTTGCGGCCGCGATTATGAGAAGGGACTCTATGCCTGTGCCGAATAAGTATGAAGTTGAGATTATTGCGCCTGCGCTTATGAACGTGAGGATGAAGGTCCCAAGAGCCTCTATTGCCATGCGCTTCCTGAGCGCCGGCTCTCTCGCCATCTCTTTCTCTATCTCTTTCTCGATGTCGCTCATTGCCATCCAATGACCCGATTAAGTATGAAACGCAAGGAATATATTATTGCTGTTCCTGCTTCTCGAGCTTCGCCAGCGCCTCCTTGCTTACCTTGCTGAATATGGGGGTAATCTCAAGGCTGAGGTCCGGCTTTGCCCTCTTTGATAGCAGCTTCATGTCAGGTTCCTTCATTATACCGAAATACGAGAGGGCCTTGCCGCTTGCGTCAGGCGAGAACGGATATAGGAGAACGCTCACGTAATAGACAAGGTTTAACAGCGAGCCCATTATCTCTGTGAACTCCTTTTCTGCTGCAGAGTCTGCAGCAGCTTTTTTTGCCAGGGCCCATGGCTCCTTGGAGCTCATCAGCTCGTTTCCATAATCGGCAAGCTCCAGCAGCGCGTTCAGTGCTCCCCTCAGGTCAAACTTCTCAAACCTGTCCCTGTATTCGGTTATGATCTCGTCTGCCTTATGCCCGGTCTCAGCATCTATCTTCGCGGTCTCGTCTATGCGGTCGCTGTTGTTCTTCGATATGGTGAGAACCCTGTGTATAAGATTCCCGATCTTGTCGTTCATCAGCTTGTTCACTACTTCGACAAGAAGCTCCTTCGTGAACTCGGTGTCGGCAGTCTCGGGGTACATGTGCATGAGCGCGAATCTCCAGTAATCAGATGGAAGGATGTGCAGCGCGGTGTTAAGGTTTAGGCCCACTCCCCTGCTCTTCGAAAATTTTATCTTCTTTGATATGAGATGCTCTGATGCCCTTATCGTTGCCGGGAGCGTGAAGCCCATCTTGGAGCCTATGAGCATCGCAGGCCACATCGTGGTATGGAACTCTATGTTGTCCTTTCCCATGAAGTGGACGAGTCTTGTATCCTCAGAGAGCCAGTAGTCCTTCCATCTCTTGGCGTTCCACTCCTTCGTTATGCCGATATAGCCGGCTAGGCCGTCGTACCAGACGTAGAAGACGTTGTCCTCGAATCCCTTCCTGTTGACAGGTATGCCCCACCTCATGTTCCTCGTTATATCCCTTGGCTTCAGGCCTTCTTTTATGTAGCTCAATGACTTGTTGTACGCATTTTTGCTCCAGTTGTTGTTTCTAGATGACTCAACGAACTTCAGTATCGGCTTCTGCAGCTTGTCCATCGATAGAGCCATGTTCCTCGCTTTCACGAATTTTATGTCGCTCTTTCCGCATATGGTGCAGTGCGGCTTGATCAACTCTGCTGGTGTTAGGAGATGGCCGCAGTTGTCGCACTGGTCGCCGCGGGCCAGTGCGCTCTCGCAGTACGGGCACGTTCCCTCTATCAGCCTGTCTGTCAGAAAGCGCCTGTCGACGTTGCAGTATGCCTGGTCCTGCTCTACCGTGATTATGTAGCCGTTCTTGTCAAGCGCGTCGGTTATCTCGTAGACTATGTCCATGTTTGCCTTTGAGTGGGTCTTGCCGTAATGGGTGAAGGTGCAGCCGTACTTCTCGAAAAGCGCCTTTATCTCCTCGTGCATTGACTCTGCAAGCTTCTCCGGGTCTATTTTCTCGCGTATGGCCCTGAGCTCCACAGGCGTGCCGTGCTGGTCGGAGCCGGATATGAAGATGAAGTCCTCTCCCTTCATCTTGAGGTATTTTGAGTACACGTCAGCGGCTAGGATCGAGCCCACGAAGTTGCCGAGGTGCGGGATTGAGTATGCGTAAGGAAGCGCTGCAGCGACTATTGTCCTCAAATTACCACTATCAGACATCTTGGGCTAAAATCTATAATAATGCTACTGCCTGCTTTACTACCACTATTCGCGCTTGACAGCAAACAATAATAACCCGCTTATTGCACCATTAGCTACCATATCCTATTCTATAGTTTGACGTCGTTAATCATAGCAGGATACGGTGGTGTGGGACGTGGATTCGGCTCTTGAGAGCATAAAGCTCAAGTTTGATGACTTCTTTGACGCGTATTACAAGGAGGCGATAGAATCCCTCATAGTCTCTTTTCCTGACAAGCGCAGCATAATGGTCGACATAAAGGACCTTAGCAGGTTCGACCCGGATCTTGCGACAGAGCTGATAGAGAAGCCTGAGGACATTGTGGAGGCGGCGACAGAGTCGCTGAAAGGCAAGCTTGAGGACATAGACCTCAAGGACAAGGAACCGCATGTAAGGTTCTTCGGCCAGACGGTCAACATGCCGATGGTCCAGGATGTGGGATCTAACTTCATAGGCAAGATGATACTGCTCGACAGCCTTGTCGTCAAAAGGTCGGAGATAAACCCGAAGGTGAAGATAGGCTCATACAGGTGCACGTACTGCAACGCCGCATACAAGTTCAGGATAGACAGGGACGAGGTGCCGGAGCTCTGCCCGCAGTGCAAGAGGAAATCCCTGAAGCAGGAAGCGGAGACGTCGCAGTTCATAAACCTGCAGAAGATCGCGGTGCAAGATCCGTTGGAGAAGCTAAGAGGCAGCACGCCCACCTGGCAGCTCGAGGTCTGGATTGAAGATGATCTTGTCAACACGATAATACCGGGAGACAGGATAGAGCTTACAGGCATATTGAGGATAAGGCCAAGGAGGAACCAGAGAGGCAAGCTGGACAAGAATCTTTACACGATGTTCCTTGACACAGTATCGGTAAAGCCGAGGCAGAAGGAGTTCACAGACATAGCGATAAGCGAGGAAGACGAGAGGGAGATAATAGAGATGGCGAAGGATCCCTCAATCTTCGACAAGATAGCGAAATCGATAGTGCCGTCGATATACGGCCACGACGAGATAAAGCAGGCCGTTGCTCTCCAGCTGTTCGGAGGCACCGCAGGAAAGACTCTTGTAGACGGCGGCGCGATAAGAAGCGACATGCACATGCTTCTGATCGGAGACCCGGGAAGCGCAAAGACGAGAATACTGCAGGCGGTTTCAAGGCTGGTTCCGAAAGGGATTTACGTAAGCGGAAAATCGGTCACTGGAGGAGGAATGACGGCAGTCGCAGAAAGGGACGAGTTCTCTGAAGGGGGCTGGACGCTCAAGGCAGGAGCCCTCGTTCTTGGAAGCGGCGGCGTAGTAGCAATCGACGAATTCGACAAGATAAGCGACGAGGATAGAGCGGCATTGCACGAAGCGCTAGAATCCCAAACGATAAGCGTCGCAAAGGCAGGCATAATCGCAACATTTACGGCAAAGGCAGCAGTGCTTGCAGCCGCAAACCCGAAGTACGGGAGGTTCGACAGGAACATCTACCCTGCAGAGCAGTTCGACATACCGACGACGTTGCTCTCGAGGTTTGATCTGATATTCCCGATAGCGGACATAATGGACGAGGCGCTGGACAAGAGCATAGCGCAGCACATCCTCAAGCAGCATGAAGCCGCAGGCGCCCAGATTGCAGAGGTCATAGACTACGAACAGGTAGAGAAACCGGCGATAGACAGCGAGAAGCTCAGGAAGTATATAGCTTATGCGAGGAAGAATGTGCACCCGAGACTGGGCAAGGAGGCTGCAAATAAAATTGAATCGTATTACATAGAGCTAAGACAGGCAGGCGCGAAGATGGGATCCGTAGCCATAACGCCAAGGCAGATAGAGGGACTTATAAGAATGGGGGAGGCAAGCGCAAAGACGAGGCTGTCGAGCATTGTTGAGCTGCTTGACGCAGAGAGGGCGATAATGCTGAGCGAGTTCATGCTGAAGACGCTTGCTGTAGACAGAGGCGGAAGGCGTGACATAGACACTCTCTTGACCGGAATGCCGAGAGAGAAAGTCGATAAGATAAACCAGATAATGGGCATAATAAAGAAGCTTGAGGCCGAGGAGACGACAGCGAGGATCCAAAGGGTCGTGGAAGAGGGAATGAAGCAGGGCCTGGACGAGAACACTGTCAACAGGTTCATAACAGAGCTTGAGAGAAGCGGCGATGTCTTCAGACCAAGGGCAGGCATAGTGAAGATTGTAAAGCACGAAGCTGAATGACACTTATTAGGGTTCGATCTTTTTAAGTTTCCCAAGAGGGAAAGGTCTGCGATAGGGATGGAAGACACGCCTGCCTTTTATTTTCTTTAGCTCGGCATTTATTTTGATATCAGATATCTCATTATTGAATGCATGGAAAAACTGGCTGTCTGTTTTATCGTAGAACTTTTTAACAAAGCCATTATTGAAAAGCTTAAACCCATATATCTGTGCGTATACTGGGACCCTTATCTCGTCATGGCATAGCTGTGGGATTCTCTCTTTGGAGTACCGTTCTAGAAAACTCTTTGGTAAACATGTACCGCCAAATATGCAACCATATGGTTTGGAGTCATAACCATATCTGTCTTTCACGATCTTCATGAAACGTATCCATCTGCTTTTGTATGGTTCTTTTGATGTCCAATTCCAGTGGTCTTTGGCTTTGTCCAAAGGTGTGAGCGCAGTAAGACCTAATGAGTTCTTAGGCACGTTTGAATAAGCCTTCGCTAAAGAGGTAAGAAGTAGCTCGTCCCATTCCACTATGTAGAGCATATCGAAATCGAGTTTATGGCCGTAGTCCTTATACCACATGTTGACTGCAAGATCGCAGTTAAACCATTTCCATTTCGGGCTTTTCCCTTTGATTAGATAGATATGTTCTAGATGGAATCCTAGGCCTTTTTTGAATTTGTTTAATGAGTTTTCGTCTCCACCGAACATCCCATATATCTTCACGTCAGGATTGAAGTGCCTGAGTATCTGTAGCTTGTTCCTACATACATCGAGGTTCTTGTGGAAGCGGAAGAGGATTATTCGTTTCATCAGACAACCTTAAGTAATGACCATCTATGAGATTATCTTCTCTTTGATTAGCGCTTTCTTTACTGCATCTGCCATTATCTTATGGCCTTTTGAATTGAGATGCAGACCATCGTAAAGCACACCATTTCTTCCTTTCCTGAGGGTATTGTAGACCGGTATAATTTTGAGATTATTTTTCTTACACACTCGATCTAGTATCTCATTATACTTTACTATACGGCTGTTTCTGTATGCGACGTGTTTATTGTCTCTGATTGGTGAGGTTTCTAGTTCGTTGACTGGGGATATCTCGATGAAGAATATCTTTTTTGTATAAGACTTTGCAGTGGCGATGAGTTTGTTGAGATTCGTTTCAAATTGTTTTTCTGTGATCTTAGGCTTTCCGTCTAGAAGGTAGGAATCATTCAGGCCTATTGAGAAGACTAAGACAAACTGCTCTTTGTATTCTATTGCTTCTTTGGCTCTTGCCTCACATTCCGTATTGAAGCGTTTTAGTAAATCGGCAGTTGTGTCGCCAGAGACGCCGCAATTATAAATGACATCGTTCTCTTTTCTAATGTAGCTTGCTATCCGGTTTACCCATCCTCCTTGGTCCATATCCCAAGCTCCATAAGTATTACTTGACCCAAAGGCAACTATATAGGTCATCGTTAATACCAGCCGCGCGCCTTCATCGCCTTCGCCACCCTGTCTACCGCTATAATGTATGCTGCGGTCCTCGGCGTTATCTTCTGCTTCTTCTCGAAGTAACTCTTCCTGAGGTCCATCGTGTCCTTGAACGATTTGGTTATTATCTCATCGAGCCTTGCGTAGAACTCCGGGGTCTTCCAGTAAATTTTGCTCTGGTTCTGCGCCCATTCGAAATACGATCCAATGACTCCGCCGCTGTTGACTAGGAAATCAGGCAGGTCGAACACCCCGTTTTCGTGCAGTATCGAGTCTGCTTCAGGAGTCACTGGCCCGTTTGCCAGCTCAAGCAAAAGCTTTGCCTTTACCTTGTCTGCATTGTCAGCCCTTACCTGGTTCTCTATCGCTGATGGTATCAATATGTCGACATCAAGCTCAAGCAGCTTTTCGTTTGTGATCTTCTCTGCGTTCTTGCTCTTGTAATTCATCACTGTGCCTGTCTTCTGTTTTGCCTCTTCGAGCTTCTTGAGGTCCAAACCGTCAGGGTCGTAGACTCCGCCCTTTGAATCGCTTATGGCTACGACCTTCGAGCCGAACATGCTCTTTGAAAGCGTGTAAGCATACATTCCAGCATTCCCGAATCCCTGCACTGCTATGGTTGCCTTCTTGAGGTTGATCTTCTGCATCTTCGCTGCCTCGCGCATCACGTACATGCCGCCCATTGCAGTCGAGTCCTTCCTTCCTTCCGAGCCCCATAGCTCTACCGGCTTGCCTGTTATCACGCCGAATTCGTTGTGACCGACTATGTTGGCATACTCGTCCATCATCCATGCCATAGTTTGAGGTGTTGTTGATACGTCTGGCGCAGGCACGTCCTTGTCAGGCCCTATGAACTGGCCGATTGCCCGTATGTATGCCCTTGACAGCGCCTCTAGTTCTGAATCGTTCATCTTCTTCGGATCGCAGATCACGCCGCCCTTGCCGCCGCCGAAAGGTATGTCAGCAAGCGAGCACTTCCATGTCATCCATGCAGATAATGCCTTAACAGTATCTAGCGTTTCTTCGGGATGGAACCTTATGCCGCCCTTTGCAGGGCCGCGCGCATCGTTGTACTGGACCCTGAACCCGGTAAATGTCTGCGTCTTGCCGTTCCTCATCCTTACAGGTATGTTCACGATAAGGGTCCTTCTTGGCTCCCTGAGTATCGCCAATGCCTGCTTGTCCAGGTTCATGACCTCTGCAGCCTTGTCAAGCTGCTTCTGCGCTATTGCGAACGGGTTAAGGTTCTCTGTCATGGTCTCATCCTTTTGATAATGACAACTCACTGGCAAGGTTTAAAATCCCTGCACTGCGAGGGGGAACAACAAAGTAAAATATATGACGGATTTCTGGAAGCCTTTTTAAACCTATCTTGCGTATAGGTAGCAGGCGAAATAAGGTGCTTTGATGATTGGAAAAGTAAGCAAACAGGGAATGAGGGCTCAAAGCGCGATGGAGTACCTGATGACATATGGATGGGCAATCCTTGTCATCGCGGTGGTCTTCGCAGCATTGTTCGCACTCAACATATTCAACCTCTCCGGGGTGTCCGGAGTGAGCTGCACTGTCACGTCCTCGGCAACATACGTGTGCCAGCAGCCGTCCATACAGACCAACAGCCTGTTCTCACTGACGTTCGGTCAGAACACTGGACAGACCATCTACAACGCGATATTATCGGTAGCGCCACAGAGCTCTGCCCTTAACACGCTCGGCTTCCCGAGCACGGTGAGTAGATCGACAGTCTCGATAAACTCGCTCGCTCCTGGAGTGACGACGGTCGTGGGAGTGGTGCTGTCGAGCAACGTGCTTCCGGCTAACACATTGCAGACGCCGTTCCAGGGAACGCTCTGGCTCAACTACTCTACTACATCAGGAGGAGTTGCAAGCTCTGCGCTGCAGATCGGAACGATAAACATGAAGGTAACCTGATACCAGGTTATCTTTCTTTTTCTTTTATTTTTACTTTCTAAGGATAGCCTCGGCAAGAGTGCGTATCTGCATCCTGTAGTTCTCTGAAAGCATTATAGAGGAAGAGACAACAAAGCCTTCGGCGCCGAACTCTATGCCGTCCTCTATATCCCTTCTCGACCTTATGCCCGCGCCTATCAAGGGCTTTGATCCTGCTTCCTTGGCTGCGCTCACGAATTCCAGTATCTCGCTCTTTCTTGCCACGGATACAGAGACATCTCCTCCTATCAGCTCAGGCGGTTCGAGCACAACGTAATCAGGTTTTGTCTTGGCCAGGATGCGCTCTGCGGCGAATGAGGTCTCTACGCACGCAATAGATATCAGCTTTTGCGCCTTCAGCATCTTCACCGCCTCTTTCAGCTTGCGCGGACCGAGCCAGTTCTCCGAGTGATTGAGTATCGTGCCTATTGCGCCGCTCTCCTTCAGTTCTCTTACAGTGATCTTGCCGGTATGCGGGCCGTTCGGTATCGGCTCCACATGCTGGGCTATTGTAGGGGTTATGGCGGCGAGCTCCCTTAGCATGGTCGCAGGAGGCGCTACCAGTATCTCGAGATCCTTGTTTGACGACCTGGCGCAGAATTCGGCTATCCCTACGCCGTTGTTGAAAGCATTGGGATAGGCTTTGAAATTTATGATAAGCGTCTTCATGAATATCGGTTAACCCCAACGTATTATAAAAAGCTTGCCGTTAATGGGCTGTAACTGCCTTCAATTCTGTCTTCATCTTGAGGATCTCCATGAGCTCGTTGGCGCTTATGAGAGGCTTCCTTGTGCGGTCAGTGTCATCTATTGCTATTCTCGGGCATGCGGTATTGACAAGGACGTCAAATTCCATCATGTTGTTTATGGACTCGAAGTCGAATGTGTTGGCTACCAGTATCTCTGCGTTAAGGCCGTCGTTCTCGATCCTTTCCTTTAGTATCTTCCCGAGCTGCAGGTTGTGCTGGCCGTTCTTCGTGCTCACCAAGATGCCGAAGTTCTTCGCGTTGAGCGATGCGAGTATCTTGCCCCTGCTCCTCTTCCTGTACGTGCCCCGGTAGTGGTCTATGTTCTCTATGATTCCCGCAAAGGGCTCTATCACGTAAAAAGGCTTTGTCGTGGCAAGGAGAGCGCCCAACGGGTGGAATATCCCTCCGCCGAAGTAGAGATGAACGTCTACGTTCCTGTCAACGCTGGCTGAGCTCCCTATGTCGCAGCCGAGGATCTGCCCTTGCTTCTTCGCGAATCCATACGGCTTGCCTACCACTACCGTCTTGCCGTTCTTCTCGTAGAATGCCTTTATCTCGTCAAGCTGATGAATGTGCTGTATTGTTGTGACAAGGCCTATGGTCTTGAAATTCTTGAGGACGTCAAGCGACTGCTCGAGAAGGTTGAGAGGAGCGTCTATCTGGTAATTAATGTACTCTACGTTGAAATCTACGTGGTGGAACTCGGCATGGCCGTAATGCACAAGCTTGTCAGCCTTTATGTTCCTCGCCTCGTCAAGGGCTAGGTCGCATGCGCCGAATGTCGGGGAAGCGGATATGAAGACTTCATGACCTTCATTTTCCAGAGCTTTTGCATGCTCCATCGCCTTCTGCTTGAGGCCCTCTGGGAACTGTAACAGTATTCGCATACTATCAGTGAAAATCAGGATTATGAGGCCTTTATCTTGTAGGTGCCTGAGAGCTTCGCCATCGCCCTTCTCAGGGCCGTGACCGCAACGTCCCTGTTGGCGCTGTTGGTCTTCACCATGAAGACAGGCTGGTTCCTTCTAAGCCTTGCCGCAAGCGATACAGGCCTTCCGAACGAGAGTGACATTCCCTGCGATATACGGTCTGCTCCTGCACCTGTTGCCATCTTGTGCTCTCGTATCACGTTGTGCGGATAGACGAGCACCTTGAACATGTAGTCCTGGGCTATGTTGTTTTCAAGATACTTGTTCGCGACCAGGCGCGCTGCTTCAAGTGAATTGGATCTTAGCTGTATAGGCTGCTCCGTCGTCAGCTTCAGCTCCAGGTCATAGGTGTCCTTCTTGACGCCCATGTTGAATATGAGAAGAGACGTGTGAGGCAGTGCCCTTATGTAGTTCTTCCTAGGCTTCTTGAGCGAGTATCTTGCCCAAGCCTGGGAGTTTGGATTCCTCATTGTCCTTGCCGGTCTTATTCTTGCCATAAAACACTACCTTTGCGATATTCATATCTGTGAAGAATACGAACGATATTATATTGGCGGGAAAAGTATAAAAAGCGTTGCCTTCCCCTTATTGCTGACGCATAGATTAACCTTTTATATCTTGTTTGCACTAATAGATCGGGTATTTGAGTGGACCTACTTGACAGCGCCTTGAGCAGCAACAACCAGTTCGACTATGACATGTTCAAGGCACGCATCTTCGTGTGCGGCGTAGGCGGCGCAGGATCCAACGCAATACAGAGGATAAGCAAGCTAGGTGTCAAGGGAGCAACGCTTGTAGCCGCCAATACGGACGGAAAGCACCTCAACACGATGGATCCAACGGTAAAGAGGGTGCTTCTCGGAGGCGCATTGACAAGAGGCCTCGGCGCAGGAGGCTTCCCTGAGATGGGAGCAAAGGCAGCCGAATATTCTAGAGCTGATATTGAGAGAGCCTTGGACGGATGCAACCTTCTCTTCATGGCTGCAGGGATGGGCGGCGGAACAGGAACAGGCGCGGCACCCATAGTTGCCGACGTGGCAAAGAAGATGGGCTCCATAGTCATAGGCTTTGTGACATTCCCGTTCTCGCTTGAGAGGATAAGGCTCAACGTCGCAAGAAAGGGTATAGAGGAGCTTAGCAAGGTAGTCGATACGCTCATAGTGATAGACAACCAGAGGCTTGTTGACGTTTATCCGAATCTTCAGATAGAGCAGGCGTTCAAGGTAGCAGACGAGATAACATCGCGCGCAGTGCAGGGGATAACCGAGACTATCAGCACGCCGAGCCTGATAAACATAGATTTCGCCGACATCAGAACGGTCATGAGCAAGGGCGGCCTTGCAATGATAAGCGTGGGCGAAGGTTCAGGCGAAGACAAGGTCAATGCAGTCGTTAACAGCACGCTGAAGAACAAGCTTCTTGACGTTGATTTCGAGGGCACAAGCAGCGTTCTGTTGCACATACGAGGCGGCGAGGATCTCACGCTCGGCGAGGCTAACGAGATAGCGAACAAGCTGACGGAGAAAGCCGCGCCGAACGCGAACGTCATATGGGGTGCAAGGCTCGACCCGGCATACAACGGCAGGGTGGAGGTTATAGCGATATTCACTGGAGTCAAGAGCCCGAACATTCTCGGCGCTTCCACATACAAGAAGAGCGAGGGCGAAGACCTCGGCATAGGAGGCATGCAGTTCTAGCTGTCGTCGTAGCAAAGTAACAAAATAACAGACCTTTTCCTATAATTTGCGCGAACACGCAAATAATATATATTTAGACAATCCTAGGGTTTTACTGTAATGTGATTCCAATGGCTGGAACAAATAAAGTAATAGGGAACGAGCCAAGTTTGAGAGGGATAACCTTCCATGATGCAGCAAGCGCAGATGAAAAATCCGGTGTGCTTCATGAAAGGATACTGGAAAAAGTGAAGGTTGTAGGCGATTCTAAGAACATCTCTGAGATAATGCCAAGGCTCGAGCAGATAATCGAAGATGTCTCTAATTCGTATCTATTGGTCAGACCAGAAAGGGCCAAAATCCTGCCAGACGACAGCATTTACATACTTGAATCAGTAGCGACAGTCAAACTCACAGTTTCAAAGGAGGTATTCAGGACTGCGGTTGACCAAGGACTAGTAGCCCCTTTCTATAAGTTCGCCAGAAGCGACGATAGAGAAGGCAGCCAGCAGCAGATTTACGGATAATTTAGGACTTGCCTACAGCTCCAATACGGCTGTGGGCTCGCTCCTGTCCTTATTCCTATCAAGCTGGTAGACCCTTGCGCTGGTTATGTGCTTCAGCGCCTGGTCGTGGGTTATGATGAATATCTGCTCAACGACCTTTGGCAGTGCGTCGCCAAGGATCTCGACGAATTTCCCTATTCCTGCATCGTCTATATTGTGCGTCGGCTCGTCGAGTATGAGCCACTTCAGGTTAGGCACAATGACCATTGCCATTGCTATTCTCATGGTCAGGCACGCCGTGCTTCTCTCCCCTCCGGATGCTATGCTGTCGACCCCGACCCATACCCTCTCGTTGTTTATGTCGGAGCCCGTGCTGGCTTCCAGAAGATAATCGTCCTTTTTCGCGTTGAGCCTTATGCCCGAATAATCCGCATACGGATACATGCCAATCCATATGTTCTGCATCAAACCGTTTATCGAGGTTATCAGCTTGCTCCTGAGCATCTCTTCAGTAGAGACGAGCGCTGCCTTGAACTTGTTCATGTTGTTTATCTGGTTTCGCCTGACCTCTATCCTGTCCTTCAGCAAATTGAGATTAGATATGCTCTTGGCCTTCTCGGCTATTTGGGAGTCCATGCTTGCGATCAGTCTAGAGTTTCCCGATATCTTTGAGGATGTCTCAGTCATCGCGTTGCTCTCCTTGGTGAGCTGTTCCTGCATCGAGTATATCGCCTTGTCATCTACGTCCAGCAGTTCAAGATCAAGCTCCCTCTGCCTGAGCAAGTCCCTTGACTGCCTTATCTCGGATTCATAGCTCTTCTTCCTATCAATTTTTTCCTTGCTTGCGCGCAGCTTCGTCAGCTCATCTTTCAGCGCGTCAAGCTCCTTTGTCTTGCCTTCCAACGAAGCAAGGGCCTTGTCGTGCTTCGCCTTCTCCGCGTTTTGCTCCTCCATGGCGCGCTCGATCAGTATCTCTATGCCCTTGTACTCGTCTATCTTCGCGGACGCGAGCTTTATCCTGCTCTGCTCGGTGCCGAGCTCTGAAATGCTCTTGCTGAGCCTGTCAAGTTCCTTCGATGAACTGTCTATCTCTGCGTCTATCGCGGTTATGGCGCCGTTCTTGTCCTTTAGCAGCTTGTCTATCATCTCGCCTGTAAGCTCCCGTTCGCATACCGGGCACTTGCTGATGTGCTTCTCCAATTCCTTTATCCATTCCAACGCATCGGACTTCCTGCTCTTGAGAGATGCGGATGATTTCATCAGCTCCTGGAGCGCGGCATTGTGCGTCTTAAGCTCCTCTTCTATGCCGTCTACGGTCTTGCCCTTGAGGCCCTGGAGTATCTTTTCGCGCTCCTGTACCTTTGCCCTGTTGTTGTTTATGCTGACGTCGATGTTGGCGAGGCTCTTCATTATCGCGCGTTCCTCTTCCCTTAGCTTGAACACATCCTTTTCAAGCTTGTCGCGTTCTGTTGTTACCTTCGCGACGCTGTTCTCGAGCGCAACATCATCAACTTCCTTTATGTCTATCTTTGCGAGCTCCGCTTCGAGGGTCTTCATCCTGCTCTTGAGCTCCAGCACCTCGTTCGCGAGCTTTTTCTTCTTCTCATGCTTTATCTTTAGCTCCGATATCTGCTTTGTCATCTCTTCTACTCTTGCCTTGTAATCCAAGAGATTCTTGTTGAGCGATGCTTGTTCTCGCTCCAGCAGGTTCTTGTCTTCGGCAAGCTTCTCGAGCTGCCTTTTCAGGCCTTCAGCGTCGATCTGCGCGATCGTGCCCTCGTCTGCGCTTATCATGTCCTTTATCCTGTTTATCAGGGACGTGACATTCTCTTCTGCCTTAGCGAAGTTGTCGAGGCCTAGCATCCGGTCTATCTGCTGCTTTCGCTCCCCCTTGGTCAGTTCCAGAAAATAGTCAAGCCTGTTCTGCTCCGCGTATACTGCCCTTGAGAATGTGTCATAATCTATCTTGAGCGCGTGCTCTATCTCCTCGTTGACGCGCTCCGGCTGCGCCTGGAAGAAGTTCCCGTTCTTGTCCAGCCTTGCAGTAGTGGGCTTGTCCCTCGAGATCCTTCTTGCCACAGTGTAGGTGTCGCCGTTAGCCGTGAAGTTGAGTTTGACCTCGCCTTCCTGCTCCTGCACCGGCCTGTTGGATATTATGTTCTCTCTTTTGACTCTGTTGCTGTTGAGCGCGGGATAAGTGCCGAACAGGCCGAAAGCTATGGCGTCCATGACGGAGCTCTTGCCTGCTCCCATGACGCCTATGAGCACGTTAACGCCCTTCTGGAACTCGAGCCTGGTGGACCTGTGCGTCTTCCAGTTCATGAGCTCTATCGATGTGATCATCTTACCACTTCAGTCGCTGCAAGACTCGCACCACTGCGAGCCGCAATAAGTGCACCTAAGCACATGGCCGCTTATCCACTCTACCCTGAACGAGCTGCAATATGGGCATCTGGCCTCGTTCTCGGTTTCATGGTTGTAATGCTCATCCATCGCGATATGTCATTTCTTGGCGTCGTTGTAGCGCCTGGCGTTCTCTGCCATCTTTTCCGTGAAGACCTTGCCAAGGTCTATCTTCAAGAGATCCGACACCCTGAACGTATAGTAAAGAACGTCCGCAAGTTCGTCCTCGATCTTTCGCATTATCTCATCTTTCTCGAATGAGTGCCCGTCGGTATAGTACTTCTTTCTGAAGTATTTCTTCACAAGATTTTCCAACTCGCCTGTCTCTGAGCCTATGCCTAGCGTAGAGTAAAGCATCTCAACGTCCATGCCGTCATAATCAGAGCTAGGCTTTACCTTCCAAGTCTTTCTGGTCTCTATTACCATGTCGTTAATGTCCATAAGGAACACCCCGAGACACTAACGCAGAATAAGTATTTATGGATTCTTTACAGCAGCGTCTCCTCCGCTACCTCGACTTCCTTTACGCCAGCGATCTTCCTGAGCTGCTCCTCAAGATTTGAGGACGTGTTGCTCGCGTCGTCGAACTTGAACATGACCTTTATCAGCTTTATACCGAACGCTATCTCTTCGGTCTCGATCTGGTTAGGGTTCATGGACGACTTTATCCCAGACATGGCGCCCTCGAGTTGACCGTCTTCCGGATAAACCCTGAATATTACTACTACTGAAGCCATTATGGTCCCTCGAACGAGCACTCCGCGCACTTGTATATGTTGGATATCTCCCTGCAGTGCCTGCATCTGATTATGTTGCCCTTCCCGCATGATGGGCACTTGAACTCAGTATACTCGTGAGTAAGCCTTCCGCATGAGACGCACACCTTTCCAGGTAACATTGTTGCCATGATATGACCTTCAGCAAATCGGCAGTTCCTATCTCCTTCTTCGCGGCCTCGCATGAGAATGAGCTGTGCTCTTCACGTGCTTGTGGAGGACCATTATGACCCCGATCAAAAGCGACAGGGTCACAATCAGGAGTATTATTACAACTACCAAAATGGCTAATGTTATTCTCGCGAGAGAGTTTATATAACTTATTATTCTGTTTGTCTGGAGCTCCGCGCTCTGGGTCGAGGCTCCGACAACCAGGTTGCCGTGTATCAGCATCGTGTCGTTGCTGACCTGCTGCGCGAGCAAGGCGGTCGAATATGCCTGCTGTGCATAGCCTGCAGCTGCAGTCGAATTGGGCGCAAGCTTCGACTCGGCGACATAGAACTGGGTTTCCTTGGCGTACTCTGTCGCCCATGTGCCGTATGTGGCGTTCTTTATCGCCTGCAATGACATGTTGTCGAGCGTGCTTGTGTTGAGCGCAGCAGAGCTTGAGCCGGCAACCCCGAATGCGTATGCATAATCGGAATCGATTATGGCTACAGGGTAGTTGGCCTGCTTGTAGGCAAGCTGGGCCGAAGACGTATACAGGTTTGTGCCGTATGCCGTTGCCCTGCCCATCCTGTTGAATGCTATCGTCTTGAGGTTGGGCGATACGCTAACATAGTTGCCAGTGGCGTTGGAGTAAAGCGTGTATATTATGTTTGAAGCGTGGCACCAGGCATAAGACTCGCCTGCGGTGTATACGTTGGTCAGTACGCCGTCGGTGTCTATCGCCGTGAGGTTGTAGGCGCCTATAGCGGTGCTTACGCTGTAGTTGCCCCATGTCTGCCTCAGCTCTGCGCTTATTACATCCTCATAGTTGCTTGTGGTGAGCTGCGGCGGGGTAAGCGCATCGCAGTAGCCCTGCACATTGGTCATGGTGTTTATCGTCTGTGACTTCGTGGCGGCATGATTGAGGAAATAATACGCGTCTATGTAGTCGAGGAACGCAAAATCCGCCGCAGTGTACTTGTAGTTGAGCGCGCCTACTGCCTCGCTCTGGTTGAGCACCCTGCCAAGCTGGATGCTGATGTTCATGAATCCTGGAACGCTTGATAACTGGGCTATCTCATTGTTTGTGAAGTTGAATGTCTGGTTAACCAGGTCGTTGAACGCTGTCGTGTTGCATGAGTTGCTGCACACAAAGGTTGCGGCCTGGAGCTTGCCGGTGTGGTAGTTGATATACGGATTGTAAATTGTCTTATAGGCAGAGTAGTTGGCAGAACTGTTGAAGGCGAAGCGCGCAGCCTGCGTTATGTTCGATACCTGCACCAGAGGGATTCCGAAGCTTGCCTGAATAAGCGCGTAGAGCGCATCTTCTGGGTTCGTTCCGCTCACTGCAGGCACCATCACGAACTTGAAGCCGTCCTTGGACGCCGCCTCAACCTTGTCGTATACGCCGCCTACTTCGCCTATCGAACCTGATTGGGATATGGTGCCTGTTATGGTGAAGTTGGGCCTGAACTGCTGGTGCGTGAGCGCCGATACCGCAAGGAGGGTCATTGCCGCGCCTGCGCTCGGGCCCGAGACATTGTCGCTGTTGGAGTTTATCCTGTAATTGAAGTTGTAGCTACCGAAGTTCGAACCCGTGTACTGCGACGCGTACTTGGCCGCGGTGATTGCAGACTGTGTCGTGTCGTTCCCTATTGTCTGCACCCCGGTTATTGTTACGTTTCCTGTACCGTTCGTGACCGTCAGGTTTATCTGCGTGAGACTGCCTGCGCCTGAGTTGGTTATCACTGCGGGCGCGGTTATAGATGCGCTGCCTACAACTGCCGCATACGTGAACGACGACGCGAGCACAGCCATTAGTATGCCTGCCAGAATGAAACCTCTCGATACCATGCCAATCGTAGCTAATTGCCTGGCAATCTATAAAAATCTTGACAGTCACTTAGGCTGGGGCTCCTGCTGCCTGAGGTTCTCGAGCTTTGTCCCCCTCTGCCACATCCTCTGGAACCTTGCAGCAGCCTCGTTCCTCTTGATTGAGACTATGGACTCGCTCTTCTTGTTGATTATGTTCAAAGGAGGTATCTTATATGCCGCATCCTGGTCGAGCATCATGCGCTCGTGCTGGTGGGCAGCATCCTCGGGATTGAGTATCCGTATCTCGAACTCTATGTCCTTATGGCGCATCTCTGCCTTGAAGTCCTCGTATATCTTTGCGAAATCGTCCCCTAGCCTGTCGCCCTTTGTTAGTACGGATATCTTGGTGAATGCGGAGCTGCTCTTTGGTATAAGCCTTGCCAGGTTCTCCAATCCAGCAGCATCGAAGTGCATGTCGAGTATCCGCAGATCGCCGCTCATCTTGGACATGAGCCTGTTTGATATCATA
Source organism: Microcaldota archaeon (assembly GCA_028866715.1). GTDB lineage: Archaea > Micrarchaeota > Micrarchaeia > Micrarchaeales > Micrarchaeaceae > JAGWHO01. Next base: position 75,271 of record JAGWHO010000003.1, read on the forward strand.
AGCATGTTGCTGAACGGAGTCTCAGGATTGATGTTTATCTGCGAGACGGCCCTCTTTGCAGGCTGCTTCGACCGCGCGGCGTAGAGCGCATAGCCTGCAGCAACCAATGACAACAGGGGCCCTATGAAAGGCGCGCCAACCGCTGTGAAAATTCCTCCAAAGACATAGCTGAGCTGCAGGAACAGGGTAAGCAAGATCGACACTATCGATGAGAACACCAACACAAGCGCGAACATCTTGAGATACGACTTTGAGAACAGCCAGAGAACGCCTATTGCAAACGATATGAGCGCGAACGGCAGCATTATGTACGAGAAGTATACCCCGATCTGTATGGAGCTGGCTTGCGATAGGACGTTGACAAGACCCGCGGTAGGCGTGACATTGTATGCGTTGACAACGTTCAGTATGCCGTAATATATGCCTGACGAGAACGACAGGTGCTCCATGAAGTAGAAAACGTACAGCATGGAGATGATTCCGCCCATGAACGCAAGTATAGGAATAATCTGCTTGCTCCTCTCGCTTGGCATGCTATCGCTCGTTACTCTCAATTCTGCTTTAAAGACCTTTTCATAGGGTTAGGGAGCCGGTAAGCGCAAAGTATATCGCTATCGCGGCCACTATGCCCAACAATAGAGGAGGTATTGCAGGAAGGGCCCTCTTGAACTTCCTGAGTATGAACATAGTAAGTATGAGGCCGAACGCCGCCCCGATTATTATGACGATGCTGAGAGTGAAGTTGGCGAAGACCTTGTATGCCGCGACAGACATCATGAGCGGCATTGCGAGATCGCCTGTGCCAAGCGCGGTCCGCGCCGCTACAGGCACCATGTTGCTGTTTACTAAATTCTTTAGCATGCCCCCCTGCTTGAGCAGCGAGCTTCGCTGCTTCTCGAATTCGGCCCTTTCATTTGCAGTGAGGCTCTTTTCAGGCACGGCCTTTATCTCGTTGACCATTATTAGGAACGAGAGGTTCTTGCTTATCGCCATGTCAGCCAGTGCGACCATGTGCTTGGTTATGAATACGGCTATGAAGTCGTAAACTGCAAGCAGCACCATGAATATGAACGCGATGAAGAAGCTGAAGGTTATGCCAAGTATCACGCCAACGCCGACGCTGGATATTATCGCGGCAAGGTTCCTGAGCTTCGGCACCCTGTTCTTTGCAACGACCAGCGCCAGCGCAAGAATCGCCGCAGCCACGAAGTCATAGAGATTCCCTGTGCCGAAAAGGTCGCTGGCAAGCCCGCCGTTGGCAGAGCCTATTGCTATCAGGAAGACCATCGCAGACGCTATGAATATCACAATGCCCTCTATCAGCACGAAGAGCTTGTCTCCCTTGAAGAACTTGAATAGGAAGAGCAGTACCGCAGACACTACGACTATGTAGATTATGTAGAAGAGCGCGTTGATCGATGACGATACAACTTGCGCGCCTGTGAGCTGCACGAGCGTCGCTACCGAGTATACTTGAGTGGCAAGCAGCAGGCCGAGGAACTGCACTATAAGGAATAGCACAAGTATCTGTATAAGCTGCCTGTATTCGATTACTCTAAGCGGCAAGGGACCACGGATCTTCTTCTGTTAATGTATTAATGTGGTTTATTTGCCATGTATTAAAAGCTTTAACAGGAACTTGTACCTGTGCTTCCGATGTATGAGGTCGAGATAAGGGGGTTGTTGGATAAGGCGGGCGCATCGAAGCTCAAGGCGTTCCTCTCGAAGAACGGGAGATATAAAGGGACTCACAAGCGCATGCTGATAGACTACACGCCATTCAGCAGCGACAAGAACAGGGATGTCAGGGTGAGGATAACTGACGGCAAACCTGAGATGATAGTAAAGGTCGGGGAGTGGCTGGGCGACATAAGGGATGAGGCTCCGGTAATGTTGAGAGAGGGAGAACTGGTGAATGCTATAAGGCTCTACAGCCATCTAGGCTACAAGAAAGGCTTTGTCATAGTGAGGAGGATAGCAAAGTACGATTACAGAGGCATAGAGTTTTCAGTTTCAGAAATAATAAAGATAGACAAGAAGTTGGCTGAAACGCCAGGATACGGGTTTTTCTTTGAGGCAGAGATAATGTCGGCTAAGTCAGCTGCGGCAAAAGCCCACAGGAGGATAGAGGGAGTACTTGATGAGCTGGGCCTGGAGAGCATGACGAATGAGGGTTTTGCCGCATTTGTGAACAAGATGAACGAGAGCGGCAACCTTCTGTTCGATGCGGACAGGTTTGATCTGGGCTTGTTTCGCAAATACGATAAGTAGATGGACGCCGGAAGTGGGAATCGAACCCACAGAGGCCATTTCTAGCCAAACAGCTTAGCAGGCTGCCGCCCTTCCACTAGGCGATTCCGGCACATGTGTGTTTCTTAGAACATATTCTTAATAGTGTGGCAGAGGCCAACAGAGCTACATGAGATCAAGAGAGGTTGTCCGTACTTCGGCTCGGCTCTGTATCTCAAGAGCATAGCTTTACCATGCTTAAGGTTGCTCCTTCCGGCCTGGCCTGGTTCACATGATGAGCTATCACCTGAGGCAAAACGTCTACGCTTCAGCACGGGCCCATCAGAACCCCATGACACCCTGTTGGCATTGGCTCGCCTGAAAGGGATTTGCGAACAGGAAACCCTTAGCTTCCCGGCCTATCTGCCACGAGAGTCTTTTGAACTAACCTATATATATTAGTTCCGAGACAATTCCTATCGTTAAACTTTAGGTGTAGCATTGAGCGAGGAACAGTACGAAAAACTTCTGGAAAGCGCATTCTCGAAGCTGCCGCAATTGTCAAAAGAGAAGTCTGACTTTGTCATACCAAGGGCAGATGTCCTCACGCAGGGAACAAAGACAATGATAAGGAACATGGCGGCGATAGCCGACAGGGCGAGAAGGAAGCAGGATGACATTGCAAGATACGTGAGCAAGGAGCTATCCGTTCCAGTGAGCCTCGAAGAGGGCAGACTGATAATAAACGGGAAGTTCTCGCAAGACGACATAGACAGACGAATAAACAAGTACTTCGAGATGTATGTGATATGCAAGGAGTGCCACAAGCCGGATACGCATCTCGAGAACGCTGAGAAAGGCATGTATCTAGTATGCGAGGCCTGCGGGGCAAGGTACTGGGTAAAGAACTATTGAGTGATTGGATAAACAGACGAAGAGGCACATTTGACCAGAGAAGGGGCACGCCTGTAGAGAGCGCGCTGAAGATGCCCTACGGCACAGAGCTGCTTGGCAAGGTCTCGAGGATCGCTGGCGCGTCAAAGTTCTTCGTCAGGTGCGCGGACGGGAAGGAAAGATTATGCACCATACCCGGAAGGCTGAGGAGGGCGTTCTGGATAAAGGAAGGCGATGTCGTCATAGTGAAGCCCTGGGTTGTCCAGACAGACGAGCGAGGAGATATAGTCTGGAGGTACAGCCTTCTTGACATAAACAAGCTGAAGGATAGAGGGGCATTGCAGAACCTGTAATTACTGCGATATCTATGACGTTTAAGAAGGCGCCTAAAGACTCAGAACAACTAAAATACTTTTTTTATAAAGCAGATGGCAATTCAGTGCTCAGCGGAGAGCAACAGAACACTGCAAATGAGCTGCTAAACAGGTTTGTATACGGAGACGATGCCGCTTTCGAACAGTACAAAGGCATGTTCAAGAAGAGGAATGATGCAAACAGCCAGGAAGGAAAAATTAAAGATCTGATAAGAAGTTACGAACAGCTAAGGGGGGGTAAACTTGGCTTGCACGAGCTTGAGCATTTTAGGAAGGAGTGCGAATTTGTCGCATGCTACTGGCTCGGGGATAGAGATGTGATAGCAGTGCAGGGGGCTTTCGCTTACGCTACGAAAGATTCTACGGCCAGAAAGAAAAGGCTTTAAAAGAGGGCATCCAATTATAGCTCTGTAAGCGGGGGGCTCGATGTCAAATTTAAACGATTTGCTCGTTGAATCAAGGATATTCGCCAACCGCGAGGTCCTGTCGCCGCATTACATCCCGAAGAAACTCATCTTCAGGGAGAAGGAGATAAACAACATAGAGCGGGCGCTCGCTCCGTCGCTAAAAGGCGAGAGAGGCAGGAACCTCTTCATCTATGGGAAGACGGGAACGGGAAAGACATCATGCTCGAAGTACGTGATTGACGAGGTAAACGACATACCGAACACGAGAGCAAGAATATCTTACATAAACTGCAGGATATACAACTCAAGGTACAGGGTGCTCAACAAGATAGTTAGCGATCATCTTCCCACGTATGCAAAGAGAGGATACGGCGCTGTTGACCTTTACGAGAAGCTCACCAGCTGGATAGAGGAGGACAGCAAGATACTCGTCATAGTGCTTGACGAGATAGACGTTGTGAGGGATCTCGACGATCTCATATACACGCTCACAAGGATCAACAGCGACATAAAGGCAGGAGGGGTCACGATAATAGGCATATCGAACAAGGTATCGTTCAAGGAATCGCTCGACCCGAGAAGCCTGTCTACGCTTTACGAGACTGAACTAGTATTCCCGCCGTATTACGCCACAGAGCTTTATGCCATAATAAAGGACAGGGTCCTGACAGGGTTCAAGCCAGGGACCATAAACGACGATGTCTTGCATTTCATCGCAGCGACAGCAGCGAAAGAGGGCGGAGATGCGAGACTGAGCCTCAAGATGCTTTCCAAGGCGGGGGAGCTTGCCGAAGACAAGAGGCAGTCCACCGTTGGAATGAAGGAAGCGGAAGAGGCGGCAAAGCTCGTAGAGAGCGACGTTGTCTACGACCTCATAGTGACGCTGCCTGAGCACCACAAGCTTGTGCTTTACGCCATTGCTGTGCTTACGCTGAGCGGCGGCTCATACAAGAAGCTCACAGACGGGGTTGATACATACCTGTTCAGCGGCGAGGTGTACAACAGGTACAAGAGCATAACCGAGAGCATGCACAAGGAGGCAAAAAGCGAGAGATGGTACAGGAAGTATCTCTCGGAACTGGAGATGCAGGGCCTTGTGGCGGCATTCGAGTCAGGCAAGGGGATACGCGGCCACACGAAGCTGATAAAGCTGCTCTACCCGCCTCAGAAGACGAAGTCAGTTTTAGAGAAGGACATATTCGGCACTGAGGCTTCCGATTCCAAGTAGGTTTTACGTTGGACTTTTACGACATAGTCATGCCATCTTGCGAGTTTGATGACAAGTTCGCAAAGAGGCTTGGCTTGAAAGGCATTTTCAAATGCGGGGCAGATATAAAGCTAGCGAACGCGGACAAGCAGTCATCGTTTCCTGAAGGCAGGTTCATAGCCGTCGGCTCGAACAAGAACAACCTTATCGCAGCCGCAAGGGCCGGGGCCGCAGCAGTAGTGGTTTCCGACTCGAGGATAGACAGGAAGCTGATGATGGAGCTGAAGGAGCAGAAGACAGCGCTCATACTCCCGACTACGCTCATAACCTCTAGCTACAACCTCGAGAGGCCGAAGAGGCTGTACATGATGGGCAGGCTCTACTCGCATGCGAAGAGGCTGGGCCTTGATATAGGGTTCGCCACGATGGCCGAATCCAAGGCAAACATGTGCTCCTACATGCAGGTCATACAGCTTGCCAGGCTGGTCGGCGCGGACGAGAGCCAGGCAAGACATGGGGTAAGCGCAGTGAACCCGAGTATTGTTGATTGATATGATGAGGCCAAAGCACAGGTACCTGCTCGTTGAGTCCCTCAATGAGATCCATGAGAACGAGAGGCCCATGTTCGAGTTCAGGCTTTACAAGGAGCTGCTGCACTGCATAGGCGAGATAGCGTATCATAAAGTGAATCCCAAGATAATGAAGTTCATAGGCAACGACAGGTTCGTCCTCAAGTGCGAGCTTGGCGGATACGAGCAGCTTGTCCTTGGCCTGACGTTCCTGAAGAGGCTTGACGGGAAGGAGACAGCGTTTTATACGATAAACGCCTCAGGCACCATCAGGGCGCTCACGTCCTAGGGGCTACATGTACAGGATTGAACATCTTGTACAGCTCTTTTCCAAAGCCTGTGAGCCAGAACCTGCGCTCGAACGCGCCGTTTCCGGTATCGAACATCGCGGATTCCAGGACACCCGCGGCTACAAGCGAATGCAGATGATACGCCATGTTTGGTTTGCTGACGTTATCAAATTCGTCTATCGCGATGTGCCCCTTCTTGCCGCCAGCTACCTTTATTATTGACTTGCTTAACTGCAGTCCGTCAAAGATGACTGCGATTCCTTCTATGAACATTTCCTTACTGTCTTGAGACCCCAATTCGGCAAGTATTTTGCTCATGCCTTCTGAGGCAGCCTTGTTCGCCTTGTGGTTTATGCCTTTCTCCACGTCCATGCTATCGATACAGTTAGACCAGTATAGAGATTAAAGCCTTTTGTACGCCTCTCAGCAAGCCTACCCTAAGCCCATGGAAAAGCTTATTAAACCTATATTCCCATCTACTACTGTAAACCCCCTGAAGGGGCTACTTTTATTGGTTCAGAACCATTATTAGCGTTTAGAATTGGTGAAATAGATGTATCCGAATGTCCAGGCATATGACAGAGGAGTGATGTTCAGCCCAGACGGAAGGCTCTTCCAGGTAGACTACGCGAGAGAGGCGGTCAGGAGGGGCGCGACATCGATAGGCATGGTGGTTAAAGACGGGGTAGTGCTTCTTGCCCACAAGAACATAACAGAACCGCTTGTGATACCAAGCACATTGCAGAAGATATTCAGGGTTGACTCGTACATTGGTGCGACTTACAGCGGGCTTGTCTCAGACGGGCTGCACATAATCAGCACGATGAGGAACAAGACCCAGAGCCACAGAATGGTCTACGATGAGACCGAGTCTGTCGAGACTATCGCAAGGGAGGTCTCGGAAGAGATGCAGATGGCTACGCAATACGGAGGCGTTAGGCCTTATGCCATATCGTTGCTCATCGGGGGCTTCGACAAGATTCCGCGACTGTTCGAGGTAGAGCCTGGCGCGGCTTACGCAGGCTACAAGGCCGACGCGATAGGATCTGGCAAGAAGATAGCCGAGGAGATGCTCATAAAGGGCTACAAGGACGAGATGTCCATGGACGACGGGATAGAACTTGGCGTTAATATAATCAAGAAGATAAACGAGGGAAAGCTCAGTGAGAGCAATATCGACATATCCACCGTAAAGAAGGGCATAGGCTTCGAGATGCTCCAGCCTGGCGCGATATCCGAGTACCTCTGATGTTTCTCAATTCTTGTGATGCAAGATGTCATCATCCAAGACAGTAATCATGAAATTCGGCAGAAATGGAGACGAGTTCGAGATCTTCATAAACTCTGACCTCGCCTACGAGTTCGTTACGGGCAAGCGCTCAGATCCTATGAGCGTGCTTGAGGTAGAGGAAATCTTCAAGGACGCAAGGAAGGGGGAGCGCCAGAGCGAAGACAAGATAAAGAAGGCCTTCGGCACCACGGAGCTTGCCAAGGTCGTTGAGCAGATATTGAGGAACGGCGACGTGCCGATAACAACCGAGCAGAGGAACAAGCTGCTCGAGGAAAAGAGAAAGCAGATAATAGACATTATAGCAAGGAACTCGATTGACCCTAGGACAAATGCTCCCAACCCGCCGACAAGAGTCGAGAACGCCATGAAGGAGGGGCGCGTCACAATCGACCCTTTCAAGAAGGCAACGGAGCAGGTCGACGACGTTGTCAAGAAGATAAGCGCGATAATGCCGATAAAGTTCACAACAGTGAAGATGCAGGTGACGATAACGCCCGAGTACACGAACAAGTGCTTCGGGACATTGAAGAGGTACGGGCTCAAGTCTGAGACATGGCTCGGGAACGGCTCACTGCAGGCGACGCTTGAGTTCCCGGCAGGATTGCAGACGGAGTTCTTTGATATTATAAATAAGCTGACGCAAGGAAAAGCGGAGATAAAAATAATGTGATGATATGATGAGAGAGATAGTTCTTCCCGGCGATCTTCTAGAAGAGAAGCCGGTGAGGATGGAAAATGCATTTGTTGAGAACAACAAGACATACGCCAAAGTTTTGGGCATGTATGACAAGGAGCACAGCAGCCTGATAGCCCTGGAAGGGGTCTACCAGCCAAGGATAGACGACGTTGTCGTTGGGATAATCTCTGAAGTCAAGAACAAGGTGTATGAGGTCGACCTTGCCTTCTTCGGAAGGTGCCTGCTCATAGCAGGGAAGTACGACCGCGAGACATACAAGCAGGGAGACGTGGTCGAGGCTGTGATAAAGAACATAGAGGACAGGAAGACGATAATACTAACGGACGCAAGGCCGCTGAGCGGAGGCACGATACTGCAGGTGAAGCCAACAAAGATACCGAGGATAATAGGCAAGGGCAGCACCATGATAAGGCAGATATCTGATCTTGCCAAGTGCCACGTAGTGGTAGGCAAGAACGGCACGGTCTGGATGCGCGGAGGCAATGTAGCTCTCGCGACAGAGGCAATACTTACTATCGAGAGAGAGGCCCATCTTTCGGGCCTTACCGAGAAAATAAAGAGGATGTTGGAGGAACAAAAAGGTAACTAATATGGGAGGATCAGCAGCGAATAAGCCAAAGCTTATAATAGATGGAAAGAGGGTCGACGGCAGGAGCTTCGGCCAGATGAGGCAGATCAAGATAACCGCATCCGTGCTAAAGAACGCAGACGGCTCCGCATTCATAGAGTGGGGCAACAACAAGATACTTGCGGCGGTATACGGGCCTAAGGAGGCGACGCCAAAGCACTTATCGGACCCGATGAAGGCGATAATCAAGTGCAGGTACATGATGGCTCCGTTCTCGAGCCTTGCCGATCACGGCAGGACCGGCCCGAACAGACGTGCAACTGAGATATCGAAGGTCATAAAGGAGGTATTCGAGAACTGCGTTGTGCTTACGGAATACCCTGGTAGCCAGATCGAAGTCTACATAGAGATACTGCAGGGAGACGGAGGCACGAGAGCGGCGGGGCTCACCGCGGCTGCGGTTGCGATGGCGAGCGCGGGCATACAGATGAAGGACATACCTTATGCCGTCTCAGTAGGCAGGATAGACGAGCACCTTGCCATAGACTTCAACATGATCGAGGACAATTATTCGGACAGCGACATGCCGATAGCCATATCGCCAAGGAACAATGATATAGTTCTGCTGCAGATGGACGGAGGGCTCACTAAGGAGCAGTTCATGCGCAGCATAAAGATGGCGATAGACGCAGGCAAGACGATAACGGATCTCCAGAAGAGAGCCCTTCGCGAAGTGTATGCGAAGGATGAAATAAACGGTGAGTAAATGAGCGCATTCGATTCTGTAAAGAGCGGCTACATAAAGGAGCTGCTTGCAAAAGGGATTAGAGAGGACGGAAGGGGCCTCTTCAGCTACAGGGACATCAAGATAATACCAAACGTTATAGAGAATGCCGAGGGTTCGGCGCAGGCGGATCTTGGCGGCACGAGAGTGCTGGCAGGAACCAAGGTAATACTTGGGGAGCCGATGCACGACCTCCCGAACCAGGGAAGCTTCAGCGTATCGGCAGAGCTTCTGCCTCTTGCGCATGCTGAATATGAGACAGGACCGCCAAGCCCGGCGGCGATAGAGCTCGCGAGAGTCGTAGACAGGGGCATAAGGGCAGGAAACTGCATAGACCTGGAAAGCCTATTCCTTGAAGAGGGCAAGGTCTGGAGCATATATGTTGACCTTTACATACTCAACTACGCCGGGAACCTGTTCGACGCAAGCGCACTGGCGGCAATGGCAGCGATAATGACGACAAGGGTGCCGAAGTACGAGGACGGCAAGGAGGTAAGGGAAGACAGGTCGAGGAAGCTGAAGATAAACAACGTTGTCACGACATCAACGTTCGGCAAGATCGGCAATACGATACTATTGGACCTCGATGAGAACGAGGACAACGCATCTGACGCACGTATAACGGTAGCAACAGACGATGACACGATAAGGGCCTCACAGAAAGGATTAAGAGGTAGTTTCTCCTTAAAGGAAATAGACATGATGCTCGACAAGACCTTCGAGAAGAGGAAGGAGCTGAAGAGCAAGCTCGAACATATGAAGTGATTTCATGGCAAACTCTAGCATTAGATACGGAGCAAGCATAAGGAAGAGATTCAACGAAGTGAAGAGGGAGAAGCGCGAGCTTTACAAGTGCGATTTGTGCAGCCAGATGAAGGTGAAGAGGATAAGCACGAGCATCTGGAAGTGCAAGCACTGCGGGACTGTATACGCAGGCGGAGCCTATTCAATGAAGACGAGTGCTGGAGAAAACGCAAAGTCTGTGATAGAGGCGCTCGCAAAGAAGTGAACAAATGTCGATAGAAGTAAGCTACGCACCGGTCAGGAAGGTCATAATCCACGAAGTCGTAAAGATAGAGGATGAAGACCTGCTCAGAAGCAGGATAACGCCTGCAGGCAACATGCCACTCTATTGGTGCGACGGCATCCTTTTCACGTTCTCTTCGGTGCCAATGTCGAAGCAGGTTATGAAGGATTATCTTGACGGCACGCTTCACTGGATGGAGGTGCATTTCACTGAGATGAAATCCTACCAGCCGATACTTGAGCTGCATGACGTGCAGTACGGCGGCAGCGGCCCGCAAAAGATACGAGTACTTGATACGAGCAAGTCGGCGATCCACAAGGATGTCGTCGCCTTTCTCAAGGCAAACAACAAGAAAAAGTGATACTATGGCATACGTGTGCGCATATTGCGGCAAGAAGATAAAGCAGCTTGACAACTTCGTCAGGTGCACCTACTGCGGGTATAGGATTCTCATAAAGGGAAGGCCAAACCTCGCAAGGGAGATAACTACGGATTAAGCCTGTAGGGAAGCTTTAAGATCTTTTCCGGAAAACGTTTAGTGGTGAGGATAATGGTCTCTGGAAAGAACCAGTTGATTGAGGTTAAAGGAACCGAGAGCAGGATAAGGCGGTTTATAGAGAACGACAAGATAGACGCCATTGATGTCGCATTGGTCAGAGGCCTATCAACAATCGTCTATACGGTAGTAAGCAACAAAACCAACCCTCTTTATGTAAGGCTGGACAGACTAGCAGACGAAAAAATAGTCAGGAAAGAAGAAAAACCGTACAGAAGCGCACGTTTTTATGCGGATGAAAGTACATCCGCGAAGAAGCTCCTTGATATTATAGACGGAGACTATGGCATGAAACAGGAGTACTATATGGGGGTATTCAGCGTAATGAGCATAGTACTAGACCATATGGAGACAAACGACCGGCTCCTTAATGACATATCGCACCCGATAAACAAGACAACCAAAAAGCTCCTTAGGACAGGGTATGATAAGAGCAAGGACCATATCGACTTCCATGTCCTGGAATAAGAATAGGCGAGCGGTTACCGCCTCTTGTCATTTGGTAATGGCTGCTATATGGCGTCTGCCTGCTGACGCAGTGTTTTAAGATGATCTCCGCGTAGCTTGAATACATTTTCTAGCACGGCTTCGGTTGCCCGCCTTTTTAGCCCGCTATGGTTTTGGATATAGTCGATTAGCTCTCTTCCTTTGTCCGTGATTTCGACTATCCTTGGCCCCGTTTCATGAAAAAGCCCGAACCGTTCTGAAAGCTCTATAATCATCTTCTTTACAGGATTAGAGATCGTTGAATCTTCCAGGCTCCATCCCTGACTGAGTTTTAACTGCGACATATAGGATAATGCCAGATAGGCTTCGGGGTTCTTTGATATGTGCATAGCTAACTCTGTTTTCTCCTCTTCGGATCTGAAGTTTGACTTGATACTGCTTGTGGTATCCGTAGAATCTTACCTGATTGAGGAGAGTTCTAACCTCTCACTTTCCTCCGCTCACGACTATTGTCTCTGAAACGCTCTTTACGCTGCTGTACCTTACAGAGTTCTTGGCGAACTTCTGCTTCGTATCCGCAGCCCTTGTGAGGTCCTCTATCTTTGTCAGCAGCAAGCTCGAGACTGTCCCTTCCTCGAAGTCTACGATTATGTCCTCTACCATGCCCACCATCTTCCCGGTGTTGCTGATTATCTGTTTTCCGTACAGGTCCGATAACAATATGGTCATTCGATCGCCTATTTAATGCACATAATACGCTTGGATGCAAATATTCTTATTATGTATGCCTTGAGTTCGTCCATAAATGCCTGTTTGTTCGCATCCAATTCGGATAATTCCTTGACGTCAAACATGCCTTTGTTGTTTACTACAAGGTGCTCCAGATAGCTGTCCGTGAGATAGTAGCTCTGCGAGCCGCAGCCCTTGCAGTGGTAGAGCGGCATGACCGGTATCTCTTGCCTAGTAGAGAATGCTTCAACGTGCCTAGATAGTCCTGACGCAGAGCATTTTGGGCACTGCTTGTTGAGTTTTACGTCCTCGTACTGCACTTCTTTGGCCGAGATGATGCCTGCGTTCTTCAATATTATGTCGACCCTTTGGAGCACGTCCTTATGATCAAGCTTGGTGAGCTCCTGCACCAGTATTGCCCCGTCGCCGTTAAAAGTAGTCTCAAGCGTGTGGTCGCCTCTTTGCTCCCACAGCTTGGTTATCTTCGCTCCGTTCTCATGGTATTCGAGTTTGACGGCGCTCTTTCCCTTCGAGATGTATGCTTCCAATTCAATCGCCGAATTTGAGCCTGTAGGTATCTATGTCCTCTTCTAGGACGGTGCTGCGCTTCTTGTCCTTGGCGCGCTTGACCGCATATTTCGCTATCCTCTTTGCCTTCTTTTCCAGTATTCTGGATATCGCATCGGCCGCGGAGTTGCTTATGGTTACCCCTGAGCTGTCCTTGACAAGCTTCTTTATCGATGACGCAGATATCTTCGGCATTTAATCAGCACTCAAGATCCTCTTCACAGCTATTCGCTCAGCCCTGAGATCATCACGCTATTCTAGCTCTTTCAAGCAATAAATAGGTTGCTGTCAGGGCTTGCCCTTCGCAGCCCAACCGCCGTCTACAGAGAAAACCTCGCCAGTGATGAAGTCGCTGGCAGGACAAGAGAGGAAAAGTATAGGCCCGCGAAGGTCCTGAGGCGTTCCCAGTCTCTTCATGGGCGTTAGAGCTTCCCAGTGTTTAAGAATCTTATTTTTCTCTATAGATTTTCCTGTATATATGTAACTCGGAGCTACAGCATTTACAGATATCCCTTTAGGGGCAAACTCAATCGCAAGCTCCCTTGTAAGTGTCAGTAATGCGCCCTTGGATGTGTCGTAGGCTGCAAGTGGGAGCGCGTCTACCTCGTCTATGAAGATGCCGTAGACGCTTGAGACGTTTATTATCTTGCCGTGCTTGTGTTTAGCCATATATCTTATCGCTGTTTTCGAGACTATGAAAGCCGAGTATATGTTTGCCTTGATTATCCTGTTCCAAAGCGATTGGGATATGTTAAGTGCCTTGAACTTCTTTCCTGGTTTGATCATGGTTGATCCTGAGAGGCCTGCGTTGTTTATGAGTATGTCGATCCTGCCGAAATGAGCGTGTACGTTCTTAAAGAATGTCTCGACCTGTTTCTCTTTTGTAATGTCTACACTTGCCTCGTATACTTTTATTTTGTACTTGTGGCGTAGTTGAGCCGCAAGCTCTTTCAACGGCCCAAGGTTTCTGGCGCAGAGCGCAAGGTTAGCGCCCTCAGACGCCAGAAGGTCGGCATGTATCCTGCCTAATCTGCCTGACGCACCTGTGACAACTGCTACCTGACCCTTTATGCTGAAAAGCCTTTCAAAATCTATATTGAGGTTCTCCATTAGCTCACTATGTTGTCCCTTTGGCTGCCCAGCCACCGTCAACGGAGAGTACCTCCCCGGTTATGAAGCTAGATGCGCCAGAGGAGAGGAACAGCGTTGCACCAACTAGGTCGCTAGGATAGCCAAGCCTTCGCATAGGTGTCAACCTCTTCCAGTGGTTTAGCAGTTTGTTCTTCTTCACGCCGTCTTTCGTTATTATGTATGTTGGCGCAAGCGCGTTCACGCAGACACCGCCAGCAGCAAACTCTACGGCAAGCTCTCTAGTAAGTGTTATCATGCCCCCAGTAGACGTGTCATAAGCAGCAAGCGGAATCTGGTCGGTCGTGTCTATGAATATGCCATAGACGCTTGAGACGTTGATTATCTTGCCGCTTCCTTGCTTGAGCATGTACTTTGCAGCGCTCTTGATTACAGTGAAACTTACTGAGAGATTTTGCTCTATTATCTTGTCCCAGAGTTCGTCTGTTGTGTTGAGTGCGCTGAATCTCTTTCCCTTCTTTGCGAATTCAGACCCAAGAACTCTTGCATTGTTGACAAGTATGTCAACCCTTCCGAATCTGTGATATACGTAGTAGAAGAGCTCCTTTGCATCGTGCTCTTTTATCAAGTTTGCATGGAATGAGTAGACCTTGGTTTTATATTTCCTGCTCAGCTCTTCTGCAAGTATTACTGTGCCTTCATGGTCTTCATCACAAACAATTACGATGGCACCTTGGGAGACTAATATCTCAGAGAATATCCTTCCTAGCTTCGTATCCGCACCTGTAACGACTGCGACCTGACCCTTTATGTTGAAAAGTTGCCCTAAGTAGTCATTGGATGAAGGCATGGTATAGCGTTGCATTAAACGTATTTAAAAGATGCTGCTTGCCACCATCTTTAAATCCTTGCATTTAATTTGTTGACATTCATTCCTTGGAAAAACACGATAACCTATTTATACCAGCAGGGAAAACCCCATAGTGTTAATGCGGTAGGTGCGACCATGGATATCACTGATATTAATGAAAAGGAGTTCGATTCTCAGGTAACTAAGTCAAGCGTTCCTGTCATAATCGACATTTGGGCGGAGTGGTGCGGTCCTTGCAGGATGTTCTCTCCGATATTCGAGGAGGTGGCAAGGGACAAGGACCTTGACGGCAAGGTCAAGTTCATGAAGCTCGACGCAGACCAGAACGAGGCCCTGATGTCGAAGTTCAACATAATGAGCATTCCTACAACTCTGCTGATAGAACATGGAGAGATAAAGGCCATGAACGTTGGCGCAGTATCGAAGGACGCGCTCAAGAAGTGGATAGTCAAGAATCTCTGATCCTGGGCATGAAAACCTGCCCAAAAGACATATATATTAAGTGGAGCGTAAGCTCTCTTAGATGAAGTGAGAGTGATGGCTGTCCAACACGAACACGCCGTTGCAGAGACAATAACTGCAATGTGCCAATGGAACAGCTGCGGGCAATAAGGCCTGTGCTAGCCAGAGCTCTAAATCCAAACCAGATTCTAATCCTTTCCAGGGTCAACGGCATAGACGGGATAACCTCATTGCTGAATGGCATATCTGATACTACAGGAGTGCCGCTTTCGACTCTTAAGCTCAATGCAAAGGTGCTGAAAGATATCGGGCTCATA
>JAGWHO010000004.1 GCA_028866715.1 Microcaldota archaeon
GTAAAGCACCTATACCTGTTGAGTTAGATTGGTTACCATTCAATATATTACTTGAGGAGTATAAAGCTAATGGGAATCAATACCCATTTTACTCAAAAACAGCACAATCATTAAATGGCCATGAAGATTTATCTGTAGAGATTACTCAAAATGAGTGGAATGCCTCACGCAAAACAATATTTGCAGAAGCAGTCGAAGAGATTAACCATTTGAATAATAAAGCTGCGCAGGACAAAGAATTTATTGAAGGTCTAAAGAAGAGGATTTGGGAATCTAATAAGGCTAATTATAGTAAATTGCTAAATATGATTAGTTAACCTCATTATTGAGAACCTAAGGATGATAATTAATAAGTCGTTGCGAGTCGTGACAGGATGGAGGGAAAAGGGCTCTATAAGACGCTTGTTGAATACACACATAGTATAGATCGTTTGTCTCAATTAGGATATTGGGTTACTTTGGATGGTGTTTTTGTATTCACATTAGATTGCTACTCTGAAGCCACACGATGTTATGATGCAGGGATAATCGAATCTTCAATAATAATGTGCAGAAATGCAATAGACTCAGCTATTTTTGAAGGAGTTGTCAAGGAACTAACACTATCAATCAATTATGCAGCGTGGAACTTTAAGGGTAAGTTTGGATTTAAAGAAGATTGGTGGAAAGAGTGGTTGTGGGCATCATCTGAAAGTAAAGATAAAGTTCTTACACTTGCCGTATATAAGATGAGACGCATAGGTTGGCTAATTCTCGAGGAAGAAGGCAAGAATAAACAACTTATCTTAAATGAAGACGAAGCTGAAGAGATAAGTAAAATTAGAAGTAAGGGCAACTATTCTGCACATAGGGCAAGTGGTATAACACTTGACTTAGCCAGAGCTTCAAAAGAGAATAAGGCAGATGTAAAAATTAGACATAGCAAGGAACAGGCTATGGTAGTCTTAGAAGAAACTGAAAAGTGGCTTGAGAAGATAATTTATCGATATAATGCTATTTATGACAAAGGCCAAATTATATAATCTATCCAAAAAGTCTCATTTCTGTTCATAAAGTACCCCTTTCTAAACAAAGCTTCAAAGCCCTTACGACACCTTGGATCCGTTCAAAAGGCGCGTCAGTCTTTATGCTGGAGCCGTGCATGTGCGTGCCAGAGGCTGAAAACCCCTTCTTTTTGAGGATTTCCACAACCCTTGCCGGGCTGACCGAACTGACGCGCATCTTGGATGTCATCTCTGGTATCGAGTAGTAGAATGGCGTGTCTATCTCTTCTTTCAATCCGAGCACAAAATCCAGCGCCTTGCCTGAGAGTTCTCTTTGCATCGAGTTGAGTATGCGCTTGTCGTAAAGGTTGCCGAGCCACATCTTTCCTGCTGTCTCCATGACTGACTTGCATCCTGGGCACTTGGCCATGTCTGGGAAGAATGCCTTTTCATATGACCATCTCCTGCAGCTGTTGCAGTAGTGCACGTAGCCCAGTTCGTTGAGGCTCTCGTGCGCCCTTTCAGATCCATGAATCAGCCTGACGAATACCCGCATGTAGTGCATGTACGAGATTGACAGCAAAACCTCAATGCCGAGATCGAACAGGGCAGCGTTCCTGGCTATATGGCCAATGAGTATCCTTATGCCTGCCTCGTGGCAGAGCTCGTTGTGCAAGGGCCTTGCGTCATAAAGCCTGATGCATGCCTTCGCGTGCGCGCCGCACAGCACAGCAGTGTCCGTGACAGTCGCCATGAGGTAGCCGTTGCGCTCCGAGACCTTTATCAGGTCCTGCAAGTTTGTCGACACGCCGCCGAAAGGGTCGAAGTCTATTATGCCGAACTTCTCTCTTGTCGTGTTCGCGAATTCCTGTATGCTCTGATTGAGGCCTTTTGCCTTGACCCTGTTGAATAGAAGGTTTTTCTTCATTGCTAGAAAGGCATTCCTGTTCATGTCTATGAGCGTTATGTTCCTCGCCTGCACCTGCGTCTCGAGCGCGTATCTTATCCCGCGTATGCCAGTAGCCGCAGTGGAATCCAGAAGCCTTGTCTTTCTGTCTGCGACGCTTTTCACGAACGCAACGCTCAGATCCCTTGAGAGCGCAGCATTCGGGTTGAGGAACGCCTTGGTGTAATGCTTTATCCTTGCCCTGCCCTCGCTGTACATCGGATCACTGCTGCGGGTTTATCTCCCGGATCGCGTCGAGCAGGCCGTGCGCGTAGCTTATGCACGAAAAAGCCGTGAACAAATCGCCTTTGTCGAGGTAGCTCTTGGCGTCCTTCGCGTACATCTTAGAAAGCTCAATGACGCGCTCCTGCATCTTGCCTTCGGGCCTTGCGGCGCCTATGTTGTCGTTGAACATGCGTATGTCCTTCTCTATGCGCTTGATGACAGGATTCGCCTCTTCCATGTTCATATCCCGCTGAGGAACTCCTTTGCCTCGTCCCTGATGAATCTCTTTAGCATGGGCATGTTATTGTATGTATCGATTGACATGCTTGCCCATGCCTTTGCCAGGTCCTTCCTCACCCAGTCGGGATCCCTTCTTATCCGTTTCCAGTTCTCCGGGCCGCCTATGTAACTGAATATTTCCTTCATGTCAAGTATGCTTACCTGGTTGAGGTTGTCCTGCCTTCCGTTCCTTTCAATGGAGCAGTACGCTATCGATCCGCCCACAAAGAGCGAGAGCACCCTTGAGAGCTTTCCGTACGGACCCATGCCGAACACTGTGTACGGCTTCCTGTGTATTCTTAGGGACTGCGCGGCCTCGAGCAGCCTGAGCGTGTCGTCGGGAGCCTTTGGGGTGTACACCATCTTTATTATGTCATGCGGGAGCGTGTGCATCCTCTCTAGAGTCTCGCGCATCTTCTGAAGGGACGGCATGTTCTGCTCATGTTTCGATATTATTATTCGCGTGTCGTTCTTTATCGCCGCCTTTATGAGCTCGTCCCTGGTCCTTGTCGGGGCATTCATCGGTATGTCGATGAACTGCGCGCCGTATTCCATGGCGTCTTTTTGCATCTGGACGCAGGTTTCATCGAATTCCGCGAATTTCCCCCCTTCAGTTCTTATCCTGCATGTAGTCACTACCGGGAGCTCGGACATCTGCACTATATCGGGTATGCGCTTGCGTTCCGCTATTTTAAGGAAGTCGTTCCTCAGCTCTGCAAGATTCGCCCCGAAGGCCTTTGCTACGCTTATGTCTTTGAGTACGGCCTCGCCGGTTTCCTTCTTTATTGTCGCTGCTATCTGCGGCTCCGACTTCATTGCCTCGAGGAGATGCCTAGCGCTACGCTTTGCCATGCATTGGTTTAGGATCAGACTATTATAAGGCTTTTGACGGCGTTCGTTGACCTCAGTAGCCCTTGCCCATAGCGTCGAGCCGCGACTTCAGCTTGTCTATGGATGGGGTGACAATAGGGTTCACGCCGCGGAGTATTGCAACGTAGTATGTAACGTACTCGAGATAGTATATGAGCGAGATGACCTTGCTGAGGTAGCTTGCGCCCTTGTACGGCGCCTTTATAGGCTCTACTCCCGATTCCTTGAGCAGCTGCTCTATTATGTCGAACCTCACCTTGACCTCTTCCGGATCTTCGTCGAATCTTAGCAGCACCGGGATTGCCTTGATATGGTGGCCGTCGGATATCCCGTTGGCAGCAAGCGAGCTGGCGGTGTCCCATGCCACAATGGAGTTGTGGCATATCTCAGGAATTTCACCGCTGAAGGCGTGTATCTTCGCGTTCTCGTTAAGGGACTGCCTGAACCTCCTGCCTGCGGCTCTTGTAAATCTCGAACCGTAGACTATCGGCATGAAGAATTCCTCGCCATTGACTATCTTCCTCGCGAGCTCGACAGCGGGATTTGACGCGGAATCGGGATCGCTGCACTCCTTGCTTATCTGCTGCATGCACTCCATGGCCTCGAGGGCATCGTTGCTTACATCCAGCATCCTGTTCTGGGAAAACATCTTGAGCAACGGGAATATGAGGCCGGGAAATGACGCCCTCTGAACCTTCAGCATCTCCGTCTTCATGTGCCTGAAGTTCTTGCTCTGCCTTGCGAACGCCTCCATCTTGCCGCCTGAACTCACGGCAAAGCCCTTTATGCCGGCTTTTTCGGCCTCGGAGACGAATTTCAGCGTCTCTGCGGTGTTGCCGCTGCAGCTTATGCCTATGACGAGAGCATCCTGCGGAGTTGATTCCGGAAGGTGGTAGTTGTTTATGACCTCGAATCTTATCTTCGATGCCAGCCTTCTGGCTATATCCGTTATTATGTCAGCCACTATGCCGGAGCCGCCCATGCCCGCCATGACCACGTCATGAGGAATTGAGTCGAGCATTATTGTTGTAGTGCCATCCCACGACCTTCTTGCAAGCTCAGGCCATCTGTCGAGATCAGCCTTGAGGTCTGACGGGTCCACTATGCGTATTCTCTCCGATAAAGTTTGATTATCCATCTAATCATTGCCCCAGAGGCAGGACATAGGGATTGCTCGCTTTGGTTATTTAAGCTTTGTGTGAGATGCATTACCGGTGTAGGAATGGCAGAGCTTTGGAGCGATTATACGGACATGCTGATAAGCGGCATGGACAGGCAGATGAACACTAAGTTCAAGGTCTCTTTAAGGGATCTTCTCACTGACCCGAGCAGGTACGCGTCGCAGCAGAACATACAGATTACGGTCGGCAACATAAAGGAAGAGGTGAACAGGCAGATTGACGCGAGGATAGCGGCGATGGGCGACGCGGCAAAGGCGCTTGAGGACGCCGCCGCAAAGGCAGATTCGCTTACAGGGCAGATATCGCAGAGCATAAACGTCCAGGCAAGGCAGAACAGGGTGCCGGTCATAAAGCCTGTAGCAGTTGACAGGGACGTTACAAGGGAAGAGCGCATATATGTGGATAGCGCGAATGCGGACGTCTCGTCGCTCATAGAGAAGCTCGTCTCAACATCAACGCTTGTTGCAGACACTACAACAGCATACAAGAACTACCGCATCGGGGAGTGGCTGTTCAGCGGGCAAAAGAACTATGTGATGCGGGTCTACCTTCCCAGGAACGGCGTTGTATCGCTTGAGGCGAGCAGGGGCGAGCTGACAACCCTGCTTGACGCAGCAGCGGATTTCCTCAAGGGTGTGTGACATAGCAAGGCTGGTGATGGCAGTCACTGGCACCCCGGGCTCAGGGAAGAGCCGCTTCGCTAAGAGGCTTGCCAAGGGCATAAAAGATTCGGAGGTAATCGAACTGAGCTACGTTGTGGAAAAGTACAAGCTCTATTCATCTAAGGACAGATACGGCTCCAAGATAATAAAGACTGAAGGATTGAGCAACACGGTTAAGAGGCTGGTAAGGGAAGAAAAAGGCGTCGCCATAATAGTGGGCCATCTCTTTCCCGAACTTCGTGTAATGGCGGACATCACTCTTGTGACAAGGGCAGGGCTGGCAACGCTCGCGAAGAGGCTTGAGGAACGCGGTTACCAGAAGGGCAAGATAAGCGAGAACCTCGTATCAGAAGCATTGGATTACTGCGGGCAGAATTCGAAAAGATTCTCCAGAGAGATCTATGAGGTAGAATCAGACAGGGAAAAGGCGTCTGCCCTCAGGTATGCCATAGCGAGGGCAAGCGGCAGGAAGGCCAAGAGACCCGTGAGCAGGGAGATAGAGAAGATAGCGGATATCGCAAAGCTTGCGAAAGGGGGCAATCCCTACGGGTTATAGAGAGACGTTTATGCTGTAAGCCTGGTATATCATCTTGGCAATGCCCTCTGATGTGCTGTTCACGAAGAGCTTTGTGCGCCTCTTGTCAAGGTATGAGGGGAAGTCTACGCCCTTTGGGGTTAACGCATGCCTCAGCAGTTGCTCGGCTGTCGTAAATTTCGGCTTCTCTGTGCTCCTTATGCTATCGCCTGAAAGCGCGAAGAACAGCGAATTGCTGTGGGACTTCATGAACCGTTCTGCCGCCTCACCCATTATGACGCTAGGTCCTTTTGTTATGCACGACCTTATCGTCAGGTCCTTGACTACGAAGAACGCGATGACCGCTTCATTGTCCGCCATGTTCTGCGCCGACAGCGTAGGGCAGAAGCCGTGATGGGTCAGCGTGTCGTTGAGCTTCAGCCTCAGCCTCTTCACCTGCTGCCATATTATGTCTTCTGCGATTTCGTCTGTCTTGAAGTGCAGGACAAACATGTCAGTTCCAAGGTCTTTCGAGAGTTTGCTTAGCTTGGCCCTGGCGCCTATGTCGGAATAGCCGTGGCCGAAGAAGCTCTTGTCATTAGGGTTCTTTATCAGCTCGCGGCAGGCAAGGACAAGCCTTGCGAGCGATTCATCTGATACGCTTGCGGCAACGTTCCTGTTCTCGTCTACAGGGTCTATGACCACGAAATCCTTTCCGAATCTTTCTGAATACTTCTTGACGTTCGCAGAGCCTTTGCCAAACTCGGGCTGCAGGCTGGTCATGTCGAGCGCAAGCGGCAGCTTCAGATTCGCGAACGCAGCTAGCAATCGCTCGAACGACTTGTAATGGTATATCAGCAGTTCGCAGAGATACCCTGAGAAGCCCTCTATCCTGGCCTCGGCGCCGTATATGTGCCTCGAGTTAAGGAACGTTTTTAGAATTCTGACATCGTCGCGCTGCTTCGATGTCAGGTTTGAAATGACGAAATCGTTGTGGAGCTGCGTCCTGTCAACAGCCGTGCTTCTTTCCTTTATGTCCCTTATCTTATATGCCGGGACGATCTCAACGTCGAGCGCAAGCTTGGAAAACTTTATCTTCGTGTACGGATGTTCTGCATAGTTCATCGAGTAGGTATCTCCGGCCTTCTTGTCTATTATCTTCTTGGCGATCTCAAGGCCTTTCTTCTCTATCTCTTTCTCATCCATCTTCCTCGGGAATAGCAGGAAGATGTCAACGTCGGATGAGCCCCTTATCTGCGTGCCCCTTGCGACCGATCCGGCAACCAGTATCTCGACGTTCTTTGGCGTCACCTTCTTGAGCTTCCCGACGACCTCGTTGATGGATCTGGTAGTTGCCTTTATCTCTTCAGGGTTAGGCTTGACGTCGTTGAGCACCCTCTCGAGTAGCTTTGCGAGCCTGGGAAGCGCGCTCTTTTCTATGCCGTATCTTTGTTCAGCCATCGTGCCCAACCGACGAGCTATATATCAATAGCAATTAATATAAACGCTAATCCGCATCTATATAAGCGCGGGGGCTCTTAGCTCAGGAGTAGAGCGCGACGTTCGCAACGTCGAGGCCGCGGGTGCGAATCCCGCAGAGTCCACTCAGTGTGTCGATGAGAATTAGTCTAAGGGTAATACCGAATTCTAAATCAGAGGGCCTGCAGAAATTAGGGGCGCGTAGCTACAGGATTAAAGTAAGAGAGAAGGCGTTTGAGGGGCGCGCTAATGCTGCAGTGGTAGAGTTGCTCTCCCATCATTTCAAGGTTAAGAGATCCGAGGTTTCAATAATAAAGGGCCTGGCTGCCAGGGATAAAATAATAGAGATCAAGGGGTTAGAGGATGAGGTTTAAAGTAAAGCAGTTTACCGTGACAGCTATGCTCTCTATTTTTGTGATAGGGGTTCTCTTTTCACTCCTGTTGCTTACTACACAGAACTATGGGCCCCATATCTACGAGACAATAACAATAAACTCGAAAACTTTCAACATCACCGCGCTTGCGCTGAACGAGTCACAGTGGCAGAAAGGGCTGATGAACGCCACAGTCACGAATAGCACTTTGATACTCTTCGAGTTCAACCAGACAGCGGATTGGCCATTTTGGATGTATAATACATACACAAATCTGGATATGCTTTGGATTAACTACAGCTATTCATCTGGTTCAGGGAATGTTATATACATCGTTAAGAACGCGACGAGCTGCTTCGTTGCCTCTAAATGTCAGATATACGATCCGCACAACGCTGCTAATTTCGTCCTCGAAGCGAAGGCAGGCTTCGCAAACAGGAACAACATAGGTGTAGGCAACAGCGTTGTGCTAAGATGAGGTTACCGCGCCCTCAATCTTGCTGCTACAGCAGGGCTTCTCAGTTCCCTGAGCGCATCGGAAGCTATCCATCTCGCGCTCCTTGAATCCATGCTTTTTATTTGAGTAGCTACACGGATTGCAGCCTTGTTTAAGGTAAGGTTCCTCTTTCCTATGTTCCTGAGGGACCAGTTAACCGCTTTTTTCACAAAGTTACGCTCATCATCTGCAGCATTTACTATGCAAGGAAAGAACCCTATGAATAGGCCATCGTTTGCGGTCTTGTCGTGCACGGCTAATGCCGCCATAATCGCAAATCCAGCCCTTTTAGTAAATTCATGGTCTGCTTTTGCCCACTCCTTTGCTTTCTTATAAGCGAATCTCGTCCTGTCGAAGAGGTTCCCGCAACAACTGTCGCAGATGTCCCAAGAGTCCATATCACTTGCCCATCGGCCCATCTGCTTCTCGGTTACTAATGAAGGGTCGTCGATCATTGTAGCGAGTATTCTCGCTTCATGTATGCCTGAGGACCAGAGCTCTTGCGCTAGATTGTGGTTTATCCCTATTGTTTTTGCCATTGAGCGAAGAAATGGGACAGACAAACCGAGCGCATTATCCGTATTTACGCCAAATTTTGACATGCTTTGCTTCCATTCAGGATTCGATGCAGAGCGGAGGGCAACGATTACCTTAGCGCACTCTGAAGCTTTCATCTCTACGCCTTCCTTACCGTTATCCTTACTATCTCTCCCTCAATATCAAATTCCTTCTGCGCTACGCCTTGTATCAGATGGTGTTCGAGCCTGGCTGCGTTGACGCCCTTCTTGACAGATGCCGCATTCTCTTTCAACAGAGTCGCGAGCTCGCCGAGGACTTCGTACCCAAGCTCTATCTTGTTCGACTTGTTCAGGCCCATCTCCTTCCTGACAAGCTGGATCCTTCGCTCGAACTCCCTGAGAAGAGCCTCGTCCTTTAGTTCCTTGTTGAGTGTCTTGTCTATTGATGCGCGCCCGTATCTGAAACTCACGGAATCTGAGTCTTCTGCAGACTGCGTTATCGTGAAGTGCTCGCTGCTTATTTCTACATTTCCGCTTGCAGTGTGCAGCGTGTAATGCCCTTGCTTCCCTATTGCGCCCATTAGCTCCTTCGCATCGGCGGATTTCAACGCCTCTGCAACGTCCTTGGCCCTTGCCTTGAACGCAGGCCCGAGTTTGCCGAAGAGCGGGACGACCTTTTCGTCTGCGCCGCTGCCCAGCTTTGCCTCTATCTGTTTGGCGTTTACGTAATCCGCAATTATCGGGGAGAGGAGCTCTACCGCGTTGAGCGAGGCATCGTCCTTTACCTCTAACGTGGCCTTCCCAACAGGCCATCTGAGCGATATGTTTGCCTTCTCCCTGCTTGACAGTATTGCCGTGATTGCCTCCTTGGCTACGTCCATCTCGTTCTCCAACGCCGAGTTTATTGCTTTCAGGTTAGGCTTGTGCCAGTCTTCGAGGAATATGCTCTCCTTGTTCTTGTACCTCTCAAGGTATACGCTCTCGGCTACGAACGGGGTTATTGGAGATATGAGTATTATCGTCCTGTAAAGCGTGCAGTTGATTATGTCTATTATTTTCTTTGCTGCGCGCTTGTCGCTGTACAGGATGCGCTTCTTCGCTATCTTTATGTAAAACCTGCTGAAATCCTCGACAACAAAATCTTTGAGCACCACCGCGGCCTTGTACGGCTCATAATCGTCTAGATATCTTGTCACTGCCTCTGTGACGCTCTCAAGCCTTGAGGCCATCCATGAGTCTATGTTGTCGAGCCCTTTTGCCGATATCTTCTTGACCTTTGGCGAGTACTTCAGCAGCTCCTCATACTCCCATAGCAGCTTCGATGCGTTGTGCAGTATGTTGACAACCTTCTCCGAGTCCTTTATCGCCTGCATCGCCTGCTCGTTAAGTGTTCTGTTAAGTATCGGGTTAGTGAGAGCGGACCAGAGCCTGAACGCGTCAGCAGTCGCGAACTTGAGCATCTCGCTAAGCGGGGCGTAATTGCCGAGGCTCTTGCTCAGTTTCTTGCCATCCTTTCCGAAGAGTATGCCATGGACCACAACGTTCCTCATCGGGTTCTTGTTGTATACCATGACTCCTGCCTTCAGCATGCCCTGGAACCATCCCCGTATCTGCTCGACATACTCAAGCACAAGCTCAGTAGGAAGAAAATCCCCGAACTGCTCCGCTGATATTCCTGCCCTGAAGGCGACGCTCGAGTCCCACCAGACATCAAATACATCGGGTATCCTTGTCATGTTCCCGCCGCATTCGCACTTCATGTGCGCCTTGTCGATATCAGGCCTGTGGAGATCCTCCATGAACCTTACGAACTCCGGGTTTGTCGCCCTTGACTCCAACTCGGCTTTTGAGCCTATCACGGACCTGGAGCTGCAGCTCTCGCACATCCATATGGGCATTGGAATCCCCCAGTACCTCTGCCTGGATATGCACCAGTCAGGCGAGTTGGATAGAATGTCTTCCTCCCATTTCTGCGCCTCGTCAGGATACCACCTCGTCTTTGCGTTGTTCTTGATGAGCCTATTCTTCATTTTCTGGACGTTCATGAACCACTGCGTCGTGGCAAGGAATATGAGCTTGTTGCCGCACCTCCAGCAGTGAGGGTAGCTGTGCCTTACAGTGCCCTTGTGCAGAAGCGCCCCATTCTCTGCAAGATCCGAGAGTATCGTCTTATTCGCTTCGGCAGGCACCTTCAGGCCTGCATACTGCCCTGCATCTGGCGTATATACGGCATCGTTGCCTACAGGCGAGAAGACGGGAAGCTTTGCCTTCTGGGCAAGCATGTAGTCCTCGGTTCCGTGGCCCGGCGCTATGTGCACCAGTCCTGTTCCTTCAGACATCGATACAAGGCTGTCAGAGAATACAACTTTGTGGTATTTCCTTAGGCTTTTCTGCATCTCCACTTTCGCCTCGAGAGGGCTGAGGTACTTTATCCCTTCGAGGTCGCTTCCGTAGAACTCCGCCTCGACAACCGCGCTCTCGTTGATTAGAGCCATAAGCGTCTCGAGCCTGTCCTTCGCGAGTATCAGATGCCTGTCGCCTGCCTTCACAAGAACATAGCGCTCCTTCGGATTCGCAGCTATCGCGACATTTGCGGGGAGAGTCCATGGCGTTGTCGTCCAGACGGCAAGATAGGTCTGGTCGTTCAGGCTTATCTTAGGATCAGATTTCTTCGAATCGATTTTGAATGCTATGAATATTGACGGGTCTTCGACATCCTTATACTCGACTTCCATGCTTCCTTGCGACAGGGGCGACTCGCAGTGCGGGCAGTATATCAGGGTCTTCTTCCCTTCATAAAGGTATCCGTTATCGCTTGCTTTCTTGAACATCGACCATGCGGTCTCTATGTACTCGTTCTTATACGGCAGGTACGGATTCTTGAAATCGAGGGATATTCCATACCTCTCGTAATCGGCGTCTATCCTTCCTATATACTTGTCGACGTACTCCCTGCACTTCTTCACGAATTCGTCGATCCCTATCTTTTCCTCTATCTCCTTCTTCGAGCTGACATGTAATTCTTTCTCCACCTTGTTCTCTATCGGCAGGCCGTGCACGTCGTAACCAGCGCGATCGACGACATCAAAGCCTCTATATCTCTTGTACCTCACGAATATGTCCTTGAGCGTCTTTACCCATATGTGGCCAGGGTGCAAATCTCCGGTAACGTATGGAGGGCCGTCAAGGAAATAGAATTTCTTCCTGCCTGCGTTTTTCTCTCGGACTAGCTTGTTTACGTCTATGCGCTTCCAGTGCTCGAAGACCTTCTCCTCTCGTTCCGATAGGTTAAGCATGAGTTCACGCCAACAGACAAACAGCATCTGGCGCTAATACCATGCTCTTGAACTTATATAAACGTTGCTGGGCTCTGAGTCGAAATATATTTATAATGATGAGTAGTCTATTACTATAGGCGACGTAAACAAGGCGACGGAATGACGACGAACTTCGACAAGAGCAGGAGCGCAAGCGCAGAAAAAGAGCTTGACTCGAGAGTGGAGATGGCGGAACGCGCGCACATGCGCGGCGACAAGATGGCAGAAGCTGCTTACATGCAAAGTGGTTTAGTAAGCTACATAGGCAGCGTTGGAGGAGTTACCAAAGTGAACAGCAAGAAGGTGCTCGGGCATATAGTATACACCAAGGAGCTGATCGACGAGATAGCGAACAGCCCGAAGTATTTCCCTACAAAGGTAGACCACGAGTTATTCCTGACAAATGCCGCGGAGTTCTTCAAGTGCATAGGCAACGCCGAAAGCGAGAACGGGCTTAGGGTAAAGTGCGCAAAGATGCTCGGGATAGAGGGCATAGTGCTGCATGCGGAGCATCCCGAAAACCAGCTCGGCCAGTCTGATTTCATGCTGAAAAGCAGCTAAGCCCTATTTGTAGGATAGAGTTTTATACCTTCAAATCGCTAGATTATCGAGCTAGACATAGTAGCTTTAGCTGTGAGCTTATGCCGGATTCGATAATAACGATCTCGAACGTGAAGAAAAGGTTCAAGACATACAAGGCAGGGGAGCACAAGAAAGGCTTCCTGGGAAGGCTGATGAGGAAGTATTACTACAACCAGGCCTTGGACGGGGTTAGCTTCGGCATCAAGAAGGGAGAGATTACAGCGCTTCTTGGCAAGAACGGCAGCGGAAAGTCAACACTCATAAAGATAATGACAGGGGTGCTCCATCCTGACAGCGGAGAGGTGCTTGTTGACGGGATGAGCCCGTGGGGCGACAGGACAAGGCTGGCCAAGGAAATAGGTGTTGTCTTCAGCCAGCACAACAACCTGTACTTCGACCTGCCGCCAAGCGACACTTTTGATTACATGAAAAGCCTGTATAGCGTGCCCGAGCACGAGTACAGGCAGAGGCTCAGATACCTGTTGAAGCTGCTCGATTTCGAAGACAAGTACAAGACGCAGACGAGGCTCCTATCGTTCGGCGAGAGGATGAAGGGCAACTTCATATCCGCGTTGCTCCACAACCCGAAGATAGTGTTCCTTGACGAGGCGACTGTAGGGATAGACCTTCCGTCTAGGTTCGCGCTCAGGAAGGCGGTGCAGCAGATGAGAAAGGACTTTGGAACTACGTTCGTGATAGCCACGCACATCGTAGACGACATAGAGGCGCTGGCAGAGCGCATAATATTCGTTGACAAGAGCAAGGTGATATTCGACGGACCTAGAGGCGAGTTCGACAGCATAATAGGCAACAAGAAGCACATAGAGCTCCAGTTCAGTGACGGAGTGGACCCCAAAATCAAGGGATTTGGGAAGGTGCTTGAGCAAGGCGAGGGTTACATCAAGCTTGAGATAGATTCAGACAAAGTGAAGGACAAGAGCCTGAGCAGGCTGCTCTTCAGCAAGGGCGTGATAGACTACAGCGTCTACGAGCCAGATCTGAGCTACATACTCGGCAAATTCTATGCAACACTCGACAAGCGCAAGAAGTGAGCCCATGTTCGCAAGCCTTGAGAAGTATTACGGATTGTTCCGGATAAGGGCAAAGGGCATAACGGTGTACAAGGGCGACTTCGTAGTAACGCTTCTGCTCAGGGTGCTGTTCCCTGTGCTCATGATATTCGTCTGGACCGCAGTGTACGTCACAACAGGGACGACAAAGATAGCTGGATTTTCGCTTCTTGGCATATACGCATATTTCCTTATCACCGCCTCGCTTGCGCCGTTCAGGTCGGACATAGACGACATGATAGGCAGCGACGTGCTTACCGGGGCGATAGCGGTGTTCCTGGTCAGGCCGATAACGTACCTTTTGGACTCTATAATAACGGACCTTTCGACAGTTGTTGTTGGGTTCTTCACGCTTACCGTGCCGATACTTGCGTTAGCTGTGCTGTTCGTCCCATTGAACGCAAGCCTGCTGTTGTTCGGCCTATTCGGGGTCGAGGCGATAGCCGCTTATCTCATTTCAATGCTGCTCGAGATAATGGTAGGCCTGCTTGCTGTGTATTTCACCTCCTATGCCGGCATGGCGGCAGTGATAAACAGGTGCATGTCATTCTTTGGAGGCGGGTTGCTGCCGCTCAGCTTCTTCCCGTCGCAGATAAGCACAGTACTTTCGTATCTGCCGTTCCAGTTCCTGTACTATGTTCCTGCAGCAACGCTTTCTGGAAGCATAAGCGTGCAATCATCTTTGTTCAGCCTTGCGATAGCTGCGATATGGATCGTTGGGCTTTTTGTAGCTGCGAAGTTCGCCTGGCGCGCGGCTAAGAAGCACATAAACGCAGTAGGTGTATGATATGCGGCAATCGCTAGCGAGTAGATTAATGAACGGTGCGCGTCTTGTCTACATATCACAGCTTTATTCATTTAAGATTGCGATGGTTTACAGGGCCCAGTTTGCCCTTACCATACTCGACACGTTCGTAGGCATGATACTCCCTATCGCGTTCATCACGATAATGTACAATGTCTCACAGGGCATATCAGGATGGAGCTTCTACCAGCTTCTGCTTCTTGTCGGGCTGGTGGACTTTGCAACGATCGTGGTATATTATGCAAACCCTGCTAGAATCAACAATGTACTAAGATTAGGCTATTTTGACACGTATTTGACAAAGCCTCAGAGCCCTATTCTCATGCTGCTTACGAAAACAGAAGGAATGTGGTCTTTCTTCTTTGGCATGTGGTCAATAATCGTAATAGCGTTTGCTTGTGCCAACCTGAGCTTCAGCATGATGAACCTCGCGCCGTTCATAATAACGGTTCTTGGCGGAGTCGTGACTTTCATGCTCTTCACGGCGTTTACCGGAATCGCATCCTACAGGATCTTTTCGCAGGCGAATTCCCAGAACTGGCTGATGAGCAACATACTCTCTTTTGGGCAGTACCCGCTCAAGATATACGGAAATATCGGCGCAATAATCTTCACGTTCGCGGCGCCGATAGCCCTTGCAAGCTTCTACCCTGCTTCGCTGCTGCTTGGGAAGATTGGCATATTGTACTTCTTTGCAATTTTCGGCCTTGAGGTTGCGCTCTCCGCCGTCTTCCTAAAGGCATCCGAAACTCTGCTCAAAGGGTATACCAGCGCCTCTGGCTGATTGCTTCACAGCCTCATATACATATACTTCTGGCTCATTAGCATTTTACCCCGCTTTACGAATCCTATGCCGGTGCCATACTCCTTGAACCCTGCCTTCTTGAAGAACGCGACTGCAGGTCTGTTCTCTGCGAATGTACCGAGTGTGATTATCTTGAACTTGCCTCTTGCCGCCTTTAGCGTGGCCTTGACGAGCTTCAGCCCAAGGCCCTTGTTCCTATGTGCTTTCACTATCGCGACACCGAGCTCACCGACGGAGTTACCATCAGGCACCTTGGCATCTGTTATCTCTGCAACGCCGACCACTCTTCCATCAACTTCTAGGACATAAGCAACCGCCTTCTTCTCCAGCATGTCCTTATACAGGTGTGAAAAATAGTAGATGTAATCAGGCATATTGGGCTTCTTTTTGTAATCGCCCACGCTCATGGTTATGTGGGATTTGAGCTCTCTGTGCAGCTCCTCGTCGCACCGGAACATGTCATCCAAATCCCCCCACTTCATCTCCCTTATTTTCACTACCATGCCATCGACCGCCTCTGTAAAACTAACTAATATATATCTGAAAAGCAAACAATTATAATAGGGCTTGTGGTGCAGGAATGGCGACGCGTATAAAGGACAAGTTGCAGCCAATATTGGCGCTTGATTACAGGTCAATAGCCAATGTCATCCACAGCGAAGCCGATGAGCTCGCGAAAGCTAAGGGTGTTGCGCAGCAGGAGCATCTCAGAGATGCAACATACGCAGTAGCTGAGAAGATTTCCAGCGAAATGAACGATTACCTACTACATGGGGTGTTCTACGGAAGCCATTGGAAAGGCATAAGCCTGGAACAGATAAAGTTGGAGCTTGCCCATACCAGGGACGGCCCGCCGGCTAACTACATGCTTGACGGAAAGGTATTCATTGACCATCAATACTTCTACAACGGCATTATCATAGGTGCAAACAGCAAGGATGCGGCTCTCGAAGCCATGATAACTATGGCTGGGGTGTACATACACGAGTACGTGCATGCGGTTACCCACAATTACGCGGCGCACACAAAGACAGAGGAGTACATCAAAAACGCCAACATGCTCAGGGAGGGAATTGCAAGATTCATAGAGGTAGCATTCCTGAACTCTCTCGAGAGCCTGATAAGAGGCGATGGGAAGCCAAA
Source organism: Microcaldota archaeon (assembly GCA_028866715.1). Lineage (GTDB taxonomy): Archaea > Micrarchaeota > Micrarchaeia > Micrarchaeales > Micrarchaeaceae > JAGWHO01. The sequence continues at coordinate 16,250 of JAGWHO010000004.1, forward strand.
AGAGGGGTACGTGAGTGCCTTGGTTGAAAGATTCACAAATTATGAGAGAGATTACTTAGGTAGAGAGCTATCTGATTTGAACTCTTCTATCGAGTGGCTTATAGAGAGAGAAAGAATGAGCAGGACAGGAAAGAGAAACTATACCAGCAGGTTGAGCCTTGCCGATTACAGTGTAGAGATGAATACAGAGGGCAGTGGGCTTTGGCAGGCGACCATCAACGACTATTCGCTTGGCGCTGAGATCTGCTTCATACTATATCTTGCACACGGCAGGAACTTGACCCCAACGCTAGAGAGATTATTCGGGCTGAAAGACGACGAGGAATTCTTAAGCGAACTATATCAAGCAAGGAACGACCTTTGTGGCAGACGTTGACACCAACTATTAAAATGATTTCTTGAGTATGGTTATTGGGTGAAAGGCCTTGCTCAAGCAGGTGTTCGACGGTACTGTAAGCTATCTCCAGATCCTGGATGAGAACGGCAATCTCGATTCTAGCCTGATGCCAGGAGACATCACCGACGACATGCTAGTGCAGATGTACAAATACATGTCATTCGCAAGAGAGTTGGACGCGAAGACATTGAGCCTGCAGAGGCAAGGCAGAGCGGTGACATATGCGCCGCTCATCGGAGAGGAGGCAACGCAAATAGGCAGCGCTCTTGCGATGAGGAAAGGCGATTTATTTGTGCCCAACTTCAGGCAGCATGGAGTCTATCTTGTAAGGGGCATGCCTCTGGACATAATATTTCTTTACTGGAGGGGCTATGAGGAAGGCGGAGCGATACCTAAGGAGGTCGGCGGCTTCCCATATATAGTGCCGGTAAGCACGCAGCTCCCTCATGCGGCAGGTGTTGCCTTTGCGCAAAAATATGAAGGCAAGGATGTTGCGGTAGTGGCATATGTTGGCGACGGGGGGACTTCGGAAGGCAACTTCTACGAGGCGCTTAATTTTGCAGGAGTGTTCAAGATACCGCTTGTGACGATAATAGAGAACAACCAGTGGGCAATATCAGTGCCAAGAGAAAAGCAGAGCGCTGCTCCGACTCTTGCACAGAAGGGTATCGCTGCCGGCATAAACGTCATCCAGGTAGACGGCAACGACGTCATTGCAGTATACAAGGCAACGAGAGACGCGATAGAAAACGCAAAGAACGGCCCTACGCTTATAGAGTGCGTGACATACAGGCTCAGCATGCACACGACTGCCGATGACCCGACGAAGTACAGGCCAGAGGCCGAGGTAGAGATCTGGAAGAAGAGAGACCCTATAGACAGGTTGAGGATCTACCTCAAGGGCAAGAAGCTCTGGAACGACGATCTCGAGGCAAAGATGCAGGCTGAGAACAGGAAGACGATAGACGATGCCGTAGAAAAAGCGGAGCAGTTCAAGCCGAATCCTAGCGGCATGTTCACGAACATGTACAGCTTCATGCCGGAGACGTTGAAGGAAGAGCTAGACGATGCGGAGAGGAACAACTTTTACCAGTGATATTAATGATGACGAACATGGTAGGTGCCCTGAACAATGCGCTGGAGCTCCTCCTAAAAGAGAACGAGAACGTTGTTCTTCTCGGAGAGGACATAGGAAAAGACGGCGGCGTCTTCAGGGTCACTGACGGCTTGCAGAACAGGTTCGGCGAGAAGAGAGTAATGGACACGCCGCTTGCCGAATCTGTCATAATCGGATCTGCAGTAGGAATGGCCATGGCCGGACTCAGGCCAATAGCGGAGATACAGTTCGCAGGATTCATGTACCTGGCATTTGACCAGCTGGTAAACCATGCAGCAAGGTACAGGAGCAGGTCGAGAGGCAGGTTTACTGTGCCGATGGTGGTAAGAACTCCGGTAAGCGGAGGGGTAAGGACGCTTGAGCACCACTCAGACAATCCCGAAGCATTCTATGCGCACATCGGCGGCCTGGTTGTTGTCGAGCCGTCGAACCCGTATGACGCAAAGGGTCTGCTGATTGCGGCATCGCACATGAATGATCCTGTCGTCTTCCTTGAACCCACTAAGCTTTACAGGCTGTTTAAACAAGAGGTGCCTGAAGAGATGTACGAGGTGCCCATAGGCAAGGCAAACCTCATACAGGAGGGCAGCGACCTTTCGATAATAACATATGGCACGATGGTGCCGATAGTGAAGGATGTTGTTGGAAAGAGGAAGCTGTCGGCAGACGTGATAGATCTCAGAACGATAAACCCGATAGACGAGAGCGCTATAATAAAGAGCGCGAAGAAGACCGGAAGGGTAGTCATAGCGCACGAGGCGTCGCTCAGCTTCGGGGTCGGGGCGGAGATTGCGGCGAGAATCGCCGAGAAGGCGATATTCGAGCTGTCAGCGCCGGTAGTCAGGGTGGGGTCCGACAGCTTCCCGTATCCATTCCCAGGCTACGAAAATTATTACATACCGAACGCAAAGAAGATATCTGCAGCGATAGACGAGGTAATGAACGCATGAAGGAGATAAAGTTCGTCGATGTCGGAGAGGGCATAACTGAAGGCCACATCCAGAAATGGTTAGTGAAGGATGGCGACACGGTAAAGGAAGACCAGTCGATTGTGCAGGTAGAGACTGACAAGGCTGTTGTCAACGTTCCCGCTCCTATAGACGGGATAGTGAAGATCGCTGCTCCGGAAGGCTCGACAGTTTATGTTGGAGGTATGGTTGCTTACATAGGCACAGCAGACGAGCTTGCGAAGGCCGAGAAGCCTCAGGCAAAGGCAGCTGCAAAACCCGCAGCAGAGGCCCCGAAGGCAACAGCGAAGGCAGAGCCTAAAGAGATACTCGCCGCGCCTTCGATTAGAAAGCTTGCAAGAGACCTTGGCGTAGACCTGAAAACAGTGACAGGCACAGGGCCTGCAGGACGGATACTTGAAAACGACATAAGGAACATAGCGCATGAGGTATCGATACAATCAAGGCCTGTGCCGAAATTCTCAGAGGTTCTTGAAGAGAGACACCAAGAGCAGATAGAGAGGGTGCCTATGTCCGTGACTAGGAAGACGATAGCCAAGAACATGGAGGCTTCGTGGACAATACCGAGGGCCGTGCACATGGACATAATGGACGCAACTGAACTGTTCAACATAGTCCAGAAGGAAAAACCGAAGGTGCTTCAGCTGGGAGGCAAGCTCACGTATCTGCCGTTCATTATGAAGGCAGTTGTCGCGGCTCTTAAGGAAGATGGCAACGAGCGATTCAACGCAAGCTTCGACCACGAGAAGTTCGAGATAATAGTAAAGAGGTATTACAACATAGGCCTTGCTGCAGAAGGGCCTGACGGGCTCAAGGTCGTAGTGGTCAAGGATGTAGACAAGAAGAGCGTTGTCCAGCTTGCGAAGGAGCTCAAAGAGCTGGGGGACAAGGTCAAGAACCAGACCATAACACTGGAGGAGATGCGCGACAGCACGTTCACGATAACCAATATCGGCAGCCTTGGCGGCGGATTCCTCTCTGTGCCGATGATAAACTACCCCGAAGTGGCAATTCTCGGGATCCATATGGTAAAAGACGCTGCTGTGGTGAAGGACGGCAAGGTAGTTGCAGGAAAGATACTGCCGTTCTCGCTCTCGTTCGACCACAGGATAGTCGACGGGGCGGAGGCAGTGCATTTCGGCAACTCGCTGATAAAATATCTCGAGGACCCGGAATTCCTGGATATGCTCTGATGTGAGCGGATGGCGAACAATCACAACCACAACAAATCCGATAAGGCAAGGGAGCTCATACTCGAGTACCTTGACAGCGCAAAGCTCATGCAGATATGCACGTCAGCGGACAACAGGCCATGGGTCGCAAACGTCTGGTTCGGCCATGACAACGATCTCAACCTTTATTTCATATCGAGGAACGACAGAAGACACAGCATCGAGATAAAAAAGAATCCGAACGTCGCAGGCAGCATAGTCAAGCCGCCGTTCGAGGGGCTAGGCCAGAGGGTTCGCGGGATAACATTTGAGGGCACGGCTGAAGAGGTTCCGAATAATAAGCTCGGCGAAGCCTACATCTGGTACAAGAACAGGTATCCGCAGGTGGAGAAGCAGGCGACACTAGGAGACATACTTGGCAACTTCACCATGGCAAGGATCTACAAGGTCAGGCCGTCGCTTTACGTGCTGTTCGACGAGGTCAATTTCCCCGAAGAGCCGAGACAGGAGTTCAGGCCTTAGACATCATTTCTATTATTTTTAAAAGATCCTTGAAGTCATTGGCTTTCGATACATGGTCTGCTGTTCTGGTCTTTGAGAAGCCGTGGTACATTATAAACTTCATGCCTGCGGCGCGCGCTGCGAGCTCATCCACCTTGCTGTCTCCTACGTATATGCATTCGTTGGAAGCGACCCTAAGCCGCTTTGCCGCAACAAGCAGCGGCTCTGGATCCGGCTTGGGTTTCTTGTAGTCCTCAAAGCCGACAAGCGCGTCAAATGAGTCCTTGATATTGGCGTGTTTGAAAAATTCCCCAATCCACCGCCTTATTCTTCCGGTCACTATCGCGGTCTTGTATTTTTTTGAGAGCCTTTCCAACACGTATTTCACATGCGAAGGCACGGCCACGAGCTCGCTAGGATAGAGGTCTTCGGCATTGGACACCCACTCTTGCCATATCTCTTTTACCCTCTTCTCCGAACGCTCTCCGGTGAAAAGCCTTACGGAATCCATCATCGTTATAGTATGCCCCTTTGCGGCGAGCTTCCTTGGTATTTTGCCGTATCCGCTGCGCTCCATCTCGCGCTGGAAGAACACGATGTTCGCTTCACGGGTATCAAGGAGCACGCCATCCATATCGAAGATTATCGCCTTTATCATCGCAACACTACTAATAGGGTTATAATAGTTATCTGCAATTAGAGTATTATTCTATTCGGTGCGCCAATGGTAATGGGTTCGCTTCCAGAGCAGGTTGACATCGCAGTGATAGGCGGAGGAGTCGGCGGTTACGTCGCTGCGATACGGGCAGCAGAGCTCGGTAAGAGCGTCGCGCTTGTCGAGAAAAACAAGCTTGGAGGGCACTGCCTCAACTACGCATGCATACCTTCGAAGACGCTGATAAAGATATCTGACATATTCTATGAGGCGCAGCACTCGCAGAAATTCGGGATAACGGCAGATGTGAAGCTGGATGCGAAGAAGATGCTCGAATGGAGAATGAGCGTATCGAAGAAGCTTGAGGACGGGGTGGCATTCCTCTGCAAGTCCAACCAGATAGACGTGTTCAAGGGAACTGCAACTTTCCTTAATTCCAATAGCCTACAGCTCACAGACGGCGTAACTCTTGAGTTCAAGAAGGCGATAATAGCGACGGGATCAGAGCCTGCGCCTCTAATCGGTTTCGAGTTCGGGGGCAGCATAATAGACTACAAGGAGGCGCTGATGCTTGATCACGTGCCTAAATCGATAGTCGTTATAGGCGCGGGTTACGTTGCGGTTGAGATAGGCACGCTTTACGCCAAGCTTGGAAGCGCGGTCTCGATAATCGCGAGATCCGATGTGCTCTCGCATTTCGACAGAGACGCGGTTAACTTGGTTAAGAAGAGGATGCAAGCGCTCGGCGTAAAGATATACACAGGCACGACGCCTTTTTCGCATGACGGCAGCTCCCTTACACTGAGTGACGGAACCAAGATAGATGCCGAATACATAGTGGTTGCGATAGGCCTCACCCCGTATACCACTGGCCTGGAGCTTGGCAACACAAAGGTAAAAACAGATGATAAGGGCTTCATACAGGTCGACGGCTCGCTGATGACCGATGACGAGAGCATATACGCTGTCGGAGACGTGATCGGAGAGCCCATGCTTGCGCATAAGGCGATGAGGCAGGGCGTTGTTGCTGCAGAGGCAGCATCAGGCATGAACTCAAGCTACGACAATCTTGTCGTGCCTGCAGTCATCTTCTCGGATCCTGAGATTGCCATTGCAGGCACAGTGGAAGAGAGCGCAAGCATAAAGGTCACCAAATTCCCGCTTACCGCGCTAGGAAGGAGCATTGCGCTTGACACGACGGACGGATTCGCCAAGATAGCTTACGACAGTTTCAATGTTGTCAAGGGCGTAGAGATAGTTTCAGATGAGGCAAACTCGATGATTGCCGAGGCGGCGCTCATGATAGAGATGGGCGCCACGCTTGAAGACGTCGCCGACACGATACATCCGCACCCGACATACAGCGAGGCGGTCCAGGAAGCGGCTGAGGCCGCGCTAGGCAGGCCGTTGCACTTCTTCTATGGCAAGAAAAAATAGTGAGCTTATGGATTACGACACGGATTTTGAGGAGGGCTATCAGCAGATATCGTTTGGGTCTTTGCATTACAGGCACCATCAGGGCGGGAAGAAGAAGCTTATATTCCTCCACGGGCTAGGCGGCAACACCAAGGTTTGGACCAGGCTGATGCAGTACATCCCGGGAGAGTTTGACGTCTGGCTTCTAGATCTTCTAGGTCATGGAGGATCCGACGCGCCTGCGCTTGAGTACACCACGAACATAGAGTTCCAGGCTGTGCGCGAGTTCATATCAACGAAGAACCTTCTGGACAGCTACATAATAGGCCACTCGTACGGCGCATGGGTGGCAGCGTTCTACGCGTCGCAGCAGTATGCATCCACATGCAAGGGCATAGTGCTCATAGACGCGGCAGGCCTGCAGGCTGAAGGGCTCGGCGACGAGCGCAAGCGCATAGAAGAGATAAAATCGCTTATGAAGATGAACAACAACCGCGAGCATGTGATAAGAAGCGTGCTTGAGAATGTCGGGCAGTTCAGGCTCGGGCCGAAGACGTTGGCAGTAATAAAGGTGCCTGCGCTCATAATCTGGGGGTCTAACGACGACATAACAGAGCCGAAGTACGCGGACATGTTCGCTGAGCAGATAAAGAACACGAGCAAGATAATGATAGAGAATGCAGGCCACAGCCCGCATTACACGAATCCTGAGGAAGTGGCGAAGCTGATAACAGAGTTTGTCAGCAAGTGATTAGGGCTTCAGCCTTCTGAAGGCAAGCGTGCCGGCTACCACCATCACCACGGCAAATCCCACAAGCACGCTGAAATCAAGCCAGAGATTGTACGTGTGCAGGTTCAGCAACAGGCCCCTTAGCAGATCAACTGCATAGGACAGAGGGTTCACGCCGACGAACGCCGCAAGCCATGACGGCAGGTTGTTGGTGGGGAAGAGCGCTCCGCTCAGGAAGAAAAGCGGGAATACTACGAAGCCGCCGATAAGCCCGAAGCCCTCGGTGCTGTTCATGAACGAGCCGATTATCAGGCCTATGCTCACTACGCTGATCGCTACTATGAACATCGTGAGGAGCGTCAGCAGCACAGATAGCACGGAGTAATGTATGCCGAAGAATACGCCTAACGCAAGCAGTATCATCACCTCTATGAATGCGTCGGTCGTGCCACCAAGAGCCTTTCCGAAGAACATGGTGGTCCTGCTTATCGGAGCCACTAGGACCTCTTTCAGGAAATCTATTCTCTTGTCGAGCACGATGTATGCGCCGAAGAATATGCATGTGAATAGCACAGTCATCACCAGTATGCCCGGGAATATGAACGTCTGGTAGTTCGCGCCCTGTATGCTAACCGCAGAGCCAAGCCCTGTGCCGAATACCACGAGCCACATAAGGGGATTGAGCAGCGACGAGAATATTCTTGACTTCTCTCTCATGAAGACCTTGAGTTCCCTGTACCACATGCCGTAAAGGCCGGTAAGCTCACTCATTTCTAGACCTCGCCTGTATCATTCTCTGGCTCCATCCGCCTTCCGCGCTGTTGTCCTCTATGTTCCTGCCAGTGTATTTTATGAACACGTCGTTGAGCGACGGGGATCTCGCCTCTACGGATTCAACTTTTCCAATCTTCTTAAGCAGTTCCTGCAGGTGCAGGTCCGAGTCCTTCACAGTAAGCCTCAGTATGTCGCCGCTGCGCTCTACCTTCTTTACGTATTTGAGCCTTCGTATGGCCGCGGTGTTGGGGCTCTTTATCTTCATTGTGATGATGTCGCCGCCGAGAGATTTCTTCAGGTTTGCAGGAGTGTCTGTGGCGATTATGCGTCCTGCGCTTATTATGCCGACACGGTCGCACAGCACATCGGCCTCGTCCATGTAGTGCGTGGTTATTATGACTGAAACCCCTCTCTCTGTCGAGAGTTTTTTTATGTACTTCCAGAGGTGGTCTCTTGTCTGAGGATCCAATCCGAGCGTAGGTTCGTCAAGGAACAGTATCTTCGGCTGGTGCATCAGCCCTCTTGCGATCTCAAGCCTTCTTCGCATACCGCCGGAGTATGTGCGCACTATGCTGTTCTGCCTGTCCGTGAGGTCGACCAGCTTGAACGCTTCCTGTATCCTCTTCTCAAGATCCGCGACCTTGACCCCGTAAAGAAGCGAGTGTATGTAAAGGTTCTCTTTCCCTGTAAGCAGGTCGTCTGAGCTCGGCTCCTGAAACACGAATCCTATGGCAGCCCTGACCCTGCTCGGTTCCTTCAATATATCGTGGCCGTCGACATACGCAGTGCCCTTTGTCGGCTTTATCAGAGTTGCCAGCATTGAAAGGGTCGTGGTCTTGCCCGATCCGTTTGGCCCCAACAGGCCGAAGATCTCGCCCTGCTTTACCTTCAGGCTGATGCCGTTTACCGCCTTGACGTCTCCGAAGTGTTTGTGAAGTCCATCGATCTCAATGACGTAGCTCATCTGCGCACCGCTCTCAATGGTGATGCAACTTATTTAATCCAATAGCATCAAATCCGCGAATGTATTAAAAAGCTAATCCGATTGAGTAGATACTGGTTGCAATGCCTGATTACAAGAACAAGAGAAATTTCGTGCTAACGGTATCGCAGAGCGAGACGCCTGAGGTCCAGCTCATAAGGCTCAGGGCTCAGGACGGACAGCCGTACTCGTTCGATCCTGGCATGTTCATAATGATTTCCGGCGTAGATGCAACAGGAAAGGAGTACATGGCGAAGGCATTCTCCATTGCTTCAGAGCCCGAGGTCAACGAGCTGGAGCTCTTCGTTGTGAAGGAGCACGACGGCCACACCTCGCATTTCACGCTGACGAAGCCGGGAGACGTTTATGTTGTGGCAGGGCCGAGCGGCCAGTTCAAGTTCGTGGCTTCAGAGGACAAGAAGGTGCTTTACCTTGCAGGAGGGACCGGCCTTGCTCCGTTCATGTCCATGGTCAGGCACATAAAGAGGATAAACGCTGACACGGACGCCGTCATGCTCTACAGCATAAAGTATCCTACAGAGATAATCAAGAAAGACGAGCTTAATCAGATCGCCACTCAGATAAACCTCAAGACTTACATAACGGTCACAAGGCCGCAGGAGGGAGACGGCTGGGCAGGACAGACCGGCCACATAGACGCCGAGATGATAAGGAAATATGCGCCGGATTACATGGAAAGAACTCCTTACATATGCGGGCCGCTGGCTTTCGTGAAGGGATGCAAGGACGCGCTGATTGCTCTTGGAGTCCCGGCAGCGAGGATAAAGGCGGATGTCTGGGGTTGACATGCCATACATGGAGATTAATGCAGAGAATCCCGAAAACGCATACAGGGAGTTCCAGAGGATATTCGCCGAGCACGAGTTGTCCAGGAAACCGATGGTTGCCTATTTCTTTGGCGGCGAGAGCAGCAAAAATATATGGTGCAGCTGGTGCAGGGCCGCAGAGCCGGTATTTGCCAGGTTAGCAGAGAGGTTTTCAGATGCCGTTGATGTCTATGCGGTAGCGGTGGGCAATGAAGAGAATTGGAAGAATATGGACAGCGGAGGGGCAAGGATAAATCCGTTCTTCGCCAACGCGCCTAATGTGGTTTCGGTCCCTACGCTAGTTGTCGCTGCAGTTTATCATGGCGCATTTAGGATTGCGGCGCGGGTATCTATACCTGAAGACCCCACAGAGCTGGACCTGGAAAAAATAGTGTCTGCTTTTGTGAAGCTTGGTTGAAGACGCATCACAGCTTGTTCAATCTGTTGAGCACTTCGCTGATGTCGAGCTTCGTGGAAAGGAGAGGTATGCGCTCGACCTGGGCTATCTTTATCGCAAGCTTGTCCACGTTTGTTATGTTGTGGAGCACGATTATCTTCGGCTTTATGGGCGCGACCCTTATCACAACGAGCGGTGACCTTCCGCTGGATACCCTCTCAAATAGGAAGGCTCTCTCAGTTGTGGAGCCGAACAGTTTTGGATATTCCGCAGGGGACATTTCAAGGATTACACGCAGGCTGTCGAGCCTTGTGTAGCCGAACAGCTTTACTGAATCAAGGTAATTTGGATTTGCGACTATCTTGCCCTCTATTATCCTGCAGAAGTCTACGCCGCTTATCGGAGCGGCAAAATCGTGAATATCGTAGAACGGGACCTTGTCCTCACCCTTTGATGTGAACTTGGTGAGGCCGCTTATGACAGTCCCTCCTCTCGATGTGTCTATTGTGAACAGCGCATCAACGAATCTTCTTATGACGCCGACGCCCGGGCTCAATCTTCTGTTGCTCTCGTAGTCGCTTATCGTTGACGTTGATATCTTTATCTGCTTGGCCAAGTCTATCTGCGTTACGCCGAAGAGCTCCCTCCACTTCTTCATGGCGCTGCCTGGGCTGTCCGAGAGCGTTATCTCTCCAGCTATCTTCTCCCTTAGCTCGTCCATGACACCCACGATACACTACTATGCGAACGTATCTTTTAATTACCTTCTGGTCTTTTTCTTTGCTGGGTGGCCCTTGGCCCGATCAACGTTCTTGTATAGGGCGTCAACGTACTCCTGGCTGACGTTTGCCTTGCCGTCGCCCGGCTTCCCTCCTTGCGCCTCGGGCCTCTTCTTTATTGCACCGTATGCCACGACAATGATGCCTGCGATGAACAGAAGTATGTTTATAACATTCACAATCTGGTAAGGACCTATCGCGCTCGCGCCCACCTGCACCCATTCAAGCTGCGCGGCTACAGTACCGTTGCTGGAGGGGCTCCCGTTTGTGTTGTCAACAACGACGTCTATGCTACGGTTCTCTGCAGATGAGAGCGCGCTGAGGTTCTTAGGATAGACGAGCTCCGCAAGCGATGACGGATTGCCTATGAACGAGTTGTTCGGCAATATGAGCCTTGCATAGGATATGCCTGAGAAATTCTTGACGGTGTTCATGCCGGATACCCATCTAGAGAACGTCACATTGTTGAATATGTAGATATAAGCCGGCTTGCTGAGCGATGCCTGGACCACTAACACTGACCTGTTTGCCATTGTTATCGGCAACGATGCGTAGCTACCTTGGTGGACCGTGAGGTTCTCCGCCATTATGCCGTTCCTTATGCTGCTGCCCAGCAGCGATCCTGATATGAAAAACGATGCAATCGCGATCGCTATTAGCGCCAGCCCTATGTAGATTATCTTCTTCCTCATCTTATCATGCCTATTTGCGTGTCAAGTTTTATAAAGTCTATATCTCGGTTATGCGCGGCTTGATGTCATCAGCGTATTCGCTCTTCAGGAGCGCGAACGCGTACTTGTCTACATATTTGTCGCCGTGCAGCTCCGCTTGTTTGTGCAGCCCCTCGATGCTGTAGCCCAATCCTGCAAGCAGCTCTGAAGAGCGCGTGTTGAACGTGTATGTATAGGCATACAGCCTGTTGAGCTCAAGCTCGATGAACGCCAGGTACTCCAGGAGCCTCAGGGCCTGCTTCGTATAACCTTGCCCCCAATAGACCTTGCCGAGCCAGTAGCCTATCTCTGCTGTCTTGTTCCTTATGTCTATGTTCATGAGGGTGCACGCGCCGATGAGCCCGTATTTGACATGGTGTATGCCGAAGTGCAGCCCGCGCATCTCCTTTCTTGCGGCTATAGTGGCCTTTACGAACTCTATGGCGTCTGATTTCTCGTACGGGCTCGGGAATGTGCCTGGCGCCGATACGCTCCTTGCCACCTCGGGGTCGTTCGCGTTCTCTACTATAGCGCCGACATCATCCATGGCCAGCAGCTTTATGTAGACGTCGAAGCCCTTTTGCACCAGCTCCATGCTCTCGGAGTATACTCTCTCGCACCTGCTTTAAATGGTTGCGTGGCTTTAATATGTTTAATAAGCTTTTCTGTGTTATACTTAGCGTGTTTTGATGGGCGATGACAGGGTAAAGACGGGAATAACAGGGCTTGACGCCATGCTCGGCGGGGGCATACCCTCAACAGACCAGATAATAATAGCCGGAGGCCCTGGTGCGGGAAAGACGCTCATATCTTTTGAGATCCTTTACCACAACGCCAAGGCAGGCATACCTACGGCGTTCATCGCCTTGGAGGAGCAGCCGAACACAGTGGTAAAGAACGCTAAGCAGGCCTTCCCCGAGTTCACCGACATAGACGACCTCATAAATAGCAAGCTGCTGTTCGTTGACGGAGAGGACCCGGCATCGAAGATAACACCCTCGTCAGACTCGCAGACATACTCTTTCGGTAACGTAGTCTCTGAGATAGAGGGCATAATAAAGGTCAACAACGCGAAGGTAGTCGTGATAGATTCGATATCGCTGCTTAAGCTCATGCTTCCAGACAAGCTGATATACAGGAAATCCATGATAGCTCTGGTATCAAACCTGAGAAGGCTTGGCGTAACTACAATACTCACGAGCGAGATAAGCTCTTATGAGCGCAGCAGGCTCAAGTTCAACGAGGAGTTCTTCATCTTCGACGGCCTTGTCACCATGTATCAGACTGGTGAGGAGGACAAGCGAGTGTTCGCTCTCGAGATAGTCAAGCTAAGAGGGAGCGCGCACAGCAAGGCGCTCTCGCCCTACGATATAACGTCCCAGGGCTTCAGGATATTTACGCTTGAGCAATGATCCGATGTTCGGGTTCAGGCACAGAGATAAAGAGGCAGAAGACGAGAGTAAGCGGCGCAAGCCTGTTCTCTCTGAACGCGAGCGCAAGATAGTGTATATAGGCGCAACCGTAATTCTTGTCGCGGCTGCGCTTGTCTCTCTTCTTGCACAAAGCGCAGTCCGTTCAAACGGGGTAAATGGCTGCTCCGGCATAATCCTGCAGCAGCAGCGCGACTCGTGCTACAATCAGTTTGCCATCGCTACGAAGAATATCACGGCCTGCGGCGCGATAGCAGGCGCTGCGCTTAGATCCTCGTGCTCCAGCACAGTTGCAGAGAGCCTCTCTACCCCCGGGCTCTGCGGCAAGGCAGGCCAGGCTGGTTATTCGTACTCAAACTGCGTCATCAACATCACGCTGTCGACAGGCCATGCTGCATATTGCTCGCTGCTCAACGGCACGCTTGCCTCTACATGCGCCTACGATCTGGCTGTCCAGCAGAAGTTCGCGAACCTGACAACGTGCTACGGGATAGCTAACTCTACGCTTATGGACTCCTGCATGGGTACTTATTATTACAACAGCGCAATACTCCACGGATCCGCCTCATACTGCGGGCGGATACCAGGCAGCAGCAACTCGAGCATACTAGGTTCGATACTCTCGCAGGGGTCGAATTACTCCAATCCCGAGCAGTATGTGATATACAGCTCGATAAATGTGTCGCCGCGCAACTACTGCTACTACAGGATCGCGACAGCAACATTGAACAGGAGCGTCTGCTCGTCTACATCCGGGCTCCTCTCCACCCTGTGCAACGACACGTTCATAACCCTTAATTCGACTGCACAAAGTTACAATGTCACGACGGCATGCGGCTCCCTGCCTGGCTACCTGCAGGACATCTGCAACTACGGTGTCGCGAGCCAGCTCGCGCTCGCAAACAAGAACGTCTCCTACTGTGCATCGCTGCAGGGAACTACATACAGATACTCATGCATAACGACACTGGCTTCGAGCCTCAGGAATGCGACATACTGCAGCTATATCCCGAACACCACCGTAAGCCAGGCGTGCGTGAATTCAGCGATCAATGCGACGAACTCCACACACGCATAAATATTTTGGCGTCGCAAATACTCTGTTGCGGATTCTATGGATGAGAAGATAAGCGGCATAGTCACAGCAGTGAAGATGCAGCCAAACCCTATCGATAACGTATACACCATACTTTCAGACAGGGTATACAGGCTCAGATCAGGTATAGATCTGAAGCTCATGGAGCGCGTATCAGGCGTAGCTTCAGGCGGAGCCCTGACAGAGGTAGAGGTAAACGGCCAGGCTACAGAGAAAGAGTACAAAGAGACGGTCTCAAGGCACATAGACGGAGCGCTCAGCGGCAAGAGGCTTTTGCTTGAAGGCAAGCCGTACGCAGACCTTGTCGCAAGAATGACGCCGAGGCTGCTCGATGCGGCAAGAACTCTTCTTGAGAGGCTCGTCACTGGCGCTCCGGTAATAGTGAGGTTCCACAATGACGGAGATGGGGCATCAGGGGCAATCGGCCTTTACAGGGCGGTCTGCAGCCTCCAAGATGACATATCTGAAGCGGAGTTTGACGTCTCTTGGAGGATGAACAGGAGCATAGCCTATACAACCGAGGCGTTCTACAGCGACGAGCTTAGGTTCAACGGATACAACAGCGTGGCAGGGCCTTTGGTGCTGATAACGGATTTCGGCACTACCGAAGAGAGCCTCGAGGCGATAAAGCTCGCTAAAGGAAGGCTTGAGCTTGTATGGATGGACCACCACAAGCCTTATGACGGATTCCCGAGAGGCATGATAGGCAACTACATCAACACATGGGACTTTGGAGGCGATTCCGCGCTGAGCGCAGGCGCAATGACCTGCATATTCTCGCGCCTGTTCTCCGATGCGGATTCAAGCGACATGATCGAGGCATCGTTCGTATCGGATTACAGCCCCTATGCAGAAACCGGCAACAAAAGGGCGAACGACATCTCGCTCATGCTAGACTATTTCACCTCAAGAGGAGGCAGCTATCCGCCGGTGACGCCAAAGCAGATCGACGCAATAATAACAGATGATGGAAAATCTGCTGAGATGGTGGCAAACGCGAGGCACTCGCTTGAGGAGGCAATGCGCGCAGGGCTGAGCAACATCAGAAGATATTCGAACAACAATGGCATCAACATACATGTGCTCGATTTCGGCCACGTAGCGAACCTCGGCCTTGAATATCCGCTGCCTGGAAGGTTCAGCTCCAAACTGCAGTCGCATCTAGAATCGCTCAACAACGGCAGGACCATGACGATAGTGCACTACGGCAGCTACATATCGATGAGGGTGAGCAGGGACATCCTCGGCAGCATAGACGTATTGCAGCTGATAGCGAGGCTGAAGGAATCAGATGCGACAATCGGCGGAGGAGGGCACAGGGAGGCGGCAAGCATAAGGACCACAAAGGAAAAGATACCGGATCTGATGAAGCTGCTGCTGATAGAGCTCGGCGCGCAGATCTGAATCAGCCGTACCTCTGCATTATATGATCGACTTCCTTTTTCTCCAGCTGGTAGCTTGACATGAATGAATCGTAGATGTGCTCGTGCTCTGCGCCTGCGGATATCTCGGCCTTCGCTATCAGGCTCAGCATTCTCATCTCGTCCTTTATTATCGAAGATACGCTTGCATGGAAGCTCCTCTGCAGTTTCGATGCGATTTCCTTGTCGGTCTTCCTCATGGTCTTCGACGAGCTGAGCGACTTTATCGTGCTCGGGAACATGTATCTTACTGTTGTGTCCGGCGCCCTGCTTTTCGCGAGCGCGACGCCGCTTGACATCATGACGTTCATGTAGCGCCAGTACGTGTAGTACTGCGAGCGCATGGCCCGCGTCGAGAATATGGTAGCGTTTGACAGCATAGCGAACGCGCGGTGCATGTCTGCGTTGTCCCTGTATCTCTTTGGTATGTTCTCATCAATCCACTTTATCAGCATGTCATTGTCAAGGTCTGTGTTCGCCGCCGCGCGCAACGGCATGCCCAGCGTGTGGCTGGCGAATATCTTGTCAAGGGTGTTGAACACGTCTATCTTCCTGTCCCTTAGGCCTATCACCTCTGTCGCATCGTCGTCGCAGCCTATTAACACGTAGAAATCGTTTATCGCGCTCCTTGCGTCGCCGTTTGACCTGTTCGCTATCAGGTCTATGTTCTCCTTGCTGACGTTGAGGCCCAGCCTCTTGCCTATGCCCAAAAGTATATTTGACACTACAATCGGGGCAAGCTTTCTGAACTCTACGTTGTCGACCTTGCCCCTTAGGAAGGATATGTCAGAGCTCCACGGATCGTTCGCTATGAAAACGATCGGGTTCTTGGCCGATTCTATAAGCTTGTTGATTGCGCCGCTAGCTCCGGCGTCGAACCTGGTCGCGAGCTCGTCTATCTCGTCAAGCAGTATGAGGTTCCTCTTGCCGGAAAGCGTCCTTGATGTTGACGCGGATATGAGCCTCTTCTCTATCGTCTCCTTGTCCCTGTAGTCGCTGGCGTTCAGCTCGACCACGTTCCATTTGTACTCATCTGCAAGGAGGTGCGCCGCTATGGTCTTTCCGATGCCTGAGGGCCCGTGTATCATTATGGGCCTCCTTTTTGTGCCTGAGTTGACCTCCTGAGCAAATGTCCTGAGGGTTCTCAGCGCCTCGGTATTCCCGAGTATCATTGCAAGCGAATCAATCCTGTAAATTTCGTCGAGATCAACGCGCATAGGAATCGCTCTATATTGGATGCCTCTTCAAATATTTAAGTCTATCATAGGGCTTTCGCGCCGCTTTCCATAAGCCTTTAATAACCTCAACAGCAATGGTATATGCGAAGACATAGGCGTCAGCCGGGCATAATAAACCTTTTATAATGCTATTGTAAATTATCTCTGGCGCGGTTTTCAGCAATAATGTGGTCAAATGGTTAACCCCAAGAGGTCAAGCACTCGCACTTTAAGTAACGTGCCTAAGCACGTGGCTCTGATTCCTGACGGAAACAGAAGATGGTCGAACAAGAACAGGCTGGCGCTTTTCAGCGGATACCAGATGGGCGTCAAGAAGTTCATAGACTTCAGCATATGGGCCAAGTCCTTCGGAGTAAAGACCCTTACGGTATGGGCGCTCTCTACCGAAAACGTAAAGGCAAGGAGCAACCTTGAGCTCAATGCGCTATACAAGCTGTACGTCCAGGCCGCTACAGACCCGAAGATACTCGCGGATTTGAAGGCGAACAACGCGCGCATAAGGGTCATAGGCAACATGTACCTTGTGCCCACTAAGGTCAAGGATGCGCTGCTGAGCCTCGAGAAGAAAACGAAGATGTACAAGGAATTTACGATAAATCTGCTGATAGGCTACGGAGGCAGGGACGACCTGCTTTATGCGGTGCGCGACATCCGCTCAGAAAGGGCAAAGAACCGCATAACCGAGAGCATGGTAGGAGAGCACATAAGGACGTCATCTGTGCCCAACGTAGACCTGCTCATAAGAACTTCAGGGGAGCAGCGCCTGTCCGGGTTCCTGCCATGGCAGACGAGCTATTCAGAGCTTTATTTTGCAAAGAAGTACTGGCCGGATTTCAAGAAGAGCGACCTCAGAAAGGCGCTCGTCGAGTTCTCTGAGCGTCAGAGACGATACGGCAAGTGACCGAGTGTTGTCATGGAGTCGGCAAGCTACGACAGTTTCCTTAAAGGAGTCAACCCGTTTCACAGGAAGATACCAAAGACGCGCTTCCTCCTTCTCGGGATGCTAATCGCGAGCGTAATTGTAGGGATGATAGCTGCGCTACTGATAAACCATAGCACTGCTGCAGCGGACTCAGGCTACATAATCCTCAACGGGGCGATAGCGGGCATACTCGCGCTCATGCTGCCAACGCTGCTCACGATAATATTTGTGAAGTCCATCAGAAGGTACATAGACACGAAGTATGTGGCGTTCGTATCGCTGATAGGTTTTGTTGCCTATTCGTTCTTCGTGCTCTTGGGCAGCGTGCTCTTCGTCTTCACAGGCAGCTACAATCTCGCAAACGTGGTAATACTTGTTGGCGATGCCAGCATATTCGGCTGGTGGTTCTTCGTCAACAAGATGATGCTAGGCCAGAGGAAGCGCGCTGTCCTGTTCGCTGTAGTGCAGCCGATACTCAACATAGTGCTGTTCATACCCGGAGGCAGGGACATAATCTCGTTCTCCGGGCCATTCAGCACCCTGCTGGTGAAGCTCTTTGCAGGAATGTTCATATTCATGCTAGTCGGCTACACGATAATGTACGTGCTCGACAGGCCTATGAGGAAGAGGGGCTTTCACGGCATCGACGCCTTCTCTCAGATGCTGCAGAACTGGCTGTTCGACATCAACATATCTGCGCCGTTTGGCGGCAAGTTCGGCAAGCTGCAGAGTATCGAGACAGACACAGTGCTCTTCAGAACAGTGAACGGCAAGATGAAGGCGATCATGTTCATACCAGACATACATTACGGCCCGTCAGGCACTCTCGGAGGAAGCAGCTTCCCGTATCTGCTTGAGAGATACGTCTACGCGAAGTACGGAGTGCCTGGGTTCATAATGCACTGCGCAGTGAACATGGACCACAACCCGATATCAAGCTCGCAGATAGGCAGGCTCAAAGAGGCGCTTGACAACGGAGTCGCAACCGCAAAGGGCGGCTCTGCCGCAGGCGTGTCTTTCTCAAAGAGCAGCTACAGAAATTCCACCATAACAAGGCTGGGCCTGGGCCCGGTATCGCTGTTCACGCTTACAAGGGCGCCCCGCATAACAGAGGACGTTGCCCCAGAAGCCGCTGCGGTTCTCAAGAAGGAGCTGGTCAGCACTTTCGGGCCGAGCGTGCTTGTAGACGCGCACAACTCCAGGTATGAGGATGCGCCGCAAGCGGAGCTCGACGGCGTTGCGATAAACTCTGTGTACGTGGACAACTACCTTGGCGCGATAAGGAGACTGCGCGGCACCTCTGCAGGCGCAAGGGTTCTCAAAATGGGCATAGCAAGCGAGGACATATACTACAGGCTCAAGCACCCGCTTGACATAGCGAAGGGCAACCTCAACGTAGCGGTCTTTGATACCGGAAAGCAAAGATATGCGATAATACAGTTCAACTCCAACAACATGAGCCCCCAGTTCAGGAGGCAGGTTATAGCGCATGTCGCAAAGGCGTACAGGCTTGACGCGGAACTTTACACCTCTGATACCCATGCGGTCAACTCCATAGGTTTTGACGCCGAGAACGTGCTTGGCACATACACCAGGGCAAAGGAGATGTTGCCGTTCGTGGACAAGGCCATAGCCAAGGCGCTGTCGAACATGGAGCAGGTCAGGGCATACCACGCAAGCGAAGAGATGAAGAACTTCAAGGTGTGGGGGCCAAATGCGATGGAGAAGATCCTCGCGCTCTCTACAGGCATATACAAGATAGCGAGGACTGTAGTCCCGTTCATAATAACAGTAGGCTTCCTGGCGGCGACGTGGGCGGTACTCGTTGTCTGAAAGGCCCTGCGTAATGTTATAAATAAATGACGCGATAAGGTTGTGCTGATAACGATGCAGATAACTCTGGACCTATACGCTTTGCTGTTCATCATAGTCACGACAGCGATAGCAGCAGTGTACTGCGTCGATTCCTGGAGAAAGAGGACAAGCGGGTACATAATACCGCTCGTGCTCAGCGTCATCACGGTTTATTGCGTGCTGTTGCTGCTGCAGCCCGGCTCTGCGCAGTTCTATACTCAACTGTCGCTTGGGGCAGGCATAGCCATAATCTCGACGATCCTTGCCGCGTTCTACATAACAAGGCCGATGGCGTTCCTGCCTGTCATGGCGCTGCTCATAGCCGCGTCCCTGCTTTACATACTGACATACCCGGGATCGATGCTGTTTGCAGGCATGTTCGGCATAGGCACGATGTACGGATTGACGTACAGGAGCATAAGGAACAGGTCAAGCCCGCTCAAACTGGTGAAGAAGAGGAAATCGACAGAGGTGAACAGGGATTTGATACACATACTTCTCGGCATAATACTCGTGGCCGTGCTCTTCTCCACAGGATTCACGAGAGCCACAGAGATAATATTCGGGTTGATACTGCTGGGCTACATAGCCAACAACATACTCTCTACGAACAGGCTGATCGGCATCTATAAGAGGATACTGCCGCTGGAGCGAAGCAACGTCGTTTACGGTGCCGGTGCCATGCACCTTGCTGCCGGCGCCGCATTGATAATAGGGTTCATCCCGAACTTCAACTTTGCCATGTTCGGCATAATAGCGCTGTTCTTTGCCGACCCGATAGCGACCATAGTCGGCCTGAACCTGAGCAGGGCGAAGATACCGTTCAACCGCGAGAAGACTGTTGCAGGCAGCCTTGCCTTTTTCGCGGTGGCCGCGGTGCTCGGATACCCGTTCGTTGGCATATATTCCATATCTTTCGGGATAATACTTGCGATAATTGAGAGCCTGAACATCCTTATAGACGACAACATACGCGTTGGCGTAGTGACTGTGCTGCTTTACGCGCTTATTTCGCTCTGATTTCCAAGAGTGTCTTGGCACAGAATACCACTAATCCCTGAAAAATAAATCCATTTAAAAGGCTTCTCTTTCATAACTGCTCACCGGGTGTTAATGTTGGTGAAACGAAGGGGGTTTAGCCTGTATGATATTGAAGAGTATCTCAAGGAAGCTGGGGCCGAAAGGGTAAACGAGAAGGCTGTGATGAGCCTTGAACGCGAGCTTCAAGAGACGGTCAACGAACTGGTTGAAGAGGCAGCAGTGTACGCGGATTACGCAGGCAGAAAGAGGCTGATAAAGAGATCGGACATCAAGCTTGTTGTGGGCGGAGCGCCCAGGAACGGAAGGTACGTAGCGCTCAAGAAGCGCGTTGTCAACAAAAGGGTAGCAAAACCGAATGAGAAGGCGATGCTTGCGATGCGGCTGAACGCAATGGTCGCTACAGCAGCCCGAGATACTTCATAGAGAATCCAAGCGCGACGAACAGTGCAGATATCGCCCACATCGTAGCGGATATCTGCCACTCCTTCATCGGCCTTATGTTCATTATGAAATGCGTCCAACTGTAGATTTTCTTGCCGTACTTCGACTTGAATGTGCCGTCCTTCTGCAGCACGCCAAGATCGGTTACGTGGAACCTCTTTCTCGCATGGAGTATGAACTCTATTATCCAAGGCAGGAATATTATAACACCGAACGACTCCATGTTGCCCAATATCATTGCAGCGACTAGCCCTGTGCCAACAGCATAGGTGAAGCTGTCGCCAGGCACTATCCTGGCAGGGTATACAGTATAGACCATAAATCCTGCTATCGCGGCAAAGAGCGCCCCTGATATTATTGCGCCGTTCGTTGTGCCAAACACCAGGCTATACAAGAGAAGGCCTAGGCTCGCCACAAGGCCAGACCCAGCTATTATCCCGTCGAAGCCGCCAAGAAGATTGAATGCGTTTGATGCGAATATCACTGCAAGAGGCACTATTATAAGCGGGTAGAGTATACCGAAGTCTATCATGCCCAAGAAAGGGACGCTTATGGTTGAGACGCCCGCGTTTATCGCCATGAGGGGGATTGCCCCAACAAGCGTGAATAGTGGTTTCTGCCACTGCTTCAGACCCTTGTGCGTGTCCATCAGGTCCGTTGACTTGACGAGCTTCTTGGTGACGTTTATGTCGTCTATGAACCCTGTGAATGATATGAGAGCCACTGCGATAACTGCGGCGAACAGGTAGAGCAGCGACGATGTCGGTATGTAAAGGTCGAAGCTCGCACCGAATATGTACGTAAAGAGACCCATTGCAAAGCCAAATGCCACGGCTATGCCGCCGCTGCTCGCGAGTATGGGCCTCTTTTTCTTGTTGTGGTCTATGACTGTCACGCCTGCGCCCTTCATGTACGTTATGAAGAACCTTGTCACAATTACTGTTATGATGAACGCGACTATTGCAGGGACTAGTATAGTAAGGAACGTCTTGTAAGGCATGTTACCGATATGGAGTAGCAAATTCAGTCTTTTAAGTGTTTCTGTGGGCGCGCTCCGTTAATAAATATTTGAACAAATCAACTTATCCTGATAGGAATGGTGATGAAGAAGCGTGAGGATGGACTGGCGCAGGAGACAAGGGGCTTTAATCCCGTAGACGCATTCAGGATAAGATCCCTCGCAGAGCTGGATGGGCTTACCTCGAGATTGAACAGGGAGAAGGACAGGCTCAGCAACGAGTTGGGGTTCTATCTCGAACACTACAAGGATAGGCTGGATATCCCTAGGTTGTGCAGGGCGCTCGCCGTGCCCGGCCACATTGCAGAGACAGAGAGAAAGGCAAGGTCGAAGAGAAGCACAGAGAGCCTTTCAGCTGTGTATGATATCGTGCTTAAGGATTATAAGTCCAGATGGGGGCCGATGCTCAGACAGGACAGCAGCACACAACCAAAAGAAAGAGCGATACTCTGCGATGTCGGCGAGATTGCAGTATACCTCAGGATGTACAACGACATAGAGCTCATATACAAAGAGCCGGAGATTTCCAAGTTCTTCCCTTACGGAAATCCGTTCAGGCACATGCTTGAGTTGCAGAAGATGGGCGCGCTCATTGCCAGGTACAAGTACGTATCAAGGAAGGGTGGAGAACCTGTGGAAAAGCTTGTGAGCTACCACCCAATAGGGTTCTGGAGCGACGAGCTCGAGAGCCCGGGCTGCAACATAAACCACAACGTGCTCGCAGTACACACCCAAGGGGACGAGATGTTCACGATGTACAAGATATGGGGCGAGGGCGATGAGCAGCTACGTGTTTTTAAGGGGGATACGCTACGCAGCACAAGGTACTTTGCCGAGAGATTCGGCGACACGGTAGTGCGGTGGGGCAAAGACGATGTTCTCGCAAAGCTTGAGGGAAGAGAGAAGCCTGGAACTGAGTTCCTGTACTGATTCTGCGCATGCATCGTTATTTATTACTAGAGATGCATATCTCTCATCAAAGCCCCCATAGTATAACTTGGATAGAACATGAGCTTGCGGAGCTTATGATCCGGGTTCAAATCCCGGTGGGGGCGCTAATAAAAATATAGACTGTGATGATCAGTGTGATTAGATGGTAAGCCGAAAATTAGTAAAATCGTTGATAAAGGAGTACGAAAAGGCATGGATAACTAGGAATCCTGAAGCTATTGCAAGTATATTCACAAAGAATGGAATATATCACGAGCGTGTTTTGGAGAAGCCGTTTGTTGGTTCGAATCAGATAAAGAAATACTGGGTGGATAAGGTGATTGGGGAACAAAAAAACATCAGGTTCAAGCTTCTGAATTTTTATATTCAAGATGACACCGCAATAGCGGAGTGGGAGGCAAGGTTCCATAATACAAAAAAGAATGCAGAAATTCACATGAAAGAGGTAGCAATTCTTAAAATAAAAGGAAATAAAATAGCCGCTTTGCGCGAGTATTGGGCTTCTGAGACGCTAAAGTGAATCGATGATAAAGAAGATAAACGATTTCCTATGGGAGATAAGTGAGAAGGAACAAGCGAACATGCAGGTTCCTATCCATGTGTATGCCAACGAGCGCATAATCAACTCCATGGGCAGGGACAGGACACTCAAGCAGGCCATGAATGCGGCTGCGCTCCCCACGATAGTCAAGCATATGCTTGTGATGCCTGACGGACACGAGGGATACGGCTTTCCGGTAGGCGGAGTCGCTGCCTTCGATGCCAACGATGGGATAGTATCGCCAGGCGTCGTCGGATATGACATCAACTGCGGGGTAAGGCTGATAAACACGAATCTGAATTTCAAAGACCTGAAGCCAAAGATGAACGAGGTGATGGACAACGTCTTCAACAACGTTCCTAGCGGTGTTGGCAGCAGGAGAAACATCGGATTCACGCACTCGGATCTCGAGAAGGTTAGCAGTGAAGGAGTCGGATACGTAGTCAAGAAGGGCTTCGGGGTAACCGAGGACGTAGACCATATAGAGGAATACGGCTGCATAAAGGGCGCTGACCTCGATGCAGTAAGCGAGATGGCGCAGAAGAGAGGCCTCAGGGAATTCGGCACCCTAGGCGCAGGCAATCACTTCCTCGAGATACAAAAAGTCGAGAAGGTATTCGATGAAAAGCTAGCAAAGGGGTTCAACCTTCACGAAGGCAACGTTGTAATAACGATACACAGCGGTTCAAGAGGCTTCGGCCACCAGATATGCAGCGATTACCTGAGAACTTTCACGGATTACCAGATAAAGAACAAGATAGTTCCTCCGGACCCGGAGCTTACGTACGCATACACCAACACAAAGGAGGCTGACAGCTACCTGAAGGCGATGAGATCTGCGGTCAACTTCGCATTTGTCAACAGGCAGATAATGACAGACGCGCTGAGAAAAAGCTTCGAGCAGGCGTTCGGGAAGAGCTCCGATTCCCTTGGAATGGAGCTTGTATACGACGTTGCGCACAACATCGCGAAACTTGAGGAGCATATAGTAGATGGCAAGAGAAGGAAACTTTATGTGCACAGGAAGGGCGCGACAAGGGCGTTCGGCCCTTCGCGTGAGGATATACCCAAGAAGTTCAAGGCGTACGGCCAGCCTGTCCTCATACCTGGCAGCATGGGCACCGCAAGCTATGTGCTTGCAGGCCGCGACGAGGCGATGACAGAGACGTTTGGATCGTCATGCCACGGTTCCGGCAGGGTGATGTCAAGGCACCAGGCGATAAGGGAGATACCCGCATCGAAGACCCTTGGCGATCTCAAGAACAAGGGCATAGAGCTCAGGGTCAGGAACAAGAAGCTAATAAGCGAGGAGGCCGAATGGGCCTACAAGAACGTGGATGACGTTGTCGCAAGCATAGCAGGCGCGAAGATATCCAACATTGTCGCGAGGCTCGTGCCTCTTGGAGTGACGAAGGGCTAGTTGCAAATCTTTTTATATGTGCTATGCGTGAAGTGAGTGGTTCAATGCTTAAAGCACAAAGCGCAATGGAGTATCTCACCACGTACGGGTGGGCAATCCTGATAATAGCCGTAGTCGTCTCTGTGCTCGCAGCAGCAGGGTTCTTCAGCACCAAGACATACGTGCGAGATTACTGCTTTTTGCCTGCGGATTTCAGCTGCATAAACGGATATCTCGGCTCCAACGGCAACTTCGTGGTTAACCTGCAGCAGTCAACGACCGCGCCAATAAACATAACAGCGCTCGGCTGCAACACCAACGCGACTGTGGCGTACATGACATCTTATTCGCCTGCGCTTTATGTTCAGATAGGGAACAATGTCACAGAGTCGGTGCCGTGCTACTACGTGAACGGGACAAGATACGTACAGCCGCCTGGAACCATATTCAAGGGCTTCCTGTTAATCAACTACACTGACCAGCAGACAGGCTTCCCGCACACGGAGATAGGCAAGCTCATAGAGGTTGTGACATGACGATGAGAGCGCAAAGCGCTATGGAATATCTCACCACTTATGGGTGGGCGCTTGTGGTTATTGTAGTTGTTGTCATATCGCTCATCTCGCTTAACGTCTTCAACGTCAACGGCATAGGGCCCAAAGCCCAACCTGGCGCCTGCCAGGTCCAAAGGCCATACGGTTCAGGCACTGTCCAATTCATAAATCTGATAGGCACGTGCAATGGCGAACTCCCGCAGTTCGCCGCATACTTCAATGGCAACACTGCGGTAGGGAATGTGCCCGCATCAAGCACATTGACAACCCCGTTCAGCAGCAATGCGATAACCCTTAGCGGATGGTTCAAGGTGTATAAGATGCCAGCAAGCGGGTTTGCGCCGGTGCTGTACTTTGGCAGCACAGGGGCCTCGTACTGCTCACCTGCGGATCTTCAGATTAACCCACCTTCAACGATATATGCGCAAGTACAGCAGATTGCCGGTTCAAACAGCGTGAGCGTCTACAACAGCGTATTAACCAATACGTGGTACAACGCAGCGCTCACGTTCACGAGCAACGGTGCGATAAGCCTTTACCTTAACGGGCAGCTTGCCAACACAGTTTCGACGACAGCGTATCTCGACACGCCAGGACAGGTCTACAACCTCGACTTCGGTTCCAACCTCGGTACGGCAAGCAGCGGCTCATCGGCATGTGGCGGCGGTCCGTATTATTTCAACGGCACAATGGCAAATGTGCAGCTGTACAACACCGCGCTCTCCGCGAACGACATAACCGCGCTATACCAGGAGGGCATAGGCGGGGCTCCGATAGACCTGCAGCACATACAGGGATGGTGGCAGCTCAACCAGAACATAAACGACTACAGCGGCAATCTGGAGAACGGCACAACTGCGAATGTAGTCTGGCTCGCCAACTGGCAGAGCGGGTACACGACCCCGTAAGTGATATTAACCTGCTCGTTCAAAGAGCATCGCATGACAACAACGCACAACGAGCAGCAGTACACGCGCAAGGACCTCGAGAAGCTCCTCAGGACCTCTGAATCCGAGATCCCGTTCGTGCTGAAGTGCGTCTACGAGAACAGGTGCACCTATACCGCGCTTGGCCGGATGCTGAAACCGTACTCCGTGAACGAGGACAAGTTCAAGCGTCTTTGCTCCTATCTGATAAAAGAGCATCTTGTCGAGCCAGACAGCGGCATACAGACGCCCATAGAACTAACGCGTAAAGCAAAAGACGTGATAGAGCTGAGGTTCGACAGGAAGTATCCGTGACGCAAACGCTTATAAGCAGCACGTGAGATGCACCTCCGATACGATGGCTAAGGACAACAGCACCATGGTCTCAAGCGACGACTCAGACCAGCTGAAAGAGGACGTTGGATACAGCACCCTCAGGGCGGTGGTCAAGGCGGCCACAGACGCGTCTGTCGCGCTTGCAATGAAGGGCTTTGAGACAGTTTTCAAGAGCGATGAGGTCAGGGCCAACATAGACAAGGGCATAATGACATACTTCTATGCTGCTGGCATACTCAGCTTCTGCGGCCGCGAGATAAACAGGGAGAACATAACCAGGATACTAGAGGCCATAGACATAGAGCCGAATAACGTGCTGACGGACGTGCTTCTAAAGACAGGTTTGAAAAGCCACATCGTCTATGCGTATGCTTACTACTATCTGCTTATAAACGGCAAGAGCACCACAGACGCGAACATAATGAGGGTGATAGACGCGCTCGGCCTCGAGCCGGACAAGGCAAGAATCAAGACGCTGAAGGCTGCGCTCGGCCTGCCGTGAATCATTTCAATTGGAATTCCTTCTTTATCTTGTTGACCTTCGGCCTTATCACGAAGGCGCAGTACGGTTGCAATGGATTCCTTTTGAAATAGTCCTTGTGGTAACCTTCTGCAGGATAAAAGGCATCGAGTCTCTTGACCTCGGTTAGTATCTTGTTATCGAACTCGACCTGCAGATTGCCTATGAATTCGTTTATCGCAGTTTTCTGCTCTTCTTTTGTGTAGAGTATTATTGACCTGTATTGCGAGCCCACGTCAGCGCCCTGCCTGTCCTTAGTTGTCGGATCGTGCATCTTGAAGAATATCTCAAGCAGCTTCTCAAGAGGCGCAACCTTGGGATCGTACTCAACCCGAAGAACCTCGGCGTGGCCGGTATCGCCATTGCATACTTCGTCGTATGTGGGGTTCTTCGTCTGCCCTCCGGCATAGCCTGGAGTAACCTTTTGTACGCCATTGAACATGGAGAAAACCGCTTCGGTGCACCAGAAACAGCCGCCGCCAAAGACTATGATTTCAGACAATCTTATCATCGATTTTCTGGCCCTTGGGTATGAACTTCATGGATATAGAGTTTACGCAGTAACGCGTGTTCTTCTTTGTCATCCCCTCGCCTTCGAATACGTGGCCGAGATGCGCGCCGCAGTTGGCGCAGAGTATCTCGGTCCTCATGCCGTCTGCATCAGGCTTCCTCCTTACAGCACCGTTTATCTCATCATCGAAGGCGGGCCAGCCGCATCCGGAGTTGAATTTGTCTTCTGATTTGTAGAGCGGAGCGTTGCACCGCTTGCAGATGTATGTGCCTTCCTTGAAGTTGTGGTCGTACTCGTTTGTAAACGGGGCCTCTGTTGCCTTGTGTATGATTACCCGCTTCTCCTCGTCGTTAAGCTCGTTGTACTTTGGCTTTTTCGCCTCGTCCATATAGGTTTCTGGAAGCCAAACTTAATATATCTGATTAAACAGAGCAGATGCTATGGCATCGCTGCAGCTTGACCGAAATGCAAGGCAGTGCTGGGACAACGAGTGGAGGTCCAAGAACTTCAGTACGAACTTTGCTAGCGAAGCGATATCTCCTGGGTTGGTGAAGGGCAAGGATGTTGCAGAGCTCTTCTGCGGATCCCTGGGATATTATAATGGCTATCTCGATGAGGCGAAGAGCGTCACGCTTGTCGATGTGTCTAGAGTAGCGCTTGGAATGGCGCAGAAAAATATGGATACTCTTGGAGCAAAGCTTCTGAGAAAGGCCGGTCTAGTGAACGCGGACGCGGTAAGCATACCATTGAGAGACGAATCCGTTGATACAGTTCTGATGACCGAGGGGCCGCAGTTCGCAGGAACAAGATTCATAGAGCTGTTCATGGAAGCGAAGAGGATAAGCAGGAAGCATATAGGCTTCGCGACCACGCATCCTGAAAACCTAAAGAAGTACGGCGCCAAGACCGTTGATTTCGACCTTTGCACGCTCTACCAGAGCGAAACTGTCGGGAAGAAGGCCGCGTTCAGCCTTGAAAATATTGAGCTGTTGATGAGCAGAGAGTATCTTGACATGAAAATAAACTCAGCCGCGTTCTTCACTATGGATTACTTCCACGATGGCTTGCGGGAAGATGACAGGCACGTAAAGGCCAGGATGTACGTAGAGCTCGAGAAGGCCTAACCTTCAAGACTGGCCGCAAACTCCTTTACCTTTCGTTCGACCTGCAATATGTTGTCGCGCCTCATCACCTCGTTCATGTCGCTTGGGTTCTCCACCTCCATAAAAACAAGCTTGCCTGAGTTCGACAGATATCTTGGGACCTTTTCCTTCTCGAGCATCCAGACAACCTGGTCTGCCTCGTCGATCATGCTCTTCGTCAGCTGCTTCCTGACGCCGCCTGAGATGTCGTAGCCCATAGACCGCATTATGTCTATGTTGTCCTGCTTTATCGGCAGGCCCTCGCGCTCTTCAAGCGCGACCTCGAGCCCTGCAGACATAGCCGTGTGTTTTGTGGATATGCTGTTGAATATGCCGGCGGCTGCCTGGCTCCTTCTGCTGTTTGCCCTGCAGACGAACAGAACCTTCAACCCGATCAACCTGAGATTAATAGGTGTTATGCTATAATTACTTTTTGGCAAGCTCTTTCTTGGATATGAGAAGCAATGGTTATAGTCCAAAT
The DNA here is from genome assembly GCA_028866715.1 of Microcaldota archaeon. Classification (GTDB taxonomy): domain Archaea; phylum Micrarchaeota; class Micrarchaeia; order Micrarchaeales; family Micrarchaeaceae; genus JAGWHO01. The sequence goes on from JAGWHO010000004.1 coordinate 45,497, forward strand.
ATGCGTTTAGTCTCATTGACTAACTTAGGGTTCTCCATAAAATCAGTGTTATCGATGAACTGGTTGATTGCTCCAATTGGCGGGAGCCCCCTTATCTTGGCGCTCTTTATGTGCTTTAGTGTTTCAAAATAGAAAAAATCTCCATGGGGGATCAGGTAGGGTTTATGTTTGCTCTGAGGGTATACGGAAGTGTCCAATGGTTTGGTTATCTTAAGTTGATTGTGCTTCTTTGCCACTATCCCATAAGCTTTACTAAGGGAACGCTCCCTTGTTTTGTAGTCTTTGGCCTCGTAGACCCGGGATAGTATCGGAGACAATTTCGCAGATATTTCGAGGTCCTTGAACGCCCTACCGAACCATTTCCCATACGGCATGTACTTTCGCTCCATCAGAAAGCTTAGCTCCATGAGGTATTTTACCATCTTCGATGCGGCGAACGCTGACCCTAGCTCGTCCCCGGCTCCCGCAGCCCTGCCTACGAACGTGCCTTCCTGAGTTATCTTTAACCATTGAGTGGCTAGCATGTACAGCCATATATCTCTAGGGTAATAATTGAACTTCGCCCTTACCTTTGTCAAATCCCCAATGCCGTCATGAAAGACCTTCCCAGAAGTGATCTCCAAAAGTTTTTGCTGCGGGATGGCTAGCCAATCCCTAAAGGAGGGCTCTTTGTGCGGGTTGAGTAGGAGATGCGTCTCAAAATAATCTTTTACAGTTTCCACGTGGACGTGGTGGTTTACCATTCCAGAAGCCTTTGCCTCGATGCTGTTAATCACTATTTTCTTACCCTCCCTACCCAACGCTTTGTCACGCATTACGAATCCTTTGCTGTAATTGGTTGGCACCCCCAGTATCTCATACGGCAGGTTCTTCGACATTGAGGATAGTATCTTATTTTTGTACCTTTTGAAATCGTTTTCCTTGAGGAATATGCTGACGCGAGGCCCCCACATATGTGTCATCGAGAGCTTGTCATCGTATCCAAGCACATCAGAGCCGTACCCTATAAGGGCAGCGGCATACTTCAGATTTGGAAATTCGGACCTCAGTATGGGTCTGACTGCCTGGCGGTAGAAGAGCTCATTTAACTTTAGGCCTTTAACGAAGCGCACCATAAAAACGATTGGCATGTAGCCTATATAAGAATATCATGACAACGCGCATTTAAGCCCCGAGAGGGAATTGAACCCTCGACCTCTTGTTTACAAGACAAGCGCTCTACCACTGAGCTACCGGGGCGCGATAATAGATTATGGCATATGAGTATTTATCTCTTAATAAAGAGGCTGCTGTACCTTACTAGGCCGTCGAAAAGCGGCTTGAGTATCAGCAGCTTTCCGCCTATCTTCTCTATGAATTCGAGGTTCTTCTTGTTTGCGCCCTTGAACAGCGCGAGCAGGGCAGGATACAGAACAAGCATTATCACAAGGTTCGTCACAAGCGCGATCTTGCTCTGGTTGAGAAGATACGATATCGGATACAGGATCGCGAGGATTATTATCGAGACCAGCGAGACCTTTATCAGCTTGGCGTACTTGTGCTCCAGCTTGAACTGGTGGCGGAGCGCCCTGATGTATATCAAATCGAGCACCAACGGGGTTATCACGAACAGCGAGAGCAGCACGCCGATGTCCTTAAGGTATGGAGTAAGCACGACAAGCAATATGAGCTGTATCGCAACGGCGCTTACCTGGTATATCATGAATCTCTTTGTGTTTCCGAATCCCACGATCAGGGTTCCGGCGTACGTGCCTATAAGCCCGACGGCCATGCCAGCTACCATCACAGCAAAGTAGAGCGGCGCGTTCACGTACGACGCAGGGAAGAGCAGCCTTATCAGAGGAGTTGAGACTGATATGAGATACGCAAGCATTGGGAAGAGGATCAATGCGGTGTAGTAGACGCTGTTGTTGTATAAAGCGCCTATCTTCTTGGCCGTGTCCACCTTCATCAGCGCGCGGGAGAATGCAGGCAGCAGTATGAGCGCTATGTCGGTTATTATTATCTCGACGAACCTCGCCAGCTTGTATGCCGCGCCGTAGTTCCCCACTATGGTTGCAGTTACGAATATGCCCAAGAACAGGACTGCGAAGTTGGCTGCGCCGTTCATCGCCACATGGGATGCCACTACCGGCATCGAGAAAGAGGTTAGCTTCTTCGAGTCTTCCTTTGAAGGCCTGACGGCATTGCACTTGGCTTTTATCATGAGATATGCAATCCCAACGAGCCCTCCTGCAAGCAGCCCCAACGTGAACCCTATCACAGCGCCGACGACACCGTATCCGAGCAGCACAAGTATTACAGAAAGGACAAGGCTAGCTGAGGAGTACACTGCGTTGCTTATCGTGGCTTCTTTGACCAGCCCGACACCGACCTGCGCGGCAAGCGAAAGCTGGTAGAGCACATTGATGAATTCTGCAATCGAACCTATCATGAACAGCAGGGTAAGCGACGGATTGTGGTATACGCTAGACGCGAGCCAGCCGCTGATGAGAATGCCGACTATCGCGACAGCAGCGCCTACCCCCAAGGACAAGGCATAGCCGCTGCTGAGAAGTCTGCTAATCCTGCTGGTGGAATTGAGCTCAGGCAGCATCTTCCTGAACGCGGTCCCGACGCCAAAGTTACTGCCTATGCCGAGAAGCGTGGCGAATGCAATAACTATGCTGTATATTCCGAAGTTTGCAGGCTGGAGGTAGAACGCAAGGAATATCAGCAATACAAGCGTGAGAATGGAGGTAAGCACATCGCCGATCACGTAGATGACGCCGCGCTTTGCGGCGACTAGCGCCAGCTCCTCTACTTCAGAAGAGGTCTTGGTGCCCTCTATGTGCCGCTGTTGCCTCTTGCTTATCGTCTGCGCCATGCAATCTTCTTTGAACGTTTATATGCTACAAAGAGTAATTTAATAGCTTTCCAGTAGAATATCAAGCATGCAGCCGCTTGTGGGGATGGCGGTATCGTCATCAGGCAGTCTTGACAGATCGGTAGACAGGGCGCTGCATTTCGGATGCAACACATTTCAGATGTTCGTCAGCAGCCCCATGATATGGAAGGTCAAGGAGCTTTCTAAGGAAGAGGTAGACGCATTCGTGGAGAAATCCGGCGCGACTAAGCCGGTAGTGGTGCACATGCCATACCTGCCGAATCTTGCCTCGCCCGACAGCTTCATATACGACAGGTCAAGAGAGACGCTAAGGCTCAACATAGAGAGATGCAACCAGATAAAGGCTGATTACCTTGTGCTCCATCTCGGAAGCGACATGGGGAATGGCAAGGAGCAGGGAACGAAGAGAGTCATTGATGGGATATCTGAGCATATAGACAAGATAGACGGCAAGCTCCTTCTGGAGAACCAGGCCGGCAATGCGAACAGCGTGGGCTCGGACCTTAACGGGCTGAGAGAGATATACGAAGGCATAGCGAGCAAGAAGGTTGGCTACTGCATAGACACGTGCCATGCGTTCGCTGCAGGGTACGACATAAGGAAAAAAGAGGTCATGGAAGATATGTCTAAGATAATAGACACGCGCAAGATAGATGTGATTCATATCAACGACTCCAAGTTTGAGCTCGGTTCCGGAAGGGACAGGCACGCCAAGCTAGGAACAGGGTTCATAGGCATGGAGGGCTTCAGGAACTTCTTGGGGTTCAATGGCATGGCAAGGAAACCGCTGATACTTGAAACACCTACCGACAGGAGCGGCGACGAGCCCATAAGCGAGGTGAAGAAGCTCAGGGATCTGGCTGAGCAATGCCTGTAATCAGTCTCTTAATATGAATTCGTCTACGCGGTCGCGCATCCTTTCCTTGTTCTGGTTGTGCTTCTTCAGAAACGCGTTTATTGTATCCGCAAGCCTTGCCTTGTGCTCGCCCGCAAGGAGGGTTCCGTTCTTCTCCGCCTTGAATATCTCGGCTAGCTTCTTGTCGTCAGGCTCAAAGAAGTATTTGTAATACTGGCATATCATGCACTTGTCGACATCGCCGCCCAGTTCCTTCTGAAGCTCGGCCGTGGCCTGCTGCCCTGTTAGCGCGCGGTTGATCTTCTTCTTTACCTGCTCCGGCGTGTCTTTAAGGTAGATTGCCGTGTTCTCCTCGCTCGAAGACATCTTCGACTCGCCGTTAAGCCCTGGCATGAACTTAGTGTGCATTATCGCTGGCTTGTAATAGCCAAGCTTGCCTATGACGTCCCTTGCTACCCTGAAGTGGACATCTTGATCAATCGCAAGCGGTATCAGGCAGGGCACGTTTCGCCCCTCCTCGACAGACTTCAGAAAAGCTGGCACCGCCTGCATGCTTGTATAGAATATCTGGCCGATGTTTGACTCGTTCGTAAACCCAAACGCGTCCTTTACTGTTGAAAATGTTATGTGCCTTGCGACCTTGACTGCCTCCTTGTACATCTTGCCTGCGTACTGCGTGTCGAAGAATATCTTTGTCTTCTCAGGCTTGAAACCGAGCGCGATTATGTCAAGTACGTTATCATACGAGATGTCATGTATCTGCTCCAGGGTCATGTTGAGGCTCTTCTTTGCCAGGTATTTCTCCTCGTCAGGTATCTGTATGTACACGTCAACGTCAAACTTCTCCTGCAGCCATCGGACCAGCTCGAACGGAAGAAGATGGCCTATGGACATCGGGCCGGACGGCGCCCTGCCAGTGTAGATGTAGAAGGGATTGCCCTTCTCGTATTCGTTTAGTATCCAGTCAAGCTCCCTATGGGCATAGAATATCTTTCTTCTTAATAGGAAGTGCAGCGTCTTTGTGTGCTTGGTTATGCGCTTTTCTAGAGCCTCGTCTATCAGCTTGATGCCATACTGCTTGGCGAATTTCTCATAATCCACTTTGCCCTCTACCTTGTAAGCGTCAACGTGGTAAGCCTCTGCCATGAAAACCATTAAGAGTAGCAAATTAAGGCTTAAATGGATTTCCTACGCAAAGTAAATGTGGTAGGATGGTGACAGTCAATAGTATTTACAAGCAGTCGTTCGAGAGTTCTTGGGTCAAAAGCCTTCGAATTTATCGGGATAAGGGAGACGCAGACGTCAAGATACCTCAAAATGAGACCACAATCTTTAGGTCAAAAGGAAAACAACTCGTTTTCATAGCAGGTTTGCACATAAACGAAAGAACTCCTTTCGTGGATTTCATTGAGACCGTTATAAAGTACGCAAAACCGCAGGCTGTTCTTCTGGAGCAGCCAAGCAACCTCTCAAAAGAGAGCCTGGAAAGAAACAAAAACTCAAGGAAATCAGAAGTGCAATATGCAATATTGCTAGCTGAGAAGCACGGCGCAGAGATAAAGCCTATGGACCTGTCGTTGAAAGAGGAGTTTACGCCGTATCTCAGGCACGCTGATAAAGATGCGATAAAGGCGGGCATATTAATCAGCCTGATGAGGCACTATACTGGCCTTAAGAAATACTATGGCAAAGAGCTCAGTACCTTCAAGGATCAGGACTTTTACGACCAGGCGATAATGGAGTTCATTAGAAACATTTTCATGGGATGGAATGGCAACTTCAAGAAGGCTTTTGTAGATCTCTCAGAAAATTATAAAGGGTCTTTGTTGGACAGAGTCAAGAAAATAGATCAAGAAGCGATCAAGAAATATATCGGACCTGGTTTGACATTCGAGAGTGCAGTAGATATTCAAAACATACAAGCGCCATATCCCTGGGGCAAATACGAGCTCAACAAGATAGTATCATGGCATAATGCCTGGCGCAACAAGAGCATGATAGACACATGCATCAAAAACCTCAAAAAGCATCGGAGCGTAGTAGCGCTAGCAGGCTCTGGGCACATACAGGAGTGCCGGGATTTCATCACAACAGAGATGAAGAAAGAATTCGGAAGCGTAGAGGTGAGGCGGTGGAAGGAGCTAGGTTCAGGAAAAATGTAGAGGACTTCCTTTGCGAGCACTGCGGCGCAGATGTCAAAGGAAACGGCTTCACAGACCACTGCCCGAAATGCCTTTGGAGCAAGCACGTCGACATAATGCCTGGCGACAGGCTGTCCGATTGCAGGGGCATGATGAAGCCGGTTGGGGCTGAATACGACAGGAAAGGATATTCGATACTCTACAGATGCATGAAATGCGGCATGGAGAAGAGGATGAGAGCCGCAGAAAACGACGACATGGAGCTTATTCTGTCGCTGTTACAGACTGTTTAGTATGACATCGTCTTCGCGATCGTTGTCCAGCCTTATGTGGATCGGCATCTTTGCGCTGCTTTTCAGCTGGCTGAGCTGGTAATAGAACCCCCAGGTGTCCTTCTTGAAGTTGTATTTCTTGCAGAAGCCAGTGTAATACCTCAGTGCGCCATTTGCGCCCTCGATATTCCCAATGTCCAGGCAGTTCTGTATCTTCTGCCTGAGATTGTCGTAAGCGAGCATCAACGACCTTTTCGCCATGTCTTTGCCCAACTCGTATTCTATTGCAAGCTCGGCGCGCGCAATCGCTTGAAGCGCTATCTGAGCGGCCCAGTAACCGCTGTCCATTTGGAGCATCTTGTTGATCCTCATCCTGAGCGCCTCGCATGCGTGTTCCGCTGCCTTTATTTCCTTCTCTCTTGTAAGATACTCTTTCGCAGTGTTCAGCGTCTCCATGAACTCATAGAACGCATGCTGGTACATTTGCGCCTCTGCGAGCCTGTACCCGACGAGCATGAAGTGGTCGTACTTTTCCTCTGCCCATTGCCCGGCCTTGGAGCGCGCCTTGTCGATGATGTCCTGCCTGAGCATCAGGCGGATTGCTGCTCTAACGCCATGGAACGGATGTTCCTTGGTTATATAGGTGTTTACTGCCGTCTCCCCGCATTCGTTTATGATCTTAGGATCCGCGCCAAAATCCAGCCCAACGTCTGCAGAGTTCTCCAATAGATGCGCGCCTTCGTAGAATTGGACTGGGTTCGTGGCATTGTTGATCATGTCCTTGCCTGCGGCGATGCCGAGATTCATGGCCTTCCCCACAAGCCGGTCAAATGAGATATTGAGCTGCTCGATGTCCGTTTCGATGTGGTTGACTTTTACAAAGTAGGCAAGAGTCCTGTAACCGTTTGCTGCGGTCTTTATATCTCCTGCCAGCTCTGCCCACTGTGCATCGTCCAGCCTAGTCTTAAACGCGGATATCTTGCCATCAGACTTCGCTAACCTGAGCATGTTGTCCATCAGAAGTAGAATTCCATATGTTTTTTGAGATATTTATACGTTATCCAGCCTCGCCTATTCCGTGTCGTTCGTTTCCCTTGCAGGAGGTTAAACGCTTATATACGTTTGCTTGAATATATTATCACTATTTGTGCATTCACATGGGCGGCGACCCTAAATCAATCGACGAGGTCCAGGAAGCGGAATCTAAGGCAGGAAAGCTGGTTGAGGACGCTAAGAGCGAGCATGACCGCGTTATCGCTGCGGCAAAGGAGAAGGCAGCGAAGATGATTTCTGAGGCAGAGGTTTCTGCAAAGGAGAAGAAGGCAGAGCTGCTCAAGGAAGCGGTAGAAAGGCTTGAATCTGAGAAAAAGAAGAGCGTAGACCAGGCCATGCACGGATCGCACAAGGTCAAGGACAAGAGGCTTGGCGTGCGCGAGAAAGAACTGATTGTCAAGAAACTCGCTGATATGATATTAGGTGGTTAGATGCTTCATACGGAAAGGATGCAGAAGATACGCATTCTCTCCGTTGATGCTGCAAAATACAGCCTGATACGCGAGCTGCAGAGGCTAGGGGCGATTGACCTCAGAAAGAGCGAGCTCAAGCTGGGCGACGACTCTGCGTCTGATATGCTGCCCAGGATATCCGACCGACTGGTAAAATTCAAGAGCGTATTATCCATATTGGGCGAGCCGAAGAAGAACGGGATTTCCAGGCCTAAAGCCGAAGCGCAGCTTGAGGCTCATGAGCTTCTGAATAGATGCGACAGCTCAGAGGTGGTTAACGAGGTATTCAAGATATCCGAAGAGAGGAAGGATCTTGAAGAGCATATAAAGTCGATAGCCGATGCGCTCAAGACCGCAGGGATGTTCTCATCGATGGGAATAAACTTCGGAAAGCTGAAGAGCAGTTCTCTCGGTTTCAGGGCAATCCTAGTTGGCAAGAGGTACCTTGCAGCTTTCAAGGACATAATAGAAAGCGGCGATATAAGGTCGGAGCTCATAGAGAGGGAGCTCAAGGACGGCAGGACTGTCGTGTTCATTGCGTATGACATCAAGCAGGCAAGCGGCGTCGACGACGCGATAAAGGGCGTGAAGTGCGCAGAGATAAACATAACCAATAAGATGCTTGACGCAGAGCCGGAGGTTCTCATCGAGAGGCTCGAGAAGGAGCGCGCAAAGGCGAAGAGCAGGATAGTTGAGATCGACGCGAAGATATCGGCCATCAGGGGCAGGAGCTATTACGACGTTGCGGCGCTGACCGAGATGCTCGAAATTGAATACGAGAGGGCAAACGTGAGTTCGACGTTCAAGCGCACATCGAAAACATTCGTGATCGAGGGTTGGGCCCCGAAAAAGGAGCTCGACAAAGTAAAACTGGCGGTTGCAAAGGCGACAGACGGAGTCTACAGCCTAGAGGAGATGAAGGATGGCGAACTTGCGCCCACCCTCACAAGGAGGCCAAGGACGATAAACCCGTTCTCGTACATACTTGATTTCTATTCTGTTCCGAGGAGCGACGAGATAGACCCGACATGGATATTCATATTCTCGTTTGCGATATTCTACGGGATGATGGTCAGCGACGTAGGCTATGGGATAATATCGCTTGCGTTTGCCACCTGGCTGGCAAAGAGATCAGACCCTGAAGGATTGATGTACAACGTATCGAAGATCTGGCAGCTATCCGCAGTGTCGGTGATAATCTTCGGAATTGTATCGAACCAGTTCCTTGGTTATTCGTTTGCGCCGTTCAACGGCATAAAGATAATCGACTGGATCAACGGCGCTCCTATGATAATACTTGCAACAATACTGATGGGCATAGCGCAGGTCATTCTAGGGCAGGTCTTCAGCTTCGTGAACAAGCTCAGGCATCACGAGACCAAGCTGGCTATCAGCAAGCTCACAGCGATAGCAGCAATACTTGCAGGCATAGTGGCCATCGGCGGGGGATTGTTCCATGCATTCAACGGCACTGCAACGCTTGTGGGCGCAGGGATTGCAGTGGTATCATTGGTGATAACAGGGGTATTCAGCGGCATTGAGGCAAGCGAGCTCACCAACCTGATAACCCACCCATTGAGCTACACAAGATTGATGGGCTTCGGGCTCGCGAGCGTGATAATAGCCTCGCTCATAGATCAGGCTTTCACGCCGACGTTCGCGCACGGCCCATTGCTATTTATAGGTTTCTTGATAATCTTCATCGTCCTGCACCTGATGAACATGGTGTTGGGCATATTCGAAGGGATAATACAGAGCGCAAGGCTGAATTTCGTGGAATTTTTCTCGAAATTCTACACAGGCAACGGCATAAAGTTCAGGCCTTATTACTACAAGAGGCGTTACACGAAAGATTGATGGTTAAAAGGTAGTTCAAATGGCAATAGGATTGGAGACTGCAATAGCAAGCATAGGAGCAGGATTGGCTATTCTTGGAGGCGCGATAGGGACAGGAGTCGCGCAATCCGGAATCGGAAGCGCAGGAATTGGACTGATAGCGGAGAAACCCGAGCAATTGGGTATGGCCCTGTTGTTCCTGGTCTTGCCGGAAACCCTGCTCATATTCGGATTCGTGATAGCGATCCTGATAATGCTGAGCGCAGGCATAGTCTAACGATACGGTAAGTTTATGCCGCTTAACGAGATAAAGCGCAACATAGAGGACTCGGCCAAGAAGGAGGCCAAGTCCGTACGCGATTCGGCAGAGAAGGAACGCGACTCTATTCTTGAGGCTGCGATGGAGCAGGTCAAAGAGATAAGAAAAGCGGCGAACGACGCGATAAGCGGGGAGCTCGAGCGCCTTGAGAGGGAGTACAAGGCAAGCGCAGAGTTCGAAGAGAGGAACATAATGCTCGCTGCAAGGCAGGCCGCCCTTGAGGCCGAGCTCAACAGCGTGAGGAACGCGCTGGTGAAGAGGATAAAATCCCATCCTAGCTACCCGAAGCTCTTCAAAAATGCGATAAAGAGCGCGATTGCGCTGTATCCTGACAAGGAGTTCACAATAGTTACTGCAAAGAGCGACACGAAGCTGGTGGACCAGAAAGGCGTAAGGGTCGAATCAGGAAACGTGAATGGAGGCCTTGTCATATATTCTAATGACAAGTCTGTTAGGATAGACGCAACTGTGGATAAACTCGTTGATTCCAAAATGGATGAGATAAGATCAATGATGCTTGAGCACATGCCTATCCCTGAGGCAAAGATGCACCAGACCGAACACAAGCACATCGAGAAAAAGTCGGTGAAGAAGCCTGCAAAGAAGGCGCCACAGAAGAAGAGGAAGAGATGATATAGATGGCACTCGTTGGCATGGCAGCTGCAAGCCGTTACGGCTACTCCAACGCCAGGGTCAAGGCTATGGAGTCGAAGCTTGTTGGAAACGAGTTTGTGAAAGAGATATCAAAAATAAATGAGATAGAGACGATAATTGCGAAGCTCCTCCAAACGGATTACAAGCGCTACATCGAGGAATTTGGCGGCAAGGACATAAAATCGGAACTGATAGATTTTGCGCTTAGGAAGAGCTTCAACGACAGCACTGAGAAGCTGATAAAGGTCACGCCGAATGACCAGAAGGACACGATAATGAGGATAGTGAGCAAGTGGGACGTCTACAACATAAAGCTCGCGCTCTATGCCAAGTCTAATGGCAAGAGCTATGACGACATATCGAAATATGTGATCAGCACGTATCTGGTAAGCCCTGAGATAATGAAAGAGGCAATGGCGGAGGCAAACGTGGACTATATGGTCGGGAAGCTGGTGCTTAGCACGCCCTATAGGCTGGTGCTCGATGCGGCGCTTGACACTTACAGGAAGACGAACGGCAACATGACAGAGGTTAGCGCTGCCATAGACAAGGCGTTCTTCGACGACCTCGGAAACACGATATTCAGGCTTGCAAGATCGAGCCATGAGGCTGCGATGGTGGTCAAGCTCGACATAGAGATGAGGAACATGCGCGTGCTTATAAGGTCGAAAAGGCACAACAGCAGCGCCTCCAGGATAAAAGATCTTTTGATACCTAACGGGATAACCCCGACAGACCAACTCGTCAAGATATACGAGAACGCGCGAGACATACGAGAACTGGTAGACAGCATAAAGAGCTTCGACCTCAAGAATGTATATGCGCAGTACGAGGCCAGCAAGGACAAGCGAATCCTTCTCTTTGAGATAGGCATGAGGAACATAATCTTTGAGCGAATGATAGCGCTGCTAAGGCACAGCATGCTATCCCTTGGGACGATAATCGCGTTCTTTTACCTGAAAGAGATGGAGATATTCACGTTAAGGGTCATAATACAGGGCAAGGCTTACGGCCTGAGCCCAGAAGACATCAATTCAATGATAAAATGGCAGATATGAGCGAGAGGAGGATTGCGGTCATTGGCGACAAGCTATTAACCGCAGGCATGAGCCTTGCAGGGGTCAAGCATGTCTACAGCGCCAGCAACGGCGAGGATACCGAGCGTACAATCAAGGAGGTTGCAACCCTTCCGGAGATAGGCCTGGTTGTGTTGCAGCAGGGGCTCATAGAGCAGATAAAGGACAGAAAGGTGCTGAACATGGTTGACAGCAGCTTGTCGCCTATATTCATAGGCGTGCCTGCATTCAATGAAGAGGAGAAGAGCGTGGATTCTCTAAGAAGACTGATACTGCGCGCAATAGGGATAGACATACAGCAGATGAAGTGATATTATGGGAACAATAATCAAGGTCGCCGGCCCGCTCGTCGTCGCAGACGGGATGAGAGGCAGCAAGATGTACGACGTTACTAGAGTAGGGTCAGAGGGATTGATAGGCGAGATAATACAGCTCAAGGAAGACACCGCCGTCATCCAGGTCTATGAAGACACGAGCGGGGTAAGGCCTGGAGAGCCGGTAGAGAGCGAGGGAGTCCAGCTATCGCTTGAGCTCGGGCCAGGAGTGCTTACAAAGATATACGACGGGGTCCAAAGGCCGCTTGACGTGATAAAGGCGAAGAGCGGGATCTTCATACAGAGAGGGATAAACATACCCTCGCTTGACAGAAAGAAGAAGTGGAAATTCGCGATAGAGAAAGGGGTGTCAAAAGGAACGCAGGTATCCGAAGGCCACATACTCGGCCATGTACAGGAAACCGAGCTGATAAAGCACTACATAATGGTCCCGAGCGGAGTGAAGGGCAAGATAAAATCGATAAAGGAAGGAAGCTTTACAGTAGAGGACACGATTGCAGTTGTCGAGACACAGAAAGGCGAGGTCAAGATAACCATGATGCAGAAGAGGCCAGTAAGGCACGCTGCAAAATATCTTGACAAGATACCGTCAGACACGCCATTGATAACAGGCACTAGAGTAATTGACACATTCTTCCCCGTAGCCAAGGGAGGAGCCGCCGGCATACCCGGGCCTTTCGGATCAGGGAAGTGCGTCACTGGGGACACTCCGGTCCTTTTAGGGGACGGTTCAGTCTCGAGCATGAGAGATCTTTACGAGTCTTCATTGTCGAACCTGGCATCAATAACCCAAAATGGTGCAGAGACTCTCGTGAGGCTGAAGAGGCCGATAGAACTTTACTCTATGGTTTCAGGCAAGATCACAAAAAGCAAATCAGATGTTATATACAGATGCATGAGTGATTACGTCTTGCAGGTCAGAACTAGGACCGGAAGGACAGTAAAAGTAACTCCTGTCCATAAGCTCTTCAAGATAGCGCTGGACGGCTCGATAGTGGAGACAGAGGCAAAAGAGCTTAAGGTGGGTGACTTCATAGCGTCCGCCAGGAAGGTAAAAGTCGATAACGCAGAATGCGGGATAACATTTGAAAAGAAATACGATTGGCATTACAAAAAGAAGATTGACATGCCTGTGGCAATGTCTCCTGAGCTTGCGGAGTTCCTGGGGTTCTTCGTGGCAGAGGGGCATATCAGAGGAGGAAGGACCTTAGTGTTTACAAATTCAGATGAAGCTCTGCTTCTAAGGTTCAAGAGTCTGGCCAAGGAGATATTCGGGCTGGATGGGAGGATTGAGTACCAAAAAGGCAAGACGCCTAACGTGCTACTGGGCAGCGTTGTGCTTGCTGATTTTGTCAGATCGCTGGTTGGGGGCAGCTCGGCTGCAGACAAGGAGTTCCCAGCATCGGTTTTGAGGTCCAACGACAACTGCATAAGGAGCTTCTTGGCTGCTTATTATCTTGGGGATGGGAGCTACTATGGAGGTCAAGTCGAGTTCTCCACAGCAAGCATGAAGCTGAAGATAGGGTTGTCGTATGCGCTGACCCGCCTCGGCATCCTGCACTCAATGTCTAAAAAGGCAATAAATGGAACCAGTTATTATAGGATATTCGTAAGAGGCAAGGACCAGCTTGGGCTGCTTCACAGCAATATGTCCAGCGGGCTCGCATCTAGCTACGGAAAGATAGACAGCATATCCAGCTATACGCGCTCTGTGGACCATGGCTGGAGCGGAATAGACATCGTGCCGGTATCTGGCACCACTCTTGCTGCTTTATACGCCGCCTCTTCCGCAGGGTATAAGACGCTGAAAGACAATGGCATTGAGATCCACAATTATATAAGCGGCGGAGAGGCCATCAGCATGCAAAAGTTCAGAAAATTCGTTTCGGTGCAGGAAGGCCAGAAATCAGATGCGTTGAACAAGGCCATATCCCTCAGCGATTCGCTTGAGCACATAATATGCGACGAGATAGTTGAGATCAAGAAGGTGGATGGCCCATTGCCGGTGTATGATGTATCGACGCCTGACTTTGGGGCTAATTTTGTGGGTGGATTTGGCGGGATACTGCTGCATAACACAGTGACTCAGCAGTCGCTTGCGAAGTACGCGGACAGCAGCATAGTGGTGTATGTAGGCTGCGGCGAGAGGGGAAACGAGATGACAGAGGTTCTCACGGAGTTCCCTGAGCTCAAGGACCCCAACACAGGAAGGCCGCTCATGGAACGAACGGTGTTAATTGCAAACACAAGCAACATGCCTGTAGCCGCAAGAGAGGCGAGCATCTACACAGGTATAACGATTGCGGAATATTTCAGAGACATGGGCTACGACGTTGCGCTCATGGCAGACTCAACATCGAGATGGGCGGAGGCCATGCGTGAGATATCAGCAAGATTGGAAGAGATGCCTGGAGAGGAAGGGTATCCTGCGTATCTGCCGAAGAGGCTCGCAGAGTTCTATGAGCGGGCCGGAAGAGTCAAGACGCTAAGCAACAAGATAGGGTCTATTACTGTTGTAGGCGCAGTCTCGCCGCCAGGAGGGGACATATCTGAGCCTGTGTCGCAGGGAACGCTCAGGGTAATAAAGACCTTCTGGGCGCTCGACGCGTCGCTCGCAAGCTCAAGGCACTTCCCGTCTATAAACTGGCTGCAGAGTTATTCTCTTTACCACGCAGCGCTTGAGAAGTGGTATCTGGACAGCATAGGCGAGGATTTCATCAATGCAAGAGACGATGCCATGCGGCTGTTACAGAGGGAGGCAGAGCTCAAGGACATAGTACAGCTTGTTGGGGCAGATGCTCTTCCAGAGACGGAGAGGCTTACCCTTGAGATCGGCAGAATGATAAGAGAGGATTTCCTGAGGCAGAACGCCTTCGATGCCATAGATGCGTCGACAAGCATGAAGAAGCAGCTCCTTATGCTGAAGACGATACTGCACTTCAGGAACAAGGCGGCACTCGCGCTTGATGCAGAGGTAACGATAGACAAGATAATAGCCGCAAAGGTCAGGTCCAGGATTGCAAGACTGAAGGAAGCCAAGGAAGACGCGATAGAAAAAGAGGCAAAGAGCGTGAACGAGGACATCGACAAAGAGATATCCCAGATAATGAAGGAGTGATGTTATGGCAATGAATTTCGAGACGGAGTACAAGACGATAAGAAGCATAGCAGGCCCGCTCATAGTTGTAGACAAGGTGAGGAACGCTGCCTACAACGAGGTAGTGAAGATAAACATGCCTGACGGTAGCAGCAAGCTTGGCCAGGTGCTTGAGAGCACAAACAAATACGCGGTAGTCCAGCTCTTCGGGCAGACTACAGGCATAAACGTCAGCGAAACATCTGTCAGCTTCCTTGGCGACACGTTCAGGGTTGGGGTATCAGATGAGATGCTAGGCAGAGTATTTGACGGCCAGGGAAGGCCAAGAGGCCTCAACGCCGACATTATAACAAAAGAGAAAAGAGACATAAACGGCGAACCGCTCAATCCTGTGTCAAGGGCCATGCCAAAAGACTTTATACAAACGGGCATATCCACGATCGACGGGCTTATAACTCTGGTAAGAGGGCAGAAGCTGCCGATATTCTCAGGCTCCGGGCTCATGCACAACCAGCTCGCTGCGCAGATAACAAGACAGGCAAAGGTAAGGAACAGCACTGAGAACTTCGCTGTCGTGTTCGCAGGCATTGGGATAACACACGACGATGCCGCATTCTTCATAAAGGACTTCGAGAAGACTGGCGCGCTCAAGAGGACAGTAGCATTCATGAACCTTGCCGACGATCCGAGCATAGAGAGGATTCTCACGCCAAGGCTTGCACTAACAACAGCAGAGTATCTTGCCTATGAAAGAGATATGCACGTGCTAGTCATACTCACAGACATGACAAACTACTGCGAAGCACTTAGAGAGCTTGCGAGCGCGCGTGAGGAGGTGCCTGGCAGGAGAGGATACCCTGGTTACATGTACACAGATCTCGCAAGCATATACGAAAGAGCGGGCATCGTCAGCGGAAAGAAGGGCAGCATAACGCAGCTCAACATACTTACAATGCCGAACGACGACGTGACCCACCCGATACCTGACCTGACGGGCTACATAACTGAGGGCCAGATATACCTGAGCAGGGAATTGGCAAACAAGAAGATTTATCCTCATGTAGACCCATTGGGCTCGCTGTCAAGGCTTATGAACAACGGTATAGGTTCAGGCAAGACAAGAGAGGACCACAGAGGCGTAGCAGACCAGCTTTATGGAGCATATGCAAAGGCAAAGGAGGCGAAGAGCCTCAGCTCGATAGTAGGGATGGAGGCCCTGAGCGCCATGGACAGGCAGTACCTCAAGTTTGGGGACGCATTCGAATCGAGGTTCATATCTCAGGGGTTCTATGAGGACAGAAGCATAGAAGACACGCTCAACATAGGCTGGGAGCTCCTGTCTGAGTTCGAGAAGGGTGAGCTCACAAGAGTGAAGACGGAGCACATAGAGAAGTACCACAAGAGGAAGTGAGATGCCGGTAAACCCTACAAGGATGAACCTTATCAACACCAAGAGGAGCATAAAGCTTGCAAGGAAGGGCCATTCTCTGCTGAAGAGGAAGAGAGAGATACTTGTGATGGAGTTCCTCGGGCTGCTCAAGAGCTCGACAAAGGACAGGTCATATCTGCAGGAGATGCTGCAGAGGGCGTACAAGAACCTGACGATAGCGTCGACGTACGCTGGCGACCTGGAGCTCGAGCAGGCAACCAACTACATAAAGGAGCCGAAGCCGATAAGGGTGACGCTCAAGAACATCATGGGTGTGAGGATACCCGAGATAGAGAGGAATGTCGAGAGCATCGACATATTGGACAGGGGGTACAGCCTTCTCTCGACGAGCTCCTCGATAGATGATGTATATGAATCGTTCAACGACACGATAAACGCAATAGTCGACGTGGCGAAGAGGGAGCAGGGGCTCAAGAGACTCGTGATAGAGGTAGACAAGGTGAAGAGAAGGGTCAATGCGCTTGAGTACGTCGTCATGCCGAACCTGTCGAAGAGGTCGAGATACATATCGATGAGGCTCGAGGAGATGGACAGGGACACGTTCTCGGGCCTGAAGCATGTAAAGAAGAGGTTACAGAATAAGGCAGAATAGAAAAATTACTTTCTAGTTCTAGATTTGTTTATGACGTAATTGGAGCCTAATGGTTCGCCGCCTTGCTCGGGCGATGCCCTTCTTTCCTCACTTCTTTTCAGCGGCAACGAATATCCAATGCCTGTGGAATTTATCATACATTTGGCCATACATCCCAAATGGCATCTGGTGTAGTTCTTGGAACCTATCCTTTTCCGCGCCAACTGCGAGCTTGCCAAAGACCGCCTTTACTTCATCATAATTGCCTGTAACAAATATTGCGTACATCTCTCCCAATACTGGTTCATATTGCGGTGCCGCCATCCAGTCAGTGGCAGATATGTCAATAGCCCCATTTTTTATGTGTGCATTGATAATCCTGTTATGCTTTTCTTCTGGAAACTGGGCTTTCATTGGCGTATCTGCAAGCTTTGTCAGAGTTAATTCTCCTCCAAGACATTTGTGGTAAAATGCCATAGCCTCGGCACAATTGCCATCAAACAGGAGAAATGGCGTGGTTTGTAACATATTTTCACCTCTTTAAACATAAAATTCAAATTATTTAAATTCTCTTAGTAGGAGATGTGCCTCACGCACATATTGTGCTTCGGAGAACAGTCTTTTCATGCTTGTGCTAAATGGCCATATAGTGGTCATTATGTGGAGATCCTTCTTCCAGGCTATGCGCTTTGTCTCTTTGAGCAGCGCCTTCCCCACACCTATGCCCCTGTATCTCTTACTAACGTATATCTCGTCAAGGTATATTATTTTCTTGAACGTGAAGAAGTTACTGAATTTGCTCACTGAAAGATGCGCATATCCGACAACTTTGCCGTCCGCCTCTGCCACAATGAATATCTGATTTCTTTTCCTCATTTCTTTGCGCGCATTCACATTGTCCAGATATCTCTTGCTTACGTATCTGCTCTTGGCTGCGTGGATCCTCCAAAGGTCATGCATCATTCTAGATACGGTTGCCTTGTCCCTGTCCTCCATTGGCCTTATCAGGATTTGCGCCATGCCTAGCCCTGCTTGTGCGCTGCACTGTACTCGTCAAATACCTGTCTGTATATTTCCAGCGTGCCGATGTCGTGCCACTTTCCACTGTAAACGTGGCCTTCGACCTCAGTATTTGTAATGAGCCATTCTATGAAATGGCCAATTGCATCGGGGTTCTTTCCGTTGCCAAGATATTCGTTGAACTTTCCTAGCATCTCCTTCGGTATCACGTAGATACCTGTGCTTATCAGCGTGCTTTTCGGTTCAGGCGGCTTCTCTGCGAAGGCGGTTATTTTAGTTCCGTTTATCTCGACAACGCCGAGTTTCTTGGCCAGATCTTTTGATTTGATATCATAAAGCCCAACGACAGGCCTCTTCGTTCTTTCGAAGTGCGATATTATGTCTTTTATGCTGAAGTCAAATAGGTTATCGCCTGCAATAACGATTATATCGTCCTTTATTCCTGCTTTCTCTATAGCATGTGAAATGCCCTTGACTTGACCGAACTTTTCGTTGTTGTGCATTGTCTTCTCTACAACGAATTTTATCCTGGCGCCGTTCCCATCCAGCCTGTGCTTAGACCAGTACTCAAAATGGTTGATGAACTTGCTGTTAGCCGTTATTACAACATCCTTTATACCAGACGCGATGACGTCATCTAGTATGTATTCTATTATCGGCTTGCCGCCGACCCCGATTGGGAGCAGCGGCTTAGGGATGAAGTAGGTTATCGGCTCAAGCCTCGTGGCGAAGCCTCCGCACATAAGAATTGCATGCATTTTCTCAGCTAAAGTGGTTTGATAGATTATAATCCGAATAAGTGTATTTAAACTTAATGTAGCTGCATACTCCTTAGATTCGGCTAGCGCAGTTTCATCTTGAGGATCTTGAAGTTCTCGTACACATTTAATATCTTCCTGTTCTCCTCTTCCTCCTTGAATAATGCATCGACAGACGCGAGATGATAGAATAAATCGCCCATGTTGTGGACCTCTACATCAAATCCAAGCTGCTCCATGAATCTTATAGCTGCCTCGGTGCTCTCGAAGCGGAATGCGTCTAAGTCCCTACCTGTATTCTCCTGTCTTCTTTTCTGTACAGCTGCAAAATCCGTAATCTTTTGGAATTCGTTTAACATCTCATTTGAGTTCAGGTCCGGTGTTATGTATATGCCGCCACGTGCCTCAAGTACTTTCTTAACGTTGCCCGCGACCTTTGCCCTATACTCGGGAGGGTAATATGAGAACAGGCCTTCGTGGGTAACGGCTACAGGCCCCTTCCTAAGGGTGCCGATAATGTCTTCGATGCCCTCTCCCGTTATGGCATTCAGCTTTGAAAAAACAGGCCTGCGCCTACCCTTCATGAGCGCATCGGCAATGCCGCTCATCTGACTGAGCGCAAGTGTGTCATAGTCAGTATGTATGAAGTGCCACTGCGGATTGTTTATTCCTCTTGGGGTCCTTCCGGCCGCAAATTCGACCACCTGAGTTATGCCGTTTGCCTTTATCAGAGCGTCAGCTGACTTATAACGCGCCTCAAAATACGGGATCATCGGCTTTATCAGGTCTAGGCCTTCAGGGTAATTTCTCTTTACTATGCTTTCTGCGCCAAGCATCTCCGAGATCTTTCCGGCATTTGGTATGTCGGTGAACGATCTAAAATAGACTATGTCGTAGCTCGTATCCTGTACGCCCTTCGAAGGCTTCTCTAAGTCGCTGGTCTTCGTGGACATGCTCTCTGCCGCATTCGAGATTAAGTCCATTCAAATATATATAGATTCCAGAGGCTCAGGGCTTTAGGAGCATGACGTGCTGCGGCTCTATCCTGAGGATGACCCTGTCGCCGTGCTGCCTGTAGTTCATGCCTATGTACTTCTGGGCCAGCTTGTCGATGTGTTCCTCTGCGCCCTTCTCAGTTATCTCTATTGCCTTTCCACGTATGAACAGCGCATCGTACGGGTCTTCCATGCTGAAGACGCTGATTGCAATCCTCGGGTCCCTTATCAGGTTCCTTGTCTTGATCCTGTCTCTTGTTGTGTTTATTAGGACAATGTCGCCATCATGGTCGATCCATGTGGTGGTTATGTGCGGCGAGCCGTTCTTCATTATTGTGGCGATATTAGCAAAATTCTTTCCTTCTATGAGCGTCTTTGCCTTATTAGGTAAATTCATCATCTATGCCCCTAAAGCTTATGTCTTTTGCCTTCTGCTAAGACTTCAAAAGGTTCGCCATGTTCAAATGTACGTATATAAGGCCCAGTTGGTATCTTCATCTTTCCTTTTAGAGGCATTTTGGCAACCTCGTATTTATCTAAGATCTGCCTTTTTTGATCTTTTGTGACTACTGTGTTGCAGAAAAGCGCTTTATTGAAATCGCAGTCCATTAAGTCTACGGCTCCGCGTATATCAGCCCCACATAACCTTGCATCTATCAGCTTTGCATCAGTCAGGATTACCTTCTGTGCGTCAGAAAATGCCATTCCTATACCGTTTGCCACGGATTCGGTAAGATCGGCTTTCCTGAGATTTGCACTCTGGAAGCTTGCACCGTTAAGCCTTGCGCCTCTTAGTACAGTGTTGAATAAGCATACACCGAAGAGATTTGCACCTCTAAGGTTGATTCCGGTAAGGTTGAGATTGCAGATCTCGGTCTTAGGTTCAAGCTTTACTCCTTGAAAATCAGTTTTATCTTTTCTCCACTGAGCAAGAAATGTCTCGCCGTCCATCTGCTTTTTAGTCATAGAACCACAATCACAATGGCATTTTTCAAATATATATAGATTTCTTGATAGTAAAAAATGCTCCCATCGGGATTTGAACCCGAGTTTCGGCCTTGAGAGGGCCGCGTCCTTGACCGGACTAGACGATAGGAGCCAGAGCTACGTCTGTGTTGAGAGTATTATGGGGTAAAACTTTATAATACGCTAGTTCCTGGCCTTCCTTACCATCCTTGTTGCCCTTGCCATGACCACTTTCCTTGTGTCTATCCTCTCGGATATGAAGTCTATGAGATCCACGTCTGTGGAATCGGAGAACCTTATCGCCTCGTTTATGAAATCGTTCTTTAGGGCCTCGTCGTCTATCGGGTTTATCTTCCCGTCTTCGATGTCCTTTATCTTCGAGTCGAGCTTTGCCATGCTTTGCGAGAATGAGGCTAAATCCGTGTTCGATGCGCTCCTCATTGCCGAGTTCTGCTTGAACATCGCTATCCTCATGGCAGTCTTGCTTGAATCGTAAAGCGCCTTGAACGGAGCCCTGTATATGGCGTTGCCGAGCCACGATGTCACGTTGCTTCTCTGCTCCTTCTTCTCTGCCATAAGCGCAGGTATGAGCAGAAGATTCTCCTCCGGGTCTATGCCCTTCTGTGTCTTCATTCTAGATACGCTTGCGATGTACTCCTTTCGCTCTTCCTTGGGCATGGCGTAGAAGAAGTTGACATAAGTGTTCAACGAATATCTGAAGTTCTTATAGAGCATCTCAGGATCAGGATCCGTGTAGTCGTAAAGATCCTTCCACACGAGGTTGAGGAGCTTTATCTGCGCGCCCATCCGGTTGAGCTGCGGCTCCATCTCCTTGTTCCTTAGCGGCATGGCCTTGTGCCTTGCGTGCATTAAGGCATAGATTAGAGATTTTATCGGCAGCATGGTTGCCTTGGATCTTATCTCGGAGAATAGCTCCTTATTGACTGACTTGGCCTTTACGGCTCTGGTCTTGTCCAAGTTATCACTGAAGAGCCCAATCTGGTCGTGAAGGGCTCTAATACATCTTAAAATAGGCTTTTAAAGATATCGCAGCTACTTCCTGTTGGCCTTCTTGTTGCCTATGGCCTCATTTATCGAGTATTTCGAGACTATCTTCGCCTTGAGCGCATCTATGTCGTCTATGGATCCGTTGGCCGCGATCCTCTCTACCTGGTTGAACTTGTTGGAATAGGAGTTGTATGCCTTGAGCGCAGCTGCGAAGGCATCCCTCTCGTGCGGGTCCTTGATGCCATAGGTCTTTCCCAGGCCTCTCTTCTCGTCTATCGTGAGCTCCTTGCTCGGCGTGAAGAGCCTTGCGTTGAAAGCGGCATTAATCTTCCTGATTGCCTCACTTCCTGCAGGCTTGTCTCCTGCGATTATCGATGGTATGCCTATCTTCGATACCTCGCTGACTATCCAGTCGGTGCTCGCAAAGGTCTTATGCGTAGAGAATACCAGCCTGCCGTTCATGTCGAGGCACGCTATCCCGCACGTCTTGCCAGGATCTACGCCTACGATTATATGCATTAGATCAATCACTTGCTTGCTGCATTGGCCGGCAAGGTGCTGATGGAGTAGTTGATCGTGTGGCCCAGTGTCTCAGGAAGCGCCACGTACTTGCAGTTTACGACGAACTCAGGATTCACTCCTGTTGAGTAAAGATTCGCGAGCAGTGACTGCTGATTGAGGCTCTGCGAAGCGTTTACAAGGCATCCGTTGAACGAGGACATGTTCTCACCTGAACCGGCAGCTATCTGCAGCAACAGTGCATACGAGAGCGGCGCTCCAGTTGCTGCTATGCTGTAATTGGATATGAACTGGCTGAGATGGCCTGGCTGCCTTGAGGCGCAGCTGAAGAACCTGCCAAGGCCCTGCGTCTGGTTGATTCCATAGCCTGGATAGAATCTCACTGCGTAGTTGCTGAACACGTAGTAATAGCTCATGTTTATCTTGCCTTGGTCCTGCATGCTGGCGTTGAGCGCCACGGACATAGCATGCAGCGCTCCTGGGGCATACGGGTCAGTTATCAAGTAAACTGGTATGGGCTTGCTTGTGGTGCACAGCACCTTGTTTGCTAGAGTTATCGAGCCTAGCGATGATATGGTGTTGTTGCCTATCAGCGACGGCTTTAGCGTCTGCGTGAGGGCAAGCGAAGGCTTCAGTGTGGAGCCGTTGAGTATCACTGTGAAGTTGAATATGGTGTTGCTTGCAAGCGGATCTACATAAGGCACAGTGACGACCCACTCGTTCTGCGACTGCGCGTATGCCACCTTTGACTGGTTGACAAGCGAGTAGAAAGGTATCAATGAAAGAGATGTGTTGAACGTCGCATACGAAGATATGACCCTCTCTGCTGCGCTGAGCGCCTGCGCGCTTGTGTAGTTGGTCGCGTTTGCAGGAAGTATATTGACGCTCTGCTGCTTGAATGCAGACAGCGCGAAGGCAACTGCAACAAGTATTATGACTAACGCTATGAGCGATATGTGCAGATAATCCAGGCCGCCGTGCTTCATTGCCGGCTTGACTATGAAGACAGGCTCCTTTGCCTGCTTTGCGTTCGCGTTTCTCTTTGATTGCCTTGGCATTTTAACACCTTATACGGGCCCGGCGGGATTTTCATACTTGAGATTCAACCTATAAAAGTCTATCCCAGGATTTTGAACCCGCGACCTTCACCTTAGGAGGATGCCGCTCTATCCAAGCTGAGCTACGGGCCCATATATGTTGAATTACTATCTTCATGTTTTTAAGGCTATCTCATAAAGACTTGCGCATGCCGTAGTTTAGCTGTGCATGCTGTATCTTGAAGCCCTGCCTCTGCCAGAACTTTTGCGATCGGACATTTTTTACCCTGACCCCGCTCTTAACGACCTTGCAACCGTGGCGCTTCATTTCTGTGAATATTTTATTAGCTAGCTTCGCGCCCAATCCCTTGCCCCTGTATCCTTCGCGTATGAAAACGTCATTCATGACACCTTCCTTCCCATCAATTCGGTAATCTACAAAGCCTACTGGCTTTGAATCTTCGAAGATTATCAGAAATTTTAGGCTTTTAGTCCGAATGTAGCGAAGTACATCCCTTTTATACTGGGTTAATGGCGTCACGTCTATACGCTTGTCTAGCCTGTGCTCATACAAATCATATTCGTGCAACATCTTTGCCACGTCGTAAGCGTCTTTCAGCGTCGCTTGCCTCCTCATTGTGCGATTGTTTGGACTCATTTACATCCTTTGAAGCGGCTCTATTCCAAGAAGCGATAGGAGTTCGCCTATCGTATCCCTGACCGAAGCCGTTATGGACAATCGCATAGACTTGAGCTCTTCGGACTCTGCCTTGAGGACAGGCGATGCCTCATAAAACTTGGAGAACGCAGATGCAAGGTCGCTTGCATAATCAGTTATCACGTTGGGCCTGTACTCCCTTGCTGCCTTTTCCACAATCTCGTGGCCTTTTGAGAGCAGCTTCAGCAGCGCAAATTCCTGCTCGTTCATCTTGTCTATCTGCAACTTGCCAGCCTTGCCTGCCTGCTCCAATATTCGGCTAGCCCTTGCGTACATGTACTGCACATAGGGGCCTGAATTGCCCTCGAAATTGAGAGCCCTGTCCCATGAGAATATTATCTTTTTCTCTGGGCTTATCCTCATGAACTCGAACTTTACCGCTGCCAGAGCCACGCTGCTAGATATTCTCTTCTGCTCTTCGTCGCTGAAGTTAAACTTTGACTTTATCAGCTTTTCGGCTCGCTCTTGCGCCTCTGCCAGCAGGTCATCGGCGCTGAAACCTATCCAGGTGCCCTTCCTGCCTGAGAGCGTGCCTGACTCGAGCGCTACCTCGCCGTAAGCAAGATGCATTATCCCTTCGGCCACGTCATCCCTTCCTATGGCATTGAATGCGAGCCTGACAACAGCTTGCGGATACGACTGCCTGACATCGATTATGTTTATGGAGATGTCGGCATTTGCGATGTCCATCTCTTTTCCTTCAGGAGCAGTCTCGAAAACGGGTTTGCCATTCGGCTGCTTGTCTATGAACGTCTTGAACTTGAACGTGTTTGGTATTATCCCGAACTTCCACATATGGAACGCTATGTCTTTTGCCACATATGTCGGCGTGCCGTCGCTCCTTATCAATACCTTTACAGTTTCTTTCATGCCCTTGAATTCTTCGGGCAGGCCCTTTATGTCGTTGAGATCTATGACTATGCAGTCCTCGTAGTCACCGTTTGTCATCTTCTTTATGAACTTGGACTTCTCGAGTATCGCAAGACCCTTCTTGAGCAGGTCGTTCCTTATTATGTCCGTTTCCTTTACCATGAAGTCATGGTATATCTTGTAATTAAATGCGGTCTCGTACTGCGCGCGCACCACCATGTCCGCTATCTTGCCGGCTATCTCTGATTCGTAGGTGCCGTCCTGTTCCATGAGCTGAAGCATGCTGGATATGTCCGCCTTGATGTCGTTCTCTGACATGAATTTGTTGACGTGGACGTATTCCTCCCCGAGCCACTGGTCGAACTTCTTCGTAGGCTTGTTGTTCTTGTTTATGAACCACCAGGTAACCTCTGCCATCTGCAGCCCAAGATCGTCGATGTAGTCTTCGCGCTCTATGGAGTACCCGAGCTTCTCGTAGATGTTTGCAATCGTGTCGCCCAACAGTGCATTCCTTAAATGGCCTATGTGCCACGGCTTGTTTGGGTTTACGCCCCCGTATTCGACAATTACGCGCTTGCTTTTCACACTTGGTATCGGTTTCTTTTTCTCGCCAAGGACGATGGCTGCGAACTCATTTCTCTTTAATGCGAAGTTTATGAAGCCGTTCTTGACATCGACTTTTTCAATGTAAACAGGAGCGTCTATCTTTGAGGATATCTCTTCTGCGATTGCGTTCGGGCTCTTCTTATGCTGCTTGGAAAGCCTAAACGCGACCGAGCAGGATATGTCGCCGAATCCTGATGAGAAGTCTATCGACTGCGAGGTATATTCTACATCGTAACCCGCAGCAGAGCTTGCCCTCCGCACAGCTTCGGAGAGCTCTTGCTTTATCTGGGAGTAAGCAGTTGATAACATCTCTTCACTTCCTAGTAATGTCGAATTGCTTAAGCACTTCTGGTATGGCCTCGGCCACGTCCTGCGCTGTTATATGTTCGCCCTTTTTCTTATAAAGCTTGTCCCCTATCATCGAATGTGCGTGCACAGCTGCGACAGCGCCCTCAAATGCATCTTTGTGCAGTGCGAGATAGCTTGCAATCATCCCTGCAAGCACGTCTCCAGTGCCCATGGTTGCAAGCGCAGGGCTTTTTGGCACGTTTACCTTTAGCCTCTTGCCGTCGGTTATTACAGTTTTATGACCCTTAAGGGCCAGTATGCAATTATATTCCGCTGCAAACTTCTTTGCAGCGCTTATTCTCGTCTTAAGCGCAGCGCCTTTTAGGTTTATCCCTGCTAGGGCCTTGAATTCGCCATCGTGTGGCGTAAGGACCATGCAATTGTTAATTAACTCCCTATGATTTGCAAGCGCCCTGATTGCTGCGCCGTCCACGACTAAACAGTTTCCAGAGGATTTCTCCATCTTGATTATGCCCTTCAGCAGCTCGAGTTTTATGTTCGCGGGTTCTAATCCCGGCCCTAGTATTACAGCGTCATGCCTTATCGATTTTATAATGGATAGTTGTTTCTTTATTGGGCCGCTTAGTTCCCTGATGACAAAGACAGGCGAGATTCTCGCTGCAGAAGAGACTATCCTCTTCGGCCCTGCTATGGTGACGTATCCTGACTCAGTCCTTAGCGCTGCAAGCGCCTCTGCGGCAGCAGAAGCCGCAAGTTTCATCGCTCCAGAATACCTTCCGCTGCCCGCTATTATCAATACGCTTCCGCGGGAGTACTTGTTCGAATGCATGCTTATTCTTGGGGTTGCCCTCTGGATGTCCTTGCTTGACGTGAGCATACGCCTTTTTGCGCCTGCTGAGAACCCTTTTAAGCCTTGCATGTGTAATAGATGTGATAGGGGTTAAAAATACCTATCTGTGTGGTGGGGAAACGGCAAAAGTATACAAGACTACCAATCGTCTCGCGATAAACATACCTACGGAAGTGCTCACGGCATTAGGGATAAAGGACGGCGACGAGGTCGATTTCTTCAGGTACAACAAGGCCAGCTTCCTGTTCGCAAAGAAGGACGATATAGTCGCGCTTATAACAAAGCTCCAGGAGCGCAGGGCGCAGGCAGCTCAGCCTGCTGCGGCAGCACCTTCATTGCAGGTCAGCGAGGCGGAGCTTTCGGTGCTGAAGAAGCTTGACACGTTGAGGTACAGCGAGCGCACGAAGGACAAGGTTAACGCTATTCTCAACCAGAACGAGAAGCTAGTTCTGCAATCGCTCATGAAGAAGAAGATGGTCTCGCTTTTCAAGAAGCCCGGAGAGCAGGAGTTCAAGTACGGCATACAGAAAAGCGTCTATGACATGTTCCTGTACAAGAAGAGGCAGCAGACGGCTGCTCCAGCGGCCCAAAAACAGGCAGAGCCCAAGATTATTGCAAGGCAGCCGGCCCAGCCCAAGCCAAAGCAGTGGGAGAGCAAATTGGGCAGCAATTATGTCGAGCTCCTCGAATCAAAGGGATTTTTGGTCCTTAACAACGAGGCAGATGCGGCCAATGCCTCCGCGGCTCTGGAAACAAGCATAAGACAGGGGCTTGTCGTGGGCATAAGGGCATTCAACAAGAAGTTCTACATTGCACTTAGAGGTTTCATAGCCAAGAACGCGCCTAAGATAACGGAACAGATTGCCGAGAAGGCCATGAACGTATCAGAGATAGCGAAGAGGACAGGCGTGGAAGAGGACGGAGTGCGCGCCATCCTCCATATAATGGCTGAGGACGGAGCAAGCGTGATGGAGGTGCGCGAAGACGTCTTCAGATGCACCTGATTACGCGATATAAGTCAGATGGTCCAGGACAAGGACAACGACCGCGAACGCAACTACCGCTATGAGCATGACCTTGGGGCTTATCTTCGGGCCTCCGGTCTGCGCGTCGTAGAAGCTCATTACCCCTGCCTGCGATTGCGGTGATGCTATTCCTGCCATTGAGAAAACCTTTCATTACTCATTAACCAGTAAGTGTTTATAAAGATATCAGATTATATCTACTGTGGTAAAGTGAAGGCGAGCCCGTACGAATCAAGGAAGGTCAAGGTCTCAGAGCCTGACGACGAGGCCAAGCAGGAAAAGCCTGCAGCAAAGAAGGATACAACCATAAACGTGACAGGGCCGCTTGTCTTCTGGATAGGATTCCTTGTGCTTGGGCTTGCCATAGAGCTCCTTTTCGTGCCTCTTGCAAATGCGGGCAACGCGACCGGAGCCGCCACGTTCCTGACCCAGATCGGCGGTTACATCCTTTACATACCAGGGGCGATAATACTCCCGCTGATAGTGGCTCTTTGGCTTGGCGAGAGGGTAGGGGCGTCGGGAAAGCCTATGCACCCTGCTATATACTCAAGCCTCATAAACGCGCTCTACACCGCGCTCATCTACGTTGTGAGCATCTTCATAATCTATCTTGTAATAAAGTACGCAGGGATCACGCTTGTTTCTGGGCTGACCCTTGTGCAGTTCGTTGAATACGTGATAGCAGTGCCAGTAGTCATACTATTGGTGCTGGTGCCGCTATTTACTACCCTATCGGTTGCAAGAAGGTCAAGATAATATCACTTCGGCTTTGCCGCAGTGACTATCTTTATGACGTCGCCGTCTTTGAGAACGTAATCCTTTGCCAACCTCATCTTCGTCCTTGCGTCTATCGCGTATAGCATTCCGCTTGCGATGTCTGTGTGTATCTTTGCGGCAAGGTCAAGAGCCGTAGAGCCCTTCTTTATTGGTATCGCATCAGGAAGCACGTTGCCCGAATGATCCGAATATTTTCCATCGTCTTCTACAGGATAAACGACTATGTCGTCAAGCAGCTTGAAGAGCACGCGGTTGATTGCATTCTGCACGCCAGTTCCGCCCTTGCCTACGAACGTTTTCATGTATTTCAAAGCGTCTGCCTGCTCCTTCGGAAGCTCATCTTTCAGGATCTTGAAGTCTGTCGCGCCTGGATGGTAGTCTATTATTCCATGTTTCGCTGCCTTCCTAAGAGCGAGCTCTATTGCCGCGGAGCACGATACAACATTATCTTTGCCGAACTGCTTTTCGAGCAGCTGCACCCTTTCGGCTGAGCCTGGAGCATCCGACTTGTTCGCAAGCAGCAGTATGGGCTTGCTCCTGTTCAGCAGCGCCTCGGAAAACTTCCTTATATCAGCGTCAGGCCACGCTATGTTTGACGTTGTTAGGAAATTAGATTCCGCGGCATTCTTTATCTCGTCTTTCGAAACTTTCAGACCTGCGAGGATCTCTGACAGCGCATCGGTTCCGTTTGGCCTCCTTGAAAGCTGCGGCATGTGCCTCTTTATTATCGATGAAAGCCATTCCACGAGCTCGTTCCTGACAAGCCTGACATCATCGACCGGATTTGAGTTTTCTGAGGGGTTGCCGTTTGCGTCGGTTTTGCCGCTTGCGTCAACTACCAGCATGAGCGCGTCGGCCGCAGCCAGATCGTTGAGGAATTGGTTGCCCATTCCCTTGCCATGGTGGGCGCCTTCGACAAGCCCGGCCACGTCGACAATGTTTACCGGTATGAGCCTGGTGCCGTCAACGCAAAGGGAGTTCCTTGGCCTGCACTTCACATGCAAAGACCTCTCGGCGCACTCCTTTGTCGCATACGCGACGCCTAGATTAGGGTTGATTGTTGTGAACGGGTAATCCGCGATCTCGACCTCGCTCATTGTAAGCGCTGAGAACAGCGTGCTCTTGCCCTTGTTTGGCGCACCTACGATGCCTATAAGCATAAGAAAACCTCACTTGAAGAGCTGCACGCGGATTACCTTCTTGCCTTCCATCTCGCGCAGCGAGTAGTATATCACGATCAATGACAGCGTAAGCAACACGCCTATGAGAAGCGCTATCTGCGGCATGCCTATCATGAGCGCAAGGACCGCTATTATCGTTATTACTGTCAGGTACGGGTAGAATGGGATCTTGAAACCTGTTTTGGTCTTGAGCCTTCTGTAGTGTATGACAGCAAAGCTCGTCACAAGGAACGAGAACAGGAGCCCGAAATTGCTGATTGCTGCTATGGTGAATATGTCGCCGGAGAACAGCATTATTACAGCGATTACGGCGGAGATTATTACCCCGTTGATTGCTACGTCTCTCTTTTGGTTGTACCTCCTGAGGACCTTAGGCAGCAGCCTGTCGGAACTTATCTGATACAAAGTTCTTGACGAGCCGAGCATCATCGCAAGCGTGGCCGATGTAGTCGCGATCAGCGCGCCTATGCCAACAAGCAGGAATAGCCATTGCGGCGCATTGACCGCCTTAAGCGCAAAGGAGAGCGGGTCTCCCGAGACTGTGAAGGAGCTCGCGGGCACGAGAAGCATGAGCGAGAACGCCACAAGCGTGTAGAGTATCATGCTTATTACTACTGATATGACAATCGATCTTGCTGCCCAGACAGCTCCGCCGCGGATCCTGCCTGTGAATGTTGATATCGCCTGGAAGCCGGTATATGCGAAGAATATCACAACGCTTGCCGCAAACAGGGAGCCGAGGCCGCTTGTTGCTGGATTGAGGGCGAAGTGGCTTGAGGGGAATCCGCCGCCTTTGTAGAATGCGACAAAGAAAGCGAACGCTATGAACACGACAAGTATCAGTATCTTTATTATGACGAGAACGAAGTCCGCGTTAGCCGCCTTCTTTATTCCTAGAATGTTGACTATCGCAAGCGCGAATATCAGCAGGATGGCAAACGGTATGGTGTATAACGCCTCCGACATCCCCAGTATGCTCGACAGATAAGACCCGAAGCCAGTGGCTACGACGGATATCGCAGTGGCATAGCTGAAATACAGCAGCATGCCGGTTATGAAACCCAACTCGCTACCGAATGCCTTGTACACATAAGAGTATGATGCCCCTTTGAGGTTCGGCATTATGGTGCCGAGCTCGCCCAGGTGGAGGGCCACCAGCAGCGCGACAATTCCGACTGCAATGAAGGCTATGAGCGCGAGAGGCCCTGCCAGGGCTATCGCAGTGCCGCTAAGTACGAATATCCCTGCGCCTATTATCGCGCCAAGGCCCACTGCCGTGGCAACCTTGACGCTGATGCTCTTGTCTGCCATACCGGATCGCCGATGATAGAGTATTAGAATACGCAGCTTTAAATTCTTGAACCAGCTAATATGAATTCAGTTAATTGCAGGGATAGCAAAGCTTGGTCAAATGTGACAGGTTCAGGGCCTGTTCCCTTAGGGGTTCGAGAGTTCAAATCTCTCTCCCTGCATATTCAAGATTAGAGAAGAGTTTATAGCGGTTTCTTGACAAGGTATTCCATGCCAAAGCAGCACGACCATTCTTTCAACAAGTCCAGGATGGAGGCGCTTACCGAAGGCATCTTTGCAACGGTAATGACGATACTGGTGCTTAGCCTTGTCGTGCCTGTGGTAACAGGCTCTGATCTTTCGCAGCAGCTTGACACAGTCATATTTTCGCTGCTGCCCGGCATACTCATATACGTCTTCAGCTTCACGGTTTTGCTAGTGATGTGGATAGGCCACAACAACATCTTCAGGTACATACACGGCATAAACCCGAGAACCCTGTGGCTGAACGGGTTCTTTCTTCTGCTTGTGGCACTTGTGCCGTTCAGCACCGCATTTCTTGGCAGGTATCCGCTGCAGCAGCCTGCCATATTCGTCTACGGGATAAACTTCCTGCTTATAACGATAATGTTCAGGCTGTTCAATCAGTATGTAAAGGGCTATCACGGGAAGACGGACAGCGTGATGGACAGGACTTCAAGATACAATCTGATAGGATTCGTTACGTATATAGGGGCAATGGCGTTCTCGTTCGTAAGCCCGTACATAAGCATCGCATTCTTCGCGGCAGTGCCTGTCTTCTACATCTACCAGGCATTCTTCGGGATGTACAAGGACATAAGATAAGTCATTTGTGCGGCTCTATCTTGAAAGTGCCGTTTGGCAGCTGTCTCATCACATTGTCAAGATCTTCGTAACCTAGCGTCTGCATTACTTTCTTTGCCGCGTCCGATTTCTTTAGGTTGCCTTGGGTAATCGTGGCATATGCGCTCTTCAGGCCAAGCTTCACAAAAGTTGCCATCGGAACAGTCCGCAATTCACCGTCAGCGACATACATCGCAAGGTTTAGCGTCATGCTCCTGAACCATTCCCTTTCTCCGGTAAGCAGGAAGCTTCCTGTCCCCAATGAGCCCTTGCTCGTGGACTTGCTCACCTGGTTCCTTCTCATGGCATAGACGTCAACGCTTCTGAGCATCTCCTCCCACGCCCTTGAGTAGCAAGCAGCGAACTGCGCGACTTCCTCTCTAACATCTGCGGGCGATGAGGTCCCGTCGATCAGTATAACGGCTGACGCGCCGAATATGTCCGCATGAAAGAATAGGTCTTTTTCCTCGAAGTGCTTTGAGTTGAGCTGCTCGTTCTGGTGCGCGTCCCTGCCACCTATGGCAAGCATGTTGTTGCTTGTGTAGAACCAGTGAAACTTCTCGTACCACTTCTTCTCTGTTGTCTTGACTACGCGTTTCTCCTTCTTCTCTGAGGGCTTCGCCTCATGTTCTGCAAGACGTTTCTCGAGGATTTTGATTGCCTTCTCTGCCCCGGCCTTCTTCTGGTTGAGCTTCTTCGACTTATTGTAGTAGTCGTTCGCATTCTCCTGGGCCGACTTCTTGTAGTCGATCTTTATTTTCATGATCAGAGCACGCTTAACGAGCCAGAAATAGCAAGCGAGACTATGAGGCCTATGACGAAGCCCATTGCGCCGATTATAAGTATGCCTATTATTATCAGCTTGGCGCTCCTCTTGAACTCCTCGTTCGTGGGCTTGTAGCTGATGCTCAGGACATGCCTTGAATTGTCGATGAACATCTTGAGACGCTGAGCGATAGCCATTTATTCTGCACCTTCCTAACACTGATTGATTGTAAATCATATTTATCACTCATCCTTTTAAATGGTACCTATGACGGCTTACAAACATGTGACTATACACTTCGGAGAGATATGGCTCAGGGGCAAGAATAGGGGCTCGTTCATAGACCAGCTCCATGCGAACATAAGGAAGGCGCTGGCCGACGAGAGGTATCTCAGGCTGACGAAGAAGAGGGACAGGTTCGTGCTCCAGCTCTCAAAGGGCTCGGACATGGAATCGATATCAAATAAGCTTAGGAACGTGTTCGGCATAAGCTGGTTCGCCCCTGTTGCCGTTGCAAAGAACAACCTGAAGAGCATAGAGGCGACTGCCAATTCCATGCTTGCAAAGAAAGATACTGTCAGGATAGTCGCAAGCAGGACAGACAAGAGCACAAAGTTCAATTCGCCTGCGATAGTGACCCATTTCATAAAGGCAAAGAAGCTGAAATTCAACATAGACAAGAACGCAAAGAAAACATTGTGGATAAACGTGACTGAAGATGGGACGTTCATGTTCACGCAAAAGACAGAGGGGCTCAGGGGCCTTCCTGTCGGGTCTTCCGGAAAAGCCATAATCCTGTTGTCAGGGGGGATTGACTCTCCTGTGGCATCATACTATGCCATGAAACGAGGCTTGTATCCAGTTTACCTGCACGTCCATGGGTTCCCGACGAACGAAGACGCGAAGAACACCAAGATAAAGGACCTTGTCAAGGCGCTATCGAAGTACTCTGCCAATCCCAAGCTGTATCTGGTGCCGGCTCATGTGTTCCAGTCATCGATAATGCAGATACCCAAGAAGTTCGAGCTTGTCCTTTTTAAGAGATTTATCTACAACATTGCAGAGAGCATCGCTGAGAAGGAGAAAGCAGACTGCATAGTAACTGGCGAGAGCCTTGGCCAGGTCGCATCGCAGACGGTCAAGAACATGAAGGCATCGGAGCAAGGAATAGATACGCTCATTATCAGGCCGCTTATAGGCTTTGACAAACAGGAGATAATAGACGAGGCGCGAGAGATGGGCACCTTCGAGATATCGATAAGGCCTTACAGGGACGTGTGTTCCATTGCGGCGAGGAACCCGGCAACAGGCACAAATGCAAAGCTCATAGACAGGCTTTACAAGCAGGCAAAGCTCTCTTCTGCGCTTGGCAGGACGATGAAAAAGGTAGAGGCAGTCACTTTTGAGCTGTGATGCGCTCCATCGCATCAGCAAAATCCCTTTCTATCATGTACTTGTGCGCAAAGTAGTGCAGGATGTTTCCTACGTCCCTCTCAAGGAACATCATCGCATTGGGGTGCTTCAGCACCACGCTCTGACCCATGTCTATTATGAACGGCTTCCCGTCCTTGATCAATATGTTGTATTCGCTCAGGTCCGCATGCACCAGACCGGCCTTGTACAGCCTTTTTACCTGCTCCAGTATCTGGTCAAGGACCTGTTCGGCATTGTCAAGGTAAATTTTCCTCAACTGCTCTGCAGGAGTGCCCTCCTCGTCGCCTATGAACTCCATTGCCAGTATCGTCCCATTGAACATATATGGTTCGGGCGCGCTGACTCGCTGCGACCTTGCCATATGGAGGTTGCCGAACTCCTTCTTGCACCATATCTTCACTATCTCGGCCTTGGACTTGCTTATTCGGTTGAAGCGCGTGTCTCCTATTATGTAGTCTGCCATGTTGTAAAATGAAGATGTCTCTACCCTGAAGAACTTTAGGATGACGTACCGCTTGCCCTTGACCGCGTCTGCGCTGCCGGCTGTGGCAAGATACACGTCGGACTCCTTGCCCTTCGCTATTGGGAACTTAAGCTCCTCTATCATGCCCTTGTTGAAGAACTTGCTCAGGTATACCATGGTCTGGTCGTCAAAGATGCCTGTGTCTACCTTCCTCTGCTCCTTGAGCATGTGCTTCTCTCTGAGAGGCCTCTTCCTCTTGCCGAGCCTTCTAGCCAATGTACCACTATGTTTAGAATATCATTCAGAATGCCTTTTAAAGCTATATTCCGAATATATACCAACGAAGGAATACGCATAAAAGCGGTTTCTTCCCTTTAATCTAAGCCATTATCTGAAATGCTGACTGGTTTTGATGGTAGGCAACATGTATGAGAGCAAGCGCTACAAGCTATTCATAGCTGTGCCGATAGCCATGCTTCTCATTAGTTTGTATTTCATACCGCATCTGCAGCTTGACCAATCGTTGAGAGGAGGGGTCAACATCAACGTTCAGACAAATGCTACTCTCAATGTTCAGCAGATAACGTCTCAGATAAACTCGAAAGTCCCTGGCGCACAGGCAAGCGTCTCAGCTTCGCCTGGAGGGTTATCTATAATACTGACATCAAATGCAAGCCTCTCGAATGTGCAGCTCTACGCCGGAAACCTTTACTCCGATTACTCGAATTACTCGGCATATGCGCTCAACGTTACAAGGGCGCAGACTCAACTGTCGCTACAACCGAACAACTCGACCCTTCAGACATACATAACGCAGCAGAGGAACAACCAACAGAAGAGCGCATCTGCAATGCTCAACGACTTTTCGCTTGTATCAGATAACGCCAAGCAGCTTACAGGCCAACCCTTGACGTACAATCAGAGCGACATAAGCACCATGCTAAGTTCAGCCAACTCGGGGCTTAAGCAGGCAAGCGCCGCCTATGAATCAGGCGTTCTCTCCACTTTACATAGCTTGATACCATTCACAGTTTATTCCTATCAGCCGTTTGGAGCGACATTGAGTGCACAGTACCTGCAGGACACGCAAACGATAATCATAACGGCATTCGTACTAGTGGCAATTGCTGTGCTTGTTGTATTCAGGACTGTTGTGCCATCATTCTCGGTTGTATTCGGAGCGGCAAACGACATAATCGTAGCGCTTGGCGCCATGGCGATATTCGGGATACCGATAGGCATCGCATCGATAGGCGGAATACTCATGCTGATAGGTTATGCAATCGATACAGACATGCTCGCAGCTATAAGGATCCTGAAGAGAAAGGAGGGAACCACGGCAGAGAGAGCGCACGCAGCCATGAAGACAGGAACCACGATGACGTTCTCTGCAATAATAGCATTCGGAGTGCTGTTCATAGTGTCATACATTGCGTTCATACCCACGTTCTACGAGATATCTGCAGTAGTGCTTGCAGGACTTGTGGCGGACCTTGCGATAACGTGGCTTGGCAACGTGCCCATGATACTATGGTACAAGCACAGGAAAGAGGCTAGAGCGCAATGAACACATCATACTTGAAAGACAGAAGGATTCTCACGCTGTTCGCGATAGTCGCGATACTGGCCATTCTTGACGTACATTACGGCATACACTTCGGAATCGAGTTCGCTGGAGGTACGCAGATACCCATTACGCTGACACAACCGGCCAACACCAGCACAATGCAGGCGCTGCAGAGCGATCTGCAGCAAAGGGCGTCCACATTCGGCCTGAAGCAGGTAAAGACAGAGCCGATAGGCGATTCGCTGATATACCTTCAGATAGCGACTGTGTCGCAATCAGAGATTAACCAGACAATCGGGATAATACAAAACCAAGGCATATTCCAAGGGATAGTGGCGGGCAAGGTTGCGGTCAACGGCACAGGCATCCTGCACGGAAGCATAGGCCAGGTACCGCCTCAGCAGATCAATAACTCTGTAGTCGAATGGGCAGTAAACTTCTATCTTACGCAAAATGCCGCGAACTACTTCGCAAAGCAGGCATTCGGACAGGCAAACCAGCCGCTGTACCTGTTCCTCAACAGACCGCAGTCCACCGTAATACTGATAAACTCCTCCATTCTCGGAGGCAAGAGCTCTGGCCTGAGCCCTGCCCAGGCATTGACGATAATGCAGCAGGCGCTGCGGCTCGGCAACCAGTCCATACCTGTGCTATCCGTCTCAGGCAACAACGCGAGCATCAGCTCTGTTGAGAGCTTCTTCACGACAAGCAAGGGCAAGTACAATACCGTGATTGCGAGCAAGAACATCAACTCTTCGCTCATATCGCTTCTCGAAAGCGAGAATTATACCGTAAAGCTGGAATCAAACGCCAACATGACCCCGCAGTACATAAGGCTTACATCGAACAACAGCCTTGTGGCGACATCAACGATAATAAACGCATGGCCTGTAGTAGGCCTGCTCTCCGCCCCAGTCCTTAACCCGCAGGTAACTAACGGCAACGTGACGCAATCGTACCAGATATCAGGACCATCACCATCAAACCTCTCGCTCACGGGCAAGGTAAACTTCGCGCAGAACCAGACGAAACAGATTGCAAGCATATTGAGCGGCGGCGCGCTGCCGGTAGCCGTTGTAGTGGGCACACCCACTACGTTCCCAGCATCGCTGGGCAAGCACTTCCTGTACGTTAGCGCAGAGGCTGGGGTCATTGCCGTTATAGCCGTCTCAGCATTCATCATACTCAAGTACAGAAAGATATTCCTTGTAACTCCGATATTGCTCACGACATTCGCAGAGCTGTTCATAATATTCTCGATAATAGGGCTCATAGGAACAATCGACCTTGCGGCAGTTGCGGGAATGATAGCCGTTGTAGGAACCGGAGTTGATGCCCAAATCATAATAACAGACGAGATCCTTGTCAGGCGCTCCGGAGGCGAAACCTCGACCAAGAGCCTGCTCGGGAACGCTTTCTACATAATATGGATGGATGCTGCGCTGCTGATAATAGCCATGCTCCCGCTGTTCTTCTCGACGTCGCTGGTTGACGTCATCGGTTTCTCAGAATCCACGATAATAGGCGCGCTGCTCGGCGTCCTGATAACGAGGCCGGCATACAGCGCAATCCTCAGCAAGCACTTTACATGATCAAGGTGATCCCATCACCATCTACTGCCCCACATGCAACAGAAGCAGCGACGAAGTTAGATTCATAGGCAACTTCTGCCAGATATGCATAGCGGAGAAGCTGAGCAGGAAGATCCCTGAAAAGGTGATAATAAAGCAGTGCAGGTTCTGCGAGCGGATAAAGACACGTGAAGGATTCGCCATAATGAGCGCCAACAACATAGGCAAGGTAATAGTAAGCGAGTTCAAGCTCAAGGATTGCAAGGCAAAGGTCAAGGAGCGCACAAAAGACGGGGCAACGGTAGAGTTCAGGTGCTTCGTTGACGAGAGCGTAGTCGCCTTTGACAAGGAGATATCGATAAAGGTGGAGCACGAGACCTGTCAGGACTGTTATAGAAGAAGCTCCGGATATTTCGAGGCATTGGTGCAGCTTAGGGGCACAAGATCGAAGGTCGACAAGCTGGTTGAGCGCATAAAGAAATATGCAGAACGCGGGGGAGCGTTCGTCTCGAAGACCGAGGAGCTCGAAGGCGGCATAGACGTATACGTCAGCGACAAGCTTCTCATGAACGAGTTCTTCAAGTACTACAGGCTCAAGCCAAAGAGGTCTTATACTCTATACGGCATGAAGAAGGGCAGAGAGGTATACAGGAACGTCTACGCCCTGCACCTCTGATTATGACGCAGACTTGATGTAGACGCAAGGTATTGCTGCATTGGAAGGGCAGGAGTTCTGGGCGCTTACGTTGACGAGATATGTGCCCGCCTGCGATAATTGCTCTATGTAGCCGCTGACGTTGACCGGGGTGTATGAGGTAACGTAGCTGTTTCCTGCATTGGTGCTCACAACGAATATTATCTCATGGCCCACGCCGTTGGTCTGCGTGCCTACGAATATGTTGTTTATGTTTGGAGGCACCTGAAGGAGCACGAGCTGCTTTGCCGGATAACCCTGTGAGCCTACCGATGTAGCTATGCTCGCAAGCTTCGCGGCTGCTCCCTGGGCCTCGGTTGTGGACAGTGTTGAAGTCGAGTTTGATATCTGGATAAAAGCAAGCACCACTATAGGCAGAAGGACTATCAGGCCGAACGAGAGAGTTATGAGAAGCTCCAGGCTCGACTGGGCCTTGGTCTTTTTCTCAAACAATGCTCTTATCTGCGTCATTCCTGCTCACGCAAGGCGTTTACCTTCCTAACAGTCAGGATGCGCTCCTTCTCCCGCTTGACCTTGTGCTCCAGCTTCGTGAGCAGGTCGTTGAGCGCGTCATCGAACGTGAACTGCAATGAATGCATGTTGATTATGCCCTTGTTGCCCAGCGAGAGCCTTGTCTGCAACTCATATTCCTTACTCTTTATGCGCCTTATGCGCAGGGTCACAAAATCAACGTCTATACCCTTGAGTCTCTCCATCTCGGATATGAAAGACTGCAGCTTCTCCCTTATCTCAGGTTCAAACTGATAGGTGTACGAGTCAAGGCCAGTTATGAATATGCGCTCTGGCTCGACCCTCTTCCTTGCCAGCACGCTTTCAAGAACGTCAGTCACGGTTAGGATTCCCACAGGTTTGCCCTTCCTCAGCACCATGAGGGAGGAGATATTGTTCTCAATGAGATCGCGCACCGCTTCCGATAAGCTTCTGTTGAACTCTATGGATTTCGGATTTCTCTCCATCATGCTTTCCAGAGGCACGTTTGACGCGGTGTATATCTCGGTCTTCATCTGCGGAAGGCGCTCCTGCGTCTTTGTGAAGCCCTGGACTAGGTCGTAATTCGAAATTATGCCTACAAACCTGTCGTTGTCGAGCACCGCAAGCTTGTTGACCTTGTGGTCGCGCATTATCGTCTTGGCCTGCGCTATGCTCCACTTGGCATCGACAGCCAGAAGCGGCGATGTCATGGCCTCGTTGACCTTTATGCCGTCGAGGACCCCGTAAGACAGCAGCATCTTCAGCAGGGTCTTCCTGCTTAATACGCCGGTTATCTTCTTGCCCTCCATGAATGGCAGCGCCTTTGCATGAGCCCTGTAGAAATACGATACAAGATCGTCTGTAGAGGTAGCCGATGTTATCTTCGGAGCCTTTATGACAAATTTCTCTATGCTCTGACCGGTAGAGAGCTTCAGCCCCTGGTGCGACCTGTAAAGCGCCCTTGTGTCCACTATGCCGAGGTATTCCTTGCCCTTGTTTACCACGACGGCAGGGTATCTCTTCAACGCGGATATGACCTTTGTGGCAGGAGTCCTGTAGTCAAATACTGCAGTGTCCGATATCAAGCTTGAGGGTATCTTTTGCTGGTTCGCCATTTTAAGCACCGATTGTTAGTAACGATGACAAAGTATAAATATCATCTCCACTCCCGGAAATGAAAAAGGAAGAAAAAGAAAGGGGCAACCCGATTAGTGGGTTGCCGCGTACAGCTGCTGTATGAACGCGTTGGCTGCTGCCGTTGTCTGGTTTGCCGTGTAACCAGCTACCAGAATCCTGTTCGTTCCATACGCCTGGTCTACCTGCATTGTTGGAGAGGCAGTTATGTTGTA
>JAGWHO010000005.1 GCA_028866715.1 Microcaldota archaeon
GATGAAGCTTATCCAAGCAAAAAAAGAGGCACAGAAACTTCAAAAAGTCCTCTTAAGCTTGGAAAACCCCGAGTCGGAGTACTATAAAACAACGCATTTAGTTGAACTAAAGGACAGTAGAAAGCTTGATCTGGCTAATGAAAGTGTAGATTCCATAATTACAGATATTCCATACGCAAGTATGATCAAATATTCAGACCTCTCAAATGATTTAAGTACATTAGAGAATTATGAAGAGTTTCTCACCGAGCTTTCAAAATCCTTCAAAGAGATGTGGCGTGTACTAAAGAAAGACAAATACTGTGTTGTATTTGTTGCAGATTATAGGGTTGGTGCGTCACGTAAGATCCTGCCAATCCATGCTGATGTGATAAATATAATGAGAAACTTGGGATTCAGCCTATTCGATCTTTACATCTGGCGTTATTATAGAAGTGGTGGGTTCAGGCCATTCGGCAAAAAACCATTCCAAGCTATGAATATTCATTCATATATTTTGGTATTCCATAAACCAGAAGGTAAAGAGTTAGAGAAAGCAAATCGTGCTCCGAGGTATAGAAAAAGGCTCGTTGAGAAGTTAGAGAACAACAATTAAAGTGTATAGCTCTCTCTTCTCAGTTCTACAGTGCTGCCTACCACCTTATAAGATAAGAGAATAGGCTTTAAGACCTTTATTTTTACGGAAGTTCTATTGCGGTACTTATAGTCTATAATCATCTCATTTGTAAAAGTACTAAAATTATTTTGTATGTTTTGTATTTGTTCAATTGCACTTTGGTCTACTTTAAAACCCACCATTATAGGTTGTATTTGCAACTTTTCAATTGGCGGATTACAATTTGCAGTAACTAATTGTCCAATCCACTTCGCATAATTTTGTTTCTCTGGGTTCAGAACTTGGTTTATAGTGTCTTTGTTAACTTCGTCCTTTTTAAGCTCAAAAACTGTGGCTTTGAATCTCTTACCATTTCTTTTATGCAATGTAAGTATGTCTGCATTCTCCCCACCAACACCATCCTGTACATTATTACCCCAAAACTCAAGTTCATCTAAGTCCCCTATAATTTCAGCCAAGACAGGGATATTCTTGTCTATGTTTTCTAACATCCACGCCTCTAATCCTGACTCGTCTGCTAAGCTGCCATTCCTCTTTACTGTGTAGAGTGGCACACCTGAAGTGTCTCTAACTATATTTAGCGTCTCAGGGACAAGTTTGTTCGCAATCATTTGGGGAGTGGTGTAGTTTAATGTTTTCAACGAATCATTCTGGTAATTAGCATTTATTTTCTTCATTAATCGTACAAGTTTTTCTGCTTCTTCAGGGAGTATTCGTTGGGCACTCCTTGATCGTCCAGCACCTGTAATCTTGCGCCACCTAAGTGTAGGTAATTCCCCATTATCTTCGACATCAATATAAGCAGTGTTATCATCTACTGGGTCATCGAAACGCATTACTGGTTCAATCAGTACTCTATACGGCAGTATATGCTGCCCAGTAGGTATTGTGTGCGGATTGACATTTGGATTAGTGCAGTGATATATACCATCATTATCGGGCTTCTCGGAGTAAGAATATCCACATATTGGACACTTGCCAAGTACTGTGTTTGTGTCACTTGTTACCGATGTATCATCATAAAATGGGTCACTAACTATCCTAAAAACATCTCTAAACCCCCTACTCAAAGGAGATGACTCGTCAACCCTCATCTGGTAGAAGATGACATAATCTCCTTTTCTATATGTCTTGATATCATACAATAGACCTTTACGGCCGCCCCCTTTTGGATTCTTAACGCCGCAGAACCCCTTTGTTGTATGGACAGGATATGAATATGTATCTACTACGAAAACATGCCAATTCATGTATTATTTAGCTCACTTAAAGCTTATAAACCCTTTTTAAACAAAAACCTGACTTTTTAAACAGTTTTAGACTTTATAAACAAGGCTGGGCTTTGAGCGGTAATTAAATACTCGTGTCTTATTTTACGTCAGTTTTCACGGCGTCAAACCACACTTCCGCTATTGGCCGGAAACCGCCTGGCTAAGGTATAAATACTTCCTGACCCATAAATACATCAGGCAAAGCGGCGTGGTTGGGTAACGCGCCAGCCTGGATGGCTCGCATTCGCGGGCAAGATGGGGGATAGGTGGGAAGCCATGGACTGGCAAGATAGGAGGTACTGCGGACGCTGCAGCTCTGAGCTGCAAGCCTTTTCTGGAAAGAGGTCCCTAGCCGACGGGCTGTACTACTGCGACAGGTGCGCACAGAGGATTGAGCAGGAAAGGCTTGCCAAGACGACGTGCGCGGTGTGCAAGACGCAGCTCCCGAGGCAGCAGCCGAAGATAGTGATGCCGTCTGCAATGTGCAGCACTGGGCCGGCTCTGATGAGCGAGCGACTGCTCTGCATGCAGTGCTACAGGCGCGTCACTTACAGGAAGAGGACAAGCGCGCGAATCGGCACGGGCCAGAGGATGAGGCTAAGGGCACCGGGCAGGCTGATGAGCAGGGCGTACGCAGTGCAGTGAAATGTCAGGATTCCGATAGGCGGAGCCATCTTTCAGGTGCATCCATGCGAGCGCTGCGCACACTTCCATTTCATAACGGACGCAGGCAATCGATAAGATCCTGCCTGAACGTAAGATCAGAGCTGCTTCTGCCTCTGGCGCAGCTGAAGGCCCATCTAAGTGGCCTGGCGTGTCTCAAACCTGCCTCTTCTGGCACGATTCTGAGGTACCTGCTGATGGACTCCGAAAGCAAAGACGTCGCTACAATAGAGTTCAGCCGCGATGGTGTAATCTATTCATCGCACATCGACAGTTTCAGCAACCAGAGACTCATCTCTGACATGGTAAAGTTCCTCTGCCTGCTTGCCTATGTCTCAAGGTTTTACAACGTCATGTTAAAGGAATTGTACCCAAGCCTGATTGAGGCCCTGCGCCTGGCTGTCGTGCAGGAGCGCGGCGGCGCAGACCTCGGCAGCCTAGATGAGAGGCTCGCGTCATTGAATGAGATGAATCTCTCGCTCTCCAGAAAGCTGCTTTCGCTGCATCTGGAAAATGCCTCTTTATCCGATAAGCTTGATTCATACAAGGCAGCGGTCGCGTCATCGCTCGATGAGGCAGGCCATAGGTTCGGGCCAGAAGTGGCAAAGGCGCTGAGCCTGATGTACGGCCAGCATAGCGTAGATGCCGAGGTGCAGATCAGATGAGTGCGATATATGGCGGGTACATAAATCTTGCGCTTATCGCAATAGGGGGCATAGCGTTCCTCTTGCTCGTGAAGATATCGGACACATCGGTCATCCACCGCTCAATAACCGTAGATGAATTTTCCGGACTTCAGGCGCGAGCGCCGGAAAAAGACGAGAATGCATCTATAAAAGTGCTTTATGAAAACGCAGTTATGAACGGCGGCTTTATGATTCCTAAGTCATGCAACATAGCCGATTTCGCAAAGCTCAACCGGTTTGCCAGCATTTACAACGTGCAAGACTCAATCCCGGCAAAAAGCAATCTGCTAATCCCAAATTCAGTCTGCGGCAGAAGGCTCGCTGCAGATCTCAATGCGTTCAATTGCAGCAGTCATCTCTTCCTGCTTATGAAAGAGCTTTCGCACATTAAGGTAATCAGATGCTGATGATCGCTGAATACATATCATATGTCGGCATCAGGCTCGGGTTCGTGAGCCTATGCATAGGCCTTGCGCTCTGGCTCTGCCTGAGCACCGACGGGCAGCGCAGGTCATACGGGTTCTTCTACTCCGGGATTATCCTACTGACGGCTTCAGCGCTGTTGCAGACCGTGGTTCCATGATAGAGCAGCTAAAACCATTCTATTCCGAGCTTAAGATACAAGATGCTGCCATCGCATCATTGCTGATCGGCTTCTCGCTCTTTGTGTGCGCTTATGCCGCCAGCACGCTTTTAGGCAGTTCTATAATGGCAAAATTAACGCAAGGCCTTGTTCCGCATGCGATGCTTGTTGCGTCTATTGCAATCGGGGCATTGATATCGGCGAGGCAGAGGCCGAGATTGGACAGGAAGGGCAGCGCGATGGCGATTGCAGCAGCCTTTATCCTGTTGTGCATATTCAGCGTGATCATGTGAGCCTTGATCTTGTATTCAACAGGGTGCTCTCTGTGCCTGACCGTAAAATCAACGGCCCTGAGCTGCTTAGGGCCATAGGGAGGAATACGCTTGCGATAAGCTACGACCTTGGCCATGGGTCCATGTCAATAGGCGTAGACAGGGAGGCCACGTATAAGCTGGATCGGATAGTCGGCTACGCGCCAGGCCTAAGCTTTGAACGCTGCGCAGGGCCCCGCTGCGACGGCGCGGTTGCCCTGGCATGCTACTCAGGCTTTGACAGGGAACTGGAATACGACCCGTTCAAAGACATATCCGACTCGATAGGCTCCGGAACGTTCAC
Source organism: Microcaldota archaeon (assembly GCA_028866715.1). Classification (GTDB taxonomy): domain Archaea; phylum Micrarchaeota; class Micrarchaeia; order Micrarchaeales; family Micrarchaeaceae; genus JAGWHO01. The sequence goes on from JAGWHO010000005.1 coordinate 4,435, forward strand.
TGTTATTTTTGCGCCTGCAAGATCAGAGGAGCTTGATAACGCAAAGGAGTTCCTAGAGAGAAGGCTTAGCAGCATGGACATAAGGGAGACCAAATCAAGCCCAAGGCAGGCCTACTCAGGCACAAGCCTCTCTCTCCATAAAGACCTCTTCACCGCCTCTTACGAAAGGTCGCTATTCAGGGGCATTTTGGAGTCGATAAATCTCGCGCTGATGAACGGCGGCTTGGCTTACAAGATATTCTTTTTAGCTTCTGAAAACGACAGCGCAATATACCGTTACATCGAAGACAGGTTCCTGATCCTAAACCGGTTCAAAGGCAATTGCAAGGGCATCAATGAGACTGCAAGCTGGCTGTGCCGCCAAAAAACCTTTGCGTTCGACCCAGGCTATGCAGGCGCGTTTGTATCGTTCCACGGCAACCATAGGGTGCTCATATCGATACCTTCGAAGCGGAAGTGGTCCGGCAGCGGCATAGTAGTCGGGACTTTCATGAAGGACGGAGTCGCGGACACCTGCGAAAATGTGGCAATAGACAAGACGAGCATCAACCTGGGCTTCCTGCTATCCGGTCTGCCAGGGTCAGGCAAGACAAGCGAGGCCATGGCGATAATAAGCGGGATAATGAGGCTGGATGCATCTGCGCGCGAAGAGGTACGGACAAGACACGTGATAATAACCCCGACGTCAGAGTGGCGCGGCTTTGCGTCTGGGCAGAAGATGAAACTGATAAGGCTCTACGAGGACTGCCGCCCAATAAACTTCTTCAGGTGCCCTCCAGGCATAGACAGGCATAAATTCTACGAAAACCTTGCCATGGTGCTCGCGTCGGCATCAAACGCAGGCCCTTACCAGAACCCGATGGAGAAATGCATGCTCAACGCATTCAGGCGCGTATACGAATCGACAAGCGAACCCGAGCCTATGAGCGCCTACAACGAGATCGAGGAATCGATAATCAACCTGCACGGGAAACGGACCCATACAGGCGTGAAGTACACCAAGCACGGCGAGAACATAAAATCGGCGCTTGAAAACCTGCGCAGCATAATCAGCAGGCCGGAGTACTCTGCCAAAGACGGCATGAACATCGAGGACCTGATAAGCAATGGCGTGGTCTTCGACATATCGAACGCGAGCAATGCGACCAAGCCTTACCTGTATGCCTTAGTGCTGAATATGGTCTATGCCATCTCATCGACGTTCGATGTCCATGGCGACGAATCCCTGAGACTGTTGATATGCCTGGAAGAGTCCCAGATGGTATTCTGGGACAGACGTTCCGCAGCCGTAAAGGACCTCAAGCAACGCATGCAGGACTTCAGAAAGCAAGGCATAGGGCTCATGCTCATAACGCACAATGTCGATGACGTAGAGCTTGGCATAAGGAGGCTCTGCCAATTGAAGCTCTACCTTAAACAGGCCTCAGATGTGTGCGAGGTGGCTGCCCGCGATCTGGTAATTGCCGGCGTATCCGAGGACGACATCGCGGGTAAGTTGAAGGCACTAGACTCGAGGACAGGTGCATTTTCGTATGTAGGCAAAGCGGCAGGTAGTAAAACGTTCTGCGAATCTATCTTCATTAAGACCGCAGACTATCCTGCCAAATAGGACAGTAGACGAACCCATAGATACATATAAATATAAAGTATGCTGCAATTTCCTTGTGGGATCATGGCATTAGGCTTTAAGTTCGGAGGGTTGAACAAGTCAAAGGAGCAGATAGCGGAGACAGCGAAGGATCCGACGCTCATATTGCAACTCACAAAGGACATTAAGGTATACATCGACGAGAGCGCAGAAGATTGGTTCAAGAGACTCTCGCACAACTTGAGCGTGTCAGCAAACAACATGAATGCGATACGCATCACAGGCCCGGGAAGGCTTATGGCGAATACGAGCATGGCTTACGGCATGGGCGGCGTTTCAGGCGTGGCATTGCAGCATCTGACAAGCCCTGGCTTTAATAGCGGGTCGAAGCTCGGGCCGTCAGGCGGCCAAAAGAAGGGAAGGCCAGAGATGATGGCAAACTCCTTTGAGCTCACCACCAACGAGGTGAGGGCGATGCTGGGCCTCAAGAAGCAGGTAGAAGGCATATACGATCACAACTATTCTGAAAACATACTGAGAGGCGCAGAAAAACGTGATCAGGAGATGCTCAGAACCGGCGCAGTGCTTGCTCCTGACCGGCCCGACAACTTGTACAGCAACGTGCTCATGACAAGGATATTACACAACCCGTTCCCGGAGCTCGAAGCCAAGAACTTTGTCAGCGACGTCGGAATACTTATAGGGCTCGCCCTAGAGGGAAAGAAATTCAAGCTTAGGATTGCGACGATAGAGTCCCCAATAGACATGTATGATTTCAAGCAGGTGAAAGGACCAAGCGCAAAGTCCATGGCGAAGGTAATATTTGGCGGGAGCAGCAAAGACCTCGACTCCGGGTACGCTCTCAAGCTGCGCACCGGATTCAAGGAGACGGCAAACGTATCCGAGTTTACAGTCCCATTCGGCGACAAGGACGACAAGAAGAACGGTGTAGACATAGAGAGGATAACTGGCAATTTCGTAGCGCATGCGCAGCCGATGATCAACGAGTCGTATGCAAGATACTTCAAGCCAACCGAAGACAAGAACAAGCTTGCGTTGACCGACGATGTGCTGAAGATTATCAGGGCCTGAGCCACAGCAACATCTATATACCTTCTATCCAAAGGTATATCAGCATAAATAAGACTTCAGAACACAGTCTGATTTTTCTTATTTTACGGTGAATTAATTGACACAGTTTAGCGAAATGAATCTTAGACACGAGTTGGTGGAAGCCTTGGCAAAGATAGGCTTCACTGCAGCAACAGAGGTTCAGGAGAGGGCAATACCGATAGTATTGCAGGGAAAGGACATAGTCACAAGGGCGAAGACGGGAACCGGCAAGACCGCCGCGTTCACCGTGCCAATAATACAGCGCGGGGGCTTCGACCACAGGGTAAAGGCGCTCATAATAGTCCCGACAAGGGAGCTTGCGCTGCAGGTATCCGTGTTTGCGGAGAAGCTCGGCCACATGCTCAACTTCAGGGTGACTACCGTATATGGCGGGGCATCGATAAACGTCCAGATCGACCATCTCAGGCGCGGCGTTGACATAGTCGTCGGCACGCCAGGAAGAATAATCGACCTGATGGAACGAGATGAACTGAGACTTGAGAACCTCAAGTACCTAGTTCTCGACGAGGCTGACATAATGCTCGACATGGGATTCATAGAGGACATAGAGTTCATACTCTCAAAGACCCCGGTCAACAAGCAGACGATGCTCTTCTCGGCGACGATGCCGCGCGAAATCCTCAGCATAGCGAGGAGGAACATGCGCGAGGACCACGCCACTGTTACGGTAGGCGCGGAAGAGGACGTAACCGTAAACACGATAACTCACAACTACTTCACGGCAAACGGAAGGCAGAAGTTCGCAGCGCTGCTAGCATATGTCAACCAGTACAACCCGAAGAAGTGCATAATATTCACCAGCACGAAACATGCATCTGATCTTGTGCACGCGCTTCTGGTCAACCAGGGGCTTAACGCGATACTGCTCCACGGCGGCCTGACACAGGCGAAGAGGGAGAGGTCGCTCGCTGCATTCAAGAAGGGCGCGCAGTTCATGATAGCCACGAACATAGCGTCGAGAGGCCTCGACATAGCGGATGTTACGGACGTCATAAACTTTGACGCGCCTGACGAGCCCAATGTCTACATACACAGGGTGGGCAGATCAGCAAGGATGGGCAAGAACGGCAGGGCATTCACGCTATTCAGCTCAGACCAGAGAGGAGTCATGAACTCGATAAAGTACAGGGCCAACATAGAGATGCACGAGATCTCGCTTAACCTCGAACCTTACAAGGACATAGAGATACCTAAGCCGCACAGGCGCTTCGAAGACAGGATAGAACACAGGCACGGCGGCGGCAGGCCGCGTTTCGGCGGCCATCGCGGAGGGAACTTCAGCAACAGCAGAGACCGCCACGGCGGAGGAAGGTTCGGCGGAGGCCATCGCGGCGGAAGGGGCTTCAGGGGCAGCTCGCAAAGGCGGGGCGGCTACGCGCCAGGCCAAAGTTAAACACGGTATTTGAATGAGCATAGACAGCATGGCGTGCGACGTCTGCGGAGACGAGCTTTCGGTCGAGAACTACTACTACATAAGCGCAGGCAGGCTCCAGCAGGGGCCTATGAGCGACCCTAAGGCGATAACCGAGTATACGCTCTGCATGACCTGCTACAACCAGATAAAGGCCGAGCTTCTTGTCTCTATCGCACGGCAGAAGAACAGGAAGCTAGATGAAAAGAAAGAAAAAGATAACAAGAGCGATTAGCCGCTCTTGTAGTTGAAGTTGACTGTTATTGCTTCGACCACCTTGCTCCTTCCGGTATAGAACGCCGGGTTGCTTGCAGCTGATTGCGCGCTGTTGGCCAGATACCCGGAATACGGGAAGACGTTGTAGCTGTTTATCGATATGTTTGCAACGCTTATTGGCGAGTTGCCTGCAAGCGCCCTTGCCTGCGATGTCGCATTCTGGAGCGCATATTGCAGCGCGCTTGTCCTCAGCATCGTGATCTGCCAGTCAGGCATCGATGTCTGTATGTTCGTCACGAAGACGTTTTGTATCGACGAGAGCGCCCCTATCGCAGCGCCTGAGTCGCTTATGTTCGGCAGCGTCAGCGCAATGCTTTCGGTTGCCCTGTAGCCGCTCATGTTGTATATCTTGTAGATGTTGTACGACTGAGTTGACACGAGCGTCCAGTTGTTGTTTATGAATCTTGCCACTGTGGTGTTGAAGGACGAGAGCTCAGACGCAAGGTTTTGGGTTGCTGCCTGCGTGGTGTTGCCTGTCGCGTTAACAGTTATGTACAGAACCGACTGCGTAGGAACGCTGTAGGCTGCGCCTGTGGCGTAGACCGCTATGTTGCCGCTGTGCACAGATGAGACTGCCGGAAGCACCCAGACCAGGCCTATCACAAGCAGCGCAGCTATTATTATGACACCGAGAACCGCAAACTCCGCAAGCTTCATCTCAGCCTTCATCCGATTACCTATAGAGGGCATCTCTTGCAAGGTATAAAAGGCTTATCCAAGAGTCCGCGAATTGCCCAGCAACATTTAATTATCTGGACGCAGAATAGGGATTATGCGCACACGTATATACTTCGGCTTCGCGATAAGGGCCACTGCAGGCATAGACGGCAACGGCCAGAAGGACACCTGCGTCGCTCTCGGCGGGCATCTAAAGCAGTATGGCGACGTGCTCTCCGAAGGGCTGATGGGGAAGAGCTCTTCCGGAGACCTGAACAGCGAGCATGCGTACAACAGGGATCTCGACTGGCTTAGGAATTCAGACTTCGCAGTGTTTGAGACGTCAGTTCCTTCAATCGGCGTTGGTTACGAGGTGAGGGACGCGGAGGTGTGGAACATCCCTGTGCTCTGCCTCCACAGGAACCAGGACGGCAAGAGACTGTCTGCCATGATAGAGGGGAACCCGAATCCTACAATCGTCAAATACGATACGCTTGACCAGGCAAGAGCGGCGATAGACCTATTTTTCGGGAGGGCCCTCAGGAAAACCTGAGGCCGCCGTCCATCGGTATCGTTGCCCCGTTGACGAATTCCGCCTCGTCTGTCATGAGCCAGACGATGACTCTGGCGAAATCCTCAGGCGGGGCGCTCATGTCGCCTAGCTTCCTGAGCCTCTTCCAATTCCGTTCAGGCTCGAAATCACCTTTAATCGAGTGCGGGGCTATCGCATTGATGCGTATGCCCCTCCCGAGCAGTTCGGAAGAGAGGATCTCTACCAGTTTCGCTGTGCCTGCCTTGCCAATCCCGTAGGAGAGCTGGTTCGGCGAGGCCTTGCTTATCCCCTTTATCGACGACACAAGCGTTATGGACGAGCCACGATTGAGCCTTCCGACAGCGGCATTCGCGACGAGAACGGGCGCCTTTATGTGGTTGGCCAGCATCGCCTCCAAAGACTTCGGGGCCTCTATTGTGTCCTCTTCGTATCCACCTACCATGACCGAGACGTGGTCGAGGCCGCCAAGCCTCTTCGCGGCTTCATTGACGATCTTTTTTGAGTCCGTAAGGGCGTCACCTGCAATCCCGAATACCTTCCCGTATCCCGACAAGGATCTCACAAGCGCATCGAGCTTCTTCTTGTCTCTCGCGTTGATCGCCACCGCAGCGCCGTCTTTCATGGCGAAATAGGCCGTAGCGAAGCCAAGCCCCCTGCTCGCCCCGACAATCAGCACCCTCTGGTTCTTCAGCCTCATGCAATCACTTTTGGCGCATGTGCCCGAGCACTGCTCCGCAGTACCTGCAGTACAGGTCGCTGGCGTTGTTCTTCCTGCCGCATTCGCCGCAGTATGTATAGAGGCCTGGCCTGGCAACCCTATGCTTCTCAAGCAAAACGCGCTCTTTCTCCTCCTCCTTCCTCTCTTTTTCAAGTACCTTTCTGTTGAGCAGGTCTGCAAGCAGGACCGCATCCCTATACCTAAGGCCGTGTATCTCACCCTCCTCGCGGTTGCGCCTGTACTTGCCTCGCTCCGTGCTCATGCCTGCTACCCTGACGTATATCGCGCTTGAGAATATCCCGTGGTCAAGCCTCACTCCTGTTACCTTGTCGAACGGTATCAGCTCGAAGTTCTTTCTTACCCCCCACCTGTCCCTCTCTATGAATATGATGCGCTTGTTGGTGACGACCCACGTTGTCGGCGTTATCCATGCGCCTCCGGGCCTAAGCCTTCTCTGCTTTACTGTGAGTTCGACGGTCTCGCCAGGCCAGAGCATTCCCCTTACTATGTTGACCTCGCTCTCTGCTATGGGCATGTTCCCCGGCATGCAATCACCTGTGTATTGCGGCGCCGCAGCTGCTGCAGAATTTTGCGTCAACATTGCACCTTGCGCCGCAGCTGCTGCAGTAGATGTAGGCCCCCGGCTCCGCCTTGCTGTTTTGCTGCGCAGCCCCTGCCCCTACTACCGGCTGGTTCATGTTTACCCTCCTGTTCAGCGCATCTGCGAGCGCAGACGCATCCCTGTTCCTAAGGCCGTCTATCTCGCCCTCCTCTTTGCCGCTCTTCAAGAGCCCTTTGTCGCGGTCGTATCCCTGCACTCTTATGAACACGGAAGAAGAGATGACCCCGTGCTCAAGCCTCACGCTGGTTATCTGCTTGTACGGTATGACCTCGTAGTCCTGCCTTATGCCGAGCGTTGCCTTGTTGATTATCATGAGGCGCTTATCCGTGGCCACGACCGTGGTGGGTGTCGTGACCGAGCCGCCAGGGCCGATCCTTCGCTGCTCGACCGCTAGCTCGACGCTCTCGCCAGGCCAGAGAATCCCCTTGAGCGCCTCTGCGGTCTCAGCGTTGTCCAGAGCCATGCAAACGCAATAACATAGATGACAAGCTATATAATCGTTTCAGGCATTAAACATACGTGACCGAAATCCTGGAGGTTAATCCAGTCAATCCGCAGATGGAGCGCATACAGAGGGCCGCAAAGATAATAACGTCTGGCGGCACTGTCGCATTCCCTACAGAGACTGTCTACGGCATAGGCGCAAACGCATTCGACAACGACGCATGCGCAAAGATATTCAAGGCCAAGGGCAGGCCTGCCGATAATCCGCTCATAGTGCACGTCGCATCGCTGGCGCAGCTGGGCGATGTCGCTTCTGATGTGCCAGACGCGATAATGAAGGCGCTGAAGGTTGTATGGCCAGGCCCGATAACGCTCATACTGAAGAAGGCCGATAGGATGCCGGACACAGTCACGGCTTCGCTCGAAACCGTTGCGGTGAGGATGCCTGCGCATCCTGTTGCCTTAAGGCTGATAGAGGCGAGCGGTGTGCCGATAGCGGCGCCCAGCGCCAACGCATCGACAAGGCCAAGCCCGTCAAAAGCCTCGCATGTCATCCAGGATCTTGACGGAAAGGTCGACATGATACTCGACGGCGGCGAGACCGCATTCGGCCTGGAATCAACAATAATAGACGCCACATCGGAGAAGTGCAGGCTCCTGAGGCCGGGAGCGTTCACCCTCGAGGAGCTTGAAAGGTACTTCGGCAAGATAGACGTGCCGAAGAGCATAAACGTTACGCTCAAGGAATCTGACATCGCAATTGCGCCCGGGATGAAATACAGGCATTACGCCCCTAAAAAGATGCTTGTCGCAGCGGAAAGGGATGCGATAACGCAAGCGGCAGAGGGCCTGAAGGGCGCAACAGTCATGTGCAGCGACCAGGTCGCAGACGCGATAGGCAAGCATGCCGATACGATACGGCTCGGCGATGAGGCAAACCTATACGAGATTGCGAAAAATCTTTTCGACGCGCTCAGGAACCTCGACAAGACAAAGTCGTTCGCTGGGGTGATACAGACGTTCCCTGAGCGCGGCATAGGCTTTGCCATAATGAACAGGGTCTTGAAGGCAAGCGGATCCAAGCCTGCAACGAGCGCAGAGGAGCTGCTCGACCGCCTAAGCAGATAGTAATATTAAGCATGGCGCGAATAAATTATTGCTTCTGCTCCCATCGTCTAGTCCGGCCAAGGACGCGGGGCTTTCAACCCTGAAACTCGGGTTCAAATCCCGATGGGAGCGTGGCCCGCGTCCGGCACCCTAATGCTTAAATGCATTTGCGATAGAACCCTAATATATAGATATAGCGGATGTCAGTGGGGCTGCTAATCTAACGGCGCTGCGTCTGTGCGGCCGTCTTGGCAACATGCAAGCGCAGATTCCGCAACGCAATCATGATAAGACCGTGGTGACATGAAACTTTACTGGAACCTAGGGCTAGTGCTGCTCTCGCTTGCGCTCCTTACCTGCGTCACGCACGCATCGTTCACGGCATCGCTGCTCCCCAAGTCAGGGGCCTACGATTCGGGCCAGGCGATAAATTTCACGGCTGCAGCCGGAGGGACCACAAGCGCGCCACCATACAATTATACGCTGTACGGCTACATCTCAGGCGCGTACCATCAGGTGTCTGTGCTTTCCAGCAGCTCAGCGACCGCGCATTTCTACGTGATAGCACAGCCAAGCATCTCGAAGTACAGGGTCGCCATAAAAGATTCAGGGCCAGGCAAGAAAACCACGGCGAATTCCCCGCCGTCAACCTTCAGGGTAAACGACCAGCTTGTCGCATCGCAGATCGCCCCTGCGTCGCCGTCAATAGACAATGGCCAGGCAGTAAGGCTTTATTCCAGCATAACCGGAGGGTCTCCCAAGTACACGTATCAGTGGTTCTCTGCGCAGGGCACCTCCTCCCCCGGATGCACAGAAGCCAATGCCATAGCCGGAGCGACGTCGAAGACGTACGATGCGGCTCCAAATTCTACGACAAGCTATGCATACCAGGCAACAGACTCGGCAAACCCGCAGGTGTCTGCCTGCTCTTTAGGAGACACGGTCGCTGTATACGCAGATCCTTACATATCAGTAGAGCCTGCAGGCGCAGCGCTTGACTTAGGCCAGTCAATTGTGCTGAACTCCACGGTCTCAGGCGGGACAGGCAACTACACATGGCAGTGGTACGACGGCGGCAAAATCAAGAACGCAGAGGGCACCGGCGCGACCGCCACGTACAGCGCATCTAAGGCGGGGAACTACCATGTAGAATTCACTGACGCCGGCACCGGCACAGCGAGGCCTGCAAAGGCGGCCGATGCGAAGTCCGTGCCTGTGAAGGTCACCACATCGCTGCAGAAGCCTGCGCTTTATGCGTCAAACGCCACGATAGACAAAGGGCAGATCGAGACCCTTGTTGCGTCTGCCGTAGGCGGCACTCCAAATTACACGTACAGGTTCAATGACGTAGGAACAGGAAGGCCAATCCCAGGATGCGACCAGATACCGGCAAACACATGCACATTCGCCCCGAACGGGACCGACTCGTACACCGTGCGCGTCAAGGACTCCGGCACGAGGCCCGAAGCCAAGGTCTCGCAAGCTGTGCAGGTAACGGTCAACCCGGCGCTCTCTGTTCCGGGGATATCCGCATCAAACTCCACGATAGCCGAGGGGCAGCCTGAGACGCTGACCGCAACTGCATCCGGCGGCACTCCAGTGTATTCATACTCGTTCACCGACATCGGCACAAATGCCGTGATACCGGGATGCGTGTCAGTGCAATCGCGCAACTGCACGTTCATCCCGCTGTACACCGACTCATACGCGGTCCGCGTAGCGGACAATGCGAGCACCCCGTCTGTAACGGAATCGCCAAGCGTGAAGGTCAATGTAAAGATACCTCTCGCCACCCCCGCCTTGGCGCCATCAGGCGCATCGGTCGATCTCGGGCAGAACCTGACGCTCTCCGCTTCCGTAAGCGGCGGGACCACAGCGTTCACATACACGTTCACGGACATTAACGCCAACGCCCCGATACCCGGCTGCGGTGGCATATCCGTAAACACGTGCACGTTCAAACCATCGGCAAACGACAGCTACACCGTCAGCCTGGTGAGCAACGTCTCAAGCGCCTACACGACAACTTCCATCCCTGTATCTGTCGCAGTGTTCCCCATCCCAGAGGTCACGGCATCCGGGAACGCGACCGCCTACGTCGGACAGCAGATAACGATAACCTCTAACTTGACGAGCGCGGGTTCAGGTTCGGTGAGATATCAGTGGTACAACGGGACCTCGCCGATCCAGAATGCATCATCTTCATATTATAGCGCGATCGCAGGGGCAACAGGCACGTTCAACTACAGCGTAAGGGCTACCGACTCCGACAATGTGACTGCAGCATCGAACCCGGTGCCCGTTACCGTCAATCCGTTGAAGCTGGCCGTGGCGCAGCAGCCCCAGTCAACGCTGATGGATAGCGGCCAGACCATAACGCTATCATCAACGCTCAATGCCACCGCCGGCAACTACACATGGCAGTGGTACGACGGCAACGCTACAGTCGCAACTGCAGCTGGCAACGGCACAGTCGCAACGTACAACGCCACATCGTCAGGGAGCTACCGTGCAGTGTTCACAAGGATGGGCACCCCTGGGATAACAGGCTCATCCGCTCCTGCCAATATCACAATAGCATCGCAGATCTACCAGCCGAGGCTTGACTCCTTCTCCGGCGCCACTGGCGCAGAATCAATAGGTAGCGTATCCACCGGCAGCATGACCACCGCAGGCTCGAACGATATGCTGGTCGCTGTCGTACTCGCCGACGGCGGCGTCGGCGCGCCGGGTGTGTCCGACACGGCAGGCTCGACGTGGGCCCTCGCGTACGGGAGCACCAACGGGCTGCCTGGCGAGTGCGGGAACACATGGATATTCTATTCCAAGCCAGGCAAGAAGCTCTCCGGGGACGTAGTATCGGACTCAAGGGTCGCTCCTGCCTTCCTCGGGCTGTTCGTCATGGCAGTGCAAAACGCAACCGCGTTCGACGCAAACGCCACACTGCCGTCAGTCTCAGCCGCGGCTGCGAACCACACATCGGCAACGTACTCCACAACGAACGCCAACGATCTGGCCTTCGGCGCGGCGAGCACATGCCATACATCCGGGAGCTTCTACTGGGGCGGATTGACCGCGCTGTCGAATACCGGCTACCAGTTCGCTGTCGCAGACAGATCCGCGGACACGCCGCTGGCCAACGCGTCAGCATCAATAACAGAGGGTGCGGACCTGGGGACCACCGCCGACGTAAGCGTCGCTGTAGCAGCAGTCTCGGATCTCAATGTGCTTCACCTGGACCCTGCGATATCTGTCCAGCCGAAGGGAGCAACCACATATGTCGGCCAGGCCGCGACGCTCACATCAAGCGTCTCAGGGGGCACAGGATCCTTCTCATGGCAGTGGTACAATGCAACGTCCGCGATAGCCGGTGCCGCAGGGACCGGATCCACAGCAACATTCACCGCGTCTGCTCCGGGATCCTACCACGCAGAATTCACCGACATAGGGACAGGGGCGGCCAAGCCAATAGAGACCGCAACATCGGTATCCGTGCCTGTCGTATTCGTCCCCGCGCCTTCGATATCCGTCCAACCCTCTGGAGGGGCCCTTGACACGGGCCAGAACGTGACCATATCGTCGCAGGTCACAGGAGGCACGGGATCCTTCTCATGGCAGTGGTACAACGGAGCCAACACGATAGCGGGCGCGACAGGCACAGGGGCATACGCAAGCTACGTGACCCCTAACGCAGGCAACTACAGCGTGAGGTTCAGGGACACTGGAGCCAACCTCACCGCGGCAGGGGCGAACCTGACCTCGGCAGCGGCGCGCATGGCGCTGTACTCCGCCCCGTCCATACTGATACAGCCGGCAAGCGGAACCGTGAAGGGAAGCGTCCCTGCGCATATCGACGCCACGGTCTCAGGAGGCACAGGATCATTCTCATGGCAGTGGTACAACGCAGACGGCACCACTCTGGCTGGCGCAAGCGGCACAGGCCTGGTTGCGAACTACTCAACGGCCGTGCCGGGGACGTACCGTGCCGTATTCACAGACACAGGCACAGCCGCATCCGCAAGGCCGGCAGCGAACGCGACAACACTGCTCGCAAGTGTCACACCTGTGCATCTTGGCGTGCCTGCAATCGACGCGCATGCGGTTGGGGGAGGAGACACGCCGCCGCCGATAACAACATCGGCGTTCACCACGACGAGCGCCAACGACACGATAGTGGCTATAGCCTCAGCGGACGGGGGCACAGGCACCCCGAGGATAACCGATACCGCAGGGCTCAATTGGACCCTTGCGTACGGCGGAACGTCAGGCCTGCAGGGAGAGTGCGGCAGCAGCTGGATATTCTACGCCAAGCCTGGCAAAACCGTCGCAACAGATAAGCTGACCGCCACGCGCAGCGGTGCTGTGTTCGTGAGCGCGCTTGTGGTAGCTGCCAAGAACGCCAGCGTGTTCGACAGCAACAGCACGCTGCCATCGATAGCGACAACAGGCTACAGCACCGCCATATCGACGAAGTACTCCACCTCGAGCGCAAACGACCTGATACTAGGCATATCGTCAACGTGCTACCCAGCGAACCCGAGCTGGTACGGGCTGACTCCCCTCGACTCTGCAAACGGCGAGTTCTCTGACGCGTACAAGATAGTCAACACAACGCAGGTCAATGCCACTGCAACCGTACTGGAGGGGGATTACATGGGGATAGTGGTGACCGCGCTCTCGTCGCCGTAGCATGACACAGGCATCTCCGAATAAATGATGAGTTAGATGGACCCGATAATAATACTGCTTGCGCTTGCAACGTTCGCGTCTACACTCATAGGCGGGACAGTGGCGATACGGTTCAGGAAGGCCCTTCCATACTTTTTCGCATTCGCTGCCGGCACGCTGATAACCGTTGCGTTCCTCGACCTGATGCCGGAGAGCATAAACCTGGCGCAGAGCATAGGCCTGCCGATAAGGGACGTGCTGATAGCCGTTGTCCTGTCGTTCCTGTTCTACAGTTTTGTCGAGAGGTACTTCCTCACGCACCACCACCACGACGAGAAAGAGGAAGGCCACGGCCATCCGATGGGCCCAATAGGCGCAGGCAGCCTGGTAATCCACAGCCTGCTTGACGGAGTCGCAATAGGCGCCGCATTCAGCGTCAACCCGGCAATCGGAATAATAGTCGCGCTCGCAGTGATATTCCACGATTTCACAGATGGCATAAACACCGTTGTAGTTATGTTGAGGAACAAACACAATGCAGGAAGGGCATTGGCGTTTCTTTTCGCAGATGCAATTGCCCCTGTCGCAGGGGTGCTTCTTACATATCTGTTCATCGTCAACAGCGCATACCTTTCCGTGATACTCGCGATCTTTGTCGGCGAATTCCTGTACATCGGTGCAACCAGCATACTGCCGGAGACGTACAAGCACAGCTTCTCGAGGATGATGCTGATCATGACATTCGGTGTTATTCTTATCCTTGTCCTGACGTCGGTAGTCTAGCAGTCTTAACGGCTTTAAACGGACATACGATTGACTAAAGACGTAAAACCCTCTGTAAACATGTTCGTTAATCAACAAAGTGGACTTTGTATATAAATCCCCCCAAGTCCCACAACTTGTTGGCGATTAAGATGTCTGACTCCGAATTGCACAACATTAGAAAAGATACTCAAAGAGAGTTGATGACTAAGCTAGTCGACGATAGTTTGGTTACTATGACCGGTATGGTGACGTCTGTATCCAGACTAAAAATATCCGCTCTTGAAAGAGCAAAGACTATAGAGAGAACGGAAGATGGGATAAAAAAGAGGGAGGCCGCAATCAGGAAAGGGCTCGGTATAGATTATAGCAGCGTAGCCGGGATAGGCGAAACTTCAGTTACTGAGGCTGCACTCGCAGTAGCCAAACTTCTGCTGTTATACGGTATAAAACCTAGCGAGATAAAGACTTTCAAGGTTGCAACAGAGACGCCTACCGGAACTTCTGAGAATATCTCTGTCCAAGTAAGGAAGGCAACAAACAAGATATTGTCAACCCTGACTAAGAACGGCATAAACGGTCTTGACGAATTCAAGCCTGTAATAAAGGACCACATGCAGTCTGCATGCGCATCTGCCGGCTCCGCAATCGCGGGGTTTGCAATGAACGGCCTTGAAGGGGGAAAGGCAATAGTCGTAGCAACTGACAAGGCAGAGTACAAATTCGGTTCGAATGCGGACTCGACAGGCGGCGCAGGTGCTGTCGCATACCTATTCGAAAAGAGCACTGATAAGACGAAAGGCGTCAGATACGCAAGAATCATAGGGTCGGCTGATGATGACATCCCTGACTTTCTGAAACCCATATTCGATGACATATACAAAGAATCTGGCATCTCCCGCGTCACAAGGCACGCTATAGTGTTTGGCGACTACTCAAACGGGGCGTATACCGATCTAAGATACCTATCTCTAAGGAATTTCTCCGAAAAATCCGGAGTGAACTTCGACAATCTGGAGATAACTGAATTAGTCAAAATACTGCCGCATCTCCCTTATCCTAATATGGATGCGAAGGAGCTTGCGTATTATACACGTCATCTTGCAAGGGAGAATGAAGAGCTAAGAACGCAGCTTATGCATGAGATAAACAACATGCCTCATCCGGCTCTTGGCGGTTATGAGGACATAGGAACCGCACTTAGGTTTATGACGCGCATGGGAGCGCTTTACTACGGTATTGTCGGCGTCCCAAATGAGATAAAGAAAAGGCTTGAAGAGGCAGAAGGCAAATCGAAAAACAGCGAGCTTATAGAGCAGAAGCTGAATGCAAACAAGGAGTATATCATTGATGGCGCTCTTGAAGAGCTGCAGGACATAGTAAAAGACCTCCTTCCTACTCGAAACTTGTCAGATGCATTAGTATTAGTTGGGGAGAATCTTGTTTCTTTAAAGAACCAGAGTGCGGCACTTACCCTGTCTAGCATGGAAGAGGCTTTCAAGCCACTATATGACGACACGAAGGGCCAAGACGGCAATAAACTAGGGGTAATAACCAGATTCGAAGACGACGACAAGGCATACAATTCAGCGATAAGGAATACCACGCTCTACAAGACGGTCTTGGAGAACCTATCGACAGATACGGTCATAAAACTCTCCAAAATCTTTGGTAACATGTATACTGCTTCGCAGGGTGTAGGCAAGGAGGGGTTCCTTGTGTTCTCAGATAACCCGGAGGAGAGCTTCCAGGCCGATTCATTCTACGGCAGCGGGGCGGAGTCGCTTACCATGCTTAGCCAGGCAAGAAATTCGGAACAGCTCATCCAAAAGATGCTGTTTAATGTGATCACCGAACAGGACCAGCAAAGGGAAACGTACGCTCCAGAATACACTTCCATACGCCAGAATAAGCTCCTTATACGTAATGACGAGGCGCCTCTGACCCACGATACCTTATTCAGGCAGATAAAAATAAATGAGGCCCAATTGATGAAACATCTCGCCCCCTATGTTCAAGAGTACATAAAACTGAAGCAACATGGCATTGCAGAAGCAGAGCCAATAAAGGCCAAGAGTGTTAGTAAGTGAGCTAGGTCACGCCTTCGGCGCCCTGCCGCGCGGCTTCGGCGGCTTGAGCTCCTTCCAGATCTTTGACATCGCAGTCTGCGATATTGATGTCTCGTAGCCTACGTTCGATATTATCTTAGACATCAGATAAGCTGAGGCAAAGCCTGTGAGCTCCTTGTTCTGGCACGATTCGTCGACTGCCCTCTTCGCCTCTGCGCTTCCCGCCTTCGAGAGCGCAGCCGCAAGCGAGTCGAAGCTTTTCTTTTGACCCTTTGTTATGCTGTCGGCGCACGCGTCGAGCGTCGCCGTGTTTATCCCGAGAATAGAATAAGACCTTGTGTCGGCAGTTGCCCTTATCCCCGCAAGCGCGAATGCGATCTCCTGAGGTTTCGTGTCAGGCCTTATGCCCAATCTCTTTATTGAGATCCAGTCCTTGTACTTGACCATGAAGTCTACGTACTCCGATGGCTCGTCCATGCAATATCACGCAGGCTTGTTGATTATGTAGTAACCGGATGCCTTTTCTCTAGCAACTCTCTTCACGACGCCCTTCTGCGTCAGAGCGACGAGCGCGTTGTTCACCAGGCCTTTTGGCCTGTTGGACTTCTTCGTTATGTCATCTGCCGTCTTTATCACTGTGTCCTTGTTCGCTCCGAGCTCTTCCATTGCCTTTACGACAACCTGCTCTATAGGAGTAAGTTCTACCATTTGATCACTTGTTAACGTCACTTCTTGACCTTGATGTCCTTGTGCTTCGGCCTGAGATATTGCGATCCGCAGCGTCTGCACTTCTTTGCGCCGGCGTAGTTCCTCCCCTTGCACTTCTTGCATATCCATATCTTTGCGAGCTCAGCGTCTGCAATCGGAAACTTTCCCATGAGTATCACGTTTAAATCCAATGTCGAAAATCGGCATTAACCTTTCGAGTTCCAATCTGTGAAGAAGAAACCAAATACAATTGGCAAAGCAAAATTATTAAAGGTTCTTATAACGGGAAATGAACGAAAAAAGGAAAAGAAAGGATAACTGCCAAAGGCAATTATCTCTTCATCAGCTCGGCTGCCTCTGCGCTTGCCGCGCCCTCCGAGGCCTTCTGGTTGTGGCCTGATGCCGAAACCATGACAACGTCGCCGATGTCCTTTATGTTCTTGAACAGAATGCTCTTCTGCTGCAGTGCCTTCTTTGCTTCCTCTCGCTCGGAGTTTCTCCACTCCTCCATCAAAAGCCTGCTTACCTCTCCGCGCTCAAGGTCAATGATCGCGTCGCGTACCTCCCCAAGGTACTGCCCTGTATCACTGTAGATATCCATGTTGTAGATTTCCGAAATCCTCATGTAGTCGCCTCGCTACTATACACCTAGCAATCTTTAAATAGCTTGTGTCCCTCGTGAGATTAGAGGAATATCGCTGGACGGCATTTCAACGACAGAATAAAGGGCAACAAAAAAGCTTAAATATTATATCTACACATAATTATGTGTATTATGTGGTGAAACTATGAGCAAGAACATAACCCTCTCTGTGAACGACGACATCTATAGGATAATGAAGGACCATCCGGAGATAAACTGGAGCACCATAACAAGGAAGGCGCTGGAGGCATTTACAAAGGTTCTCTCCAGGGCAGAAGGAGAAGAGAACAGAATCGCCAAGCAATACGGGGCCGACGTGATAAACAGGATAAATTTCGGCATCTCCGAGAATTTCAACGAGAACAAGTTTCCGGGCGACGCGGGGATGGTGGGTGCAGGTTTCAATGCGGGGCTAAACTTCAATTTCAATATCGCCCCGACCCTCAATAGAAACCAGCCAGGCAAGAACACAACAATAAAGGAGACGCTGAAGAACACCATCAAGGAGTAGCTACGCTACTCCCCAGGGTTCCAGCTTATTGCCTTGTAGTCGTTCTTGTTGTCGAGGCTTCTCACCGGCAGGCTGCCCAGCAACACCTCCTTGAGCTCTCCGTGGGCCATCCTCACGTTGTATCTCTTGAACAGCTTCTTGTGATAGCTTATGCCGTGCTTCTGCGCGCTCTCCATGCTGTCGAACGCGCCGATGCCGAAGAAGTCGTAGCTGCCGATCAGTGGAGCTGTTATGAGATACCTGCTCACCATAGGGTTGTCGTCGTCGCTCGTGAATGCCCTTCTCGCTTCGGCTGACGCCTTCTCGTAGCCCTCGCTTGGCGTGTACTTGCTGAAAAATGCAACGAACGACATGCCCTGCGGCATGCCTATAGTTGCGGTGAACCTGTCTATGTAGCTCATCTTCTTCAGGTTGTTGAAGTTGTATGCCGCAGTGTTGAAGTTCATGTTGAGCTCTTTGGATATGTCCTGGAACGACATCCTGGAATCCCTGTTCAAGAGCTTGAGCATCGGCTTGTACTTCTCTGGCATCGTGCTCTTCTCTATGATCTCGCTTCTCAGTGGGAAGAATCCTAGCTGCCTGTGCGCCACCTCGCTCGGCTGCCATGATGGTTTGTATTTCGCGAGCATCATGCGCATGCTTCTGTCCCAATGCGCGTACTCTTTTCCTGTTTTGGCATTCGCATATATTATCATCTGCTCGGACCCTTTCATAGTCACCGCAAGCTGCGGTATATACGAAGAGTGGAGCATCTCCTTTATCTTCGCGTAATCCGGCTTGCCGTCGAACTTCACGAGTATCAGGTGCGGATTGTTGAGCCCGAGGTTCGCCTCGTTGAGCTCAAGCGTGTACTTGAGGCCCGATTCAGTCTCAAGTTTCTTGAGCCTCTCGGATATCGTCCTTCTCGATATTCCGAGCGCGTTAGACATCTCCGATATGGATGCGCGGGAGTTCTCCGAGAGCAGCCTGAAGATTTTTCTTGTTATCGGGCTGTACCTCTCGTGGAACCTGCTCTGCACCTCGAAGCCGTACTCCATGCTTATACATCAATGAAAAGACTTAAATACACAATAACAAAGTTTAATTGCAATTTGCAGAATTGTGGTCTTGTGCTCGCGCTTGCCGAAATCGTATCCATCGCCATACTGATAATCTGGTCGCTCTCCACCACGCTGGAGCGCAGGCTTTCAGTGCTCTCGGGAAGATCCAGGGCAAGCATAATAATCGCTGCCGCGGGGCTCATCCCGATAGTCGCTATATTCGCGTTCAACTCCTCGTTTATCGGCTCTTACGCGATACTTGCTTCGGTAATCTCGGGAGGGTTCTTCACTCTCGGCACTCTGCTGTACTACAAATCTTTAGAGACAGAGCAGGTATCCAACACCGCGCCGACAGGGCTGCTCCAGGCCCTGCCTCTAATTGCGTTCGGAGTGCTCGCCCTCGGCGAGCAGATCAGCGCGTTCCAGATATGCGGCGCAGCGCTCATGACATTCGGAGTGCTCCTTGCGTCGACGACGCGCGGCTCTGCCCTGAACAGGAAGCTGCTCCCTGCGGCGCTCGCGAACGTGTCATGGGCAGTCTACTGGATATTCGCGTCGTTCGCGATAAATCTGTCGGGCCAGTTCGCCGCGCCTATCCTGCTCTCAAGAATTGTGAGCGTGACCCTTGCGCTGGTTGTGTTCGGCATATTCTTCAGGCATCATGTGCTGAAGCTGAAGAGGGCCGGCAACACCATAGCGCTGATCGCGATGTTTGGCATCACTGCGGGAGTGCTGGACGGCCTGGGCAACGCGCTCTTCGCGTTCGCGACCCACATAAACGCGCTGCACATCGCAAGCATCTTCGAGACGCCGATGTTGCTGCTGATCGCGCTTTTCGGCTATCTTTTCTATAAGGAAAGGCTGACGCACCTGCAGAAGATAGGCATGGCAGTGGCGTTCGCGGGCGCGCTTGTGATAGCTATTTTCTGATATCTAAAGGCTCTACCTTTATTGTTCCGAAGAACGACATATGCCCGTGCCCTCGCAGCGTGATGTACCTTGGCATGGCCCCCAGCTCGGCATCAGGCTGTCTGGTTGCGCTTAACGATGGCGCAGTGATAGGCTCAATGGCAACATAACCCTCACCTTTGTCCCAGACTTGGGTCATTCCAAAGTTGTGCGTCATCGTTACCTTGAAAGAGTCTGTCAAATATTCAATCGCTCTTGAATCTTCAAACCTCATTGCACAACCTTCTGCCTTCCTTACCTCACTAAGACGCAAGGTCGTGCTGTCATTTGAGCTTCTGTTGGCTACGGCACCTGCGCCATTCGGTACAAGGAATGCAGGATGGAAGCCGAGAGCGAAATGCAGATTATTATCGGACTCGCTGCTCACGTCAATTTTGAAGCAGAGGTCGCCGCTCTCACTTAGAAAATATGTCTTGGCCAGCCTGTACGGCTCCGGGAATACAGATATCTGTTTGTTCTTTCCGCGGATCTCCTCTTGCCCATAGTGGTACTGCACCATGTTGACGGAGAACGTGCCAGGATCTATTATCCTCCATGGTATGTATCTCGCTATCCCGTGCTGCCCCATAGGGTATTCTTTATCGCCAATCCTTATCTTGTCGTTAGGCGCAGCGCCTATTATTGGAAACATTACTATCTCGCTGTTGGGCCAACCCGTCTTCGGCCTTCTCGATTCAGGGGCGCCGCCTGGCCACATCACCTCAACGCCGTTCCTCTTCAGGCTGAACAGCTGCTGGTTCGCAAGGTTTATCTCTATTTCTGTGCCTGCGTTGCTCATCTTGAGCGTTGCTTCTGACATGATAACATTTTTCTTTGTTCAAATATTTAAAGGCGGGTGGTGCGGAAATCTATATATATTTGGAAAGGCATAATGTTGCTGTGGTATAATGGTAATCGGAGAGAAGGTAATCAGAAAGACAGCAGGTGTCATTGAACTGAGCAGCGACGAGCGTGCCGTCAAAGAGCTTAATTATGCAATCGATTCCTTAGCGTACACTATCCAGACTGGCATGAAGAACATGACCTGCTCGTGGGAGGGGTGTCTAAGGCTGGATATCGGCTCGGTTGAGCGCTATAACAAAAAGATATCGGAACTTTCGAAACGCATAGACCAGGAACTGAATGTGGACGAGATAAAGCTGACCGAATGGGAGCATAAGGTCTTCAAGTGCATAGGCGAGGCGATCCTCAATAACGGCTCATGGCCGATCACTCTTGACAGGATTGAAAGGGCCGCTGGCGAGAAGGACGAGCTTATGGGATGGGGGGCGTCGGTATGTGTCCCCCTGTTGAAGGAAAGAGGCATCATCAAGAGCCTCAACGATGCGGAATACATTGCCTACCTCAGGCATGCAAACCCGGAGCGCGAGATAGGCAGGCAGATGCGCCTGAGGGGGGAGGAACGACCCGAGGTCGTGGCTTTCACAGAGAAGGGAAAGGTTTACTACTCGAGATACTGTATATGACGTCTGTGCGGTTCACAGGCCTGTGGGGACGTCGATGAAACTCGTTTCAATACCGAGCTTCTTCTCAAGCATCTTGCCTAGGGCCTTTACCCCGCTTGTCTCTGTCTTGTAGTGCCCTGCGAGCACAACATTGATTTTGCCCTCCTTTGCATCGTAGTAGTTCCAGGAGTTGGCCTCGCCTGTCACAAAAAGCTCAACGCCCTGCCTCACGGCCTCTTCTATGTCGGCCCCACCGGCTCCGGATACGGCCGCAATCTTTCTCACCTTGCCATTTCCAAATCCCCATACCACAGACTTCGTGCCAAGCCCCTTGTCCAGAAGCTTTCTTATCGATGCGACGCTCATTTTCTTATCCAAGAATCCGGAGTAGCCGATGCCGTTGAATATCTTTGAGGGCTTGGCCCCGACGAGCCTGAGCAGGTACGCGTTGTGTCCATATCTCATGCTCTTGTCAAGAGGCAGGTGCGCAGCGTAAAGCGATATGTGATTCTTTTTCAGGAAGGCGGCCCTCCGCTTCGCAATCCCGGCGATGTCTCTCTTGCCCTTCAGGAATATGCCGTGATGGACTACGAGCAGGTCGCACCCAAGACGTTTGGCTTTCAAGAACGAGTCCATGCATGCGTCGGTAGTGAGCCCTACCCTTTTCACATTTCGCGAGGCCCTGACCTGAAGGCCGTTTATGGCGACGTCAGGCACGCCTCTTACCCCTACCTCTTTGTTAAGCAGCTTTACAACCCTATCGAGCTCTGCCATCACAACACGCTTGAAACGTAAGGTGCGACCGCCGGGATTTGAACCCGGGTTGCAGCCTTGGCAAGGCCGCGTCCTACCAGGCTAGACTACGATCGCATGTTAGGATAAGATAGATTATGCAGGCATATATTCTTATCTGTAACCTCAGGTAACGCACATGGCTTTGCTCGGCAGCAGTATGGAGAAGCTGTTGCTGCTATAAGCTGTCTTTGATGCATCAAGGTTGATTATGCTCGAGAGCGGCACCCCATAGCCGTTGCCAAATGCAACTATCGGATAGCTGCCCACGCTCGAGTTGAAGGAGTATGGCGCATATGCGCCAACACCCTCATAGATCATGTACGGCCAGGCGTTGGAGACTACCCTGCAGTTCGCATACCCTAAAGACGCAAGCTCCGCCTTTGCCTGCGATAGAACAGAGCCGGGATTGTTCGCGTTGTATGCCAATGAATTAGTTCCTGGGGCTGTGACAAGCAGATAGTATAAGCACGAAGCGGCTGCAACCGCGATTGCAGCCATCGCTATGCGCGCAACGAACCCCCTGTCAGAAGACCATTTGTCAAGGATTGCTGCGGCAATCACGCACACGGCCATAGCGATGAGGTAGCCGTACCTTAGCTGATCAAATTGGCCTTTCCTGAGTGATACGGCTGTGGATGCCACTACCGACAGTACGAGAAAGACGAGCAGCAGGCGCGCTATGTCGCGCCTCATGAATGCTGAAAGCGCAGCCCTTGCCCTTTTCGCCCCTAGGATGGAAAGCCCAAACGCAAGAATCGCAATGGGATACGCAATGGCGCCAAGGAACGGTATCAGCGGCACGCTCAAAGGCGCATTCCCGAGCACATTGACATCTATGGCAGCCACGTAACTGGCTATGGGTGATCCGAAGAAATACGCATTGAAGGCGAGCCATGGGGCGGTCACAGCGACGAATAATGCAAGGCCTGCCATGACCTTTCTACTCCCGCCAAGGAACACCACCATAGGCAGGAATATGAGCGCAGTCTCCTTGCCAAGGCCTGCGAGGCCGATGAAAAGCCCGGCAACCGGGTGCTTCTTGTACAGCAAACCAAGTGCGATCAGCATGAATATGACAGAAAGCAACTCCTCGCTGTTGATGAACAGCGAGAGCATTATGAAATACGGGCTGATGAAGAGCGCAAGCGAGACAAGGTAATCCATCCTCATCTGTCTTGCCATGACAAGGATAGAGGCGGCGAACATG
Source organism: Microcaldota archaeon (assembly GCA_028866715.1). Classification (GTDB taxonomy): domain Archaea; phylum Micrarchaeota; class Micrarchaeia; order Micrarchaeales; family Micrarchaeaceae; genus JAGWHO01. The sequence continues at coordinate 27,762 of JAGWHO010000005.1, forward strand.
GCGTATACAAGAATCAGGTAGGGCAGTATAGGGTTCGAGAATATCGGTATCAGCAGCATGAATATGGAGGGCGAGAGCGCGTCCCTGAATATCTCTATGTATGTCGTCCCGTTCTGTATGGTGAGGCTGCCCTGTATCGCATATGCCTTCGACAGGAAGAACTGGCTCATGAAGCCCTTCGCGTTAAGGTAATGGGTCACGAGATCCCATGCGGGCCCTTGAATGAAGTATAGGAGCAGCAGCAGCGCAAGCCCTGCAGCCACAATACCGCCGGCAAGGGCTAGCCTCTGTCTTTCCATGCACTAACTATGCGTTCGCAACAATTAAATATTTCGGAAAACATCAAGTATCACTGTTTCTATGGTCGAAAAGAAGGACAATTGCGCTTCTCGAGGCGGAGGCGGCACTGGCGCCGTTGTAGGGGACTTAGGCACAAAGGAAGAGACCTGGGATCACCATAGCTCCTACCAATGGACCTATTTCACAGAGGAGATAAAGCAGTTCATCGATTTTCATCTCGCAAAGAGGCTCACAGGCAGGAACCTAGACATAGGCGGAGGCTGGTACCTCCCATATCAGAACTCTGATGTCGTAGACATATCCTCGAAGGCGCTCAAGTACAACCCTGCACCAAAATACAGGAAGCACCACCTTGACCTGGATGCGATATCCAAAGGCAAGAAGCTCCCGTTCGGTGATAACACATTCGACTCTGCGACAATGATAAGCGTTATCCAGTACCTCAAAGCCCCATGGGACGTTATCTATGAGATCAAGAGAGTGCTCAAGCCAGGCGCTGAGCTCTACATCATAGGCGCGCAAGATGCGGGGCTGTACGAGCTAAGGGCAGAAAGGGGTTTCGACAATATGGGCCAGGTGGCGAAGCGCATCATGTCAAAAAATTACGATGTGCTTATCGAGCCGATACCTACTCCTCAAGCCAACACGACGGAGTTCTCATCCATATGCGTCGCAATGCCTGACGAGAACGGCGTGTCAGCAATCAGGGACAAGTCCAGAAGAATGCAGGAGGCAAGGTCCTTCGATTCTAAAAAATTCCTAAGGGCGTGGGCTGTTCAAGAGGAGAGAATTGAAGTTTCTAAGCTCAACCAGATACGCGAGTATCCTATCACCAAGTATGCCAAGGAGCTTCTTGAAAGGATCGAAAGGTTCGCAAAAGAGTACAGCAAAACGACCGGGAATATCCCAATATTCTTCAACGAGAGCCTGCCTCAGGAATTCCACATGTGGCTGCCTTATGACCATCCGTTCATATACGTTGCAACAATATCGTGCAGGGAATCAGAAAGATTCCCCAGGGTACCGGACGAGATGCTCAAGCACCATGGCATAAGGGCATCAAACTATTCCGGCTTCCTTCCTGGGACTGCCGCAGACCTGGACGCTCTGTTGAACAAGCCTGATAAGGAAGACATGCTCCATTTTGCAAGATTCCTTAGCATTACGAAGCTAAATTCTGCTGCCATAGACCTTGAGAAGAGGATATGGGCGAGCGTCATGCAGAGCGGCACGTTCGATTATCTTGTAGAGGTCTACAGGGCCAACGCGGCGATGCTGCATTCTACAGCGTCTCAGAACAAGCAGAAAAGGAGGGTCGATGCACTTATCGAGAAGAAGATGCATATCGAGTCAAGGCCCGACATCATCTCAGGCCACGGCAGTTTTGAGTTTGAGACTTACAGAGGATCGCTCATGCGAACGATCGACCCGCTAACGAGCGTTTCAGTTCCATACTACGATTAAATAAGGATGCCGCAGGCAGGATTTGAACCTGCGACCTATCCGTCTTCAGCGGATCGCTGCTCCCGGGCTGAGCTACTGCGGCACAATAGGCTGAATAAGATTATGACTTACGAGTTTATTAATATGCCTATTGTTCGAAAAGCCAATTTCATCCATCCATTTCTTCAACATCCCATATCCGTATAAGGCAGTCTTATACTCTGGATTGTATCGCCCTCGTTGGAAGACCCTAGCCCTTGCCCTAAACCCGTGTTCAAGGAGCAATCCGTTAATCTGTGCCGAAAGCCCTTTACTTATGGTACCTATCTCTAAAGTAGGATAAATTGCAGCCTTGTAGGTCTTTTTGCTGAAGAAGACAGTGCCGTCAGTGTCCATGATGCCCCTTAATGTGTATTTGGAATACCTCCAACCCGCCTTTAGTATCCTCTTTGGGATTGCAACGTGTTTTGCCTTTCCATATCCCGCGTGTATGCCCAAGCCCACAAACGTATCAAAGGCAACCTTATGCTGAAGACGCATGTGAAGCCACCTGCCTTTCTTATGCTCCCTTACATGAATGGCGTATGGCATCTTTCCGAAGAGTGTGTAAAACCGACTGCTTAGGTGCTTGAAATAATCCATATCAAGATCCGGATGGCCTGTCATATCAACCCTGTACCTTTTCCCATCGGTCCATAGGTTTCCGTCTCCGATTACGGTGCCTACGACCTCGCAAAGCTCTTCTGTTATCTCCATCAGGCCACCGGTGATTTTACGTAATATAAGAATTTATATCTGCATTCCGAATCCTAATCATGGCCTTGTCCTGGGATGAGCTCTCACCGTCAAACAGGCTTGTCAACACCCAATCGGTGGAGCCAAGGGCATACCAGATAAACATAACCAAGAGCGTCTTCACAGGCAAGAACACTCTTGTCATACTGCCGACAGGGCTCGGCAAGACGCTTATCGCTGTATTCGCAATAGCGAACGCGCTCAGCAACGGCAAGAAGGCCATCCTTCTCGCGCCGACGAAGCCGCTAAGCGAGCAGCACTACAACTCCCTGCAGAAATTGTTGAACATAGAATCCGAGAGGATACTCCTGCTCACAGGAAGCATGGCGGGAAGCAAGAGGGCTGAGCTGGAATCAGAGGCAAAGGTCATATCAGCTACGCCGCAGACCATTGCGAACGACTTGAAGAACGCAAGGCTCTCCCTTGACGAGGTCGGTGTCGTTGTCTTTGACGAGTGCCACAGGGCATCGGGAAGATATGCTTACACATACATCGCAGACGAGTGCAAGCTGAAGGGCGTGCAGCTTGTCGGCCTGACCGCGTCGCCAGGAGGCGACAAGAAGAAGATAGATGCGCTCATATCTACGCTTGCAATTAACAACATCGAGATAAGGATATCGTCGGACCTTGACGTCGAGCCGTATGTCATGGACAAGAGCCTGCACGTGCTCTATGTCGAGAAAGGGAAACTTATTGACTCAACGCTGGCAATATTGAAGCCAGTGATAGACGAACATCTCTCCAACCTCTACAAGTACGGTCTAAGCCCGTTCAAGAACTTCGAGAATATGCCGAAAGGGCGATTCCTGCAAATAGGCGACAACATCTCAAAGCTGCAGGCGCAGAACTACAAGTACATGGCCATGTTCAACTACGTATATGTGCTGAATCTTGTGCACGCCTACGACCTTCTCAGCACAGAGGGCCTGCATCCGTTCGCGACTTACATGCACACCCTTGAGACAAGGGAGAAGAAGAGCAGGGCGGTGAACAGCATACTGTCGAACAAGTCTGTAGTCTCTGCGATAAAAACAGTGCGCGACGCGATAGAACGAGGCGAAGAGCACCCGAAGATGATAACGATAATCAACCTGCTCAAGAAGGAGCTTAACGGAAAATCCGTGATAATATTCGCGCAGTACAGGTCAACGATAAAGCGGTTGGAGGAGCTGCTCAACCTCAATGGCATAGAGGCAAGGGCGTTCGTGGGAAAGAAGGACGGAGTAACGCAGTACCAGCAGCAGGAGACCATTCAGCAGTTCAGGGACAACAAGTTCAGGGTGCTGGTGGCCACATCTATAGGCGAAGAGGGGCTTGACATACCGAGCGTCGATGCCGTAATATTTTACGAGTCAATACCAAACGAGATAAGGAACATACAGAGAAGAGGAAGGGCCGGCAGGATGAAGTACGGAGAGGTCTTCATCCTTGTAGCCCTAAGGACGAAAGACGAGACCTATCTCATGATATCAAGGCTCAGGGAGAAGAGAATGCGCGACCTGATAATGAAGATTAAGTCTGACATGTCCAGGCATGCGATACAGAGCCATGCGCCATATGAGAGGGGCCAGAAGACGCTGTAATAAATATTTCCTGATTGCATACTCTAATGTGGTCTATTGAAGATGCAGATGAAAGAAACAGAGCTTGAGCGATTGACGGTTCTTGAGCTCATACAGAATGTGCCAGGGGTGATAGAATACCACAAGAACGGCACCAAGCTAAACTCCGGAATCGTAAGCACGATACGTTTCAATCTTGAATTGGTGCTCTCACTGTCTATGGGCTTAGATGCCGTGTCCGAGGTGTTCATGGCTGAGGCTAAGCCTTATTATTCGATGAACTCTGTAAACCAGATAGGCGGCGAGGCAACAGGAGCAATCCCGATAATAAGCGGCATGCTGTCAAAGGCGTTAAAGTACGAGATGGAAATCAGCGGCTTCTGGGTATCAAAAGACGGCAAGGTAAATGGCTCAATATTCGAGTATCAGGATTACATCAACGTAGATGATGTTTCAACTACTGGAGGTTCGTTCAACAGAGTAAGCGCAGTCGCAGCAAGGTATAACTCTCTGCCGCATGCTGCATTCGCGATAATAGACAGGGGCGCCGAGCCTGCTTACGAGAAAGCAGGGGTGCGGTACAAGTACATGTTCACAGAGCAAGAGGCTCTTCAGGGCACAGAGTATGAACATCTGCTAAGACGCATCTAGCTTTTTAATATTAAGTTGCCATATAACAGCGGCGATTCGGTGCTCAGGTATGCTAAAGGCGCGGCTGGCGAGAGGGAACTTCTCAACTTCCTTTATGACAGGAAATACTCCGTAATAAGGTCGGCTGGCAGCGGCGTCAACTCTATAAGCCCGGACATAGTCGCGATAAAGGAGGGCAAAGGGCTTGCGTTCGAGTGCAAGGCGTGGAATAGGGGCAGCCTCTCGATCGAGCCCGAGAAGCATGCTGCGCTCTCAGAATGGGAGCGCAACACCGGCATGGGCACGTACATGGCATGGAGGATGAACGGCGGCGCATGGTTCTTCATAAAATTGGGCGAGATGAAGAGAACAGAGAAGAACTTCACAGTTACGAAGAAGATAGCGGTCCAGATTAACAGGACTATAGAATCAATAATGGTCTGACGGTGCTTTGTTGCAGCTTTGGCTTATCGCTTATGTCTCATTTGTCGCATTGCTCTCTCTCGGGCTTCTTGCGCTGAATCTGAGGCCTAGGAAGGTTGAAAGCCACAAGGCAAAGAGCAGTTTCAAACCCAAGACGCTTGTCATAGTGCCGTGCAAGGGCATGGACCTGACCCTCAAAGAGAACCTCTCATCGATGAAGTCGCAGAGCTACTCGAACTACGATCTTATGGCCGTAGCCGATTCGAATGACGATCCTGCGCTAAACGTGATCAAACGACTCAAGATACCCTACATCTTGGCGACCGGGCCCCTGAACGGCGCAAGCGGCAAGGTCAGGGCAATATGCGCTGCGATATCCAAGATGAGAGGGTATTCAATATACGTGATAGCCGATTCAGATGTGCTGCCTGAGAGGGAGTGGCTCTCCAAGATGGTAGCCCCGTTTACCGACAGGCGCGTAGGGATGTCAACCGCATTCCCCATCTTCAAGCCAACGAATGGTTTCTGGCCAAGAGTCAAATACGCGTGGGGCTTCGTAGGCCAGGGCCTAATGGAGTCGGAACTCACCAGGTTCGGCTGGGGCGGGTCTATGGCATTCAGAAGTGACCTCATCGACAGCAAGAACCTGAGGACCTTAAGGAAAGCGGTATCCGATGACATAGCGCTGACAAAGATGGTCCTGGCAAAGGGCTTTAAGATAGCTTATGCGGTAGATGCGCATGTAGTTGTCAACACAAACGACGATCTCAAACAACTGCTTGAGTGGTCTACCAGGCAGACTGCCCTGTCAATAGCTGGTTACGGGAGGAACTACAGGATCGCGCTGGTTTTCTATCCAGCAAACATACTTGTGCTGCTCTCAGGCATAGCGCTAGCGATTCTGGTAAACCCTCTGCTGGCGCTGCTCCTGGCGCCGTTCGCCGTGGGTGCGGTAAGAACCTATAGAAGAGACAGGGACAGGCACCCAAGCGTGCTTGCCATATACCCGATAATGTGCTTCTTCTATCTGGGGAACATACTTGCGGCAAGTCGCATGAATCGGATAACCTGGCGCGGAGCGACCTACAGCATATCAGGGCTACGCAAGCCAGGGTGAGAGCGGGTTTTCCGTCGAAAAAGATGCCACAATTTTATACGTCGCTATACAGGGTATTCAGTTAGCTTTTTAAACCCACCGCTAGCATCATTATATCAGTGATACAAATGGCGGCAAAAGGAACGAAAGCATGGGGCAGCGTATTGCGCTTCATCGCTAGCCTGATCTTCCTGTACGTGATATTCGCAGGAGTGAGTCAGATTAACGGTGCTGGCAATCCGGCTGCGCTATGGGTGCCACTACTGTTCGCAGGAGCAGTAATCAGCTCGATAGCTCTGTTCTTCATGAGCATAGCGGGCATAGCGATGCCAAGCAAGGAGGGTGCGATGTTCGGAAGCAAGATCTCGACGTTCGCATCCCTGACGCTGCTGGCCCTTACTGTGTTTGCCTCGTCAACATGGACGGTCAACACATGGGGTTGGTACGTGATAGTCGGTTTCATAATCGGCTGGATCGGAAGCGCAATAGACTGGCACGGTAAGGCGTAATCCTTTTTACGCCTTTTTTCTTTTTCTTTTTGTTTCCACTTTTTCCGGGGAGCCATATCCCCGCATTGTCAAAATAACAAAGAAACGCGCGGATTTTGCCGTTCGCGAAGCTTTTATATATTTGAACGATGCCAGTGGTATCCATGTCAAGGAGCGGCACCAGCAGCGCGTATCCGAAGCCGACAGCTGAGCAGGCGCAGGTGTGGGACAAGGAAGCCGCATGGATAATATCCAATTCAAAAAAGCCGGAAGACCTCAGGTACGGCATGTACTGCCTGATGAGGCAGCTGAACAACAGGGCCAGGAAGAGCGAGGCATACGCAAACTACATGGTAAGGGAGCACCCAGAGGTTGTCACCACGGCATACGATAACCAGCCTCCGGTAGTCTCAAGCGCGGTCGCGTTCAAGAGCGTAAGGGCGTACGTGCTCAAGAACAAGAGCGAGTGGCTCTCTGCGGTGAGCAACGGCAGCGGCGTCTCGCTCGATGCGATTATAACCGACATTATAAACGGCGAGCTTCTCCAGAAGGAGCAGGCAAAGCCGGTCAGCCCGAGGCAGTCTGCTGCCATGGGCGAGGATGTCATAGGCCTGAGGAAGCAGCTGGAGACAATAAACGCGCTAAGGTCGGGGCAGAATGACTCTAAACAGGCGCAATGACATGGCAACAATACGCGCAGCAGGCCAGAACAAGGAAGACGATTCGAATGTGTACGCTAAAGGGTCGATGTTCTACGGCAAGACGCTGCAGGACGCAATCAAGGTCTTCAAGGACGCGATAAACGAAGAGCACAACAAACCATCTGCCAGAGTAAAGATAAGGGCGAGGATAATGAAGGACCCGCAGTCGAGGCCCAGGACCGTAGCAGCTACGATAACCGAGATAAACGAGGGCAGGAACCTCATATTCTACACAGCGCACGATATCTCGATAACGCGCAATGAGGAGACGGGCATATACGCGTGCGTGCAGGACAGCATCAGGGCCAATGTGATAACCCCTGCGACCACGCCGAAAGAGCTCAACACCGTAGGCATCTACGGCGGCCTGGCTACCCGGCTGCTTGCTATGGCGGCAGTGAAGCTTGGCAAGACGTCCACCCTGTAATTGCTAGTACGTCTTCGCGCCGTTGCCGGCTTTCCTCTGGTTGACGTATATAAGATAAGCGAGCGCAGCAACTAGGAATATCCCTCCGATTGCCGTGGCTATAATCAGGTAGGCGGCGCCGGCGCCTGATGCCGCATACGCATTCGTGTCAAGCACGCCGCCGAACATGTAAGGGTACTGAAGCGCTCCGTATGCAAGTATGCCGCTGAACAGCCATGCGAACACAACATACCTGGCGAACGAGCTGCCCTTCAGATGAAGCACAATCGCGGCAGCAAACAGCGCGATGCTGACCGCTACCGGCATGACGTTATCCTGCAGGTTTGCCGCAAGGTGCGGCGCGCCGGAGAACATGCTTACAAACACAAGCGCAATCCCTGCAATCCCGGCATAAACGCCAGGCTTTCTGTATCGTGCGCTTCCGGTCACTGCGACAGCGGCAAACCATCCTATCAGAATCACGGCAACAAACATCGTTATGTTGAAGAGGTTGAACGACAATGCGAGCGGATTCACGCTCATCTGCTGGACATCGACCCCGATGCCGCTCACGCCTGACGTGAGGATGGACAATACGAGGAAGAGCACAACGAGCGTCGATATGCCATATATCTTCGCGTACCTGTTCTCGGGCCTTCCCTTGCCTATGTACTCGCTGTACGATATGAACGCGTTCCTGAGTATGAAGAAAAGAGCCGCAAGCAGTATCGGCAGTATGTATGCAGTACCCACAAGGGTGAGAAGGCTCGGATACGTCGCCTCAAACTCGACAAAATAGAACACGGCGAACGTGCCTATTATCTCCCAGAGCGGCATTATATACGATCTTATCTTATCTCTCGCGCCCTCGTATGACGTGACCGCAAGCACGGCCATGCCCGCCTCTACCGTCATCAGCGTAAAGAACACGGCGAACACGGCATAATTCATGAAGTAAAGCGAACTCATGCACTCACTTTAACTCGTCCTCAAGCGCTACGTTCTTCCCTATCTTTTTTATGACGAGGAGCGTCAGCGGTATTATCACTATGTAGAATACGACTATCCCGATCGAGAGCGGCACAATGGAAGAAGAGGGATTCCCGGCCTGCACGACGGTCATGACGTTGTATATTATCCATGGCTGCCTGGCGAGCTCTGACATTATCCATCCGTCCTCAAGCAGGAATACCGACAGAATGCCTGAGACGATCATGAGCAGCAGCATCAGCCTGCTCTTAAGGACGTCTTTCCTGAGAACGACGCGCACAAGAAGCAGCAGCGCAAGGAATATCCCTATCAGGAATCCGACGCCGACCATGGCGTCGAACATCAGGTGCACGTATGTAGTCGGCCATGTGCTTTGCGGGAACTGGCTCAATCCGGGCACGGATCCGCTCGGGCTTCCAGTGTCGAGTATGCTCTGTAGGTTCGGTATCGGGATTGCGCCCACAACGGTGTTGTTCGTTATTATGCCTCCTATGTACTCTGGCGCGTGAGACTGTGGCACGAGGTCGAGCTCTATTGCAGCGTATTTCTCAGGCTGCAGGGTCGAGAGCGTAGCAATGGAGAGTATGCCCGTATAGAGGGATGCGATAGTGGCAACGAACGCGATCGCAAGCGATATCTTCAGTCCCTTCCTGAAATACCTCTTAAGGACATCCTTGTCGGTTTTCAACAATCTGTATGCGAAATACGCGACAAAGATAAAAGCTCCGGCAAAGTACGACGTCGCTACCACGTGCGCCACCTCTATCCATGTAGAGGGCGTGTTGAACACCGCCAGCGGGTTGATCCCGGACAGCACGCCTGTGCTCAGGTACTGCGGTATGTCGAACCCTGCAGGAGTGTTCATGAACGCATTGAGCATGGTTATGAGCATTGCTGACAGTATTCCAAAAAAGCCGGCAACAGCCATCACCGCAGCAGGAGCGTATTTATTGGAAAAGCCGCCGCGGCCATAGAAGTACATCGCAAGGAATATCGCCTCGCCGAAGAACGCGAAAACCTCTATGTAAACCGGCAGGATTGCAACGCTGCCGGCAAGCGACATAAAAGCCGGCCAGAGGAAGAGAAGATTAACAGCAACGAGCACTCCTGACGCGGTTCCTGCAGCGAAGAGTATCACTAGCATGACAGACAGTCGTCTTGCCATGACCTTGTAGTCGTTGTCGTCCCTTCTCGCTGCAAGGTACTCGCAAACCGCTATTATCACGGGAAGGGTTATGCCTATGACCGCAAGGACTATGTGCACAGATAGGGCAAATCCCATCGTTGCCCTGTCAAATATGATTGGAGCAAGCATCGCAACACTCAGCCGAAGCCGAACCACAATAGGAGTATGCCTATGAATTCAGCTATGTAGAGCATCGAAGGGAACTGCGCTATGTAAAGGGAGCCTGCAGCCGCGACAAGCGCTATGCCTGCTATGACGCACAGCATGCGCTTCCTCTTCGTTCTTGCGAAGTTTATCGCGGCTATCGCGATAAGGACCGCTGTCGCAGGTACCGTTATCGCAGCAGAAGCTATCGTCACAGGCAGAGGAGGTATCCCTGACATTATGTAGTTTGAGACCAGGCTTCCTACGCTTGAAACCGCTGTGCCGTAGAACAGATAACCGGTAGAGAGCACAAAGAACCCATAATACGAGAACCTCAAGGCCCTTGACCTGACAAGCTGCATTGAGCCGAGCGCCAGCACCTCTACAAGCACGGCAACAAGAGCAAGATAAACCTTCTCAATAAGCCCGGAATACAGCCCTGCAGAGAATACGACCTCTATAAGGACCGTTATCGCGAATACCCATAAGCCTATGGCCCAGAACACGTGGCTCGCAAGGTGCGACCTCCTCGATTTGAGGGTCATGGCAACAGCAAGCACAAGCGACAGTATGAACGTGACCGACGTTATGCTTATCGTGCCAAGCTGCGTTGACAGGAATCCAAGGTCCATGATACCCTATGAAACGTAAAACTTAATATAGTATCCCAAAATACGTCGGAATCTTATTAAATGTTGATTGCCTACAATTATACATGGGAGGTGGCGCGTCAACCACGGCAACCAGAGCGGCGAGGCTCGAGGCAGAGTTCTGTTCGCTTGGCTCATGGACCAATCCAAGGGAGGTATACGACCCAAGCTACACAGGCATTATAGTAGCATCGCCGAAAACAGTCTTCAACAGGATAGTTGCAGATTCCGATATAATATACCCAAACGGCGGCATTCCTGAACTGGTGATAGACACGCTCAAGAGGCTCCAGAACCTAGGGCTGAATCCAAAGGCCTTGGCAGAGTACGTGGTCCTGTTCGACCGGGAGTTAGACCCATCGAATGACTGGGCATCGCCCTGGTTCATAAAAGAAATAGGCAGGATAGCCTCCGAGGCAAGGGACAAAGACGAGTTCATCAAGAAGTTCGACAGCCTTACACTTACGATGACAACGTTCAACGAGTACGTCAGAAACAAAGAACAGGATTAATGGCGCAAACAAGGGGCAGCAATATGGCGGCAATTGTAAAACTTAGACTGACGATGTACCTCACGCTTGCGGTAATATTCGCGATAGCGTTCGCGATAATCGCTGCCATAATGTTCTACATAGGCGCAGGCCTAATAGCCATAATCGGCATAACTGCCCTGTTCTTCCTGTTCCAGTGGATAGCCTCGCCGGCGCTCATGCGCGTCATGGGCAGGCTGAAGTACATAGGCGAGAATGAGTATCCAAAGCTGCATGATATGGTCAACAGGCTGGCAAAGCAGGCTGGGGTGCCTATACCTAAGATAGCCATAGCGCCGAGGCAGGACCCGAATGCGTATGTCTTCGGGAGAACGAGGAACAGCGCAACTCTCGTAGTGCACCAAGGCCTTCTTCCGATGCTCAACGACGACGAGATGGAGTCCGTGCTGGCCCATGAGATCGGCCACCTCAGGCACAACGACACTACAGTAATGATGATGATATCGTTCCTGCCGATGCTCATGTACATGATAGCGCAGAACATGCTCCTGAGCGGGATGTTCGGCGGCAACAGCAGGAACAACAATGCATCGGTGCTCATGCTTGTAGGGGCAGCCGCATTCATATTCTACTTCTTCTTGCAGCTTATGATACTAGGGCTCTCGAGAATGCGAGAGTCATACGCAGACGAGTACTCCGCGACCACTACCGGAAAACCGGAGAGCCTCGCCTCGTCTCTCTTGAAGATAAGCGCGTCCAACGCAATTGCGCCAGTGAAGTCGGACAACACTGCTGCAAAGTCCTTCTACATAGCAGGCCTGACAACGTCTCAGGAAGAGATCAATCAGATAAGGGAGCACTCGTCCGAGCTCAAGAAGCTCCTTCCCAACCTGAACCTCAAGCAGTTCATGGACGAGGCAAAGAAGGGCGGCACAGGCGCAGGCATGATGATGAACCTCTTCTCTAATCATCCACCGATATACAAGCGCGTCCTCGCCCTTGCGGAGCTCAAGAAAGAGATGAAGAAATGAAGCAGATGCCACTTGAGCTGAAACAGAAGATGCAGAAGCAGGGCTACCACTTCGTGGGCGACCATTCAGCAGTGAAGATATGCGAGTACACAGCAAACGGCATGCGCGGAAAGACCCTGTGTTATAAATACACGTTCTACGGCATAAGGTCGTGGCAGTGCATACAGGGCACGCCTGCAATAGGCTGCGACCTCGGCTGCACGTTCTGCTGGAGACTGATACCGGAAGAGCACGGCTACAAGTGGAACGAGCTCAATGCAGTGGAAAAGTGGGACGATCCCGTAATGATAGTCGAGGGAATGATAAACGAGCAGAGAAGGATAGTCAGCGGCTACAAGCACGGAGCAGATACCGACCAGAAGATGAAGCGATGGGAGGAGGCCAGGATGCCGAAGCATGTTGCATTGAGCCTGACTGGAGAGCCCATGTTCTATCCGAAGATGAGCGCGCTGCTAAATGAATTCCACAAGAGAGGGATAAGCACCTTCCTGGTCCACAACGGAACCCTTCCGGAGGCGATATCCGCCCTCAATCCGCTGCCGACGCAGCTGTACATATCGCTCCAAGGGCCAGACGAAGAGACATACCTTAAGACGACAAGGCCCAAGGTGCAGAACGCATGGGAGAGATACAGGGCCGCGCTCAAGGCCCTGAGCGCATTAAAGACAAGAACTGTGCTGAGGATGACGCTGGTCAAGGGCCTCAACATGGTAAACCCTGAAGGTTATGCTGAACTTATCAAGCTTGCAAATCCAAGTTACGTCGAAGTCAAGGGATTCTCGTTCATAGGAGAGGCAAGGAACAATGAGAAAAGAGGTCTTGTGATGGAGAGCGTGCCGAGCCATGAAGAGATAAGGAACTTCTCGAAGAGGCTTGCCGAGCTTACAGGTTACATCCTCACAACTGAGCACATGCCAAGCAGGGTTGTGCTCCTATCGAGGGACGAAGACGCAAAGTCAAAGAGGATAATAGACTTCAGCAAGATAGGCAAGGAGCTTATTGCCGGAACGTCAACGAACTAACGTCACTTCTTCTTCAGGACATACTCGTATTCTTCCAGCTCGTCATATGCCAGCTCAAGCTTCCTCATGTCTATGCTCGCAGGCAGGTGCTTAGGATCGTGCTTCTCGAGCCTCTCGAGCATAAGCTTGTACATCCTTTTCAGGTTCTCGATCCTTTCCTCGTGCTTCATCCAACCACGTTGAGGCTGTCTCTGGCAAAATATAAATATTATACCAATGTTAAAGGTCAGCTATGCAGAAGAGCAGCGCGGCATCCCAAAGGGAAGAGGCGATCAACGGCAACAGGGAGAGGCTTGCAGCTATAGCGATCAAAAGGTTCGATGTGTATGTCGGCGACGCGGCGGAACTGGAGCAGGCATACCGGTTCATGGAGGTGTTCGGGACCCATCTCCCGGGCCTGGCGTTCTTCCTCAGGAGGCGCGAGTCAGGGGAAGATACCGAGCATCTTGAGATCGATGCGGTGCGCGAGGCCGTCGCAGCAATGCTGAAGAGCCTCGACACAGACGAGCTGGCAGACCTCCATGTAGACATAGAGAACAAGATAGTCGAGATGGAGATAAAGCCGAACGAGAAGGATTACGTCGAGTATGTGAACAACAGGTACATATGGCTGAAAAAGCTGCTTGAAGAGAGCGTCGACACGTTCGAGGCGATAGTCATGAAGATAAACGATTCGTATCTGGATGCGCTCCTGGAGCTGCTGAAGGAGACGGAGGCCAGGCTCGCATCCGCATTCCAGAGCTTCTCAGCGTCCGACAAGACAATGGCGTCGTACGAGGAGTTCAGGCTTAGCATGGCAGGGATAGACAGGGACACGACGAAGCTCACCCTGCGATTGATGGAGGGCGTCTAGCCCCTCATGCCATCTATGCCGCCTGCAAGGGAATAAGCGTTCACGCCCTTCTTCCTAAGGTCCTTGCACAGGAACCCGGAAGTTATCCCGTGCTCGCACACGAGTATCGGCTCATCCCCGACAATTGATTTCGGATTCTTCTCCTCAAGCAGTTGTTCGGGATAGAGCGCGACAACCTCCTCGTTTATCTCGAGGTTCATCTTGATTATGTCCGTATTAGTAGGGCCAAGCACCCAGAAGACGCTGTGCCTGCCTGAAGCTGCCATATCCTGAAGCTTCTTAAGGTCAATCTCGTAATCCTCCATCTTACCACGATTCGTCTTTCTTCTCGAGACTCTTGAACAACTCTAAAAACATCAGCGCAGCTACAGCGCCAAGTATGACTGCAATAAAGCTTATACCAAAGCTTGTTAGCAGGAAAGTGAGCGAATACTGCCATGCGATCTGCCCGACACTTGGTATTGTACTTAGGTACACCATTATCACAGTAGTGAACATAAATCCTATGACAAGCGCCGCATTTTTATCAAGAGCCATCTTCATATATACACCACGCTGAACATCCACACTAACAGCACCGCAATCGCAACCTGGGCGGCCAAGACCTTAACGAACGCTGTATAACGCCTTTCTAAAATAAACTTGATCCAAAAGAACGCAAAGACTATGTTCACAAGATACATCAGTGTTATGGGCAGGACAAATGCGCCAACACTAAGTTTAAGATATCCTGCCTGCTGCAACAGAAGATTCGTCTGTACCGATAGTCCGGCTGTAGCTATCAGCACAACAAGAATGACTGCTATCTTACTGCTTTTATCAATCGTCAATTTAAACACCAGGTGGTCTTATATAGAGTGACTGGTCCATGCTGAACAGATATACCTTCTTCGGAGATAATATGTCAAGCACCAATGAGTATCTGCCTGTTGTAAGATTATACTCCCCTGTGCGCTGGTTCTTCAAATTATAAGTAACTATGCTAGAGTTGGTGCACGATGCGGACAGGACATTGTTCGATGTCGAGTTGTCCGCGTGCAGCAGGTAGCATATGTTGTATCCTTTTTGGTTCGATATCCCTATCACGTAATCTGCCCCGTACACCGTGGATGTCCCATTTGACTGGTTTGAATAAGAAGCTGTAAACAACTTTATATTGCCTTCCATGGCCGGAATCTGAGAAAGGTTCAGCGTATAGGTCGAGCCGAATGCCATCAAGATCGCAACAAGGGCGCCAGAGACCAGGGCGACTCCAACACATGCATAAAGGCCGTCCGTCATACCAATTCCCTGTTAGAATAGATTAGGCCGAATTCGGTATTTAATCCTTTATGTGAGGACCCGAAATCCTATGAATAGAAATGGACTTCGCGGGATTTGAACCCGCAACCTCCTGCATGCCATGCAGGCGCGCTACCGTTGCGCCAGAAGCCCCCAATCAGTGTTTTAACTTTTGCATGTACGGCATTACTGTCTCATCATTTATCTGTTCAGGTCTGATCCTTATGTGCCTGAAGAGCTGCTGCTCAAACTCCGGCACTGTGCCAGCTATCTTACTATATGTTTCTAGCTTCTCTTTATTATCCTTATACCTATTTATCAGGTCGTCAAGTCTCTGCTTCGCGCTTATTACTCCGTACGGGCCGACCCTTTCGTCCGGGTAGCAGCACAGCTTCAATTCGAGATCGTCTGTGCGTAGCACCTCATCGACACTGTGGTATAGCTTTGCCGTACCGTCCAATAACTGCAAGAACCTCTTGCTGACCCCCAGCCCAATTACCATGTTCCTTGTTGCTGCATGGTCGTTTGCCCCGTATCTTTTCTTTGTGTCTTCCTGCACTTTCGTCCAGTCGGTCCCTTCCCCGCCAAAATCCTTTATCATGCGTTCGCTTTCTGGTGTGTCTAACCTGAATTTTACAATGTTGCCCAAGTCGTGGACAAGCAAGACAGAGATTATCAAATTGCTGTTTATTTCAGGCCCTGTCCAGTTGTCGCATATCAACGAGCCTACCGCCGCAACTCTGAACATGTGCTCCTGCAGGTTAGGCATCACGCTAAACCTGTCATATATGCTTTTGATACTGGTTATAATCTCCTCCGCGTCCATCTGAACTCCTTTACGCAGGCGAGACGAAGATTATGTTGCCTCCTCTTAGAAGAATGGTGCCAATCTTTGCCTTGAGCTCGCCGTCGTTCAATTCCTCGGCATTTTCAAGAACGAGGTTCATGTGCATGTCAAACGAGACAAGCCTTCCCCTAATGCTCTCCTTGTTCTTCAACCTTACCATGACTTGCTGCCCAAGCACCTTGTTGAGCAGGTCGAACGGCCTTTCATTCTGCATCAAAATTCACCGAAATATGTTAATCTAATGTCGGGACGCATTTATATTGGTATCGTTGAGCTGCTCTTTGCCGCTCCGTTGCCTTTCATAAAAGTAGATGCGCTGCGATTCACTTGTTCAGAAATGCCCTGAACTCCCCAAGGCGCCTCTCGAAGCCCTCTGGGCCAATGTGCGTGTTGTAGTACAATGCCCTTCTGTCCAGTTTTATCAATTTGTCGTCGAGCACCGTGGCCAGCGCCTTTGCCGCTGTCTCTCTCGGGCTTTCAGCAAAGCCATAACCTAGCTCCTTTGCCCTGTCCAAAATCAGGTTGGCGCCATCGATCAAAGCTTGGTCGCTAGATGACGAGTGCTTCTTGTATATCCAGTCCCTCGAGACGATGCCCATCACGTCAACGACGAACTTCTTTACCAGGTGAAGCTTGCGGTCGATCTCGATTGCCGCGTCTCTGCGCATCTGTTCCTCTATCCTGTCTTGGCCTATGGTGCGCCTGAACAGCGCGAGATGGGAGTCGAACTCTTCAGCTGCAAGATGAGAACGTTCTGCCAGAATTGCGTGGCCGATATTTACGCTGCTGTAGTCAAGCACTATCGCCACCGCCTTTGCGGCAGTCTCCCCGAACGGTTCTGCGGCGAAGTTAAATCCCTTCTCTTTCGCAAGCTCGAGGATCCCGCATGCATTCGGCACAATCCCTGGCACTTTGCCATCGATCTCGGCACGGAGCGCGCCATCCTTCCTTATCCTTCTCACCAGATTCCTCACATTCCTCTTCGCCAGGTATATGTCTTCGAGCAGCACCTTCTCGCGCAGCGACGGCATCGCGGACACGATGTCGTTGAATGCGGTCTTGACCTTGCCGTACTCGGCACCGAACGTTGAGGCTATCTCCCCCAGCGTCCTTACCAGTCTCTGATCATTTTTGTTGCGCACGCATTCGCCGTTGGATGCGATGATGGTGCATGCCGCAAGGATCTCGTCATCGCTCCCCCTTATCTGAACATTGCTTTTCCTTCTGATCCTTACCTCGCTTATCATGAACGTGGCTATGTAAACGTGCTCGTTGTTTAGCCCGAGGTCCCTCACTGCATCGTCAAGCCTCAAGGACTGGCTTGTCGTAGCGCCAAAAGGATCCATCCTCAAAACAGGGGCCCAGAACTCCTCAACGCTGCTTACCTTTCCGGCTTGCGCCTGTTCAATCGAAACAGAGCTGTCTATAGTCATTTAATCAACTTTCTTGCAGTGCAAAGCAGATGCTCTTCTCAGCATAAGGCTGGAGTTATCCAAATATATAAAATTAGCGTTCCTTGCTCTTGAGCTTCTTTATGTCCTCCTTCTTGACCGCAAGCTTCACCTTGCCGGTTCCGAGGCCTATCTGCTTGCCTATGAGTATGTTCTCTGCTACTCCTCTAAGAGGGTCCTTCTCTCCGAAGACGCTCGCGTTTATGAAGTGCTTTACTGTTTCCTCGTATGCGGCTCTCGCGAACACGGAGTCCTTGTCTCCGGCAATTCCGTGCCTTCCCGCGCTTCTTATCGTTCCTGTGTATGTCATGGCATCTGCAAGAAGGCCTATGTGCCTGAAGCTGACCGTCAGCCCTTCCTCCTTTATCGTGCCTATCAGCTCATTGGCGAGAAGGTTTCTTGCCGCTTCTATTCCGTAGACGCGCGCCATCTCGAACGGGTCGTTGCAGTAAATCTTCCATTTGTCAACTCCGTCTATCTCCATGACCTTCTCCATGTTGCTGCCGCTTGTCGTTATGTAGAAGGTGTCATCGTCATTTTGCTGTATGAGCGCCTTGTTTATGCCCGGAACTCCCATGATCGAGGCGTTGAGCACGTGGACGAACGTTGTCCTCATCGCCTTTATGCTCTCCTTCTTCTTCACCTTGACCTTGACGGCGTCGCCGTCGACATCCGCAGTGATGCTCTCCATCTTAGAGAGCTTGCTGACTATGAATCTGGGATTGATCTCGTAAAGCGCAAGCCTCTCCTTGTCGAGGTTGAGCACCATGCTTCCTGTCCTGAAGTCTTCCTCAAACTGGCTGACCACGCTCGAGACCTTAACATCTTCAAGCTTCCTCCAAATTTCTCTGACCTTCTCGTACTTGTTAGCGATGCCCTTCTCCATGTATATCTGCATCATGGGGAACTTCGGCCTCTTTCTCGCGTCTACGAGCTCTATGATTCTCGGAAGTCCTTTTGTCGTGACTACAGAGGCTATACCCGCCGAGTGGAACGTTCTTAGAATCATCTGGGTGCTTGGCTCTCCTATCGACTGCGCGGCTACCGTGCCCACTGCCTCTCCAGGAGTTACCATTGACCTGCTCTTTTCATCTTTCATAATATCACTTGTTTTCTGCAGAGAGCCTTACCTTCGTCGGGTCTATCCCGTCGCCGCCGTAAAGCGTCTGTATCACCGAGCCGCTTGCGTCCTTGACGCTCAGGTTCTCGTCAACGTAGAAGTCCTGCATGGCGTTTATCAGCCTTCTCTGCAGGTAACCCGACTGCGCCGTGACCAATGATTTTGACATCTGCGAGTCTCTTGATCCCATCGCGTGCAGATAGAACTCAATCGGCTTCAATCCGTCTGAAAATGACGACTTTATGAAGCCCCTTGCCTCGGGCCTCTTGTCGTTCTTCTTGAAGTACGGCAGAATTCTTCCCGAATATCCTCTTGAAGGCCTCTTACCCCTCACGGCCTGCTGGCCTAGCAGCATGCTCGTTTGCACGAAATTGAGTATGTTTGCTCTTGCCTTTACCATCGCCATGAGCATCGTGTTGTTCTCAGGACCGACGTGCTTGCTCAGCACCTTGCTTGCCATCGATCTGGCTTCTTCAAGCTGGGCCATGACCTCTATTTCAAGCGTCTCCTTTCTCGTGTACCCAGGCAGAGAATCAAGCTTTCCTTCTTCGTAATGCTTGACCAGTTCCTCCGCCTTCGCCTCTACCTCATCAGCTATCTTCGCCCTTTCGTTGTCGATCGTCTGCGAGTTGTAATAGTCTTTTACGCTGATTGTCACTCCCGCTTTTGCGCATGCCCTGAGCGACATCTTCGCAACGTTGAGCAGGAAGTTCATGCAGAAGTCGGAGCCATACTGCTCGAAGAGCATCATGATAAGCTCTCCCCCTTCTCCGACAAGCTTGTAGTTTATTATTCCCTCTTTCAGCTCTCCCTTCTTTATCGATACAAGCGAGTTGCCTGACTTGAACTCGAAGTCAAAGTCCTTCGGCAGCAGCATTGAGAATATCTCCTTTCCGGAATACATTCCGTTCTTTTCGGCTTTCGGCAGTTCGTATATGCCGACATTTGCAAGCATGAGGCAGGCCTCGTCCTTTGTGTAATATGAATCGTCTTTCGTGAGCATGTACGCTCCTGCTATTTCGTCCTCTTCTGTGAACATTACAGGTTTGCCGTCCCTTGGCGCGAGTATGAGGTCCTTTGGCTGCATGAGGTACCTTGCCTCTGCCTGCGCCTCCAATGATTGAGGAACGTGCAGGTTCATCTCGTCTCCGTCGAAGTCGCCGTTATATGGATAGGCTACTGACACGTGAATGCGCATGGTCCTTCCTGGCAGCACCTTTACGGTATGTGCCATGACAGACAACCTGTGCAACGTAGGCTGTCTGTTCAGCAGGCCCATGTCTCCGTCGATAAGCTGCCTTTCGAGTATGTAGCCTGGAGCGATGGTCTTGATTATCTCCTCTCGGTTTACTTCCGTGATTCTCTTTCTGATGCCCTCCTTTGTTATGACGTTGATTATTGTCGGGTATTCCTTGTTCTCGATGTACTTCTTTACCTTGTCTATGTTCCACTGAGTGACATATATCGGAACCGTAAGCGTCTCTGCAATCTTTCTTGGCACTCCGACCTGGTTTATCGTAAGGCTTGAGTCAGACGATATGACAGTTCTGGCCGAGAAGTTTACCCTCTTTCCCGATAGGTTGTATCTCAAACGGCCTTCCTTGCCCTTGAGCCTCTGCGCAAGCGTCTTGAGCGGCCTTGTGCTCCTGTGCCTTGCTACCGGCACTCCAGGAGTCTCGTTGTTGAAGTAAGTGGTAACCTGGTACTGCAGAAGCTCCCAAAGGTCGTCGATTATGATCTGAGGCGCGCCCGCATCTATGTCCTGCTCCAATCTCTGGTTGATCCTCATTATGTCTACGAGCTTGTGCGTGAGGTCGTCCTCGCTTCTCTCGCCTGACTCGAGCGTGATTGAAGGCCTTACGTTTACGGGAGGCACCAGAAGCACGGTAATGACGAGCCACTCTGGCCTTGTCGCTGCAGGGTCTATGCCCAATGACTTGAGGTCATCGTCAGGTATCTTTGCCAGCCAGTCGCGTATCTCGTCAGGCTTCATCTTGTTGCCGTTTATGTAGAAGAACGTAGGCCTCTCTAACTTCATCTTGTGCTGCACTGACGCGCAGTGCGGGCACTTCTTTACCGATTTTAATTTCTTGAGAAGGACCATTCTCTGGTCCTCTTCTTCAATGGTAGTCATGACAGATATGTTGCTCGTGTCTATCTCTTCCTCAGATTCGACTATGCCCTTTATCGCAGGCTTCATCTCTTCGATTGCTTCTTTTGTGAGGAGGGCCCTGTGGCAGTTGTAGCATGTAGACTGCAGAAGCAGGTAAATCGTCTTGGCGAACTCCGGGTGAATAACGGGCCTGACAAGCTCTATGTGGCCAAAGTGCCCAGGACACGTCTTGACCCTTCCTCCGCATGTCTTGCACTTCAGTCCCGGGTCTATGACACCGAGTCTTTGGTCGACAAGCCCTCCGTCTATCGGATAGCCGTCCTCGTTGTACGTGTCAGGCACAATGAGCTTTGCTACGCTCATGCGCTTTATCGTGGCTGGGGAAATCGTCGTAAACCTTATGAAATCAATCGCTTCGGCTTGCATCTTATTCACTCTTCAGCTTTATCTTCGGCAGTATGTGCATGGACTTTATCTCGTCGAGCAGCAGCTTGAACGCGTAGCTGATCTCCACCATCTCGAGGTTGTTATTGCCGCACGTCTGGCACATGGCGCTGTTCTTGATGTAATCGTAATAGCCGACGTCGCCGCAATTTGGACATATCCATATCTCTGCCTTGTCAGACTGGTCAAGCATCCTCTCTTTAAGAAGCAGGCTTGCGCCGTGCCCGACCAGCGCGTCACGTTCCATCTCTCCGAACTTGAGACCTCCCTTTCTCGGCTTTCCTTCTGTCGGCTGGTGCGTCAGTATCTGCACAGGCCCTCTGCTTCTCACCTGCAGCTTGAGGCTGACCATGTGCCACAGCCTGTTGTAATAGACTATTCCGTTGAATATCTTCGAATCGAACTTCTTTCCTGTCCTGCCGTCGTAAAGCGTCTCGTCTCCGAACCTGTCGAAGCCGTAGTTCTCGAGTATGCCGCCATACTGGTCTACGAGATCCTTTCCATGTGTCGAGAACGGAGTTCCGTCGAGTTGCTCAGCCTTGAGCGCTCCTGCCTTGCCTCCAAGCATCTCAAGAAGATGTCCGAACGTCATTCTGCTCGGCAGTGAGTGGGGGTTGAGCAGCAGGTCTGGGACTACGCCGTCCTTTGTGAACGGCATGTCGCTCGGATCCACTATAAGCGCTACCACTCCCTTCTGTCCGTGCCTTGACGCGAACTTGTCTCCGACCTCAGGCACCTTTATGCTCCTGATTCTTACCTTGACTATCTTCGTTGCGCCTGTCGTCTCGCTGAGCATTACGCTGTCTACCACTCCCTCTTCTCCTGATCTTAATGTCACTGAGTTGTCTCTGCTCTTCTCTTCCCCAACGCCGAAGCTTGTCTGCTCCTCGAGGAACCTTGGCGGCGAGACCTTTCCTATGAGGACGTCCCCCTCCTTCACGTTGACCTCCTCTTCAATTATGCCGTCTTCGCTTAGTTTCGAGTATGCATGCTCTCCCAAATAGCCGTCTGTTGTCGGCGGAGGTATCTCGAAATGGTCCTGCTGCGATCCCGGATACCTTCTCTCTTCGTCCGTGTATGATCTGTAGAACAGGCTTCTTGCCAATCCTCTGTCGACTGCCGCCCTGTTGAGTATTACTGCGTCCTTCATGTTGTATCCATAGTACGTGGACATTGCGACAATGAAGTTCTGGCCTGTCGGGTGGCTCTGAAGCTTAAGCGTCCTGTATGCCAATGAATTTACAATAGGCACCTGCGGGTAATAGAGCAGGAACGCTCTCGGGTCGTATCTCTTGCTGAAGTTTGTCGCGTAAAGGCCCTGGCTCTGCTTTATAAAGTTCGATGTGATGGGGTGCTTTCCTACGGAGTTGTACTCCGGGAATACGCTCAGGTTCATAGTAAGTCCGAGCAATGAAGCCGAATCTATCTCAAGATGAGTCGTATTTGGAGCAAGGTCCTTTTCAGTGAACGCGACTCTGGCATTCTCCTCCTCTTCTGCGTCAAGGTACTCTATTACTCCTCTTCTTACTAGGTAGTTGAAGTCTATCTCCTTTGCCTTGAGTCTTTCCTTCAACTCGCTTGTGTACTTGCTCGCTCCGGCCTCGACAACGATATAGGCCTTTCTCGCCCTGCCCTTGTCCGCATTAATATGAACTTCGTTGAGCTTCTTTATCAGCGCTACGTTTATCTCGCCGGAAACGACTCCGAGCCTCCTGTTCTTCCTTACCTCTTTTACGAAGGCTGCGCCGTCGTTGACCGCTCCTATAAGCCTGCCGTCAAGATAAACATTGCACTTTATTTTCTCTGCCATAATCATCTCTTCTCGTCTATCAGCTTCAGCTCCTTGAGCTTCTCCTCAAGCGCCTTGCTGTCTGCTCCTACAGTAACCTTTGCCATGAGCGCAAGATACTTCGTAAGGCCTACGTCCGTTCCTTCTGGTGCCTCGCTCGGGCAGAGCTTTCCTATGTGCGTTCCGTGCACGTCTCTTGCCATGAAGTGAGGATGCTTCTTCGACAGCGGGCTCTTTACTCTTCTCAACACTGCAAGAGAGCTTATCATGTTCATTCTCTCGAGCACCTGCGAGACTCCGGTCTGGCCTGCCGGCCATGAGCCGGTTCCCATAGAGTAAAGGATCTTCTCTGTCAGCGTGTCTGGGTTGATGTTTGTCCTTACAGTGAGACGCCTGCCTCTTGCAGTTGTCCTCTCAATGTGGTACTTTATGTCCTTAACGAAGAACTTTATCGCGTTGTTGAACAGTTCCTCCATCAGGTCTCCTGCGAGCTTGACCCTCTTGTTCGCGTAGTGGTCCTTGTCGTCCGCCCTTACGCTCTTGAACGCGACAAGCGATGATCTCTCTGCCATGTGCAACAGGTATATCCCCTTTTCCTTCCTGACCTCAGGCGTTGAGCCCAGATGAGGAAGTATGTAAGTGTCAAGCTGTATCTCTGCCCTCTTCTTCTGATACTCTTTTGTCTGGTTAGGCGCAGCAAGCCTGCCCATCTCCATGAGCGCATCAGTCGGGCCCATCTCCTTTGCTGCGCTCAAATCTATGTTGAGAAGGAGGTCGTTCCTTACCTCCTTGTTTTCGATTGCGTCAGTTATGTCCTTTATCTGCATGCCCAGTGCCCTGAGTATGAGCACCAGGTCCATTCCGCGCGCGACTGTCGGGAACAGCACGCTGTATATGCCGTACTCGTCTCTTGTCACGCTGCATCTTGCCCTGAAGTTGACAGTTGTAGAGAATACCTTGCTCACAATTCCCTTGCCCTTCTCCTTTGTGGTTATGATCCTGTTTGGAGCGAGGTCCTCTATGCCTACGAGGACTCTCTCCGTTCCCTTTATTATGAAATAGCCGCCAGGGTCGTCAGCATCTTCGCCCTCCTCCATGAGCTTCTCGCGGGTCATGTTGTGCGTGTAACACAGATCGCTTTTCACCATGACCGGCATCTCGCCCACGAAGGCCTCGCCTGCGGCATCGGATTTCTCGATTCCTGAAACGACAGGAACGTATGTAATGTAAATAGGAGCAGCGTAAGTAAGGTTTCTGGCTAACGCCTCGTTAGGCATTATCCTCTTGGTAGAGCTGTCCGATTCGATTATGACCGGCGATTCGAGCCTTATGTTCGTGAACTTTATCGCAAAATCTGATACCTCTGGCTCTACCAGCGAGTTGCTCTCGAGTATCTTGTGCATGCCGATTCTTATGAAGCGGTTGTAGCTCTCTATCTGCTGGTGCACCATTGACGTTGAATTGAGATAAGATTCTAGGATTTCATGGTTGTCCATGGTTATGCACCTGATTAGAGCTCGACTACGAGCCTGTAGTAAGTGTACTTTCCTGTCGGGTCGGTTCTGTGTATTGCCACCAAATTGCCTTTCTTTGCGTTGAGCTTCTTCGCCTGCGGGTCGTTCACCGATATCTTAGGGAACTTCTCAAGAGGGACGCTGAACCTCTTCGCCACCTTCTTGGCCTCGCTGTCGCTAAGTAATTCATGTTCGGGGATCAGGTTCGGGGCATCGACCAAGAGGGTTCACCGGCAACAAAAGAGCATCATGCCTGCTACCGCAGGTGTTATGAGTTTCTTTTAAAGGAGAAGTAATAAATACCTTCCCAAGATTGCAGGTGCATTAAAGTAAAACAGGGAAAAGCATACCCTCTACGCCTGCCCTCCATGCGCACTGGGTAAATTAAGCATTATTATCTCAGCTTTAAATAGCTGATTGCGCGTATGGCAATTGCCGCGGTTGCACAGCCCGTTTAAATACTATACCGTAAGCATTAATTTTTCAAGGGCATTAGCGCCTGGTTGGGTAAGAGGTTTGGCGACCATTCAAGTACCGAGGCAAATCATCACAGTCGCTCCAGAAGTCAGCAGTAGGGAGCTCGATGCGCTGAAAAGGACCGCAAAGGACTTAGCGGAGGAGGGCGCCACGGTGCTGTTCCTCCACGGCTGGAATGGCAGCGGAAGGTACCCGCAGGAATGGGTCCTTGATCTGGAGCGCAATCTTGGCGACGTCGGGATACAGATGGTCAGGCCGGACCTGCCAAACAGCATATACCCGCATGCTATCGACCAGCTGCGCGTCTCGCTCGGCATAATAAAGGACCTGAAGGGCCCTGTCCAGATCATGTGCCACAGCCTTGGGGGAGTCGTCGGTGTGCTCACCGCGCATTATGCGCCAAATAACCTTATGTTCGATGGCATAACCCTGGTCGCGAGCCCAGCAGCCGACCTGTGGAACATGTTCCCGAGCTTCTTCTACAACCATAGCCTGTCTGCCGCTTCTATAATGGGCCACACTAAGAACTTTACCGTAGTGCAGCCGCTCAAAGACTACAGGCTGACCAGGCACGGCTGGTCCGCAACAGACCACGCGAACAGGTGGCTTGACATAGCCGGCGGGTTGGGTAAGGCGATCTTCCTCCCGGAGTGGTACAAGCATCTGGGCCATCCCGACAAGATAGAGCGCTGCAACTATGTGCTGGCCGCACTGCTAAGGAACCATATAGTGGAGAGCCTGATAAGGAGAAATCCAGCCTAACTCCATGTTATAAATATTTCGAAAAACGCAATTTTAGTGATACTGATGGGAGAGAGCAGGACGGTAAGCAGGCTTGGCAGGCTTGACGAGACGAAGGGCCTCGAGGCTGCCCTCAATCTTGAGCAGGCATTGATAGAGCTGAAAGAGGCCGGCACAAGGCTGACCTCAGAGCTCGATAGCGCGTCAGGAGACACTGCGGCTACCAAGAGGGCGCTCGACGAGGCAGAGGCTGAGATAGCTGGCATCGCTGTGCATTCGTTCAACCAGATGCTATCAAAAGTAATACCTAAGCCTGAAGAGGTCGGGGCCATAAGCCTCGTAGTGCTTGCCGCAGAGCCGCAGCAGCTCAAGGAGCGCGACGACACGACTGTATGGTCATGCGTCCAGGGCTCGGCAAACGGCGGGACCATGAGCCTGGATTCCGGGAAGCTGTACCAGCGGATACTCGATGTTGAAATGACTGCTCCAGTCGCGTGTTTCGTCAAGGTGCAGTTCTGCCTTGCTCTCCACGAGCTCGCGCACCTAGGAAGGCTGAGGATGGGCTCGGAATCAAAAGGCGCAAAGTCCTTCTATGCGAACGAGGCACTCCCTACGTTCATGTACTCTGTGGCGCTGGCATACCTTTACTCTGACGTCTCTGACGAACCCGAGTGCAAGAAGGCGTTCGGCCTCCTGGACAATTCAACGCTCATGAACGAGGAGTTCAACAGGCGAATGCTTAATCTGTACAAGACCGGAAACGTCGAAGACCTTGTTGACGAGAGCATTGGCATCCAGGCAAGCCTTGAAAAGAGATTCGAGACGGACACGGGCCTTGGGGACGCGACAGTGAAGAAATCGGTCCGCGGCAAACCCCTCAACGAGATAATGGAATCCATAGAGGATGGGCCGGATATCAACGAAGAGTTGGCGAAGATGGTCGCCGAGGTGGGCCAGGCGGCCGCAAAGGCGCTCTACGAAGACATGCTAGAGGTCCAAAAGATAAGGGAGGGCATGCTTGGCTTCATCGCAGACGCGTACACGCTGCCGCAGAAGCTGCTTTATCTATCGTACCTGCAGCACAACGGCGACGCAGCGTTCGTGGTAATGAAGGGGTTCTCCATCGTGAACAACAGGGATCTCACTGATTTTGCGGGCGAGATCGCAGAAAGATACATGAAACGTTCCGATTAGTGGGGCAAGCCATACATATCTTGCCATGGTTACCTACTATGATTGCATGGCAAAGATACACGTTGCTAAGAAGTCAGATTTCCCTGCAGGGACCATGAGGATGGTGAAGCCGGAAGGGCATGACGAGATACTCGTAGCCAATGTTGGCGGAAATTTCTACGCCATGCGCGGGCTGTGCCATCATGAAGGAGGACCGCTCTGGGAAGGGCAGCTGGACAACAACACCGTAATCTGCCCGTGGCATGGCGCCCAGTGGGACGTGACTACAGGCAAGCTGATAGAGTTCCCGCTTGACCTTGACCCGGAGCCAACGTACAAGGTCGTGATAGAGGGCGACGACGTTTACGTCGAAGCCTAGGCCCAAAGTAACAGGCTTTGTCGCCGAAAATGCCCTTTTCAGAAGGTATATATATCTCGGGAGGCGTAAGTATAGCAACGTGATTATTTGGCAAACCAGGGAGCAGGCGCAGGCTGCGAGTGCGGCGGCGGCTGCATATGCGGATGCACAGGAGGCTGCACCTGCAAGGAAAATTGCGACTGCGGCTGCACGTGCGCCGAGAGAAGGAAGAACAGTGATGAGGCAGAAGAATAATCTGTGAGAATATGGCATACAAGTCGATAGAGTTCAAACCGTCGGCAGAGACAGACAGGGAGATCAAGCGCCTGTGCGCGGACTACCGCATCGCAACGCCGATGATCATGATGTTGGCGGCAACGTTCAAGAGCGACCAGGAGGCGCAGACAATCATAAAGCTGATACGGGAGGCGCGCCCAGACAACGTAGACCTAATCAATCTCCACTTAAGCGTGTTCAACCGCGACATAGACGGGCTCAAGGAGTGCATACTATCCGGCAAGCTTGCCGATACCATCAGGGCGTCCAAGCGGGAATGACAGGTTCGGCATTCAGGACATGAACCCTTCGCGGCTGTTGTGGCCGCACCTTATGCACTTGAACAGTCCTGTGGCATCTTCATCTCCTTTTGTCATCGCGTGGAATAATACAATAGCCTTGTCGCAGCCGCACTTGCTGCACGTGTGCTCGACCCAGCCTTTATACTCGCCCTTGAAACCGCAGATCTTGCACTCTATTATTACGGTGTCATTCTCTTCCTTGGGATGAAGTATTATCCTGCAGTTAGGGCAGATTGGCGTGCGCTCCATGCTCCCACGATAGGGGTTCTCAGGCAACCGATAAAAGGTTTACCATCATATACAAAGGTATATATACTTTTACTGAAGTAAACAATAGCATTACGGCATAGGCGGTCGTAATGCGGCTTTTCGGCGTACCAAAATCAAGGCAGAGAATTGAGGACAACATGCCAGCGGCAGGCCTCACCTTCAGCGTGGCAAACGATTACCCTGACACTGTTGTATACGCAGACAATGCCGCTTTCAGGGCCATAGGAGGCAAAGGCCGTAATACTCTTTATTCGATAATCGCGCCGAGCCTGTCTTCCAGTGACGTCAGGCTTCTCTGCCAGATGAAGCAGGAGCTCGCAACCGCCGCTTTCACATTCCACGATAAGACGCCAAAGGAGCAGATAGCCGCGGCAAGGACTCTTGCGCTGGGACTTTTGTCAGGGAGAAAGACCGACGAGCGGAAGGATCTCCTTGCGTACATGCTCGCGCACGAGGTCTGCGGGCAGGGCGCGATAAGCATACTGCTTGACGACTCCAAGAACATAGAAGAGATAGTCGTCAATTCACCGGCTGCGCGCATAGGCATCTACCACACGGAGCACGGCTACTGCGCCACAAACCTGAGATTCACATCTGAGCGCGCGTTCAGGTACACGATAAACAGGCTGATATCAGCTACAGAGCGCGAGCTCAATTCCAATGTGCCAATAATAGACGCGCAGCTTGACAACGGCTCAAGGCTGCACGCCCAGCTGAAACCTTATGCGGCAACCGGTGCCGCTGCCACGATAAGGCTCACGCCAAGCAAACGCCTCGACATACGCAGGCTGATGGAGAGCGGAGCTGCCACTCCGGAGCTGCTTGCCTACCTATGGCTTGCCATGGAATCGAGGATGAACATCGTGATATCCGGGCCGCCTGCCTCTGGCAAGACCTCCATGCTTATTGCGCTCAGCGCGCTGATGCCAAGGTACGATCGCATAATAACCATAGAAGAGGACGTCAACGAGCTTGGCAGGTACAACAATTTCTACAACATGGTGCCGTTGCAGGGATCCTCAATCCTTGGCAGGGCGTCAACAAGAGACCAGGTCATAAACGCGCTGCACATGAGGCCGGAGCGAATCATAGTCGGCGAGATAAGGGGAAGAGAGGCGGCAGAGCTCATGGTTGCGGCGAATCTTGGCATACCGTTCATGACAACCATGCACAGCAGCGCTGACGGCCAAGCAATCCTGGACAGGCTCGGTTCCAAGCCCATGGACGTGCCTCAAGAGACGCTGTCAAACCTAGACGTATCGATATTCCTGTCGCATCACGGCCCTAAGAGGGCAGTGGCAAGCGTATCCGAATACATCTGGCTGCAGCGCGCAGAGGCAAGTCCTGACGAAGTGAGCGGCGACAGGCTCGTCAGGATAAGCAAGATGGCCGCAGACGGCCGCATGGATAGCAATGCCCTAGACGGCTCAAAGGCTCTCAAGGCCTATTCAGGGCTGTTCATGGCGTCCCATGCGTCTACAGTTAAGGAATTCAAGGCGCGCACTGCGTTCCTCAAGCGCATGCTAGCCGAGGATAACAGCGCAACCGATTCGGCAGACTACATCAGCCAATACGTGAGTTTCGATGGGAAAAACAGGACTGCTTAACGCTCTCGCGCCCGCCATGCTCATGGTAATGGCAGGCATCGCATTCTCTTACATGGCAACTGGCCTGTACGGCGCGGTCGTCTCGTCTGCTGCTGCGCTGCCGACCTGCCTGGTGCTCTATATATCGGAAAGGCTGAGGCTCTCGAAGGCAAAGGAAGGGATTGAGGCAGAGCAGCTGGTCATGGCGCTGACGTCGATATACTCTGACGTGTCTGCCAGAAACCTTGCGATGGGTTCTGCGATAGGCAATGCCATCAAAAAGGCAGAGCCTGGCTCTGCCACGCGCAAGGCATTGGGCGCAATCGCCGACTCAATAGGGTCAGGCTCGATGATGCACGAGGCGCTGCAGCATGCATCTGCCAGCAGATCAAGAAATGTCTCTACGGCAATGTCGTCTCTTGCATCGGAATACTCGAAAAGCGAAGATTCGCTCCAGGCCATCAAGACACTGGCGCAGCGCCTCTCCTGCAATATTTCAGAAGCAGACGAAAAGGCGGCAGGCGCGCAGCAAAGGAACATCACCATGTCGATGGCAGTGAGCACTGTGCTGCCTTCGTTTGCCCTCTTCGCGTTTGTCGGCTACTCGATCGTCAACTACTCTGCGGCAAAACTCTCGCTGTTCTCGGCTCTGATGCTTGTGGTGATACCTGGGATTTATTCGATGATAAGAAGCGCGATGTAGGGGTAAACCGTACCGGTGTAGGAATCGTCTGAAAAACAATGGCGCGGTGCAGCCACGCCCTGCGGGTTCAACTCCCGCCCCCTACGCCCCTTTGGGGCTCGCCCCAAAGTGATACTATATGGAAATCAAGATATTTAATAATGATGCGGCACGGATGCGGGCACTGGCAGCATCCGCCTTACTCCTTGGCTCAGCCGCATGCATAACCTCTCTGCTCTTTGGAGCTCTGCCTGCGGTTCCGTTCTGCATGCTGTCTCTGGCGATCCTTGCATTTATCATAAAACACATGCGCCAATCGCAGCCGTTGGATCAGGCAGCGCTCGTGTTTGCATCCAACCTGCTTGAGAATTGGTCTATGAATGTTGATGCGCTGAGAACCATAGAAAACTCGCTTGACAACGGCTTCAGTTTCAGCAGCAATCTGGAAGCCGCACTTCAGTTGTACCGAAAGACCGGCGATATAGAACATGCGTTCGGCACTGTTGCAAAAGAGAAGGGCAAAGAGCTGTCCCGCATACTTGATGCGCTGGCCATCAGGATAGAATACGGCATTGACGTGAAACCGCAGCTAGAGATCATAAAGGCAGACCTCCAGGCGGCACACGGCAGGACGATAAAGGGCATAGGCATGTCGTCAAACGCGGCCGCGATAACAAATGCCGGGTCCGTGGTATTCTTTCCGGCGTTCGCAGGGATAAGCCTTGGCATAATCAAGGCAACAACAATTTCAGGTCAGCAGGCCAGCTTCATAACAGGCATGACGACGGTCTTCGCAGGCTACATACTGATAACCGCAGCGATAGGGGCCAGGTACTCAAACGGTGCGATTCTCGTAAAGGCAGCAAGGATATCGTCGCTTAGCGGGCTCGCACTGCTCATACTCAAACTGGCGTCAACGCTACAGATAGGTGCCATTTAGGTGAATCAATGAGATACATACCGTACAGCAACGAGATATACGCCATGCTAGCTCTAGCACGGTCCAGGAAGGCGCAGGGTTCATTGGAGTACATAATGATGCTCTCTGCAGTCAGCATAGTCATCGTGGTGGCCCTCGCTATGGTGATGCAGCTCAAGGGCACGGCAGTGCACGCGTTCGCGAACGGAACGAACCAGAGCGTTGCAACGGAGCTTGGCAGGGAGCTTGCTAACCTCTCGAACGGGGTGACCTGATGGCCCCGAAGGGGCAGCTCTCCTTCGAGTTCCTGATATACATAGCGGTGTCGGCCGCAGCGTTAGTGGCAGTGTTCTCGATATACGAGGCATCCGGAGCATCGCAAAGGGCGGCATCAACAGGAATATACATGCAGGAGCTGACTGCCTCAATAAACGGCAACATGGCCTACCAGAGCAGCAGCTTCTACGCGTATGTGCCGCCTGGAATTTGCAATGTTACTGAGGGGCCAATGCCCGTAAGTGCGATCAATGGCTTTGCCCTGCTTGGTGAAATTTACATTGCAAACGGCATATGCACCAACTCACCTGGCATAGAACGGCTGTCATTAAGCGTAAATTATCGTGGGGGGTATAACCTGTACGGATAGTGCCATAATCCAACTAAATATAAATGCATATATTTAAGTATTTAACTATCTAAATATTTAACATGGGAGACGTGACCACATTGACTTTGGAGAGGGGCGCTGCAAAGGCACTGAGGAGGATGGCTATGAAAAAGTACGGAAGACGAAAGGGCGCGTTGGGCAGGATAGCTAGCGAGGCTATACTTGCGCTTGAGGCACGCGATGAGGATGAGGCAGTCAATCGCAGGGCGTTGGAGAGACTAAAGAAGGGATACAACCTTGGCGGTATAAGAATAAAGGATAGAGGCGCGTGGCATGAGAGATGATCATGGGGTGGTGTTCGATACTACGACCATAGTGTACGCATACGATCAGACAGAGCCCAAGAAGAGGTCTGTGTGCGAAAGGCTGCTAAGCAGGGTGTACGAGGGTAAACTTCTAGGCGTAGTTACCAATCAGATACTAGCGGAAACGTTTAACGTTCTGACGACAAAGATGGGCAAAAACATGCCTAAAGAAAAGGCAGAGGAGACGGTTAATGAGCTTATATCTTCTTCTAACTGGAAGAAATTGAATTATACCTCAACGACTGTCAAAAACGCAATATCAACGTCAAACAGGCACGGATCACCATTCTGGGACACCCTAATAGCTGAAACTATGCTTGAGAATGGGCTTTCATCAATAGTCACTGAAAACGAAGAAGACTTCAAGAAAGTCCCTGGCATAAGCGTTATAAACCCGTTCAAGCAAAAGAGCTGGTTTGGCGCATTCAAGGGCATAGGCCCAATGACAAGGGAGGAGGAGCTTGATGAACAAAGCCCTGATTAGCCCTAGCGCAAAATAACAATCCTGTATCCTAAAACTGGACACAGCCACATCAGCATAACATATAAATATTTCCCAAGGCGCAATCAATACAGATAACAATGCCTACTTTTGAAAGGGGAACGAACACTGATAGGGAGCAGACAGAAAATCAAACGGTCTCTAGGATCACCGAGCGCATCGAGGCCAAGGCGCCTATAGAGATAAGAAAAGACGAGAAGAAGCACTACAACGCGGTTGTAATATTTGGTGACACGGACATAAACGGCTGGACTAAGGAGAGGGCTATAGCTGCATCAGGCTATGATGCCGACCTCTACATTCTTGTTGGCACTAAGAGGGAGCAGGACACAATGGCCAAAACGCTTGCAGCCAACCGGATAAACAAGGACAAGATAGAAAGGACGGAGCCTTCACGCAACACGACCCAGAACATAGACAGGCTTCACAAACATGGCTACCCGAATGCATTCCTTTCTGCCATTGTGGTCTCGCATGCTTCACATATAGACAAACGTCTAAAAAACCCAAAGCTTCTTGGCGATGCTGTTGACTACCACAGCATCCCTGAGACGAATGACCTGTCGGGAACGATTAGGAGGCTACAACACACCGCATTAGGAAAGTTTTATGATGGCCATTCAAGGAATGGACCGCTAAGCCTTTTGGGAAGAGGTCTAGGGGTTGTCAGAGAGGCGTTCAAAAGCGGCGTGGAAAAAGATAATGATTGACGCCTGTCTAACGTCGTGAAAACGCGTAAGTATTTCAAATGGTGCAATAATAAGTGATAAAATGAGCGGAACAAAGGATAAAACAAGGACACAGGTAGACGATTTTGACAGCATAGCGCATTTCGGCACTCCTGTGAAGTTATACACTTTCAATTCGTATTTGAACCTGGACGCTGTTCCGTACCCTCGCGCGTACCTTCAGGATGCGCTGAAGAACGCGAGGATGCCAGACGGCGGCATTGTAAGTGAATTTCTTACCGAACATTCGCTCTGCATCGGGTTCATGTACGGCTATAAGGATGCGGATGGCAAGCCTGTCGTTGGCATAGATCTTGAGCTATACAGGAAGGACAGTTTTGCATCAGACATATCGATGCTAGATTCGCTTACAATAGAAAACTTCAAGCTGTTGCCTAGGGAGAA
Source organism: Microcaldota archaeon (assembly GCA_028866715.1). Lineage (GTDB taxonomy): Archaea > Micrarchaeota > Micrarchaeia > Micrarchaeales > Micrarchaeaceae > JAGWHO01. The sequence goes on from JAGWHO010000005.1 coordinate 61,923, forward strand.
GGGCATAATGTGCGACCTTGAGGCGATAATCTTGGGGGAGGAGGCTAAGCTCAGAAGGCTGGCCATCTCATCAGATAGGAATTACGAGCGCTACCTCGGTGTCAACGTTGAAGACAAGGAAGCGGTGCAAGGAATTCTGCGCACCATAAGTTCGACAAGATATGATTGACACCTGTCTAACGCCGTGAAAATGCGTAAGTATTTCTGACGGTACAAGATTTGTGTGGACTTTAAACAAAAGTGATGTTATGTCATGGCAATCGATGAAAATCCCCAAAGAAGATGTGAACGGCAGGCCAAAGGAATTGATTGACACAATGAAGCAGATAGAGTGGTTCGTCATGTCCTTGAAGAACCCTGAGCTCATGGATGGTGGGCCCTCTGCAAGAGACGGCTCAAGATTCTACATCAGGCTACTTAACGATACCCCCTATGAACAGCAGAAACAGATAGGGTTCTATCTCGAGAAACTGGCAGAAGAAGTAATAAAAGCAGCAATCCGCGATGTCCAAGGTAATGCATTAAGTCCAGCAGAGGCAATAGAGATTCTTTGTGGCATACCCGAAAACTTCGTGATCAGGAATCCGAACAACATAGACGAGCTCGCGTTCTACTTAGCACTCTCAGAGCACTTGCTTAAAGACGGAATTGATCCGCACGAGGATCCTAAAGGCATTATCAAGGCCAGAAATACTATGCCGAATGGCATATCAAACAAGTTGTCTGCAGATGAACTTGCAGATGTAAAGGGAATTATAAGGTCAGTCCATGCTGACGATACTGGAGCAGTCTGGCATGCCGCAACCCAGAATATACTAGAGATACGCAGGAGACATGTAGAAGACACTAAAGTACTTGATAGGCTGCGCAAGTCAGATTCAAAGTAGGTCCGTACTCCGAGTGGCCCTACAAGCGTGTCGGCTTAATGTGCCGGAAATCTATAAATATTTGGAGACGAGATTGTTTATCATGCCGCAAAGATCTGTTTTAGAGCAGACAGTAGCTGCCGAAGCAAAGTCAATTCCGATAGAGCTGCGAAAGGAGGACAGCTCATTCAGCTTCCAATCCCTTCTTAGAAGGACAACGCAGATAGCAGCGATGGCGCTGCCGTTCATCGGATACAAGACGGCAGAGGCGCAGGTGGGCGGACAGATGCAGGCACATCAGACGTCATGGGAGCAGTTCGTAAACTTTATGAACTCGAATCCTCATCCATTAAATTCCACTGAAATTACGGTATTAATGTTAACCACAGTGGCCATAAGCGTCGGCATGATCAAATTAGACGAGCATTTGAAAAGAGATTAAAATTCCAAAAGGAGTAGATGAGAATGACCAACAAAACAAGAAACGCGGCCCTTGCTGCCGGGGCTTCACTGATAGTTGGAGGGGCTGCAGATGCCATAGGCCTTAACGCAACGCCCGCCCCGACTACCGAGTGCTTCAACGCAATAGCGTTCCAGGGCGCCGGCGTATACGTGGACAGCTCTTACAGCATGATCGAGACAATTGGCAACGTGTCCATGCAATACGTCACCAAGGACCAGGCAACTCTCAACGGCGTCATCGTCAAGGTCAACGGGATATTTGCAAACAACACTGCGCAGTTTATGATAGAACAGGGCAATTCCGGGCTCACGAAGCTGATGAGCCTGGGCAGCCACATAAACGCATTCGGACATGACATATGGTTTCAAAGCATAAGCACATCGTGTGCGAACAGCCTGCTGAATGGCCTGCACCTGCCTGAGGACATAGGCACGCTGACCAACCTAGGGTACATAGCAGTTGCAGGAGGATTTGCATTGGTAACAAGCGCGTTCAGCAAGCAGATAGTAAAAGGCATCAAGAAGTTTCTTAGAGGAGAGGATGCCGTAGAGAGGGCAGACCGCCACGGCTCCCCTACCGGCGTGTGGGCATAAAATTATGTTAGAATTTCCAATAGAGTTGAGAAGATGACCACAAACAAAGAGATGGAGACCAGGAATAAGATTCTTAGCGAGATGAGCTCGCTTGCAAATTGCTATCCTCTGTTCAGGAGCGACACAAAGATAAAACCTGTCCCTGAGTCATTGAACGGCTCTCTCTCAATGATGAGGAACGTAGACTCAAAGCTGACTAACCTGGTAAACAGGTGCCTTCGCGGCACAGGGAAAAAGCCTGAGGGCCTGAAGATAGACTGGAGCGAGACAAAGCATCAGAGCGCACCGTATCTCGAGATACACTTCGAGCTGAAGGCTGCTGGCTATGACTCGCCAGGGCAGTTCAGCACCATATCGAACAAGGTGCTTGAGCGGATGGCATCAAGCGGGTATGTGGATCAGGGCAACCGCGGAATGAGCATATGGTTTGAAACCTCGAAATTCAGGTTCGGCGTTCCGCCAGAAAAAATATACGAACTGGCAATATCCTAGAATTTCCAAGAGAGTTAATCTCATGTACCTGACGAAAAACGAGCTTAAGACGCTAAAAGGGCTGTTTGAGAATCAACAGCCTGCCGACATGGTGAAGGCAGACGTACCAAAACAGATAGTTTACCCTTCAATAAAGAACCTGTATGCCAAGGGTCTGGTCACCGTAAAATTAGACGGGACCAAAAAGGTGTACGGTCTGACAGACCTAGGTGACATAATGGCATTAGTCAATTTCAACGCTGAAGAAGCGGTAAATATCTACAAGAAGTACATGCGCAATGATGCAAATAAGTCTTAGAATTTCCAACAGGCAATGAGTAACATGCGCAAGCGTATAAGAATACCGTTCAGCGACCAGGTGTACTCAGAAGAGTACGTACCCCTGAACGGCTCCGGCCTGATAGTCAGCGAGGCAGCTAGGAGAATGCTGACAGGATACGAGGCCGCGCGGCTTGAGCGGATATGCAACATGAAGCGCTCTGATCGGGGGTACCACAGGATAAGCGGCAGACTAGGGGTCAAGGTCCACGATCTTTGCGGCGACGAGAACATGGCAAAGCAGTTCGTATGGATGGCCAAGATGCACTCGATACTAAAGCCGCATGCCCCATCTGTCCTCAGCATGGTGTACAGCGATGGGAAGAAGAAAGGCCATGACGTAGTGCAGGGCTATCTAATCGGCCATATACCTGGCAAGCAGATGGAGACGCTTGGGGGCGTGGCAAGCGACCGGGCATTAAAGGCGCTCGTTGCCCGCGCAGTAAGGGTAATCAACCGCTTCCACGCCGTTAACACGCCACACGGCGACTATCACTCGCAGAACATAATGAGGGACAGGCTGAACACCTGGGTGATAGACGCAAGGCCATGGGCGCGCAGGAGCATATCCGGCCTCAAGAGCGAGGACGCGGAGATGTTCTCAAGAGACGTGCTCGGAGATACGAACCTTGGCAAGGACGACCTTAGAGACATAGTGAGAAAGAATGCGAGCCATGAAGTTGCAAAGGTGTTCATGGAGCAGATTGACATGGCATGAGCACAAGCTTAGCATATTTAAAATCTCCAAATACCATTTGGGTGTTGCAAATGCACGGATCACACAAACACGAAGGCGATTTGATTATGAGCCGCAGCAGGATGGCAGTGATGTCCACCATACTAGATAACGGCCATGCACCAACATCAAAGCTTATCGTCGAGGTCGGTATACTTAAAGGCGGGCTAGGCTACCTGCTAAGAGGGATGTGCGACTCAGGGCTCATAACGAGGCATAAGAGATGGAGGCGTGATGAGAGCGTTTACACGCTGACCGAATACGGCAAGGACCTCTATGCCGCATTCGATAATGTCGATAAGATCTACCAAAAGCACATGAGAAAAGACGCTCTCGATAACAGCTACCTGATCATGAGCCACAGCAGAATGGTGGTGATGTCGACCATACTAGAAAACGGTCAGTCAACTACATCTGAGCTTATGGCCAAGCTCAGGATACAGAAGGCAGGACTGAGCTTCCTGCTAAGGGACATGTGCGACGCAGGGCTCATGACGAGGCACCAGAGATATGTAGGAGACGTGAGCACCTACATACTGACAGAGTACGGCAGAGAGCTATATGCCGCATTTTATAAAGTCGGCAAGCTCTATAAAAAGCATCTGAGAAAAGAATCTTAGAATTTCCAAATAATTTCTGAGTGTTGCAATGACATCGGCGTCCAAAAAGGCAAGAACGGATTCGCAGTGGCAGAGGGACAGGGAAAGGCTTATACAGATTGTTGAGTACGCTACAAAGCACGATCCTTATGAAAGCACAAGGAAAGAGGAAGAGCAGCTCAGAAGAGACGCGGACAAAATACAGAGGCAGAACGAGGCTAATAAGAGATGTCTCGATTTTATCTTTAATAACGATATGTCCGTCCCTGCGAATAAGGAGGAAGCCGAGCGCCTCCACGTTGCGATACCAGAGTACCAAGAGCCGTACTTCAAAGAGATATGCAGGATAGACGCGCGCAAATCACAGGAGTGCAAATCTGAACTGATTGCTATATTCAGAAAATATCCTGAGCTGAACCATCTGTTCCTCATGTACGGCAATCAGGCAAGACTGAAGAGGCCGGGGCTAGAAGGATTCATGAAGGATGCAGAAGAGTTCCTGCAGGACAAGGAGCAAGCGCAAGAGATCCGCTTGGCAGAGCAAGCCGAGGCACAGCTGCTTAACAAAGATGATATCGAGTATGAAAAGAGCAATGACGAGTGGCCGATACTGCCTAGGCTCATATGCCTTTTAAATTCATTGGGCTGGGAGACACTGCCAAGTGGCTGGGTCATAGAGATGATATAAAGTCTTAGAATTTCCAACAAAATATCAAAAGAGAGTGTGGGCCATGGTGACCAAGAGGAACATACCTGCAACGCTTGCGACGGAGCTGTCCGAAGGCTATGGGGAGGAGTTCAGCAGGTTTGCCGTTACGATGATGAAGGAGTCAGTCCATAGGGAGCAGTCCGGGACGAAGCCGTATCTGCTTGCGAGCGGTGAAGTGGATTATCACATAGTGGTTGCCGGAAACCTTCTTGTGTACTGGAAGTATAAAGATTTTCGCTCGCTATTGATAGACCGGGAGCTCATCGGCTTTGCCACAAGGCTACCGACACCTGAGGAGAAACTGCTTGCTGTGGTTGTCGTAGCCGATTTGGCCCTGACGGTCAAAGACGACGAAGGCATGCCGGCTGCTAGGGTGTTCATAAGAGAGATTACAGGGTCTCTGGCCAGACTATTGCCAAACACTCTTCTACTCCAGGAGACGGTAAAGGCGCTGTACTTTATTCATATCTCCAATCAAGAAGACATACTTGAGCAGGAAGGGGCAGCATTGCAGGAGTTGACTAAGGGCGTGGCTGACGCCTACGAGAAGGATCCTACTGGAAGAGAGTCATACAGCATGGTCAGCGCAGCGCGTGAGGCTATATTGGGGATTTAGATTGAGAGCCGTCCGGAGCAGGCTTAGATACCAAAGCATATCAGGAGAGCGGACAGAGGTAAGAGAATAGCCATTGAAGCTACTAATAATTAGTTAGTATCTCTAACAGAGCCCTGCTTCTTCCTTATTTGCGTTATAAGGCACCTTCTCCTGGCCTGATAATTATCATGTAAACTATTTCCACTGCCCCTCTGCGCTCAAATGCTGGCAAATTCCTGTCGTCGAAACAGGGCAAAACGCCTGAAACCAAGCACGGAAAAAGTGCCTTTCAATTTTATGAACAGGGTTGCATGTGTTTTTCACGTTTCCATATCCACGGAACGAAAATACAATCTTCATTCCGGATCAATTCTACAAAAATGGAAAACCGGGTCTATTAGCCAACCAATAGGGCTTGTTGGAAAAAGAGGCAAAAAAAGAGTGCGTTTGCTCGTGAGGCGTATTTTCGGCTCACTGATATGGAATGAATTCTGTTAAAATTGCGGTTTCCACTTAGATGGAATGGGTGCCAATCCTTGTGGCACGTGCGTGGCCTGCTTGGTATATCACTTTCAGACTTAGGTATGCAACCTTTGCTTATGACTTAGGGCAAGAGAAAGTCTTCATTTTAATTTCAGGTGCAAGAACCTAGTGATGTCTCCGTCTGCCGTTGTTCCGCGTAGTTCGCGCCCAGATCTCGGGTCGATTGCAGGAACATAATGCTTCTTCTCCACATACAGCTTGATTGCCGGGATGTTGTCTACATTAGTGTCCAGCATCAGGTCATCGGCTCCTTCCTGTTTTGCTAGTTCCACAAAGCTGTCAAGTAGCTCCCCCGCTATGCCTTTCCTTCTGGATCCCGGTTCTACCGCTAGCTCTCTGATATAAATCACATGCCTGTAGCTTCCACTTGACAGGTAACCTGACAGTTTTGCAAGAACCTTTTTCAGGTTCTTAGGATACGGGCATGCTCTGCCATGGTTTGAGAGATCGTATCCCCAAATCATACCTAGAGGCTTTCTATACTGCTCTGCTATAAGCGCGATTGGCCCTTCTGCCTGTAGTGAAGCCTTTAGATTGTTGTTCCTTATCCCTGCCTGCGTAATGCCCTTGTTCCAAGGCTGTTCTTCCCACATCTCGTAGCCCATCTTCACTATTTTCGGTACATCCGCAATTCTGATGGTTCTTATCGTGGTTTCTGCGCCCCATTTATCTTTGAAGCGCCTTTCATATAGTGCTAGCTTGGAGAGTAGGCTTTCAAACGCCACTCTATCTTCCGGAACCAGTTTTTCAGGCAAATTTTCAGTCCTCATTTTATCTTCGTATCTCCTATATTTTAGGGTAATGAGTGCTTTTAATGTAAAGCTTATCCATGTCGATATGGTGAGATGGTCTTGTATCCGACATATGCCTTATTTGCTGATGCTGACGCCTATGTCTGCGGCCTTTGCTAGTATCTCCTTGTCGAACGTCAGCAGCGGGGCGCTGTTCAACATGCTTGCCGCAACGTACAGAGAATCGTAGACGCTCAGCCTGTGCGTCTTTGATATGTCGGTCGCAAGGTCGGCGAGCTCTAGCGATGGTATAATGTCAATATTGTCCAATATCGATCTCAGTATCCCAAAAGCCTCATCCGCCTGCTGCTCGCTGATCCTCTTCTTTACTGCGTAGCTGGCCCAGATGGCGTTCAGCGCCTCTGCCACTATCACATCAGGCGCAAATATGGCCTCCATTTTGGAGGTCTCGCCGTTTACTATGCTATACACCATGTCGGAACGGCTTTCATTGAGCGCAAGTTTCACTATTGCGCTGGCGTCGAGAGTGATCATCTCGAATCACGGTATTCCCTTATTATCTGGGTGCTGTCTCCCTCGGCCTTGATCTTCTGCGCCCTCTTGCGGAGCCCGTGGAGCATGCCATGGAGCCTTATCGACTTTGCCTTGGCCTCAAGGTACCTTCTCATCTCCTCGCTGATGTTGATATGGGCGCTCTTCAGAATGGCCTTGGTGCCGCTGGGAACCCTTATTGTTATAACCTCTGACATTCAACCACACCTATATTATGACCAAGAAGATATTTATGTATTACGTTTGTATACAGTTGCACTACAATGTTGAACCTTTAGGTAGGCAAAACGCATCAAACTGACCGCATTGCGGTTCAGTACCTTGCGACTGCGGAGTACCTGTGGTATACCTTGAGGACTACCCCTCTTGTGCGCGCATCGTATGCCTTCAGATAATCGTTTAGCTTCTTGATGTCTGATACCTCTGCAAGCGCGGCATAGCACTCGTCAGAGCCCTTCACTTTCAGGTACGCCATGTCTATCAGCGTCTTCTCAGGGTCTGATACCGGCACTGTGAAACCTCCATACTGTACGTTTGCGAAGCCGAACATGTACCTGCCTGGTATGTGGTGCACCTCGACAAGCATGTCGACGAACACCTTTGCGCTGCTCCTCTTCACGTTGTTGGTTGTTATAATGCACGGTCTTGCGAGCTGGTCCCACAATCCTCTGTACGTCAGGGCAGAGAGCAGGCCGTAGTAGAACGGGCGGTACGCAAATCCCGATACCAGGGCATCGCGCTTGAATGCGTATTTTCCGCTTCTGACCCTGTACAGCCTCTTTTTCGATACCATGTATGAGAGAGTCTGCCTTATGTTGCCTATCGATGCGTCCGGCATGGCGAGCCGAACGTCCCTTATCGTGAATACCTGGTACTTGGCGAAGCTGTCCTCAATCCTTCTTGTGAGCATCTGCAACACGTCTTATGTCATCGAGTATCTGCTCAAGCGCAGGGGCAACGCCTGAGAGTATCAGCGCATTTAGCGAGCCCGCGTTCGCAGGCGGCCTCTCCCTCGATGCAGTTACAACCTCAAGTAGCCTCTTCCTGACACCTGCGCTCATCTTTGCCTTGTCCTTCAGTATCCATATATCGTAGAGGTCCTGTATCTCGGATCTGTTTGCCGCTGTTTTCTGCAGGAGCACGCCTATCTTCTCATCTATGAGCTCGTCTGCGCTCAATCCTATGACCTTGATGAGGCTGCCATCTACCATAGCGTAATCTATGGCCTTGCCCTCCCTGTACTTGAAGTTAATGTCCAATTTGCACTTGGTGTTTGTCTCGACTATTATCGACAGCGTGTCGGTATCCCTGTTATAACCCTGCTCCTTCACAGATATGCCGTTGTCCCTGAGTAGCTTTACCACTCTTTTAGTGAACTCGCTCCTGTCGTCATTGCCAAGATCGTAGTACAGGTCTATGTCCCGTGAGAACCTGTTCCCGTTGTGGCACCTCCATATGCATGTGCCGCCATGGAACGTGAACTTAAGGCTCAGCCTGTAGACCATGCCTATCAGAATATCCTCAAGGACAGCCTTCTTCCTGTACTCCTCGTTGTCGAACTGCCACATCGATATCTCCAATATATCACATAATTATGTGATGAAAGGTATTTATATCTATCGTATAACTACGTTTTATCACATATTTATGTAATAATCAGCAGTTCTAGAATTAAGCCTCAGGCAAGGTATTTGATGCTTTATATTGCGTTATTACCTATTTATAGGTAATATTGATATATGAAATATGGCTAACCCCTGGCCAATGCAGTTTACCCGGTCCCCTTCAGCCTTGCCCACTTCTGCAGGCCAGCTTCACCGGCATCCTCAAACAGCGCCATCAGGGCGACACTGTCGCCGACGAGGTAGCCGCCGATGCCAAGCCTATGCCTGTACCCGAAGTCGTAGTAGTCGCCGTCCACGAGCACAGGCCGCCCTTCCTTTATAGCTTCCTTGATTGAAGACACATTCAATGTGAGGGTATCTTCCGGAGCTGTATGCAGCCACTCCGCCCTGCTTATGCAATGTATGCGTGCGGACCCGTCTTCCTTGACCTCCTTCCTGAAGTATAATCTGCCGTAGTTATCCGACTTGCCGAGCTCCAGGAGTTCATCTATCCTGTCTGTACTTATGAACCTCAAGTAACCGTTCTTCCCTGTTCTTAGTTCATTCACGTATTCTTTGCTCATGAATACGGATATGACATCTGCCTTGTTCTTGGTCTCTCTTGCGACCCTCCAGTCGACCTGCTCTTTGGAAGATGTGACAGGTATTATCTCGTCTACAGGCACAAGCAGCGCATGGGCCGTTGCCGAAGCGGTTGTCTTGTTCATCATTACCACTGTATTGATTGGAGTTAAGGAAATATTTATTCGTACCTGTAATGCACAGTTCTGTGGTCAGGTCTGTTATTTTGAGATTTCAAGTTTATGGGCATGGAACGAGATCTGCACAATTTGTGGATTCCACTTAGATGGAATGGCTGCATTTATTCGCTATCCTTTAAGGAACTCCCTTACCTGCCTAAAGAACTGTTTAAGTGCGAACCTTGTCAACGCATCCGCCTTATCATTCTCAACAGAATCAACGAGCGCGTCAAAGTACCTCTCCTTCTGCACCGAGACGTTGAGAAGCGGAAACCCTGCATCAAGCAGCGTCTTGTTGAAGATGAGCCTGCAGACCCTCTTGTTGCCATCCAGGAACGGGTGTATCCTGTACAATCTGTAATGTGCCACCGCAGCCTTCTCTATCGGATTGAGCTTGCTGGAATTGTACCACTCTACGAACTCATCAAGAAGCCTGGATATCTGCGCATGGTGCGGAGGCCTGTACCTTATCTCCCTTCCTAAGGGGTTATCAGGCGTAGCCCTTTGCAGATAGACCTGGCGCTCCCTTAGCCGCCCCGGGCTCTTTGGGAGGAAGCTAGCCATCGCGATCCTGTGCAGCTCCATAATGTACTCTTTGTCAAACGTGTGGGGCTGCCTTATCGATTCAACTGCATTGAGCATGCTCCTGCTTATCTGCTCCCTCTGCGTTGGGTTGGCTGTCCTCTTAATCGCATTTCTCACATCTCTGGCATCGACATCCACATCCTCTGTGGTCAGGGTGGTCAGAGTGAACAGGACTGTGCTGTCTATATCGTACTTGCGCCTTCCCGATAGGGTAAGTTTGCCGTATCTTTTGTTGAAAAGGTCCCTGAACAGGAGCGACCTAATGACATCGTCCTTGTCAAGCGTCTCTTCGGTATACCTCCTGCCGGCCAACCTCTCTACTACGCTGTCCTTGAACGAGTTCTCAATCCGGGTCAGTTGCGCAGTGCCGGGCCTTTTCCTGCCTATGTATCTGCTGAAGCTCCTGGGTCCATCCAATAGGCGATAACTAATAAATGAGTAATAATACGGTTTGCCGTGTATCCTCTTTACGATCAGTGCCATGGTATATTTAGGTAGACAAAAATATTTAAAAGTGTCTACCTAAATTTAGGTAGACAGAACATATTGAAACTGTCTACCTAAAATATCACTTTTAAGATTAGGGAACGGTTTTCAATTTTTTGAGTAAGCAACGCGCGTTTTCCATGTCAGTGGGCTAAAAATATACCTCACGAGAAGACACCCCCTTTTCTACGGTGTTTTTTCAGCAAGTCCCATCCCCTGGCCCATAAGCCCTGTTTTCCATTTTTCTAAAAGATATGGAAAACAAAGATTGCATTTTCGTTTCAGGAAGATGGAAAATTAATTTTTAAGATAAATAAAATCCATATCCCATTTAAGTAGAAACAATGCTAAACCCTATTCAAAGCGCTGACTCTAGAACAAAAACTGTTGTAGTGACTCCAAAAATTAAAAACAGACAGAAAAGTGTGACTAAAGATATTTTCCTATTTTGCGGAGAACGAGCGAGTTCAAGATATAATGGTACTAAAGCAGCACCTAAAAATATTGAATAATCAAAATAGTACTTCACGGAAGTGCTTGGCTGTGTATAGAACTCATATACTCCTAAAAGAGCTCCAAACACTATGGCTAGGCTCAGTAGAACTGTGTATAGACTTGGTTTTAACTTTCTGCAAAGTGCTCTAATGCTATCTAATCTAGTTGGTAACCACAAAGCTAAGCCTAAAAGTCCAAACCCCAATAAGGCAATTAGTGTGTAAATAATGTAAAACATTACGAGTGCCAACATACCAATACTATCTCAGAAATTCTGATATTCTATCAAAGAGCAGCTTTTTAGCACTTTCTAGCTATATATTACTACCGGATGATGGACGTACTCGTTGGACGTAACGATGGACGAAACCGAATAAATGACCGGACGCTGATATCATGCCATACACCTGCAAACATTGCCACAAAAGGTTCGATTCTCAGAACGCAATAGCTGGCCATATGAACTTTTGCAAGATCCGAAATCCGAATGTCCACGGCAACGCAATTGTGGCCAGATCTAGGGCCAAACTTGGAACAAATGATATCCTTCAGGTCTGGGAAGCTGCGCACAAAGCTGAACATGATGCTGAGGCTGATATTTTTAACTGCGATTACTGTATTGGGCTACTTGAGAGGTACGTAAAAGAAAAAGGCTATGGGTTTAAAGTTGCTGCAGGGGTTATTAAGATGGGGGATAGCAACACGATTCTGATTGAAGATGTGATCTCAAAAAATTATACATCATCAATAGCAAATGAAATGGCTAAAAAAACGAACAGTAATAAATAACTCTATTTAAGAAATTCTTAAACGGTTCCTATTGCAACAGTACCTTTTTAATATTTCGTAATACAGTATCAAATGATTATATGAGCAAAGGACACGAAATGACCCCACTTGGTGCAATTATAGTAGGTATAGTAGCTACAGGTGTATCATCACAAGTCCTATCAGCACCACTTGTTTGGGTTATAACTGTAATCGGCGTTGTACTGATCATCGCTGGAATATATGGTTTTATAAAAGGTAAAAAACATATCTCATAGAGAAATACTAAAGTCTCTAGTGAGTCTTAATTAGTCTAAGACATAACTAATTCATTACTTTACAACAAGAAGTCTTAGAACTACTAAAAAAGTTTTGGTGATAAAATCTCGAATATTTTTATAATCCCCAAATCAATTAATGATTGGAGTATCGAAACAATAGATAAAATAGTAGAGCTGAAATACCCTGAAGCAGATAATCTAGAGTTTAAAGAAAAAATACCTGAAGGGTTTGAAAAAGATTTATGTGGTATAGCTAATTCTGAAGGCGGTTTTATCGTTATCGGTATTAGTGGAAAAGATAAAGCAGAAGAAAAGAAAGGGATATTGATTCTTGAAGAACATAAAG
>JAGWHO010000006.1 GCA_028866715.1 Microcaldota archaeon
TCCACAACGTCGGTCACCTCGACTTCCACGTCTGTGACATCGTCGAGCTCCACCACAACCTCCACCTCAACATCATCGACCTCAACCTCGACATCGAGCACCACAACAACCTCAACATCTACATCAACCACCTCAACTTCGACAACAACCTCAACCTCCACCACAACAATAGCCATAACACATTACATATACTGCATCTCAGGTTATGAGGATGGCGCATCAGATTATTACGCATCAATCGATCCCTCTACAGGGGCCCTTGGGTCCTGGTCATCAACAACGAGCTATCCTGTAAGCACCATACTTGAAGGTCCGACATGCGCGATATCCAACGGTTACATCTACTGCGTCGGTGGCTACAACGGAAACCTTATGTCCGCAGTATACTCAGCGCCAGTCTCATCGTCCGGCATAGGGACATGGAGCAGCACAACAACCTACCCAGGCTCAACCTCCGGCCAGCCATTCCAAACGTGCAACATCTACAACGGGCAGATAGATTGCAACCAGGTAAACGATATCGGCCCTTCCGAGTACGCTTCTGCCGCGGCAGGAGCCGTGGGTAGCTGGTCCTCCGGCGGCAGGCAGTCATCAGGCGGCCAGGGCGCATGTGTCGTCAGTGGGGGATATCTTTACTGTATAGCTGGGAACAGCGGCGGAGGGATAACGAACTACGCATCAGTTTCCTCTGGTATAGGGAGCTTCTCTGCCACCACATCGTACCCTATTTCAGATACGATGCCGTGTGCGTCCGCAAACGGCTATGTATATTGCGTGGCAGGATGGCAGGGCAGCTCTGCAACAACCGCTACCTACTATGCGCATCTCTCATCGAGCGGGATAGGGAGCTGGGCCTCGACAACAGCCTATCCGTTCGCCGCATATGGCTTCTCATGTGCCGCAACTTCATCAGATATCTATTGCGTAGGTAGCGATACCGGCGGAGTCGGGTCTACTGCAGTGTACTACGCTCCGATATCGTCATCTGGGATAGGGGCATGGTCAGCTGGGACCTCTTATCCCAAAACCTCCAGATACACATCGTGCACTATAAGCTAAGGGCTAAGAAAGAACCATCAGCTTCCGCATATCGAGTTCTGCCGCCACTACCGGCTCATCTATCTTGAAATTGGCAAGCACACCTGGGGCTATCTCTCCAATAATGCCTATCCACTCATTGTCTATGTGGATCGATGCGCATCTGCCCTCGATAAACGCGCTGTCCTTATGCCGCTTAAGCGTGATCTTTTGCCCCGTAGCCATCCCTAGTACCGCTTCCGCAACAGACTTTATCTCCGAGAAGTTCGCCTTCGGATGCTCGCTCACAATAGAAATAAGGTCACTCTCTATTATCTTGCCTTTGTTGAGCGCGAATGCCTTCCCTATCTCGAATAGCTTTTGAGGCATGGGCTCGTGCCCGGATATGCTGAGGTTCTGCAGAAGCGATGGCAGCACAGCCGTCCTAAGCATCGAGATGGCCTCCGTCTTCGCCTGAGCTATCGAGACGATATCGTTCTTATCGTAATCCCTGTCCATGTTCTCAAAGTTTACCCTCTCATTTGTGAGATTATTGTTCATGGATTCGGTAAATCCCAAGCCGATCATCTTGCTTGATATTCTGTCGGCAAACTCGCTCAGCTCGCTCTTTATCCCTACGCCAAAGCCAGCGACAGGCAACGGGGTTATATTGTCGTAGCCGTATGCGATGGCTATGTCCTCAATCAGGTCCCGTTCATCAAGCACGTCAAGCCTGTAAGGCGCAACATATGCTATGACGTTGTTGCCGTACTTTGCCGCGAGATGGCCCATCCTCCCAAGAAGCGCAAGTATCGCGTTGAAATTGATAAGGCTTGTGCCCAGGGTCCTGTCTACCTCTGCCGGTTTTATCATCATCTCGCTGTATTTCAGCTCAGGCGTCTTCACCCTTCCTGTCTTGTATGTTATGTTGCATGGATGCACATCCGCACCTGAATCTATGAACGAGCATGCCATCAGCGCGGCGGTCTGCTCTACCGCACTTTTCGATGTGCCTGTTATCTCTATGAAGAGGTTCTTGGTGCCCTGCATCACCTTGGTGACGTCCGAGTTCGTGATCGGTATGAGCGATATTATGTTTTTCGAGTCCTTGAGATACGGATAAAGCCCCTTGCTCTCCGAGAGCAATGACCCGTACTCCCTGCCCTTCTCTGTCTTGCGCAGTGCCTCCTCGAAGCTCATGGATTTGCTTGCCCCAAGCGGCACAAATCCAGATTCGTTGCCTGCGCTGTATACGAGCGGGCCCTTCACCATGTCAAGATTGTGTACGCCTATCGCAAGTTTTCTTCTCTTCCTGCCGTATGTGTCGCAGAACTTTTCGGTGAAGTTCATAAGGTACTTGAGCCTGTTGCCTGTCATGTCAACGTTCTTCGCGACAAAAGCAGCTATGAAGGGCCTGACCCTCTTCACGGAATCAGATACCTTCACTTCAGTGAATGGCTCGTTGCTTATTTTGTAATGGCCCTCTCTTACCGAAGATTTCCCATTGAAGAGCGATGCCGCCCTTCCGAAGCCTACGATATCGAGCATGTCCGGCCTGTCCGCGGTTATGTCTATTGTAGCTTCATCGCCGTCAATCTTCTCCACTTCCATGCCCAGCGCTGCGGCAATCTTCTCGAGCCTGGCCTTCTCGATGCCGTAAGCCCTTAGGTCGTTTATCGAAAATCTTATCGTTGCCATATCATATCCTTATCTCGTCTCTGTCCCTGAGCCAGCCTATGTCGTTCTTGTAAAGATCAGTAAGCGAGTTGAGCTTGAGCGACTTCATCAAAAATCTCTCGATGCCGAACGCCCACGCAAGCACAGTCTTGTCTGTCCCCATCGCCCTTGTTATCTCCTTTCTTATTATCCCGGCTCCGGCAATCTCTATCATGTCGTTGTGCTCCTTGTCGTAGTAATGCACCTCCAATGACGGCTCTGTGAACGGGAAGTAGCTGGGCTTGAACCTTATGTCTGTGACGCCAAATTGCGCGAAGAACCTCTTTATCGTGTCTATGAGATTTGCAAGGCTCAGGTTGTTCCCTATTATTATGCCGTCCATCTGCGTGAGCTCCGCAAGGTGCTTGTAGTCTATCGCCTCGTTCCTGAATACTTTTCCTATCGAGAACAGCTTGACAGGATACGCTCCCTCCTCCACATTGGCGAACTTCCTGATGTAATGCGCAGACACGCTCGTGGTATGGGTCCTGAGAACCGGCTGGCTTGCAAGCTCCTCGCGCCAGTCCTCCTGCCAAGCCTCAGTATGTTCCTTCTTGATCTTTTTCATCAGGGCAAGGTCGTCTATGCTTATGCGCTTCGGATTTGACACGAAGAACGTGTCCTGCATGTCCCTCGCAGGGTGGTCCTGCCTAGAGAACAGCGCGTCGAAATTCCAGAACGCGGATTCGACTATGGGTCCGTTCACCTCAGCGAAGCCCATGTTGAGCCACGCGTCTCTTACCATGTTGTTGAACTCGTGCATGGGGTGGAGCCTTGCCGGGTAAACCGTCTCGGAGCTTGCGTTGATGTCGTAGCTCCTGAATCCCTTACCCTTCCACGAGCCGCTCTTTATTATCTCCCTTGTGAGGGCGCCGACCCCCTGGTCAGCTTTGCCTGAGCTTAGCTCTATACCCTTCCTTGTTATCTCGATGCCTGTTATCCCTGAAGATTCCTTTGTCTTGACAAGGCCGCGCTTTTCGAGAATTGCAAGCAGATCGCGTTCCTGCTTATTCAGATCTCCGATGGCCTTCGTTCCTGTACTTGCAGAGTTCAACAAATCCCTTAATTGGCTGTCCTTGGCTTTGGCTGCAGCCACGCCTGCAGGCGTAAGCTTGGCTACGCCATCTCTTATGTCTATCCAGTTGTTCCTCTTTGCCCATATGAGGCCTATGTTGTTCAGGCCCTGTACTTTCGATGAGCCTCCTGCCTTTGAAATGCTCCTGACCAATGCCTCTTCAGGCAGCGCATCGGTGTAGCTCTCTCCCTCCTTGGTAAGCGCGATGCTGCCTGATGCCTTCCTATTGACTTTCACTGCATCTGCAACAGAGAGATTCTCGAGCGCCCACATGACGGAGTCTTTAGCAAGCTTTGTGCCGTTTGCTATTGCGTCTATGTCCGACGTCTTCTTGTCCTTAAGGAACTTGAGCACAGCAATCTCATACTCGTGCAACTTGCCACCCTATCTTCCCACCCTGAAATAGGCGTAGAGTATGAACGCTAGGATTATGATCGCTATTATCAGGTACGTGAATATGCCCAGTTCCTTGTAGATCTGGCCGAAGAAGCCCACCACCTCGGCCTGTATGCCTTCTGTTATGACGAACGTGAGTGTGAACTTTGACAACGGTTCGCCGTACAGCCAAGAGACTCTTGTAGTATTGGCGTAATCATTGGTGAACGCGGAAGGCGGATAGTCCGGTATCGGGTAAACTGACTTTATCTGGCTTCCTGAAGGCAGCACTATGGTTAGCGTGGTATTCGGGTTCAGCACCTGGCCGCTAGCTCCGTGCTCGAAGTTGAAGACAGCAGGGTTGAACCTGTAGACGAAGTTCCTTGGTGCAGTCTGGTTTACAACCGTCACGTTGCTCACCTCGTAGCTCATCAGCAGATACGCATAATTCTGGCCATTTATGTTTGTCACAGAACCTGGGAGGAACTTGAAGTTATAAACGCCCTTGTAGGGGTTGATTATGTGCTGCACTAGCAGCGGCCCTATGATGTTCTGCCAGTTGCTGAGCGTAAGATTAAGAGCAACCCTGTTTGTTGTATACTGCTGCACGGACGAGTTGCTTATTATCATGGTAAGTATCTCAGTCACCTGCGCGCTGGTGTTCTTGTTCAGCGCAACTGTGACGTTGAGGTTTGTAACCGAATAAGATGCGTGGCTCAGGGGTATCATGGTCAGTATGGCAACAGCAAAAACTGCCAGGACTATGCTCCTCATGTGCGCACCGGATTTAGATGCGTATCTTGCGTATAAATAGCTTTTGTAACGGTTCAATTCCTCTTCATCAAAGCCCTTAAATACCTTCGCGAGAGAAGGTTCTATAAGTGATTTCTATGATAACAGGATTCACAATCCTAAGTGTAGAAGGCAAGATAAACTCACAGGATGTTCTGGCAAAGCAAAGATTCCCGAAGCTGAACATAAATCTTGACAAGATTGAACCGAGCGGAGACAAGATAAAGATAGGCTACTCGTTCGTTGCCGATTATTTCGACAATGACGCGAAGGACGCCAAGAGCGTAGGCTCGCTCAAGCTGTCAGGCACCGTAGAGGTGCAGGAGTCAAAGGAAAAGATAGCAGACATAGTAAAGAAGTGGAACGAGACCAAGATGCTGCCTGTGCCTATGGCAGAGGAGATAATCAACGGGCTCAACTTCAGGTGCAGCGCTACAGGAACTCTTGTGGCATACTCTCTTGGACTGATACCCCCGCTGGTAATAAGCAGCACAAAGCTCCAGGAGCCAAAGTAAGGTTCCTGGGCAATCTTTTCCTCTCTTTCCTATCAAATGATAGGATATTATATTTTTCCCGGGTATACTCATCATGGGGGCTGATTCTTCAACTATAACAGGAGCAGTCATAGACATTGACTACCTCAATAGAGGAGAGGCTGCCTACATAAGGCTCACCGTAAAGGGCAAGGACGGCAGGGCACATGAGATTTACGACAAGAGCTTCAGGCCCTATTTCTATCTCGTGCCCAGCAAGAAAATAGAAGACGATGACATATATGCTGTATCGGCAATGGCGGACAACAACAAGCTCATAAAGGCAGATGGCCTCGAAAGGGAGAGCAAGCGCATCTTCGGGAAGCAGGTAGAGGCAGTAAAGGTATATACGAAGAATCCGTCTCATGTGCCGAAGCTGAGCGCGGCCCTGTCGCAATACGGCACATGCTACGACAACGACATACCGTTTGCAAAAAGGTATTCGATAGACAGGGATGTAATCCCGATGGCCAACTACGAGATAGAGACGAAGAGCGAAGACGGCCTAACCGTTCTGCAAAAATTCGGAAACGTGGTCGATCAGGATGTAGATGCAAACGTGATGTGCTTCGACATAGAGACCTACAATCCATTAGGGCTTCCAAGGATGGACAGGGATCCTGTCATAATGCTGAGCTACTCGGTCGTCAACAGCAAGGGCGCAAAGCGCGGAGTCATAACCTACAAGAAGATAGACAAGGACTTTGTCACTGTAGTCCAAGATGAAAAGGCGCTTTTCAAGAGATTCCAAGACCTTCTCAACGAACTTGATATCGACATAGTGGTGGGCTACAACTCAGCCAATTTCGACATAAAGTATCTTCTCGAAAGGTCCAGGGCCCTAAGGCTAGATTTTGACATGTCGAGATTCGAGGGTAGCACAAGGATAGAGAGGCACGGCCTGGTCGACAAGGTCAAGATGGGCGGCAGGGCGCACATAGACATGTACCTTGTCGTAAAGTTCATATCTGTTGTAGGCGCGGCGGAGCACATCTTGAAACTCAACAGCTACACGCTCAAGAACGTGTACGAGGCGATAACCAAGGACAACAAGTATGCTGTCGAGAAGGGCAGCATATACAAGATGTGGGACGGCTCGAAAGATGAACTTGAATCGCTCGCTACGTACAGCCTTGCTGATGCAGACGCGCTGCAAAAGGTCTACGACACGTTCATGCCGATAATGATAGAAACTTCAAGGGTCACGCACAATCCAATCAGCGACACGTCAGTCTCAACAACAGGCCAGCTCGTGGAATTCATGCTCATGAGGTACTGCTCACATGTGCATGACATAATCCCGAACAAGCCGACAGAGTACGATATCCGCGAGCGTCTTATGAATCCGATAGAGGGAGCATATGTCAAGACACCTGAGCCGGGCATCTACGACAATCTCGCAATGTTCGACTTCAGGGGTCTGTACCCTTCGATAATGATATCTTACAACATAGACCCTTCATCGATATGCCCTGACTGCGCAGAATACCACGAATCACCCATAGGCACCAAGTTCAGGAAATCGCCGCTTGGCATAACTCCTACAATACTCAAGCAGCTCATCGCGCAAAGGGCCGAGGTAAAGAAGGCGTACAAGAAAGATCCAAACAACATATACCTCGGATCAAGGTCCCAGGCCCTGAAGATCATCTCAAATTCCGTGTTCGGCTACCTCGGATACGCGAGATCCAGATGGTACTCAAGGGAATGCGCAGGAAGCATAACAGCGTACGGCAGGCAATACATCAAGGATGTCATGTCGCAGGCAGAGAAGCAGGGCATAAAGGTGATATACGGCGACACGGACAGCTTGGTGATGCTGCTAGGAGACCGCACAAAGGAAGACGCAAAGAAATTCATGAAGGACTACAATTCAAACCTTCCGGAATCTATGGAGCTGGAGCTTGAGGATTTCTACACCCGGGGGGTATTTGTCGGCAAGAAGACGGACAAAGAGGCAGCTGGGGCAAAGAAGAAGTACGCGCTCATATCAGAGACCGGCAGGATAAAGATCCGCGGCTTCGAGCTTGTGCGAAGGGACTGGTCCAGGGTAGCAAGGGACACCCAGAAGCAGGTGCTGGAGATAATCCTCAAGGAGGGAGACAAGGACAAGGCCGCGGCAGCTGTGCGTCAGGTGATATCCGACCTCAAGGAAGGCAAGGTGCCGATATCCGATGTGGTGATAAACACCCAGATAAGGAAGAGCATAGACAGCTACGACATTGCGTCTCCGGAGATAGCAGCTGCGAGAAAGGCGGTAAAGGCAGGCTTCAAGACGAAAGATGAGGTCGAGCACTCTGTGATCGGATATGTCATAACAAAGAAGGGCAGCTCCATATCAGACAAGGCATACCTAGAGGGCATGGCCCAGGATTACGATGCGGATTACTACATCAACAAGCAGGTTCTCCCTGCTACAATGAGGATACTCAAGGAGCTCAACTTCAACGAGGAAGAGCTAAAAGGATGGGGGAAGCAAAAGAAGCTAGGCGATTAGTTGGCGGACAATCACGAACACCATGAACATGAGGAACCTGACATAAACGTCATGAAAGACGTAGGCAAGGCATCGGTTGAGGCAATGCTCAAGGCCAAGCAGCTCATAAAGCCAGGCGCGAAGCTGCTCGATGTGGCTGACGCAGCAGAGAAGTTCCTGAAAGAGAAGGGCTACGGCATTGCATTTCCGATAAACCTCTCGATCAACGAGCAGGCGGCGCATTATACGCCCACGCTATCCGATGAGAAGGTGTTTGGGGACGACGATGTAGTAAAGATTGATTTTGGCGCGGAGAGGGACGGCATCCTCGGCGACGGCGCGCTGACAGTCGACCTTTCAGGTAAATATCAGAAGATGGTAGATGCGGCAAGCGCAGCGCTTGACAATGCAATCAGCACGGTAAGGCACGGAGTCACTGTAAGGCGGATAGGCGCGGAGATAGCGAGCACTATTGAGAAGGCAGGCTTCAAGCCGATAAGGAATTTGGGAGGCCATGGAATCCACAGCCACGAGCTTCATGCCGAATTGTTCATACCAAATTACGACAACGGCGACGACACTGTGCTAGAAGAGGGCATGACCGTAGCGATAGAGCCGTTCGTGACAGATGGAAGGGGCATGGTCGTTGACAGCGATCTAATCGAGATATACAGCTTCGCAGGCACTGCCGCGATAAGGTCTCCTGACGCAAGGGCTCTCATGAACGAGATAGCCGCAAAATATCCTACAGAGCCGTTCGCAGCGCGCTGGCTTTCAAATGTGATAGATTCGAAGTTCAGGCTTTATGCCGCAGTGCGTGAGCTGCTCAGATCAGGGTGCCTGTCGCCGCACCCCACTCTTATAGAAGCGGGCAACGGCATGGTGACCCAGGCCGAGGCAGAGCTTGTTGTTGGGAAAGGCGGTTGCGAGATCGTGACAAAGGTATAAACCTTTTAATGGTGCGGTCTCATTAGATAACCGTTGAAATGGACGACATAAGGGCACAGACAATAATCCCGACTGGCGTGCGGCCGCCAGAGCTTGTAGGGCTCACAAGGCCGAAGCCGCGGCGCCTCTTCCCTGTGCTTGTGGCGATAGCAGGCGTAGCAGTGATGATATTGGCGCTTCTCTATGCAGAGGGCACGTTCAAGGCGCAGCTGGGCGGGGCGCAATCGCTAATAGTCGGCAAGTGCTTCGGCACGCAGACATTCTTGTGCAGCAACCCGTCGCTTTCCAATTCAACAGGCCAGATATCGTTCCAGTTCGGCCAGGTCACAAGCCAGCCGATATACGGGACAAGCCTCGCATGCGTATCCGGCTCTGCGGTAGCCAATTACACGTTGAACTTCACCCCGATAACCAAGCTTGGTTACACGTCTACGACGCTGCAGAACGGTGTGCAGATATCCATAACCAATGAGACGTGCTACGGGCCCTCAGGCAAGCCTCTCGGCGCAACAGCGAAAGGAACGGTGTTCGACGGCACAATATGGGTGCTGTATCAGCAGACTGTCCAGAGCACTGGGCAGATAGTCAAGGCCGCAACCGTCTCCGTAGCAGCTAGCTAAAAAAGAAAACAGGAAGCGCGTTTATTCGCACTTCGTGTATCCGCATGATAAGCAGCTCACGCAGCCGTTCTCGTTCTTGAGCGTAGGCTCGCTGCACTTCGGGCAGTTGCCCATGTGCGCCTCCTTGTTCAGGCTCATGAGCCCTCCTTTGTTCGTCGCAGTTGCAACGCTCACAACCTCCTTCTTGACCTGGTGGTCTGTAAGTGTTGTAGGCGCGACTCCATGCGGTAGGCTAGATTGTCCTATCGCCATCTCCAATGCCTTTGCTATCGCGTCTGGCACGCTGTAAAGCCTGAGGCCGTGCTCCCATGTAACTGAATTGGATCGTATGCCCTTCAAGCTTGCGATGACCTCCTTGAGGTCCCCTCCCTGCTGCAGGTACTTGCTCACGAGCTTGCCTATCGCCTCTGTGTAGCTCTTCTCGTCGCTTCCTGCCCTTCCGAGAGTTATGAACACCTCGCGCACGTTTTCTGCGTCCATGTTCGCCGTGAGGTACAGCGTTCCCTGCGGCACCTCGAACTTGATCGTTCTGCCGGTCAGCACCTGCGGCCTCTTCCACTCGTCTAGCGAGGTGAGTTGGGCCGCCTCCTGCTTCTTCTTCAACTCCTGCTCTGTTATCAGGATACCCTCTCTTGATCCCTCCCTATACACGGTTATGCCCTTGCAGCCTGCTTTCCACGCCTGGAAGTATATCCTCTCTATCTCTTCGACAGATACATTTCTGTCGAGGTTGACAGTTGATGATATCGCGCTGTCTATGTGCCTCTGTATTATACCCTGAAGCTTTACCCTGAAGTCAGGCACTATCTTGTGCGCAGGCACGAAGAATTCAGGAAGATCCGAATCGCTCTTTATGTTCGTGACCTTCATGTACTCCTTGACCAACGGATGATACACCTTGAAGTACTCCTGGCTCAAGGTCTCCGACCTTCTTATGTAGCTGAATGTGAATATCGGCTCTATTCCGCTTGATGAACCAACAAGCACTGAGCCGCTCCCTACAGGCGGTATGGTGAGTATGGCAACGTTCCTGAGCCCGTAATCAGCTATCTTCTCCTGTATCTGCGAGCTTAGTGTCTTTATGAACGGCATAGTGAGATGCTTCTCCTTGTCGAACGCCAGGAACGAGCCCTTCTCCCTTGCAATCTCGCAGCTCTCGTCATAGGCGGTCTCTTTTATCGTGTTGAAGAGCTGGTCTACAAATGCAAGAGCGTTGTCGCTGTCGTACTTTATCTTGAGCTTCGCTAGCATGTCGGCAAGCCCTGTCGCGCCCACTCCTATTCGTCTGCTCTTCCTGCCCTCCTCTGTCTGCTCCTTGAGCGGGTGCTTGTCCATGTTGTAGTCAAGTACATTGTCAAGGAAGCGCACCGCATACCTTGTAGCCTTCTCGAGGGCCTTCCAGTCAAGCGCCGGATTGTCGCTGAACGGGTTGATGACAAATGCAGACAGGTTTATCGAACCAAGGTCGCAGGCTCCGTAGCCCTGGAGCGGCTGCTCGCTGCACGGATTGGTGCTTATGACCTCCATGCCGTTGTACTCGCTTGGCGAGTACCTCTTGACAGTGTCCCAGAATATCAGTCCTGGCTCCGCCCAATCCCTTGCCGACTGGACCAGCTCCTGCCAGAGCTCCCTTGCCCTGACGACTCTCTCTACCCTTCCTACAACGCCGTTCTCGTACCTGAGCACGAAATCAGAGTCTGCCTCGACCGCGCGCATGAATTCATCAGTCACCTTGACGCTGATGTTCGCGTATCTTACTGTCCTGAGGTCGCGCTTTACCCTTATGAAGTCAAGAATATCCGGATGGTCAACGCTCAGGGTTATCATAAGCGCCCCTCTTCTGGCGTTCTGGCCTATTGTATGCGTAGTCTCGCTCATCAGGTTCATGAATGATACTGCGCCTGTGGACTTTATCGCGCTGTTGTTGACCGGCGAGCCCCTCGGCCTCAGTATGCTTATGTCTGTGCCTACTCCGCCTCCGAAGCTGTATGTCCTTGCCGCTTCCTTGAGCCAGTTGAATATGTCCTCTATCGTGTCGCCCTTCATCGGTATGACGTAGCAGTTAAGGAGCGTAGTCCTTCTCTTCTGCCCCGCGCCGAACATTATCCTGCCGCCAGGCACGAACCTGAAATCGCCAAGCAGCCAGTTGAACTTCTCGTCCCACTCCTTCATCTTTTCAGGTGTGGCCTCGACGCTTGCCATCTCATGCGCCACCCTTGCCCACATCTCAGGAGGCGTTTTCTCAAGATAGACGCCATCTGCGTCCCTGAAAGCATATTTCTCGTAGAATACCCTCGCCCTTATCTCGTCACTGTCGAAATACTCAAGCGTCTCCTTAGGTATCCTTATAGAGTTCTCCGAAGCACCCAATTGTTTCCCAGAATCCACAGCAGCCCCACCATCCATAAAATCACTCATCTATTAACATAAAACGCGTCAGTAATCGGCCGAAAGTGTCGACGTAAAACCGATTTTCATCGCCTTGCGCACCCAGCTCCCGAGGGAACGTGTAGACTATTCCTGATAAGCTTTAAATACCAAGATGAGCCTTGGCAGAACTTAAAGTAGCAAAATAGGTTTTTTCAGTAAAAATGACGTCGCATCAAAGGCTTATTCGCGGCTGACTGCGACGTTATCGCACTCCTCCTCGAATTCCCTGTTGAGGTCGCGCCAGGCAGTCTTGTATGCGTCGTAGCAGCTCTTGTCAGCTACAGCGTAATTGAGCCAGCCGTAGAAAGCGGGATCCCTTATGTTCATCTCTGCGACTTCCTGGATGTCCGTGTTCCTCACATTTTTCCATTTCGATTCCCTGGCTGCCATATGCTCGGCAGCGATCTCGCCAAGCTCCGACGAGTTCAGGCCCATCACCCCTCCATTGGTCATGCAGTTCGCTGTCTTCCATGAATGCGATTTTGAGAATGAGGCGACGAGTACGGCTGCGGCGTGCAGCGTCTTCTCTTCGTTTGACAGGCTTGAAGATACCCTTTGTCCCGGTTTTACTGTGCTTGTTCTCTGCGAAAGTTTTCTTATCTTGTCAGCCAGTATATCGTGCTTGGTCAAGTTATACTTTATTGGCATTCTAGTCGCCGTACACCCTTATGTACCCCGAATAACCATTTAACGGCAAAATATATAAGCGTTAGTTACAATAAATGCACAGAAACAAAGGCGATTTCAATGGGAATATTCAACATATTCGGCAAGAAAGACGTCACGGCAGACATAACAAAGAATGTCCCGTTCAGGTTGTCAACGGAACTGGTCCCTTACAGGCTTTACGCGAAGAAGAACAGCAGCGCGTCGCTCATTGTGCGCGTGAAGAACGTGACTAATGAAATTCTGCTGACGTCGGTGGTGCTCGAACTCCCGAGCCAGCTCGGCTTTGATTCTGTAGGGATGTCAAAGCAAAGGGAGATCAGGGTTGGGGAGGTCGCGCCGCAAGACGAGAAGGAAGTGAAGTTCGAGATCTTCGGCACCGCTAAGTCAGATGCTGGCGAGTACACCACCACCTTGACCGCGATTGCT
The DNA here is from genome assembly GCA_028866715.1 of Microcaldota archaeon. GTDB lineage: Archaea > Micrarchaeota > Micrarchaeia > Micrarchaeales > Micrarchaeaceae > JAGWHO01. The sequence goes on from JAGWHO010000006.1 coordinate 13,078, forward strand.
CACTACAGGGACTACGGGCATGTGCTCAATGCCGTTAAGAAGAGAACAACGATAAACGTTGTCTGATTATTTCTGCTGCTCAGGCTGTGGCTTCGGTTGCGGCTCTGCAACTGTCTTCTCGTTCAGGACGCTCACAGCTCCGGCAAGCATGTCCGCCACCTTTGCGCCCTTTGGCGTGAGCCTCACCTGCTTTATCTTTCCGTGGCGCTCGCTCTCGACAATGCCCATGGTCTCGCACGCCGATATGAAGTTGCATGCATGAACGTAGGTTGTGTCTGCAGCCTTCGCCAGCGTCGATATGTACCAGCTCTGCGAGCCGTCCCTCAGGGCAAGAAGTATCTTCAGCTGCTTGTTCTTGAACAGTATGTTGCCGTTTATCGCTGCCACGAAGCTTTTGTTCAACAACACAATAAAAAGCTATGCAAAACCGCAACTCGATTGGCTGGGAGCTCAAATATTCCGCTAACTGCCAACGGCACAAGGTATTAATAGTTTCTGTTAAATACTATATCGCGACTATAGGTGAAATGCATGGTAAAGTTCATAATAGCAAAACAGCTGGTAGGGAAGAAAGTAATAACGACAGACGGATACGACCTTGGAAGGTTTGTAGATGCGGAAGTAAGCGAGGTAACTGGCAAGATCGTCAACATGTTAGTCGAGCCCAACCTTGACAGCAGCATGGCTGCGAAGCTCAAGTCCGAGGACGGGCAGCTCAAGATTCCGTACGCCGCAATCGACGCTGTCAATGACTACATAATGGTCAACAGAAAGAACATGTGATTCTCGGCCATCAAGCGGTAGAGGCTTGTTTTGTGGTGGTCCGATAATAATATGCGGCGGTGATGAGGCTGGGCGCGGCGCCATAATAGGCCCGCTAGTCATAAGCCTCGTCTCTGTCAAGAAGAGCAGCCTTCACCTCTTGTCGGAGATAGGGGTCAGGGACTCCAAAATGCTTCCTGACGAGCGGAGGAGGGCCCTTTTCAAGGAGATAAGCGAGATAGCGTCAGATGTCAAGGTGGCCAAGATACTGCCAAGCGAGATAAACGACGCGATGCGCAACAAGATATCGCTCAACGAACTGGAGGCAGTGCACTTCGCCAGGCTGTTCGACACAATTCCTCATGACATAAACACGGTCTATCTCGACTCCCCAGACGTAGTCGCGGAGAAGTTCGGCATACGATTCAATATGTCATCGGCCAAGCCAACAAAGGTAGATGGCATCAAGGGCCCTGCTGCAAAGGGCATAAAGTGCGCCAAGATCATAGCCGAGCACAAGGCAGACTCAAAATATGCGGTCGTATCCGCGGCAAGCATAATAGCAAAGGTCACGCGCGACAACGAGATCAAGAAGCTTGAACGGGAATTGAAGATGAAGATAGGCTCAGGCTACCCGTCAGACCAGAAGACCGTAGACCTCATAAAGAAGAACCTGAAGAACGATTCCCTAACGCAGCACATAAGGGAGCGCTGGTACACAATGGAGCGAATAAAGCAGACATCGCTCACGAGCTTCTAAGTCTAAGATTCAGCAACCCTTTTTATTCTGTTAGCACCATCTACTACTGGATCTGTGGCGTAACTTGGATAGCGCTCTCGGCTTCGGACCGAGCGGTTGCGGGTTCAAATCCCGCCAGATCCGCGAAAGCTTTTAAATCGCTTCATTACATAACTAAACAGGTATTAACTTGGGCAAATCAGGCAAAGCGCAGTCTGCAATGGAGTACCTGGTCACGTACGGCTGGGCCATCCTGATCATCGCGATAGTGGTCTCGCTCCTGTATCTTTACGTCATAGTTCCCAGCACCGTAGTCCCGTCTTCATGCACATTCGTATCTGGCGCATACTGCAACAACATAATAGTCGGTACAAACCTGCAGACGCACGTGACGAAACTCGCGGTGTTCCTAACGAACACGCAGCCGTATCCGCTTGCCAATCCTGCTCTCATAGTAAGGACGGGCAACGTGAATTCGACTCCATACGCGTGCTCCCCTACGTTCGTCCTTGCAGGCGGCTCGGTCGTCTGTACAGTAACCTTGCCTGTACAGACCTCTTTATCGCAGTTCCTTGCCGGCAGTTTCTATCTGACGGGAACTTATTGTGGCTTATCTTCCAATTACCAGATAACTCATACCTGCACTGGCCAAGTGCAGACGTACTCAGGCAGCTTCACGTCGCACGTGCAGCCTCTTATCAATACCAATAACATAGTCCTCTTCACTGCGCAGAACACGACGAACCCAGCCAACAACGCGAAGGATCCGTTGCGCGCGACAGTTCTGCTTCTCGGTTATCCGCTTAAGGGAGCGACAGTGAACTTCACGGAGAACGTCACATCGTACAAGTTGCAGCCAAACCTCACGACGACAAACACAACCGGTGTAGCGCTTTCGTACATATGGGGCACTAGGACAGGTAACGTCATGGTCAATGCCGTTTATGCAGGCATCTCGAACAGCATCACAATACAGTTTACACCGCCAACAGTCCTGCTGTTCTCGGTTTCCGGATTCGCATACTGCGGCCAGGATTCCGCGACAATGGTGGTTATCGACGGTACTCCATACACCTGCGCCCAATGGCTCTCATCTCCATTGGCGTGCGGCGCAGGCTCATCCCACACGTACAACTTCTCAAGGACAGTTTCAATATCGTCATCGATACGCGAGATATTCAACAAGGTCATAGTCAACGGCATTTCATCGACATCCAACCACAGCACCATAATCTGCCCAAGTGCAAACGAGTCGATAATCGCCAACTACACTACGCAGTTCTATCTTACTGAGACATCTAACCCTGCCGGAGGAGCGGCAACCCTAACGCCAGGCAGCAACTGGTACAACAACGGCTCCGTGCAAACGCTTTCCGAGACCGCAAACCCAGGATACTTCTTCAACTCATGGTCCTGCACAGGCACAGGATGCTACACAGGTTCATTGACATCGACATCCCTGCCTGTCAACGCTGTAATCAGCGAAACAGTCAATTATTACTCAACAACATCTACATCTACTACATCTACATCCACATCAACTACGACTACCTCAACTTCAACCACTAGTACAACAACAATAACACAGACATACAATCCACCAGGCGGAAACTACAACGGTGACATAATATACTCACAGAACACACAGCTATCAAGTCCTGCAATAGCCTCCAACATGATCCTTGTCGAGAGTGGAGTTAGCGTAAATGAGTATGGAAATTACCTGCAGGGCAACGCATCATTTTATAATTATGGGACTGTCACAGACGCATATTCAGGAGGCGCTGGCGGTGCAGGGGGATCTGGCGGCTACTATTATGATATTGGAAACTGTAACTCCCCGCAAAACTCCGCTCCGACTTCCGGAAAAACAGGTGCAAGCGGGGTATCAAAGGTCAGCCACTTCATAAGCCAAACGCTTGCCGGTGGCACCGGTGGCGGCGGTGGCGGTGGCGGTGGCCAAGGAACCTGTACAGCCGATGTGCCTGGCCTCTCTGGCGGCAAAGGAGGCAATGGCGGAGGCATAGTCGAGATATATGCAAGCGCGTTCAATAATTATGGCATACTCAATGCCAGCGGCTTCCCTGGCGGCTCTGGGTCTCAGGGCAATGGCTGTTATTCATCGGGAGGGGGAGGAGGCGCAGGTAGCGGAGGCAACGGTGGCACAATAATGATAGGGTATTCGAACAGCATTACACTTGGCACTGTCTACTACTCAGGTGGCCCAAGTGGTTGGTATACAACTAATAACATAAACTGCGGAGTTAATGGCGGAGGTTCAGGTGGCGGAGATGCAGGTGGAGGAGGAGGCGGCGGAGGATATGCTGGCGATACTGGTAACAACGGTGCAGCAGGTGCTTTTGGCGCTTGTGGTGGGACGGGAAGCAGCGGCGTTGGCGGCAATGGATGCACCGGCACATCAGCCCCATCATCAGGAACATTGATAGAGAAGGTATGGACGCACTAAGGGCGTCTAAAGCTGTATATACCGCGTTGTACATGTATTTTGGCAAAACATAAGAACCGAATAATGACAGTAGCTGGCAGTGCATGGGCATGAACACAAATTCTACAAGCCAGATAATTGTAGAATCCGGCTGGACTCCGTAACTGCAGAAATCCTTATAAACCCTAAGGATATAATATATTCGTCTGATTTTCCCGTTAGACACTGCAACATGCAGGAGGGATTTTCATGGAACAGGAATTACACAACAAGTTCAGCTCATTCGTTGAAGCGAACAAGGGCAAGCGAAAGTTCAACCAGAGCGTGGAGCTTGCGATAAACTTCACAGGAATGGATTTCTCGAAGCAGGACAACAGACTCAACCTAGAGGTAAAGCTCCCGAACGGAAAGGGCAAAGAGCTCAAGATGATGGTCTTTGCCGATGATTCAAAGATACTCGAGACTGCGCAGAAGGCAGGCGCAAAGACGGCAAAGGGATCCGACCTAACGTCCATAGCAACAGACAAGGACAAGATGAACGAGCTGTTGCAGTACGAGCTCATCGCACAGCCAAGCCTCATGCCTCTGATAGCAAAGTCGTTGGGTCAGTTCCTAGGACCTAGGAACAAGATGCCTAAGCCGCTCATAGGGGCAGATGCAGCCACAATCATAGGTAATGTTGCAAAATCAGTATACTTAAGAAGCAAGGGCAAGTACCTGCCCACTGTGCACTGCATGGTAGGCACGGAGAAGATGCCTGTAGATGAAATAACCGCGAACATAGACGAGGTTCTCAACGCGGTGATAAAGAAGGTGGGCAAGCAGCACATTAAGTCAGTCTACGCCAAGCTGACGATGAGCGAGCCAATGAAATTGATGTGATACTTATGGCGCTTACAAAGGATCAAAAGAAGAAGTTTGTTGAGGAGCACAGGAAGGAGCTCCAGAAGTACTCGCTGGTAGGCATAATACCTCTTAGCAAGATACCTGACAGACTCCTTCAATCAACGAAGTTCAGGCTCAAGCCTAATGTCAAGTTCATACTGGGCAGGAAGACGCTGCTGACCAAGATACTCGAGGGCAGCGAGAAGACCAAGCTATTGACGAAGGAGCTTCAGGACACCTCAGCGATAATACTCAGCAACGAGGATCCGTTCGAGCTTTACAAGACGTTCAAGGCAAACGTGATAAAGCTAGCGGCAAAGCCTAACCAGGCTGCGCCTGTTGACGTGCACATAGAGGCAGGCGAGACAAGCATACAGCCAGGTCAGGCAGTCACGGATCTCAAGACAGCAGGAATCGACGTTCAGATACAGAAGGGCAAGGTGGTCATAGCAAAGGACAAGATTATAGTCAAGAAGGGAGACCTGATAACTACTGCAGTATCAAAGGCCCTGCACACTCTTGACATAAAGCCGTTCAGCGCCGTGATAGAGCCGTCTGTTCTTTTCTCTGGCAACATGATGTTCAGGAAGAATGTCCTTGGGATAACGCAGGAGCAGACAGTCTCCGATATCGCAAAGGCGTTTAACTCTGCCCTTACGCTCAGCATAGAGGCAAAGATACTCAACCAGTACACAGTGGCAAGGCTGATAACCCAGGCGTACAACACGGCAATGTACGTGGGAATAGAGGCCAAGCTCTACGACTCTGGAATAATAGAGAAGCTGCTAGCAGAGGCATACATGAAAGCAGCAGCATTAAATAATTTGAAGCCAGAATGATGTATGTGGAATGGGTGAAGAATATGGTAACAAAAGACAAGCAAATGACCATCCATGTGTTCGACACATGGGTCGAGAACAAGAAGGGCGAGACGATGCATTTCGACGTCTTTACGCTCGATAAGAGCAGTAAAAAGGCAATCGAATGCGCAAAGGAGTACCTCAAGTCGGTTGGGGAAGAGGATGCAAAGGTCACAGCAAAGGAATGTTCTTTTTGCCACAGCCAGACGGCGCCTGATGCTGCCGTAAAAGATCTTAAGAAACAGGGATATTTCATATACAAGATGATGAACTGTCCGTAAATTATGCTAAGTAAGGTGAAAAAATGGAGTACGTATACGCTGCACTTCTTTTGGATGCTGCAGGTAAGGAAATAAGCGAGAAGCACATAGAGGAAGTAGTCAAGGCTGCAGGATTCACTCCTGACGAGGCCCAGGCAAAGGCTGTTGTGGCGTCGCTCAAGGGCGTAAACATAAAGGATGTAATAAAGAACGCCCAGACGATGCAGGTACAGGCTGCTGCTGCCCCGGCTGCTGCTGGAGCCGCTCACGCGGGTGCAGAAAAGAAGAAGGAGGCACCTAAGGAGGACTCAGGCAAGAAGGAGGAAGAGGCCGCAGGCGGACTTGCAAGCCTGTTCGGCGGTTAATCATTTGAATTGGCTGTTCTTGTTCAGAAGTCAAAGGCAGGAACAGCAATCAATTTATATGGTTAGTCAGAACGAGTAATGGATTGATGCTATGGACGTCTATGTACACAAGCAGAAGTGCACAGGTTGCCAGCACTGCAAGGATGTGTGCCCGGTAGCTGTCTTCGAGATGAAGGGCAGGGGGACCACTGAAAACCCTGACGCAGAGGGAGCCAACGGCGACACGGCTCCGGAAGAGCACAAGTGGAAGGGCGTGATAGACCCGGCCATGAAGGCAAAGTGGGAAAACGTCTCGGACGGCCACAAGCACTTCGCGCATGACAACGACGGCACGAGCGGCGGCCTGTCCGTAGCGGTAAACGGCAGCGCATGCATACTCTGCCAGGCTTGCCTGATAGAATGTGAAGGCGAGTGCATCACCATTACCGACGACAACGGAACAAAGTACGATTCCATCTACAAGTAACGTCTCCTTCTTTTCACCTTACATTTTGTTTTCACGCTTTTTCTTGCGCGGCCCTTAGCTGATGCTATGATAACCTACTCTGACAAGCCCTTCCCGGATTCTGAGAGCCTTGGCGTGCTCAACCCCTACGTAAGGGAGTGGTTCACAAAGAATTTCAGCGAGCTCACCCCGCCGCAGAAGTTCGCATTCAAGCTGATAAGCGAGCGCAAGAACGTCCTCATCACTGCGCCGACAGGCAGCGGCAAGACCATGTCGGGATTCACGTCCATAATCAGCAAGCTCTTCGATTACAGTCTTGATGGCAAGCTCGAAGACAAGATCTATTGTCTATACGTCTCGCCGCTCAGGGCCCTCAACAACGACGTCTTCAAGAACCTGACAAGGCCGCTCAACGAAGTATATGAGCTAATCAAGAAGGACAAGGGCGTGAAGATAATAAAAGAGAACATAAAGCAGGTCACCATAGGAGTGAGGACCGGCGACACGACCCAGGAAGAGAGAAGGAAGATGCTGCTCAAGCCGCCGAACATACTTGTGACTACTCCAGAGAGCCTCGCGATCCTGATAAACTCCGAGAAGTTCGTCGAGAACATGAAGAATCTTGAATATGTTATAACAGACGAGATACACGAGCTTGCGAACAACAAGCGCGGCGTTCATCTCTCGCTGTCTGTGGCAAGGCTCGAGGAGATCATAGGCAAGAGGCTGACAAAGATAGGCCTTGGCGCAACACTCCATCCGATAGACGAGGCGGCAAAATTCCTTGTCGGATATATAGACGGCAAGCCTGACGACTGCGTGATTGTCGACGCATCGTGGAGCAAGAAGCTCGATGTCGTGGCGATGAGCCCTGTGAAAGACCTTATCTACACCGAAGACGATGTAATCGACAAGAAGACATACGACGAGATAAACGGCATAATAAAGAAGGCGAAATCAACGCTCATATTCACAAATACGAGAAGTGGAACGGAACGCGTCGTATTCAACCTGAAGAAGAGGTTCGGCTACGGGGAGGACATAGCGGCGCACCATGGCTCGTTGTCAAGGGAATCAAGGCTTGAGGTGGAAGAGCTCCTGAAGAAGGGCTCTCTCAAGTGCGTGGTCTCGTCTACGAGCCTTGAGCTTGGCGTCGACGTTGGCGCTATAGAAAACGTTGTCCAGCTTGGTTCTCCGAAGAGCGTCACAAGGGCAGTCCAAAGAATAGGAAGGGCAGGCCATTCGTTCAAATCGATAGCGAAGGGGGAGATGATAGCGCTCAACAGGGACGACCTCATAGAGTGCACTGTAATGCTAGATGCCGCATTGAAGAGGCATCTCGATTCATTTCAGGTGCCGCAAAACGCGCTTGACGTGCTTGCGCAGCACATAATCGGCATGTCCCTGACAAAGAAGTGGAACGTAGACGACGCTTACAGCGTTGTCAGGAACACGTACGCTTACCATGCTCTTGACAACAAGGATTTCATGGGTTTGGTGAATTACCTTGCCGGAGCGTATGTCGGGCTTGAGAGCAGGCGCGTCTACGGCAAGATATGGTATGACGAAAACGAGAGGATGTTCGGGAGGCGCGGCAAGCTTGCGAAAGTCATCTACATGCTGAACCTTGGCACCATACCTGATGAGGTTGCGGTAAACGTCTACCAGGGCAGCAAGTGGATAGGGAACATAGAGGAGGAATTCCTTGCAAAGCTAAAGGTAGGAGACATCTTCACCCTCGGCGGAAGATTATATCAATTCGAGAGCGCAAAGGGCATGCGAGCGCAGGTAACAGAGGCAAAGGCAAGCGCGCCGACCATACCGCCGTGGTTCTCTGAACAGCTGCCTCTCAGCTACGAGCTGGCAGACGAGATAGGCAAATTCAGGGAAGAGTTCTCATCCATATTGAAATCCCACATAAAGAAGAAGAAACTCAAGCTATTGAGCCTCACGGCCAAGATACCTGAAGAGGCAGGCAAATATCTGGATAAACTGCCTGCTGACGCAAACGCGAAAGATGCAATATACGGATATTTCATGGAGCAATTGCTCTTTGCCAAGGAGGTTCCCTCAAACAAGCTCCTGCTCATAGAGGCAACGAGCGATCCGGAATCCGACAAGACGCACGTTGTATTCCACTCGCTGTACGGCAGAAGGATAAATGATGCCTTATCAAGGGCATTAGGCATAGCGCTCGCCGAGATCTACGACACAGATGTAGGTATAATGGTCAACGACAACGGTTTTGTGCTGAGCGTAGAAGAGGAAATCAAGCTCAACGATAAGACTATAATGAGCATGATATCCGACATAGAGGCCCAAGGCCTCGAAAAGCTCCTCAAGAGGAACATCAGAAGGACGGAGCTCATGAAGAGGAGGTTCAGGCACGTGGCTGCAAGAAGCTTCATGATCCTCAAGAACTACAAGGGCTGGAAGATATCAGTAGGAAGGCAGCAGGTCAACTCGCAGATACTGCTCAAGGCTGCAGAGGAGATAGATCCTGATTTCCCGGTGATAAAAGAGACGTACCGCGAGATATTCAACGAGGTTATGGACCTACCAAGAGCGGAAAAGATACTCTCGGACCTCAAGGACGGAAAGCTGAAATTCAAGGTCATAAAGACGCCATTGCCATCCCCGTTCTCGCATTCCATGCTGACGTTCGGCCACGCTGATGTGATCCTCATGAAAGAGAGGCACAAGTACCTGCAAAAGCTACATAAGCTTGTGCTCCAACGTATAAGCGAGGGTTGAGATGAGGCTCAACGATGACATAGAACTCCTTGATGGCCTTCCGATAGCCTTCATAAGGAGCATAAACTCCCTTGTAGTGGCGGACCTGCATCTTGGGTATGAGGGCGTAATGGCGAAGAGCGGCGTCTTCGCGCCAAAGGTCAACTCGAAGCGCATAATAGAAGAGCTTGGAAAGGCGATTGAGCTGACAAAGGCCCAGGACATAATAGTCGTAGGCGACATAAAGAGCGATTTCTCAACAGTCATACAAGACGAATTCAACGAGCTTTATGACCTCATAGAGTTTGCGAAGAAGCAAAGGGTCTCAATTACCCTGATAAAGGGCAACCACGACAACTTCGTGGAGCGCTACAAGGATTCGTTCAAGCTCAAGGTCTACAATCAGGAGGCCATGCTCGGCTTCTACTACTTCTTCCATGGCGAGGAGGTGCCTGATATCAAGGGAAAGGGGGCGCGCATGCTGATAATGGGGCATGAGCACCCGTGCATAGCCATAACAAACTCGGTAGGAAGAAGGGAGAAACTCAGGTGCTTCTTGCACGGAAGCTACGGCAAGATACCGCTGCTGGTCATCCCCGCAATGAACTACTTCTCATCTGGCACTGCGGTGAACGCAGAGCCGAAGCACAGCCTTCTCGCGCCTGTGCTTAAGGAGGGCGCAGACATAGACAAGATGCATGCGATTGCAGTTGGATTCGGCTCGACAATAGACTTTGGCGAAGTCGGCAAGCTGCGCGGGCTCTAACGGTAGAATATCCAGGGCACTGCGTTGAGCACGAACCCCAATATCACCAATGCCGTTGCTACCTTCACTATCATCTTGTTCTTCACGTTGGCCTTGTAGATTCTCCAGCCGTCAAATATCGGAAGCGGGAGCAGGTTGAGCACCGCAACCAGGAAATTAAGCAGCATCGACAGCAGGAACAGCTCAGAGAAGAAATTAACCACGCTGCCGTACGCAGTTGTGATTATTCGCTTGTAGCCGGCATCTATGCCTATGATGCCATGCGACGGATTGCCAGGCTGCTGCACCGCAGTTAAAGTGAAAGTGCCTGTCGAAGTCGCTACGGTTACTGCCTGGCCCGGAACGTCTGCGGCCGCCACAGCATTAAGCGCGGTGACGTTAGTTATGTTGTGGCCGTTCCAGGAAAGGATCTGCATCCCCGGTTGAAGGACTCCGCTTGCAGGATATCCCTGCGCCACTGTCGTGATTACAAGAATATCTTTGTAAGCCGAAGGGGCAAGCGTGTAAGCCACTAGAAGCGAAAGGAAGAAGAAAGCTATCGCAGCTATGAAATTCGCGGAGACGCCTGCAGAGTATATCTTTGTCTGCTTCAGGCTGTCCAGCTTGTTTACTGCCTTCTCATCAGGCTCAACGAACGCGCCTATGGGGAGCGTGCCGAACAGGAGCACGCCTATGGACTTAAGCTTTATCCTGAAGCTTCTTGCCAGTATCCCGTGCGAGAATTCATGTATTACTAGAATTATCACCAGCGAGACAAGCCCGGTAATGAGCGGTATGTCTATTCCTGGTATAACAGGCGCAACTCCTGGAACCTGGTTCGAAATGGAAGAGCTGTTGGCCGCTCCAGCAGCAACACTGCCAAGGTATTGGGCCAGGCCCACAAGTATCACGCCCGCATTCACGAACATGGTGCTTATCAGAAGGCCGGTGAATCCGAATACAAGCGTTATGCATATCTCAGCTATCGCAAGCGCGGATATCTGCGTCGGCTGAGGCGCGCCTGCCTGGCTCGCAATCGCATTCTGCAGCTGCGGTATGTTTATCAGGTAATAAGCGGATGAGAGGTAAGGCACAAGGAATATGTACATCAGCACAAGCGATGCCATCCCAAACGCGTAAACCCGCCTGTCTATCCTGCCCTTCACTAGCGGATAAGAGATCAGGCCGAGGCCTACAGTAAGCCCCCACATCGCCATTGCATCCCAGAACTTGGCGTGCCTCTTCGATATGTTGTCAACCGTCTTTATGCCTCTCTTTGTGCCTACGAGATACAGGCCGTAACCCCCCTTCGGCTTGAGCGATACCTGGAGAAGAAGGCCGATCACAAAGATGTCGAGTATGCCCATCCCGAACTTTTCGAGAGGCCCTCCGAAATTTGCAACGGCTATGAACCAGAGCGTAACAACAGTCAGGGCCGCAAGCGCAATGGCTACAGCGGTCTTGCTAACATTGTTCATTCAAACACAGACATTATCCATTAAAACGCTTTATACCTTTGCTACGCGCAGCGAAGTATTTTAAGTCTGTATTGCGTTTACACTACCGGTGGGAAGATGGAAGACTGCGAGCTGTGCGGAAACCCTACTCAAGACATTTATGTCGTTAGCGTAGAGGATGTCGAGCTCAGGGTATGTGCGAAGTGCGCCAAGGGCAAGAAGGTGATATCAACGCAAAGCGACGCAAGCAAAAAGAAGACGCGTGCGCCGAGATTTGCTATGCCTCAGAAGAAAAAGGAGGAAGACCAATCTCTTGTAGAGAATTACGGAGCAGTGATGCGGGAGGCAAGGGAGCGCATGCAGATACCATTGCCTGTGCTTGCCGAGATGCTAAACGAGAAGGAGACCCTGCTTCTGAGGATAGAGCAGCAGCAGACGCTGCCTCCTATAGCGCTGACAAAGAAGCTAGAGAAGGCGCTCAAGATAAAGCTGATAGACGAGAGCGTAGACACGGAAGCTCATACCTCAAGAGGCGGCGGGGACAAGGTCACGCTCGGAGATTTCATAGTGAAGAAAAAGTGAGTGCTGCGCATGGCAGTGGATCTTAGCAAGCTGGTTTCGAAGAGAAAGATAGAGTTCGAGGAGCTCCGCGGCAAGACTGTTGCCGTAGACGCGTTCAACGTGCTTTACCAGTTCCTCTCCATAATAAGGCAGCCTGACGGCACGCCTCTCATGGACTCTCATGGCAACGTGACCAGCCATCTGTCAGGGCTTTTCTACAGGACGATAGAGCTCATAGAATACGGCATAAATCCCATCTACGTCTTCGACGGCATTCCCTCCGTCTTGAAGCAGAAGACGATACAGGCGCGCATGCAGAGAAGGAAAGAGCAGTATGAGGCATGGCAGAAGGCAAAGGAGGAGGGCAACATAGAAGAGGCAAGGCTAAGGGCGCAGGGCAGCACGAGAATAACGGACCAGGTAATAGGCAGCGCAAAGGAATTGCTCGACCTCATGGGCGTGGCCCACATAAACGCTCCAAGCGAAGGAGAGGCGCAGGCAAGCTACATGTCGAAGAAAGGGCTCGTCTACGCCACGGCAAGCCAGGACTACGACACGCTGCTGTTCGGATCTTCATATGTTGTAAGGAATCTCACGTTCAGCGGAAGAAGAAAACTTCCGAGAAAGAACGTCTACATAAACGTCGAGCCTGAGCTCGTAAGCTTTAAGGACACGCTAGCGACTCTCGGCGTCACGCACAAGCAGCTGATATGGACCGGCATAATGCTAGGCACAGATTTCAACATGGGGATAAAGGGAGCAGGCCCAAAGACCGCGCTCAAGATCGCCAAGGCATCAAAGAGCATCGACGACTTAAAGCACCAGATAAAGGAAAAGTTTGATGTGGAATTCGAGCTCGACATAAAAGAGGTGGAAGATTTATTCCTCAACCCGGAAGTTAAGGACATAAGCAAAGACGACATCGAATCCATGCTCTCAATGAGCTACAACAAGGATGGCATAATAAAATTCATGTGCAGGCAGCATGACTTCTCGGAAGAGCGCATCTCCAAGCAGGCAGAGAGGCTCGCTTCGAGGAAAAACGAGCAGAGGCAGAAGGGCATCGACAAGTGGCTCAAGTAGTAGGAAACCTATAAATTAGTAGCAGAACAAGAATTACCGACCAGTGGTGTGAGAGATGGCGAAGAAAAAGAACAATGTGATAAACATAAATCTCGACAACCCAGACGACATAAACAACTTCCTAAACAAGGTTGTCCAGGAACTGATATCGGGGCAGCAGGGAGCGCAGCCCAATCCGGCAAATCCGTTTGTGACAGGGTTCAGCATAAAGATCGACAAATCAGGAGTTTCAATATCGGACAACAAGCAGGTCCCCAATCAGAATGGCGTGCTGACTACGCAGGCCCAGCCCCCAAGAGAGCCTCTCGTCGACATAATAGACAGGCCGAACGGAGTTTCCGTCATCGCAGAGATACCCGGAATAAAGAAGTCGAACATAGAGGTCACGTCAAACGGTTCAAACCTGAAGATAGTGGCCAATGAGAAGGACAGGAGCTACAACAAGGCGATTGCCCTCCCGCACAGCATCAACCCCCACACTGCAAGCGCGGTCTACAACAACGGCATCCTTGAGATAAACCTAGACAAGGGAGAATACAGTGGCAAGCTGGTCAACATCAAGATAAAATAAGGTGTGTTAATGCAGGTAAGCGTAAAGAGATCAAGAAGAAAAATAGGAAAAAGCGCAAGGAAGGTAACGAAGGCAAAGAGGCTCAGGAAGCGCCACAGGATGAAGATGAAGCGCAGATAATCAGTAGATATCTGCGTATACCTGGTTGTTGAACTCGTAGGCGGTAGTATCGTCGTCTATGTTGAATGATTTTATCATGGACTCCTTGCTTGCGTGCTCCGCAGCGCCGCTCTTAAGGTCGAGCATCTTTACCTCTTTTCCGTGCTCGTAGTAGACTAAAGACATCATGGAGCCGTCCCTTATCCTGACAAACACCTTTGCGGATGGATTGCCCAGGGCTATCAGCAGGCTGCACAGCAGTATGTTCTTGTCAAGGCTGTCGCCCATCATGAACGTGAGCGTATCTTCTGGCGACAGCCAGAACTGGACAGGCAGCATGGCATCGTCTATCTCGTTCTTGACGAAGTCGAATGCCGCAAGCGCCGCAGCTTCGAAGTCCTTCTCATACGAGTAAGCTGGGAACGTCTCCTTTATGGCATCTGCCCTTGCCGCCACCTTATCGCTTCTCGGGGTAACCAGTGTGGGCAGCTCAGCTACCGAAATTCCTTCCTTCTCCTCTATGTAGTCGCTGTACCTTGAGATTATCGCGAGATAAACCTGCGCCAATCTCTCAAGGTGCTCCCGCTTGCCCTTCTCGTCCATCCTACCGCTTATATATCAACGACAAGCGATAAAATAACTACCATACAAGGATTGTCTATGTACAATAAGATACTTGCAGACATGTTCAACGAGATAGCCGCGATGCTCAGCCTCGACGACAGGCCAACCGCAAGGTTCGAGGTTAGAGCCTACCAGAAAGCGGCAATGACCATAGGCAGCATGCAGGAGGCTATAGAGGATGTCTACAGGAAGGGGGGCATGGCAGCGCTTCTGGAGCTTCCTGGCATAGGGAAGGGCATAGCTGGCAGCATAGAGGAGTACATCAAGACCGGCAAGATGGAGAAATACCAATACCTCAAGAAGATGTACCCGATAGACATGAAAGGCCTTACAGGCATACAGGGCCTTGGGGCCAGAAAGGCCTTCGCGCTTTACAAGAACCTTGGCGTGAAAGATATTCCGACCCTGAAGAAGGCGCTTGCAGCGCACAAGATAGCAAAACTAGAGGGTTTTGGCGAGAAAAGCGAGGAGATGATACAGAAAGGATTGGATCTCCTAGAACGCAGCGCGGGCCGCATGCTTCTCGGCGATGCATTGCCTGTCGCAGAGGGCATAGTCCAGGAGCTCAAGGAGAGCGGCCTTGTCGACGATGCCCTTGTAGCCGGCTCGGCAAGAAGAATGCGCGAGACCGTTGGCGATCTTGACATACTCGCGCTCTCAGAAAAGTCCGACAAGGTCATGAAATTCTTCATCGGTTTATCTGAAATAGAGAGCATTATCGCAGAGGGTCCAACAAAGACCGCAGTGAGATTGAAAATAGGCCTCAACTGCGATCTCAGAGTCATACCTTTCGAGAATTTTGCAGGAGCGGTGCAATACTTCACCGGCAACAAGGACCACAACGTCGAAGTAAGGAAGATCGCGATAAGTAAGGGCTACAAGCTCAATGAATACGGCCTTTTCGACAAGAAAGGGAAAATTTTCCCTGCAAAGACAGAGGAAGACATATACGCAAAGCTTGGCATCCAGTTCATGCCGCCTGAGATGCGCGAGGCAAGAGGCGAGGTAAAGCTCGCGCAGCAGAATCTGCTTAAAATGCCTGTAGAGCTGAAGGACATAAAAGGGGATTTGCACACTCACGGCTTAGACAATAACAACAGCACTGATTCTCTTGAACCCATGGCAAATGCGGCAATGAAAATAGGCCTGAAGTATTTCGCATCTACTAACCACACAAAATCGCTGCGTGTAGAAAACGGCATGAACGACAAGCAGTTCGAGAAGTTCTTCATTCAGATAGACAAGCTGAACAAGAAACTTGACGGGAAGATACGAATACTGAAGGGCGCCGAGGTTGATATACTAAAGGACGGTTCGCTTGACCTTGAAGACAAGACCCTGAGGTCGATGGACTGGGTCGTCGGCTCCGTGCACAGCCTATTCAACATGCCTGAAGCCGAGATGACAAAGAGGGTGGTCAAGGCAATCGAATCAGGGCTGATAAGCACGGTAGGCCATCCTACCGGGAGGGAGATGCCTGCAAGAGACGCATACAAAATAAATCTCGACAAAGTTTACGAGGCAGCAGAGAGCAACAACGTTGCCCTTGAGATAAATGCTCAGCCCAGGAGATTGGACCTTAACGACACCAACATAATGAACGCATCGAAGTACAAGATAAAGTTTTCATTAGGCTCTGATGCGCACAGAACTCCGCAGTTCGCTTACATGAGATACGGTGTAGGTACTGCAAGAAGGGGGTGGCTTACAAAAGACAGGATAATAAACACTATGGACTTGCCGTCTGTTCTCAGATACATTTCAAAGTAGCTACATGAAGTTGGCGAGGTTAAACTGCTTCGTAGGAATCTGCCCTCCGCCGACGCCCCCAAAGACGTTCTGTATCTCATCCTTGACAAGAAGAAGCCTCTGCTTTATGTAAGGCTCAAGGTTGTACCTGTTTGCAAGCTCTATCGATGTTTCAAGATATTTCTCTATGCTGCCCTTCGATATCGTTAGAACAAGCTTGCCGCCATTGCATCTGGTGCACTTGCCCTGAAGCGGCGCCCTTCTGTACTTTGCGTTGCATGCAACGCATCTGAAATTCTGCTTCGAGAACGAGTTCATGTTGCCTATCAGGTCAGGTATGAAGTGGCTTATTATCAGCTTCCTTGCCGTGTCGGCTCTGTCCACGCTGCAGAGCCTGTCCATAAGGTTGAACTGGAATTCTATCTTCTCGCCCATAGACTTGAATTTGGTGTAAGAGCTCCTGTTTGGGGCATCGGTTATGGCGGAAGGTCCGCTTAGATGCGTGAACATGAGGTCTTGCAGCTCTCGCTTGTCCTTGAACCTCGACTTCACGAGCTCCACAGATACGTCTCCTGGCGCCGGATACTCGAATGTCTTGTCGTAGAACTCAAGCCCGTAGCGCTGCGTCACTTCCATGTCGTGCACCTCGTCGTCGACTTCGCCAGGATCGACATGCAGCGTCAGTATCAGCGGAGCATCCATTGTCCCTCCTATGGTAGTCGGGAGATAGCTTCTCGAGAAGTTTATCAGCGCATCGAGGAGAAGTATGGTCGTGTCCTCGTCACCGTCGCAGTTCCTTCTTCTGCATGCTATGACATACGGATGCGCGAACCCGACGTTGGCATCTGTAAAACCTATAATCCTGCAAAGCACGCCTGCTGATGTGTGTGGCGACAGGGTTATCGCGAGATGTCCTATGAGCTGCTCTTTTTCAGTTATGTTGTAGAAAGGCTCCAAGCCGTAATACCTCTTCAGCAGCTGGTCGATGAACTTTGACACGTTTATGAAGTAATCTGCGCCCCTGTTGTTGAGAATAACATCTTGATGCCTGAGCTCAAGAAGCTGGTCGTCTCTTTCCAAGCCATTGCCATAGCAATCCCTGTCGTACCCCAACTCTTTCAGCTTCGCGACGCTTACGCCTATCTCTCTAGGATAGAAGTGCGTCATCGGCATGTCTGTAGCGTCAAACCTTACAGTGCCGTCCTTGAATATGTAAACCCCATAACTGGCCCTGAGCAATCCCTTCTCGATAGGTTCTGCTGTCTTGTTCCTGTTCGAGAGCCCTATAACCCCCTTGAAGTTCTTTGGAAGCGTCTGGACCCCTACGTTCTTCATCGCTTCGTCCAGCATTGCGATGATGTCGATCCTTCTCGCCTCGCTTGCTGTTGCTCTTCCTCCGCAGTTTGCGCATGTCTCCGATTTGGACATCCTGCCGCATGTCCTGCAAATCCTTTCTAGAACTGCCTTTGACCTGTGCTTTCTGCAATACGGCAGATGTATGACCTCTTTCCCTGTCTCGCATCTGTACTTTATCATCTCAACTTCCACGCCTGTGTTGCTGAACTTTCTTTTCTCAGAAGAGTATGCCTTGGCTATGCTCCTCTCCTTGCCCCCGCTTTCGCTTATCGGGAAGAGCACATGCGGAGCAGGCTTCATAAGCCTCTCTCTTGCCTTCTCGGGCCTGCCTATCCTTCCGCCTATCCTTGTCGACCTCTTCAGTATCCTGAACGGCGCAACGGCGTTGAGCATCTCCAACTGTGACTTTCCGCTCTTGTACGCATCAAGCACGCCCTTGTCGAGCTTCACCGTTCCTTTATCCGAAAAGCCCAATGACGATACGAGGCTCTGCGCATCGTCCTTCTCAATCGCAATGTTATCGCTGCCTTCAACATGCGGTATGCACGCCCTTTCCAGCATGTCTGTTATCTGGTCTTTGTTCTCGCCGCTGATCCTGATGCTGCCTATGCCGAAAAGATCGCTTTTTTCGTCAAACTTCGCGTTCAACACTGCAGACGCGAGCATGGGAAGCTCTTCGGCGCTTAAGTCAGAATAATCGTATATGTACCTCGGGTGCATGGGCACGCCGTATTTTTCGGATAGATCATAAGCCTCTTTGAAAGACGATATTCGCAGATCATTTCTCTTGTGCCCCTTTGCTTTCAGCTGCTCGATCCAGTACTCCTCGACGTAACTTGTAGGCAGGAGCGGAGTGTTGCTCTTCTTGAAATCCCCGTATGTTATAAGTATGTCTCCTACAGCGATTATCTTTTTTATCCTGTTTCTGAGCTCTCTTGCGGTCTCGGCATCGTTTATCCTCAGCGCCTCTCCGGTATCGAGCTTGACGAACGGCCCCTCTATGCTGTCAACAGGCCCGGCCACGCTGCCCTTGCCCGGCTTCTCAACCTTGACCTGCGTTCCTGTCGCAATAAACTCGTCAAGCACCAGCATCGTAGCAGGGCTGAAGCCCTTTGCCGCTATGCCGGTAACCCTAGATCTTCCGTATCGCAATCTGAAACTGCCGCTGTGCTCAGGATATGAGAGCACCGGTCTTCCAGCAACCAGCTCCTGAAGAAATACAGAATCCTTCTTTTCACCTTTCTTTTCCGATGCCGAACCCTTATCGACCTTTATTATGCCGTTGAGCCAGCTCCAGTCAAGCCCGATGTTTTTCGTGTGCTTGAGCACGCTCTTTGCCTTTTGCGCCACACCCTCGCACGTTACCAGGCATATGCCGCTCCTTATCCTGTTTGTTATGGCCTGCTCCTTCCCTGTCTTGTCCAGCCTCTTCATGTTCCTGTGGACGCTTACCTCTACCTCTTCCGTAGGCAGGCCGTCTATGCACACTGGGCAGTTCTCAAGCACCACCCTGATATCTGCCTCGCTCGGGTAATATTGCAGGTGAGCGCACCTCAAGTCGTATAGGTGGATCTCTTCAAGATAACGTTCAATCTCGCTCTGCTGCGCCTTGTAGGATCCGATGTTCAACAATCGTCTAGAATAATCCGCCAGCGCAACAGATAGCGCAGCTGCGGTTCCTCCGGCGCCTCTTATCGGGCCCGCATAAAGCACTGCTATGTAATCCGAGCCCTCTGAGCTCTTGTGCAGCTCCACGCCCTGGAATCCTTCCGTAGGCGCGACCACCGTTCCTTCGGTGAGAATGGCGAGACCGACCCTTGTCGCCAGCGTCAGCCTCTTCTCTATGTCGCCGTTATAATCGAACTTGGGATTGTTGCAGATCTCTTTTGCCATCTCGAATGCAAGCTCATATCTTGATTGTATGTCGCTCTTTGCCCTTATGGTGTCTGCAAGGCCGTCTACTCCTATTATCCCCTCTACTCTTGACGCTATGTCAGGTGCAGGCTTTATCTCGACGAAAGTTTCAGGATCGTAGCCCTTCGCCCTCGCCTCTGCCGCCACTGCGAACGACTTCTGGAACGAATTCTCGAGAATCTCATAATAATTGTTCGAGTCCATCCAATCACTTGTTGAAGTTCACGTGCGTGAACTCGTTCTTCTTTGTCTCGTAAACAGGAAGCAGCGCCGGCGTCGGCATATGGCCCTGCATAAGCTGATAATCTGTCTGGCCCTGCCAAGTCCCGCTGTTCAGTATGTCTACGCCATGGTAGTTCGACAGCCCGTTCTTGTGCACGTGGCCCATGTTGAGTATGTCTGGCACCCTCTCTATCACAAGGTTGTCGTTCTTGCTTGGCACCATCATGTACCCGCCGTATATCGGCGACAGGTGCCTGCGCTTCAGTATCTCTGTCATCGCCTTCTCAGGCTGCGCGTAGCTCATTCCGGGTATCGAGGCTATGACGGAATCGAGCGACGTGCCGTGATATGCGAGTATGTCAGTCCCGTGAAGCGTAAGGAAGCTCGGGTTAGGGAGGACGTGCACGTTATCTGCCTTGAAATCCCCGAGAATATCGGGCCCGAGCTGCGGCTGCGGCTCTGCCCTCTGCACCGCATCATGGTTGCCCGGCATGAGGAATACGTGTATGTAATCCGGTATCGCCGATATGAAATTGAAGAATACTCTGTACTGCGTGTAGACATCAAGTATCTCGAGGTTCCTGTCCTGGTTCGGGTAGACGCCTATGCCATCGACAAGGTCACCTGCCATTACCACGTATTTCACCTTCCCGGCAAGGTCCTTCCTTCCGTCTACCCCGCCATTGAGCCACTTTATGAGATTGGAGAAGCTCTTGTCCATGAAGTCCTTGCTTCCGACGTGCACGTCGGAGACGAACGCAATTGCGATATCTTCATCCTGCCTGCCGCGCTGCTTTATCGGGACGTCAGGCCATACTATCTCTTTCGCGATCACGAACGGCCCCGAGATCTTTCCCTTTATCGCCACGGCCTCGTCATTCACTATCGATCTCGCGCTCTCGAATAATGCCTTTGAACTCGGGCTGTTCATGAATATGACCTTAGCCTCTCCTGTCTCGTCCTCGAGGACTGCCATTATGTTGCCGTTCTTCGTGGTTATCTTGTTTGATATGAGCCCCATTATCGTTACATCTCTGCCGCTTGTGTAAGCTTTCAGGCTCTCGATGTTCGGCATGAGGCCGGTCATGCTTCCCCTATGCTGCTCTATCATCTCTCTCATTCTGGCGAGCCTGCTCCTGAAGTGCTGGACGAAATCGTCTACTGTGCCTTCAGCGCGCTCAAGGGGTTTGTTCGAGATGCTGTAGCGCGCATCCACATCAGCGGCTATCGGCTTGTAATCCGAGCTGGGGATCACCTCGACCGTCATCGGGGCCTTCTCCAACTCAAGCTCTTTCGCGAGATTGCGCAGCTCCTCGTTGCCCACTATGACAATGCCGGTCTCGTCCCTGTGCCTCTCGATAAGCTTCGAGGCTATCAGCTCTATCTCAAGATTGTTTATAGAAGAAGAGTCCACATCGCCGGCTAGGATTATGTTCGTCTTGCCCAGCCTGCTGGCAAGTTCCCTTACGGCATTCCCCACAGCCATGTTAACTATGATGTCTTTATTGATTCCAGCATGCTGAGGATGTTCCAGATTGCGGTTCGCGCCTGCGGCGGCAGGTTGATGTCGTTGCTTATCGCGTCTATGCTGTATATCGCTGACGAGACTCTAACGATATAGTCCGCCTCGGCAGAGTCGTTGAGCTTGGTCCTTGCCTCCGTTATCGCGCTCCTCACGTTCTTCGGGACGCTGGTATCCGTTACCAGCATGTCCATCCTCTGCGTTATCTGAGTTATAAGTTCTGATACTGCCTTTTCGTCTAGCATACGATTACCTCACAATTAGATGATACTCTATGCCTTGCAAGCTATTTATAGATAAGGGTCAAATACTAGTACCAGAGGAATCTCCATGACGCATGCAAAGAGAATAATTATTGCAGTGATGTCTGGCATAGCTGCAGCATTCGTCATAGGATTTGTCAGCGATGTTTTTGGCGTTTTGATAGGTAGCGCAACTGCCGCCAAGATAGCCGGAGCAAACAGGAAAATCGGTGTGCTTGTCGGCATTTTGATTGTGATAATAATGCTTCCATTATGGCTGTCACTCAATCTTGCGGTTAACCTTGTCCTAGGGATTGGCGGAAAAGTTTCAATTGGATGGTATATTGTAATCCTATTTATCATCGGTGCAATCGGCGGATTTATTGGATCACGCCAAGCAAAAGGGGAGGACAGACTCAGGAATCTGCTCTCTGGCCGCGGCCCAGAGCCTGCACCTAAAGATGGAAGCCGTTGACCCTGAACCTCTTGAAGTCATTGAGCACGCTCTTGCCGTAGACGAGCCTCGACATCGCCTCGAACTCCATCCTTGCGCCGGTGAGCGCGTTATGCGGCTTCGGCTCAGTCGGCATGCCTAACAATCTGTACATCGCGCTTGCGCTCAGCCAGTTCCTGCCGTGTTTCGTGGGTATGCGCTTGCCTCTCTCAAGCAAAAGCGCGTAGCATATGGAATGCAGATCGACTGTCCTGTGCGTGAGGTCCCACTTGACGCCCTCCCTCCGTGCTGCCTCCGTAAGAAAATCTCTGTCGAATGAGGTATTTTGGCCTGCAATAGTGTGGATCTTATATGCTTTCAGTATCCTTGCGATCTCCGTCATCATCTTTTTCTGGTTCATCCTGTTCTCTGAGTAGAGTTCACTCCTTTTGGTGCCATTTATCTTGAGGCCCTCTGGATCTATGAAGGCATCCTTG
The DNA here is from genome assembly GCA_028866715.1 of Microcaldota archaeon. GTDB lineage: Archaea > Micrarchaeota > Micrarchaeia > Micrarchaeales > Micrarchaeaceae > JAGWHO01. The sequence goes on from JAGWHO010000006.1 coordinate 35,648, forward strand.
AACGGCTTACACTCGAAATACTGCTCTATAATATTTCTATCTTTGTAAAGTACTATGCCCACACTTACAATTGAGCATCTTCTGCTGTCAAGTCCTGTCGCCTCAACATCGACAACTGCTACCCCGTCAAACATTTTCATATCATCACACGCCTAAACTACGAGATGCAAGACATGCCTTGCTATAACACCGATGATTATCGTCACCGCAGCTATGCCAAGCGAGATTGAAAGTGTGCGAGCAACCCTCCTCGCTATGCTCGTGTCACTTACTACAGATATCAGCGACGAGACAATCGTCAGGACAATCGCTGTGATTATTATAGAGCCTATTATGCCGTAGTATCCGCCGAACCCTAGCGCAAATGGCAGCAGCGGGAACGCAGCACCTATTATGTAAAACAGCCCCACATACACCGCAGAGAGCTTTGCCGAGCTTCTGCCCCTGCCCTCTTCGACCTTTATGCTCTTCTCGTATTCTGTAGAAAGGTACGCGCCGCCTGCCATCGACAGCGTTCCTGATACCGCCACTATGAACCCTGCAAGCAGCACAAGCGTAGGCTGCTGCAGCGCGGCTCCGAATCCTGCGACAGCCGCAAGCACTTCGACAAGCCCGTCGTTCATCCCGAATATCACATCTCGTATGTTCCTGAGCACGGGGCTGTACTCTATTATCTGCTGCTGCAGGGGGTCTTCCACGCTGTCCATGCCATGCTCGAGCTTTAGTATAACCTCGCGCTGCTTCCTGTTCACCGGCATGGAAAGAGCTTTGTTGAGTCTGGCCTTGAGTTCAGTCTCGCCGTACTCTATTATCTTCACTGTGAGCGCCAGGCCTAGAAAGCTCCTGACAAAAGATATGAATGCGGTCATGAAGCTTATCTTGAACATATCTGGCTTCAGTAAAGAGGTATCAAGAAGCCTGCCCCATATCGTGACGTGATCGCCTTCTATCTTGGCTAGCCTGAGAAGCAGCGACCTGAGCGTCTGGTTCTTTTCGCGCCCGGCAAGGCGCGCATATACCTCTTTATGGAGCATCTCGCCTCTGTAAAGCTGCTCAATGTATCTTTCTTTGCCGTTTGCCATCAGCTCACTCTCCTACTATGGCTCCGCATATTTAAGAGCCTTTATACAGATAGATTACAAGATGGATTAGATGGGCGTTAACCTGATTGTGGTGCTCGGAAAGGTCATACTGCCAGACGGCACGCTAAGCGAGGAGTCGAAAAGGAACGTCGAGAAGGCGGCCGAATTATTCAAGGCAGGAGCAGCAGACAGGATTGCGATGTCTGGGAGATGGCCCTTTTCAGTAAAGGCCGAGCCGCCAAGGACCGAGGCCGAGGCGATGAAGGAATATGCTATCTCGCTCGGCGTACCCAAGGGCGCTATCCTCGTGGAAGACAGATCGCTGGACACGACAGGCAATGCGTACTACCTCGGCAAGATGATTGTCGATGACACATCGATAAAGAAGCTGATAGTTGTTACCGTAGATTACCACATGCCGAGGGCAGAATATATTTTCAAGGCAGCGTTCAGCGAGAGGTTCAAGCTTAAGTTCGCCAAGTCTGACTCTGGCATAACCGGAGAGTTGCTAAAACAAAAACAGAAGAGCGAGGCGAAGACTACGGACCTGATGCGCAAGCTTTACACCAAAGCAGACTGCAATGGTTTCGAAGGATTTTGCAGGACAGTTGAGCGGACGCATCCATTGTATGCGACAGATTACAGCACCGTCCCGCAGATCGTCTGGGACGCTTTCAGCTCTGCCGGGTTCTCAAAAGAGTACTTGATCGGGAAATACGGCAAAGGCAGGTCCAAAGTGTTCTAGCAAATTGCAGCTCTTGCCAACTGAGGCGCATCTGCAATGAACCTTGGGAATTCAGGCCAGCTCTTGTTGACCGCTTCCGGATGCACGACCTCTATCGGTTTGCCCATGAACCTGTACAGCATCACAACCGCCTGCACAACCCTATGGTCTAACGAATCTACTACACCTATTCTGCTCGCAGTCTCCAGCGCCCTTTCCATCTCCTCAATCCTGTTCGTCTCATGACCAGTCAGACTCTTGTATAAGAGCAGACCCTCTTCCTTCGTGATGAGCCCGAATGCCCTTGCGAAGCAGTAATCCTCAGCCTGCCCAATCTTAAACTCCATCACGCCTGTCTTTAATGCCTTAAGGAACGCGACAGCCTGCTTGAGCAGCGTTTCGTCGTACCTTATCCCCCAGCCAGTTTCGGATGTCTTGCGCTCCTCATAATGGCCTATTGCATCATAGGTTACCTTTAGCTTGAACGGAGGATTTTCAATCCTCTTCTTGTCGCCCATGAGCGCCGCGGCGCTCGCATACTGCGATGTATTAAGCTCAAGCAGCTTTTCTTGAGACCAGTGCACTATGCCTTTATCTTTTGCCATAGGCCTGTCCTTGAGCGTCCCATCCAATATGAAGTTCTTCTCAATCTCGAGCTTCCAGGCAGCAAATTGCAGAAACCTGTAAAGCGTCGCGGATTCTCCAACATATATGTCAGGCGAGCCTGCGAGCCAGCACACAGAAGCCTCGTAAAGCGCCATCAGGTCATCGCCAAGCAGTTTCTTCTGTGCAAGTGGCGCCAACAGCTCTACAGTGCGGGTGCTGCCTTGCATCAGGTCCATGAACCCCATCCTCATCATCCAGGACTTGTCAAGGCTGATATGCCCTTCGTGCACCAGCCTGTGCTCGAGCCTGTCCTGCTCATGCTGCCTATCCCCATTCAGCGCAGTTTCCATACTGTAATAATTAGCCTGGAAAAGGGATTTAGCCTTTGTATGCGGCTATGCCGCATCTATAAAATAAGCGCTTTGTCGGATTCAAGTCCAGCAGCGATCATTTTATCTGCTTCTCCCAGAATATCTCGTCTTCGCGATAGGCATGCCTTTTTGCAATGCCTATCTTTCTGAACCCCATCTTGGTAAAGAACTTAAATGCAAGCCTGTTGTTTGGGTTCGAATCGCACCAGATTTTGTGGCATCCACGTCTCTTTGCATCTTTGATTACAAAACCTATCAGGGCCCTACCTATCCCAGCTTTCCTCAAATTTTTATCTACAAGTATCCAGTCTAGCCAATCTACATGCCCGTGGCCAGGATAATGAGTGCAAAATCCGACGATTTTTCCTTCTTTCGTTGCAGCAATTATTATACAGTTTTTGTGTCTAAAAGTATCCTTCAGGTCCCTGACCCCAAGTTCATAGACATTCCTTGCCATGTGCTCTTTGTTATAGAACTTCATTGCCTTAACTATCGGAGCCCCAAATCCGCTTATTGCGGGCAGATCCCTTTTTGTTGCGAACCTTACCTCAAATTCCCTCATTTTATCGACCGAGGCCTCAAACTTCCATATATGGCGCTGCGCCATAAGAATAAAACGCCTTGGCCGGGATTCGAACCCGGGTCTCCGCCGAACTGCCACAATATAATTGTGTTGACAGGGCAGAATTCTAACCGCTATACTACCAAGGCACAGATAGAGATTAGATATGCAGGAATAATATATTAATCGTTTTGCTGGCTTGCAACTCTATACCTTTTTATACCTCCCTTTTTATCTAATATCGTGTTCCGATGAGGGCAATGCTTCTCAAGAAGTATGCCAAGATAGACGCTGCTCCTCTAGAACCTTCGAACGTCGCGAATCCTAAGCCAGCATCAAACGAGCTGCTAGTAAGGGTAATGGCATGCGGGTTATGCCACACGGATCTGCATATCATTGAGGGTGAGCTAGACCCGCGCAAACTCCCAATAGTGCCAGGCCATCAGATAGCCGGCATAGTCGAAGCCGCAGGAACAGGCGCAAAGAGATTCAAGAAGGGAGACAGGGTTGGGATAACGTGGATTAACTCCACGTGCGGCAAGTGCAGGTACTGCAAGACCGGCCGTGAGAATCTGTGCGACAGCGCAAAATTCACTGGCTACACTGTAAACGGCGGCTACGCCGAGTACGCAACAGTGTCTGAGGACTTCACATATCATCTGCCAAAGGGATTTGACTTCTCTAATGCCGCGCCGCTGTTCTGTGCTGGAATAGTGGGGTACAGGGCGCTTAAGCTCTCTGGCCTGAAGAGTGGCGGCACGCTTGCGATATATGGCTTCGGCGCATCAGCCCATCTATCTGTCCAGGTTGCAAGGCACATGGGCTCAAAAGTGCAAGTCTTTACAAGAAGCGAGGAGCACCGCGCGCTCGCACTCAAGCTCGGCGCGTCATGGGCCGGAGCGTCGGAGGACACGCCTCCAGCCAATTCAGATGCGGCCATAGTCTTCGCGCCTGTAGGCAACCTAGTGGTCACTGCGCTCAAGAACCTGAAGAAAGGCGGCAGGGTCGCAATCGCAGACATATACATGAGCCCGATACCTAGGATAGACTACCCTGATCTTTATTACGAGAAATCCATCACCAGCGTGACCAACTATACGCGGGCAGATGCCGTTGAATTCCTGAAGCTTGCAGAAAAGATCCCGATAAGGGTGGAGGCGCAAAGCTTCAAGCTCCAGGATGCTAACAACGCGCTGCAGATGCTCAAGGAAGGGAAGATCAACGGCTCTGCAGTATTAATACCGTAATGCCGCATCAGTCACTTGACGAGCGCAATCTGCTGCTTTTATTCCGGCAGTACAGAGCACTCTTGAGAACATGGGGGCAAAAGATAGCTTTGTTAAGAGGATTGGCGAACGCAATCTCTATTCAAATGCCAGCGGCAGCAAGAAGCTGGTCGAGACGATAGACATCGTAGACGGGAAGGAGATAACAAAGAGCTTCATAATTGAAGGAGACAGCGCCACAATAATCGCCATGCCTACGGATGACGAGGTATTGATGATAAGGAACTACCGCGCCGCAGGCAACAAGGACGGCTCTGTCGATGATGCATTCTCATATGAGCTGCCAAGCGGCCATGTCAACAGCGGCGAGCTTCCCGAACAGGCAGCGTCAAGGGAGCTTGAAGAAGAGACCGGCTTCGTGGCAAAGAGCATCGAGCCGCTGATGTCGCATTACATAGGGCTTTATCTGACAACGTGCAAGGATTTCGTATTCCTGGCCAAGGGCCTGGAAAGAAGCGCAGCAAGGCTTGAGGCTGATGAAGCTATAACCTGCGAGTCTGTAAAGGTCGGCGACCTGTCCAAGATGCTTGAAAACGGAACGATAAAGGATGCGAGCTCAAGAGACGCGCTGCTCCATTGGCTGATGTTCGGCAGATGAATAATCTATCTACCGAGAAACAGGTCTGCGCATCCGGATCTAAGGACGCCGCCAACCCTCTCAATGCCTTCCTTCTTATTGGAGGCTCTCTTCCTGCCGCTTATCTCTCTTCCAGCCTCAATGTCTAGGAGGTCCTTCAAGCTTATCCCGTAAACAATTCTTTTTATCCCTGCCCATCTACAGGCTCCAAGGCACATATCACACGGCTCGCATGTAGTGTACATAGTGCCGCCTTCGAAAGCATTGTGAAGCCTGAGCGTCTTTGTCTTCTTACATGCTATCCTTAGCGTGTTGATCTCGCCATGCGCAGCAATGTCCTTTTCCAAATAGACTGTATTATGGCCAAGTGCGATAATCTTGTTGTGCATGACGAGACATCCAGCAAACGGCTTCTGGCCCTCCCGCATTCCCTTCCTTGCTTCGGCCAGTGCCGCTTTCATGAAGCTCTCGTGCCCAACCATCAAATCACGAATCCCGCTGGTGTGAGTCGAACACACAACCTATCGGTTTCTAACTTATTGCAGTTAGCAATCCAGACTACAGCCGATCGCTCTGCCATTGAGCTACAGCGGGATACTGACTATTATAAGCGTTAAGATTAATAACTCTATCAGAGAGTAGAAGTGACGCCTGGATTTGCGGAGGCGTTGCTAGTATAAATACTCGACCAATGATTGGATGGCGCCCCCACTCAGATCTGCAGGACCGGAGAAGAGCGAGCTAGTCCAGGAGATAATAAGGAAGCACCACAAGACCCCCATCGCTGTCTATAAGATCAAGGACATGATAATGGAGCTGTCGGGCAATCCGCACTTCATGGACATGATCCTGTTGCTCCTTGCTTTTATAGCGTTCGTCTCCGCGTTCCCGTTTTATCCGATTGAGCTGCTGATAATATTCGGCATAGTGCTGATTGTCGCGTCGCTCAAGCACCCGTTCCTGGGCCTCTGCCTGCTCATGGCGCTGATGTTCCCTATAATAATGTACCAAACCCCGCCGCTGGCGTGGGTGTTCATGCTCCTTGTCAGCGCGTCCCTCATATTCGGGTACAAGTACTACAGGACCATAGCATTTGCCTACGTGCTTGTGGGCCTCGGATTCTCGCCTTTAGGCAGCATCCTTGAGATACCCGTCTTCGTGATTGCGCCTCTGATAATAGGATATAAACGCGGACTAGTGCTTACTGCGCTCATGGTCGCAGGCATAGTCATGTTCAGCGGTGTCACAGGCGTACAGAACAGCGGGTACATACTTTACAATGCCGCTACCGCTCATGCGATACTTAGCACAAGCCCGATATCCCCGCTTCTCACGCCCCACAATCCTGTGGTGCCTGCATCTATGCTCGGTTCTGCGATATCCCAGTCGTATGCAATTTTCGCCAGCGGCTCTGTGCTTGGAGACATAACCTACGAGTTCAACACCCTTATCAGCGCACTGTTCATAAATCCGGGCGCATACGTTGCCGAGTTTCTAGGCATGCTCGCGATAGTCGTAGCTATAGACTTCTACGCCGTGACCAAGAGGTCGAAGTTCAAGGGCACAATAGCGTCGCTCATAGGCGCGGCCTTCCCGCTCCTGTATCTCGGTCTCGCCACTGTGTCGAAGGCACCATATGTCACGTCATTCCTGCCGTTGCTCAGCTTCGCCATAGCGCCTGCGCTTATGTACCTGCTTGAGCTGTACGGCATCAACATCGTCAAGGCTCTCGAGGTGAGGAAACAGGACGTCAGATTGAAGTTCGGGGAGGCGTTCGAGGATCTCGAGGCCGGCAACGCAACGCAGACATTCGATGACATAGGCAACTACGAAGCAACAAAGAGGGAGCTGAAAGAGGCTGTGATTGCGCCCATAGAGGAGAAGGGCGTTGCACGCGCATACAACATAAAACCAGCAAAGGGCATACTGTTCTTCGGCCCCCCGGGTACCGGTAAAACCATGATGATGAGGGCGCTCGCGAACGAGATAAGGGCAAGCTTCTACCTTGTCAAGGCGCCCAACCTGATATCAGCGTTTCCAGGAGAGACCGAGCGCATGATATCTAACATATTTGCTGTTGCGAAGAAAAATTCGCCGTGCGTGCTATTCATCGACGAGATAGACTCTGTCGCGAGGAACAGGGAGAGCGCAGACGTAGACGAGGCGCACAGGCACGCGCTTTCCCAGCTCCTGCAGGAGATCGACGGATTCCAGAAGATAAACAAGGTCATAATAGTCGGGGCCACAAACGTGCCGCAGCTGATAGACCCGGCAATGATGAGGCCCGGAAGATTCGACAAGATAATCTACATGCCGCTTCCTGACCTTAATGGCAGGAAGAAGATATTCAAGATATACCTGAACAAACTGCCGGCCTCGAAGGACATAGATCTTGACAAGATCGCTGAAGAGACGGAGAGGTACTCTGGCGCAGACATCAAGGTCGTGTGCGACAACGTAGCCCAGATGGTCTCGCAGGAGGCCACATCGCAGAACAGGGTGCTTGAGATAACGCAGGAAGACATACTCGACATCATAAAGTCGACTAAGCCGTCAACAAGCTTCTCGCAGCTAGAGGATTACAACAAGTTCAGGATTGATTATGAGAGAAGAAGCTTCGAGGAGGGGAAAGTAGAGAAGGCGCCGCAGATAAGCATGGACGACGTCGTAGGACTCGAAGAGGCCAAGAAGGCGATAGTCGAAGCGATACAGATACCGTTGATGCATCCGGAGCTGCTCAAGAAATACGATATCAAGCCGATCAACGGGCTTTTGTTGTTCGGGCCTCCAGGAAACGGAAAGTCCATGCTCATGCGCGCCGTAAGCAACGAGATGAAGGGCATAACCATACTTGAACTGCGCGGCTCGGAGTTCGCGGGCAGGGACAAGGAGAGCGCATCAGAAACTATAAAAGAGGTGTTCAACAGGGCGCGCGAGAACATCCCATCGATAATCTTCATCGACGAGATAGATAGCATCGTGCCTAAAAGGGAGAACGCCACCCAGTCGACCCTCCAGATGACCGGTGAACTGCTGCAAGAGATAGACGGGGTCAAGCAGCAGTCCGGGATAGTGGTGATAGCAGCAACGAACAGGCCCGACTCGCTGGACACTGCAATACTCAGGCCAGGCCGATTCGACAAGCTCATCTTCGTGAAGCCGCCTGCGCCCGAAGATCGTGCAAAGCTGTTCAAGATATATTTGCAGCAGGTGCCTGTCAGCAAGGACATGGACTACGCAAAGCTCGGCACCCAGGCGAAGGGCTTCACCGGCGCAGACATAGCCAACATGTGCAGGGAGGCAAAGACCAAGGCATTGGAGGAGAACATCAAGACAGGAAAGGATGTCGAGATAACCATGGCGAGCATGCTCGCGATAATAAACGAGACAAAGCCGTCCGCGCCGGACACCGTGATAAGCATATATCTGTCATTCTTGGCAAGGTACGGCCAGAGATAATCAGATCTTTTTCCTGGATAGCCTCTCGCCTATCTCTTTGTTCGCGAATACGCGCGATAGCGAATTGGCGTAAATGTCTATCCTATTTTCGTTTACCCTTGCTCTGCAGAACTCTATCTTCACGAAATCGTCTGGCTTGAGCATGGAAGCCGCGTGCGCGGACGATTCCAACAAAGACAAGTGTGCGGTATTGACAGAATCGGTGACTGTGCACTCCATGATTGGGACCTGATTCTCGGACCCGATGCGGCCCACGTTTTTCACCTGCCCTATTTCGAGTATTCTTCCTGAGATGTCGATGTTCTTCATCCCGTCCTTGATGCAGGAGTAGTCTGACACGCAGTTCACCCATGCGCCAGAAGCAACCTTGCTTATGGCAGTGTCCTTGTCTGCCCTGAGCTCCTCCAATGCCATGTCGAGGAGCGCGTCCTTCAAAAGTATAGTGTCTCCTCGCTCTATGCATATGTCGTCGATCAGCTCGGAAAGCTTTCCTGAAAGATTGAGCTTAGCGGTTGAGCCCTCCCCCCCAAGCACGACAATCCTTCTCTTGCCAGCTGACGGGTTGAATACCCTATAGACAAGGTCCTGTATGCTGAGGGTGTAGAGGCCAGGCGCCTGCCTGACTCTGCTCATGGATGTGAACCCCAGAAGGGCCTGCACGTTGGTCACGCCCCCGTTCTGCGGGTATTTCGAGAAGTTGCCGGAATCTATCAGCGCCTTGGCTTGGCCAGGCGTTATCATCCCTGAGAACCTGTCCACCACCTCTTCGACAGTAGCCATCCTATCAATATGAGTTGCACGCCAACCCTTAATTTCTTTTCCTCGTAACCTAATACGTGATATAGTGATAAGCGTAGACATTGTTTTCTTGTTCATTGCTGCGGTTGCATTTTTGGGCTTCGTCCTTAATGCCGCATTTGAGCGAATAAGGATAGTGTACATTCTTCCGCTTATGCTGATTGGGGTTCTTGTCGGGCCGGTACTCGGATTCGTAAACACAGGGTCTGGAAGCGTAATATCAACGCTAACTCCTTACATCACGGCAATTACTATAGCAATCATACTGTTTGATGTCGGGCTCAACATAAATATCCGGAAACTCAGCACGATCATAGCAAAGGCGACTGCCTTCACGTTTGCCATAGGCGTGGCGACCGGAGTGGCCACGGCAATCCTAACTTCGTTAATATTCGGCTGGACAATGCTCGACGCTCTGATTTTCGGGTTCGCGATAGCAGGCACCACGACTATAGGCATGCCAATGATCGTCAAGCTCATAAAGCTCCCAGATTCTCTCAAGGCAGCAATTGTGTATGAGAGCATAGTCTCAGACACGTACCAGCTTATAGTGCCTACGCTCATATTCACGATTATCGCTACCGGGAGCATAACGATACCAGCTGCGACGTATCTTGTGCTTGTGAACGTCTTCGGAGCGATAATCTTGGGGGGCATAACAGCGCTTTTCTGGCTCTACGTGATGAGAAGGTTCGAGAACTACAGCAGGGAGTACGGATGGCTTCTGACCCTTACCATGATAATAGCGACATACGCTATTGCTGACGAAGCTGGCTTCAGCGGCCTTCTCACAGTATTCGTCTTTGGGATCCTTTTCGCTACAATAGGCAAATACGAGAGCGAACGCAAAGGGTCCATATCTGGCCAGATTATAAGCCGGTACCTATTCATCGGAGCCGCAGTCGACCATATAAAGGAGTACCAAAAGGAGATAGCGTTCTTCACAAGCACGTTCTTCTTCGTATACCTTGGCCTGCTCTTCCAGATATCTGCGGTCTCGTACACTGATATCCTTGCCGTGGCTCTGATATGCGTTGTCATAGTCGTCCTCCGTTTCGCGCTTGCGCCGAAGATCCTGCGCGGCCTGATGTCCAAGCCTGCCGATACCTTCAAGAGAGAGCGCATGATGGTGTCCCTCAACATGGCGAGAGGGCTCTCCCCGGCTATAGTGGCCACGTTCCCCCTGGTCTACGGAGTCGTAATCCCGGAGTTTGTCAATTCGATATTCCTTGTGATACTATTCACCAACGTAATAGCCACTGCGGGCATATTCCTGCTTTCGAAACCTATCGTGGAGGAGGAGAAACCTGATGATAAAGCGCACAGCGGAGCAGCAGGCGCAAAGGCAAAGTAAGCCATCAAATGCCTTAGGCGGCCTTGGCCAGACAGCGTCTTCAAGTGGGCCCGAGGAGAATCGAACTCCTGTTTCTAGCGTGAGTAAGTTGACCCAAGCTGTATTGAATGGATTAATTGAGGGGGGACACATTCACGGAACTTATATAAATTTTATCCTTGAGTGATAAATTAGGTTGTTACTATGAAAATATCAAAGGAGAGGTTTTTCGCGCCAATAGTAATAGCATTGGTGCTTCTAGGTGGTGTATCAGGGTATGCGATAGCTTCGAATTATAACAGTATCTCTTCATATAAGGTGCCAGTGGGGTTCCCTGGGGTTTCAAATATTATCTCATTTGGGAATGCAGTAGCTCCGGTTGTGATGGAGTCTCAACAATTCCAAAAAGTGGCAAATGGTGTCGTATATCATACAGATCAATATTCAAGTTTTGGATATACATGGGGGCCTGGAATAAACTCTACTGAACGAATAATCTTCTTCTCGCCGGATAATTCTTCTTATATTGTGTCTGATATCTACGTTTCCAACAAAACAATACAAGATATCTACTTCATAAACAGAACAAAAGTTCATGTAAGTTTTCCAGGCGCCTCAAGCAATTACGGGGGCTATTACTCTGAATATTGTAGCGGCACATTTTTTGGAACATGTACAGGCGAATCTACACTGTCCGAAGTGTATGGAAAGATTCAAATTCCTGGCACTATAAGTAAACCAAGTACTGGTTGCAGTACTTCGGCGTGTGCGGTTTTTGGCTCTTGGACTGGCGTCTCAGTAGACGGTTCTGGCGCCAACTTAACACAAGGTGGAATATCGTGGTTTGGGTTCAACGTAACTCCACCAAGCAACAATAGAAACGGGTTCTCTTTGTTTGTGCAGCGCTTGCCTAATAGCCCAACATTTATAACGCCTCCTTCGGGGTGGATATTAAGTGGTAACACCGTCAATATGACTACCGAACCAATGGCAAATTGTGCCAACACCGGAGATGATTGGTATCAGTTCTGGAAGCTTGGGGGGTCATCTACGAGCCAGGCTATAGGTTGTGATAGTCCAACAAATATCTACTATGGTTGGTATATCTTTGAATCCCCTGCAGGATGCAGTGGCTCAGGATGCTACAGCGGTCTCTACCAAATCCCCGAAGTCTCAAGCATGAGCTTTACTGGAAACATCTGCAACAATGTCGGGACATGCAGAAACATAAATAGCAACAGCGATCCAATCCAAGGCTATTATATACAGCACAATAGTCAGGATACATCAACTGGCACTATCTCAAGTGGCGGAAACTCATGGACCGAAAGCTGGCTTAGTAGTAGCTAGCGCCAAAATGTGGTTCAATCAAAACCAAAATTCTTTTTTGGGTTGTTGGCGTACTTATTTTAGTATTATTCCTTGTATTTGTACCAGTAATGAGCCCACCCTCATGTAACCCAGGCCAGCCGCCTGGTGGGCACATTTGCCTATGGTATGGAAGCCTTGATTCAATAACAATGTACTATTTTCATTTTGGCGGGCTGTTCGACAATGGTGACTATATGGTGCTGTGATAAAAACACACTATAGTCCCATACGATTGAAATTTTGATGCAACTCAGGTAAAAGACCTTAGTCCAGCTACACCTTACCCATCTCAAGTTCAGTGAAGCGAGCCATGTTTTTCAGGACTGTTCGAAACCACACAGAAAACGCGCTCCGAACTTATCCATGCTTCCATGATTGTGCAAAAGTGCGGAGTCATGTCGCCATTTACGATGTCATTTCTGGATGGGCCCGAGGAGAATCGAACTCCTGTTTCTAGCGTGTAAGGCTGGCGTCTTAACCACTGGACCACGGGCCCCAGAATTATCTCGAATGCCTTCTGCAGAATTTGTTAATCCTATTTATCGCCAAGTCTAATATCTCTTGCGGTGCCAGCGCAACGATCCTGAAGTGGGACGGGGCGCCGAAGCCAGACCCTCTTGTTACCTGCACGTCCTCTTCTTTCAAGAGACTGTCGACGAATTCCCTGTCGTCCTTGAACTTCGTCTCTTTCAGGTCTATTTTGGGCAGTATATAGAATGCGCCGTTCGGCCTCACAGTGCTGAACAGCGGGTTCTCATTGAGGAGCTTTGTGGCGTGATTCGCCCTCTTCTCTATCGCTGATACCATTGTGTTTATCGCCCTCTTGTGCTCAACTGTGTTGTTTATCGCCTCCGCGGCTGCGTACTGGGCCGGGGTATTGACCGACAGCCTCATCAGCGCGTAATCGTAGAGCTTCTCCCTAATGGCAAGCGATGTTTTGTCATTCTCAGGCGTTATTGCAAATCCTATCCTAAAGCCAGTAGAATCGAAGACCTTTGATGCGCCGTTGAGTACCATATACGGCATTCCCTTAGCGAGCTGGCACACGCTCGTGAATTTTGCCTTGTTGTATACTATCTCGTCGTATATCTCATCGCTTATCAGGAGCAGCCTGTACTCATTCGCAAGATCCACGACTTCCTTCAGCACGTTCCTGTCAAGGACTGTGCCTGTGGGGTTGTTCGGGTTCGTTATCATCATGTACTTTACCCTATTGAGCTTGCCGTCTGCCTTGAGGCGCTTCAGCGATTTGGAGAGCCTTTCGACATTGATGTTCCAGTCCTTGGACCCGTCATACTCCTCGTATATAGGCCTCCCGCCATGAGTCTTTAGTATGGGAAGGTAGAGCGAGTAGTAAGGCCTGAAGAGTATGGCTCTATCACCTTCGTTCATCATGGCGCTGTCGATGAAGAGCAGCGCTTCGGACACGCCTGCCGTGACAAGCACGCTATCTGGATCGGCGTCCAGCTTGTAAAGCCTCCTATATCTCTTTGCAACAGCCTCGCGGAGAATATCCGCTCCCTCTGACTTTGAGTATGTGGTCCTGTGCTCCTTTAGCGCTTCGATGTATGCGTCAAGTATGTACTTAGGAGTAGGGAAATAGCTGGGAGGGTCTCCCCTGCTCAATTTTATTATCTTCTCTCCTTTTTTCTGAAGCTCGAATGCTACCCTATCTTCTTCTTCAATCGGGTTCTCAGCATATCTGCTCCTGTCTGAAAACAGCATCCAACCACATCTATACTTCAACGCGCTGTATTAAATGCACTACTTGTCCTTCAGCACCGCCTTCTCTATGACATACCTGCCGCCCATGCCCGACCAGACGGTGTTGTGCTCCAATATCTGTATTCGTTTCCTGAACATCGGAGCATCAAGCACGAACGATTCTGCCTCCCCGCCCTCGAACAGCAGGTTCACGCCATATCTCTTGTTTATGCCCTTGAGCTTCTCTATCATTGAACTGTCAATCACTGCGCCAAGGAAGCTCTCGTCAAACCCCTCCGCTGCAACCTGGGTTATGATTATCTTGTAATCCCGTGCGAGCTCGTTGAGCTCCTCCATCGGGTCTATGCCCCAGAGCGGCGCGATATGGTCTATTGATAACTCTTTGCAGATTCTGTCTATGCGCTGGCGCTGGTAGTCGCTTGCTATCGCGCCGGTGACCAGCTCTGTAACCTCGTTCACCTTCAGCACCATCTCGAGGTCCTGCAGCTCCTCTTCCTTCTCGCCTTTCGTGCCGTGCATTATGTGCCTGATGCCGAGCGCTTCGGCCTGCATCTTTGTGAACGCGATATTGGGCTTGTGGAACATGTAGCTGTACTCGTTCTCGGAAACCATCGTTATCAGAAGGTCGACATCGCGCCTAGCCGCATGCATCTTGTGCAGCGCTAATGTCGAGTCCTTCCCGCCGCTAAATAGGCAAGCTCTCATATCATCATCTTACAGTGCTAGAAGGGCATATGTCCTTCAGCACGCATCTCTCGCAGTATTTTACCCTTGCAGTGCATGTATCTCTCCCCAACGCGATAAATAGGTGTGACACGTTCGACCACTCCTTCTGCGGGAACAGCCTCAGCATCCTCTTCTCGATCTTTACCGGATCCTTGCTTCTTGCCAGGCCGAGTCTGTTTGTTACGGTTATGCAGTGCGTGTCTATGGCCATGCCCTCGTTTATCCCATAAGCATTTGAGATCACGACGTTCGCAGTCTTCCTGCCTACTCCTGGCAGCGTAATAAGCTGCGCTATTGTCCTTGGCACTCTGGAATTGAACCGCGCGGTCAGGAGTCTTGATGCCTTTATGATGTTCTTGCCCTTGTTCCTGTACAGGCCGATGCTCTTTATGTAAGGATACAGCTCCTTTGGCTCCAGAGCCGCGTAATCCGCCGGGCTCTTGTACGCCTTGAAGAGCTTCGCGGTTATCTTGTTGACCTGCTTGTCCTGCGCCTGGGCTGAAAGAATAGTCGCAACAAGCAGCTCCCATGGATTGCTGTGGTAAAGATACGTGCGCATATCCTTGCTGTATCTTCTCCTAAGCCTGGAAAGTATCTCACGTGTATAGGAAGCAGTGACGCGCATAGTATCAATCGGTAAGATATCGCTAAATATTTATCCTGAGAAGCGAGTCTGTGGCGGGTGGTAAGCTTCTATCGGAGAAGCAGTCAGCAGAGCTTGCGACCAGGCTCAGCGCAGCTTACAAGGAAGCGCATTACTACCTCAATTTCAAGACGCCGATAGATCTAGTCGTTGCGGCTATAATCTCGGCGCAGACCCGGGACGAGACTGTAAACAGACTGACTCCAGCGCTTTTCGCAAAGTACAAGACAGCAAAGGACTACGCCAACGCAAAGCCGGATACGCTCACGAACGACATAAAGAGCGTCAGCTTCGCAGGAAACAAGGCAAAAAACATAATCAGCACATGCAAGGCGATAGCTGAGAAATACAATGGCAAGGTGCCTGATACAATGGAAGAGCTTGTAGAGCTGCCAGGGATTGGAAGAAAGACTGCGAACACCATATTGATAAACGCTTACGGCAAGATTGAGGGCATACCCGTAGACACATGGGTGATAAAGCTGTCGTATAGGCTTGGCCTCAGCCTAAACACAAATCCTGACAAGATTGAGGTCGATCTCAAGTCAAGGATTCCTGAAAGGCTGTGGGGCAAGTTCGCCTATGTGCTCAAGACTCACGGAAAGACGCTGTGCAAGGATGTCCCTATCTGCAGCAAATGCCCTGTCAATGGGATCTGCCCAAAGAACGGAGTCACCAAAAGGGAGTAGATGCGAGTAATAGCCGATTTCCATACGCATTCCAGGTTTGCCATGGCGTGCAGTTCGCGAATAACCATAGGGGGCCTTGAGCTTGCCGCAAAAGAAAAAGGAATCAAGCTGATGGGAACCAGCGACTTCCTACACAGCGCCTGGCTGTCCGAGATGGAGGCAAATCTTGAGCCGATAAACGATTCTGAGCTGTTTAGGATAAAGGGGTCTGATACTGGAATAAGATTCATGCTTACCGGCGAGGTATCTACTGTATTCACAGGAAAGGACGGCAAGGCGAAGGCAATCCACCACATAATAATGCTCCCTACGATCGAATCAGTAAAAGACCTCAGGTCGTCGCTTGAGAGGTACGGCAAACTCGATTCCGATGGCAGGACTCCGTTGTCTATGAGCGCTGCAGAGCTTGTCGAAAAGGTCTTTCAGGTAGATAAGCGAGCATTCGTATTTCCGGCGCATGTCTGGACGCCGTTCTTCGGCGCGCTCGGCGCGCGATCAGGCTTCGATTCATTGAAAGACGCATATGAAGATCAGGAAAAGCACATACATGCATTGGAAACAGGCCTCTCATCCGATCCTGAGATGAACTTGCGTATCTCGGCCCTTGACAAATATACTCTTTTATCGAACAGCGACATGCACTCGCTGCCCAAGCTCGGCAGAGAGGCAAACATGTTCGAGTTCGACGAGAAGGACTTTACCTACGAGTCAGTTGTCAACGCAATACACAACAAGGATGCGAGGCATCTCAAGAAGACGATAGAATTCTACCCTGAAGAGGGCAAGTACCACTTCGATGGCCATAAAGACTGCGGCTACTCCGCGGACCCGACCGCAAACAGGCCTACGGTATGCCCGGTATGCGGCAAGAAGCTTGTTATCGGGGTGCTGCACAGGATAAACGATCTTGCGGACAGGCAGCCGGGATACGCACCAAAAGACGCAATTCCTTCCGTGCATATCGTGCCCCTGCGTGAGATAATATCCTATGTCATAAAGAAGGGCGCAATGACAATGGCTGTAGAGAAACAGTACCAGTTGATGATCTCAACTTTTGGATCAGAGTTCGACATTCTCATGGATGCAAATCTAGAGGATATCGCAAAGGCCTCAAGCGAAGACATGGCAGAGGCGATAAAGAACGTACGGGAAAACAAGGTAAACATACTGCCGGGCTATGCTGGCATATTCGGAGAGGTGGGCCTTCTCAACAGGCACAAGGGCAGGACCAACACCCTCGGCATCAAGCAGAAGAGCCTGTTCGACGTGCCCAAAGCGTGATCACTGGCCTGGCAGTGCCTTCCTGTACTTGGTCTTGAACATCAGGAAGCTCATCCCGCTGAAAACCCTCTGGTAGTGCTTCATTATCATAAGCACGGTGAATATTACTGCCGCGCATGCAACCTCTACGAATACAAGATAATCGCTGAACATCAGCAAAGTGTTAGACGCCACGCTTCCTCCTATGCCGTGCATGAAGATGAGTGTCGCTATCGCAACTACGCTGTCTATCGCTATCGATGCATAAGCCAGGCCCTCGAAGACCCGTTCAACTCGCTTTACTCTCTTGAACTCACTGTAGTACATATCCATCCAACCTTGGTCGCAGATATAGTTGTGAAAGAGATAGCTTTAAATACCATCAAACATGGAATTGCTACTGGAAGTTTCGTGCTCCGCGCCAAAACACTCGGCAATCACAATGTTTCCAGCCCACAGCAAGGAATATATATCTAATCATGCATTAACATATTGTAAATTCAAAGTACAGCTTACATAAGGTCGTATTTTCATGAAGAAAAACACATTAGACAACAAGTTAGTTTCAGTAGTGCGAGTCCGCGGGAGGGTCAACGTGAGGTCTGACATAACGGAGACGCTCAACAGGCTCAATCTTAAAAGGGTAAACAACTGCGTTGTGCTCAAGGTCACCAACTCTTACATGGGAATGCTCAACAAGTGCCACAACCACGTCGCATACGGCGAGGTAAACGAGGAGATCCTTTCGAAGCTCCTTGCAAAGTACGCGCCTGATGTAAAGGCGAAGGACGTGATCGATGGGAAGTATGATGTTAACAAGCTCAAGGAGATGATGCCATTCAGGCTTCATCCGCCAAAGCATGGCTACAAGAGCACGAAGCTGAGCTTCACGCAAGGCGGCTCTCTCGGATACCAGGGCGAGGCGATAAACTCCCTGATAAAGCGCATGGTGTGAACATGGTAGTAAGACACGCAAAAAGAAACAGGAAGTACCACGGCACGCGCAGATGGGGGATGGGCAACATCAAGAACGCAAGAGGCGCGGGAGACCGCGGAGGAGTAGGCCGTGGCGGAATAAAGCACAAGTGGACCTACGTTACGGCAAAAGCCCCCGAAACAATAAGAACTGTAGGCTTCAAGCCATGGAGGCGCACGAAGCCAAAGGAGATAACGCTTAGAGAGATAAACAGGATGATCCATGCTGGGAAGGCAGTCGAGCTTAACGGCTACAAGGTCCTGAGCAATGGTGAGATCACAAAGGCCGCAACCATAAAGGCAACAGCATTCTCAAAGAGCGCGATAGAAAAGATTAAGAGCGCCGGCGGAGAGGCAGTTGTACTATAATAGGTAGCAAAGATGGAATCTCTAAATATCGCTTTTTACACAGACTCATTTCTGCCTGCCAAGGATGGGGTTGTAACATCAATACTCAACTTCAGGCAGGAGTTGGAAAGAAGAGGTCACAACGTATACATATTCGCGAGCGGCGAGCGCAGGATAACGAGCAGGAAGGACAACGTCTTCATAATAAAGGGCGTGAAGTTCAAGAAGTATCCGCAATACAATCTTGCGATATTCCCGTTCTTCTCGTCTGTATATATCCGCGACGTGAAACTCGACGTGGCTCACGTGCAGACGCCGTTCACCATGGGCCTTTACGGGCTGATGCACGCCAAGATGAACAAGATACCTGTAGCCGGGTCGTTCCACACGCACTTCTCGAACAAGTCCGTGATCCAGGAATACACGTCGGATAACAAGACAATAAGCAAGTTCATGATAAAATACGCGTGGAAATACGCGAGGTTCTTCTACCGCAAGTGCGACGAGGTAATTGCGCCAAGCGAATCCACAAAAGAGATACTCATCAAGAAGCACATAAAGAACGTGACAGTGGTCCCGAACAGCGTCGACCTCAAGAAGTTCAACCCGCAGGTCAGCGGCACGGCCATGAGGAACCGGCTGCTCAAGAGCAGGAAGAACGACAGGATGGTCCTTTACATGGGAAGACTGAGCAAGGAGAAGAAAGTAGATATTATGATAAAGGCCGCAAAGCTGCTCAAGAACGAGGATATAACGTTCGTGATTGGGGGGACTGGCCCTGCAGCAGAATACTACCAGAACATGGTCAACAGGATGCACCTTAACAACAAGATAAAGTTCATAGGCTTCGTGCCGCAGGAAAAGCTGCCGCAGCTTTATGCTGCTTCTGACCTCCTGTGCATGCCGTCAACATTCGAGACGCAGGGCGTTGTCGCGGTAGAGGCCATGGCAACAGGCAAGCCGGTAGTGGCGGCAAACTACCTTGCGCTTAAGGAACTTGTCGTAAACGGAAGGAACGGCGAGAAATTCAAGGCGAACGATCCGGCAGGCTGCGCGCGCAAGATAGAAAGGGTTATATATAACCTAGATTCATATAAAGGAATGTTCAACACGGCAAAGAGGTACTCCATTGAGAGGACCACAGATGACTTATTAAATGTATACAGGCGTATAATTAACGAACAGGCATCTTATACTTAGAAAGAAAGGCATGATACGGTAAGGCGATTTTACTGAACGACAATTCACAGGAAGTACAGCAGATAGACGTGCAGAAAACAGACGCGGCACAGCCGCATGTTCCAGCGCACAGACAGGCTAATCCTTCGCAGAACAATAACGGACACAGCGACAAGCCGTCGCTCAACGACCTTATAAAGGTCTCGAATAATCCGCAGGCTGAGAAGATAAAGACTGACATAGACGAGCTCAGGAAGGAGCGAAGCAAGTTCATCGCTAGGGCGAAGGAATGCAGGCGCAAGCTCGGCTACAAGGAAGCGGAATTCGCGGCTATCGACAAGCTCGTTAAGATGAGGAAAGAGGACGACAAGGACGGCGAGAAGAGGAGGAGGTTCGGATATCTGAAGAGATTGAAGAACAAGCTCGAATTCAAGATATCCACAGAGGCGACATCTCTTTCGGAAGAGAAGGAGCTGATAAGGAAGATAGCGGAGATAAACAAGGAATTGAGCGAATCCCATGCCTTCATAAGGATGGAAAGAAAGCTTGAGTTCGTGAAGAAGGACATAGCGGAGTACAAGGCAGGGCTTGCGGAAGCTGACTCAAAGATAGCAGAATCGGACCAGAAGCTTGACGCAATGTACACAGAGCTAAGGAAGGCGCTGGGCATAGGCTCGTACCAGAACAAGGCAAAACGCGGCCATCCGCAGCCGAAAAAGAGGGAGCATGCTGCACCGTCGCAGGATGTGAACCTTGAAGACATAGTAGTCATAAAGAAAAAGGACGGAAAGTGAACAGAAATAAGGTTACAGAAAATAAAGTACAGAAAGTAAATAGGAAAAAGTGATAAAAGTGAAAATTTCTTTTTTTGGAGCTGCACAGGAAGTAGGTCGCAGCTGCATAATGGTAAAGACAGACAAGACAAAGATACTCCTCGATGCAGGAGTAAAGCTGGGCGAGACTGACGAGTATCCACAGATACCCGACAAGGAGCTCAAGACAGTAGACGGAATATTCGTATCCCACGCGCATTTGGACCACAGCGGCTATCTGCCGCACATATTCAGCGCAGGCTACAACGGCAAGATCTATGCCACAAAGCCGACGATAGAGCTCATAAACGTCATGATAAATGACTATATGCGCATATCCGAGCCCACGAACGTGAGCAAGGAAGGTTTGGCGAAGATGCAGAAATCTTATAAGATACTGGAGTTCAAGGAGCCGTTCAGGTTCAAGGACCTCACGATAAGGTTCATCGGAGCCGGGCACATACTCGGAAGCGCGATGATAAGCGTAAGCGACGGGAAGGAGACAATCCTCTACTCTGGAGACATAAACCTTGTAAAGACAAGGCTTCTCGAAGGAGCGGAAATACACGGCTTATCCGCAAAGACGCTGATAACTGAGAGCACGTATTCATCCAAGAAGGACGTGTTTCCAAATGAAACGGTAGTGACGAAGAAGATGCTCAAGAGCATAAAGGACACGCTTCTTGCTGGCGGCAAGGTGATAATACCAACGTTCGCAGTCGGAAGAGGCCAGGAAGTCCTGTTCTTGCTCGACGACTACATGAACTCAGGGCTGATACCTAAGGTCCCGATATACGTTGACGGAATGATCAACAAGGCGATGAGGATCCACAGGCACAATGTCATCTACTGCAGGACTGAACTGCAGAGAAGGATACTCATGAGCGATTTCGATCCGTTCAAGAGCGAGAATTTCTCGCCCATAGAGAAGATAAGCGAGAGGTCGAAGGTCGTGTCGGAAGACCAGGCAAGCATAATAGTCACGACAAGCGGCATGATAACCGGAGGCCCGATAATGTACTATCTGACAAAGATGGGGCACAACTCGCTCAACAAGCTCATACTGGTCGGTTTCCAGGCAGCCGGAACTCTCGGAAGGGAGATACAGGACGGCGCAAGGAAGGTAAAGATCAACAAGAGCATGGTCGATATAGGGCTCACGGTTGAGACATACCATCTGTCTGCTCACGCAGACAGGCCGCAGCTCGATACTCTGGTTCAGAGGATAAACGGCCTGAAGAACATCTTCATAATCCACGGCGAGAAGGTAAAGTCCGAGGAGTGGAGAGATGACCTTAAGGCGAAGTACCACGCTCTCCTGCCGGAACCGTTAAAGGAATACGAAGTCTGATTGTTAATCAGTGTTTAGATGCTCACCCTTTCAAGCGGTGCAAAGCTTAAGGGAACGGTAAAATCCGAGCCAGGCGACTTTGTTGTCGAGGAGATAGCTGACAACGGCACAGTCCTTGAAATAGGCAAGAGATACTCAAGCGAGGATCTAGGATTAAAATCCTCAGACAATGGCAATTTCTCAGTATTCGTGATGCAGAAGAGCAACTGGAATACTATACAAGCGTTGCGCGCTGTGTCTAAGAAGCTCATGAAGGGCGTCAGGTCTGCCGGATTCGCAGGCACAAAGGACCGCATATCTATATCGACGCAGCTTTGCAGCATATTCGGCGCAACACCAGAACAGCTGCAATCAATCCATATAAAAGACATCGCGATAAACGGGGCTTGGCGCAGCGATTCCGGAATAACAATGGGGCAGCTCCTAGGCAACAGATTCACGATAAATGTCAGGAACGTATCCGGCAATGCAGATATCGGCGCTATCAACGAGGAGTTGAACGGCATATTCCCCAATTATTTTGGCGAACAAAGGTTCGGATTCCGCGACAATAACGTAAAGATAGGCATTGCTATGCTTCGCGGCGACTTCAAGGAAGCCATAATGGAGTTTCTGACCGGGACCGGCAACGAGAGTAAGCCTGAGGCTACCGCAGCCAGAAGGGATCTCTCAGAAACGCAGGATTTCAAGGAGGCGCTCAAGAGCTTCCCAACATACCTGAAGTACGAGCGCATAATGCTCGAATATCTATCGAAATATCCATCGAATTACGCAAATGCGATGCGCACGCTGCCTAGGCAGCTCTCGCTCATGTTCATACACGCTGTCGAAAGCCAGATCTTCAACAGGGAGCTGGAGGAGCGTGTGAAAGGCAAGGAGGTAAACCCAAGCGAAGGCGACCTGGCATGCCCGAGAAACTCTTACAGCTTCCCCGATTTAAACAATGTGAAAAGATTCAGGCATGAAGACAGCAGCGATCAGCTGTTAATGGTCGGCAACATCGTAGGTTACGAGACAAAGCATTCAACTGACACGGAGGAGCGGATAATGGACGAGATGGACATAACCACAGACTCGTTCAAGATAAATGGTCTTAAGGAACTGAGCTGCAGGGGCACGTATAGGGCCCTATTCGCGCCTTACAAGGGATTCTCGTATGCTAAGCAAGAAGATGGTCGGATAAAGTTGAGCTTCTCACTACCATCAGGTTCGTATGCCACCATACTATCAAGCGAATTTGTGGAAAGTAATAAATCAATTCAGTAGAGATAAACTACGTTGATGCAATGAATGCATGCAGGAATTTCTATATGAGGGAACTTCAGCATGCTTCGGCACAAGGCGATAACAAGGAGGTGCGCTGGCTGCTTGGTCAGGGCTGGCCAGTCGATGGCAAAGACCTTAAAGACCAGTTCCATGCACACGAGCCTGCCCAGATGGCAGCAACTAATGGCAAGACCAACACACTCAGGATACTCAAGGCGCACGGGGCAGATTTCTTTTCATATACTCGTACAGGCATGACACTTGAGGAGTTATCCGACAAGCATGGCCACCACGAATGTTCAAAATATATACGAAAGGTTAAGGAAGAAGAGACGATTAAAGAACTGATGGAAGAATATAGCGACTGATTTCATGAACGCAGAAATAGGCATTATCGGAGGCTCAGGGCTCTACTCATTGATGGACAAGTTCGAAGAGGTAGAGATGGACACGGAATACGGCAAGCCGAGCGACAGGATTGCAATCGGAATGATCGGCAACAGGTCTGTCGCTTTTCTGCCCAGGCACGGCAGGAAGCACTCGCTTCCGCCGCACAAGATCCCGTACAAGGCGAACATAGCTGCCTTCAAGCAGCTGGGCGTTTCAAGGATAATATCCACCAGCGCGATAGGCTCTCTGAAGCAGGAGTACAAGCCAGGAGACATCGCGCTCTTCGACCAGTTCGTGAACATGACTCATGGCAGGGATGATACCTTCTTCCACGGGAGCTCAGTCACGCATGTAAGCACTGCCGAGCCATACTGCCCTGAACTCAGGTCGATAGGCATGAAGGCGGCAGACACGCTCAAGCTTGACTACCATAAAGATGCGACAATAGTCGTCATCAACGGCCCAAGGTTCAACACGAAGGCAGAATCAAAGATGTACGCAAACCACGGATTCGACGTCATAAACATGACCCAGTATCCTGAAGTTCCTCTTGCGATAGAGAGGGAGATGTGCTACCTTGGCATCGGAATGGTGACAGATTACGACGCCGGGCTTGAGGGCAACGACAACATAAAGCCTGTGACGCTTGAGGAGGTAAACAGGATATTCGCGGCAAACATCTCAAAAGTAAAATCCATGATAAACGAGATCGTACCAAGGGTGCCCGAAGCAAGGATAAAATGCCACTGTCCAGACGTATTAAAGAATGCCGTAGTTGGGCATTGACTGCACGCAAGGTATAAATATTATTTTCCTGCAACTTCTCAACGTGCTTATGATGGGGGACTGGTTTCAGGATATGAAAAGGACGGTGGCTTTAGAGACGAACCCGGTAGGCGTCAGCTTCGAGAACAAGCTTACAGCTATGCTCTCTAATCTGCAAATGACTTATGTAATAAAGCCAGGGACTTTCGTCTTTGAACAAGCCGTTGGAGGGAGGGACATAACTTACAGGCCAGACGTCTACCTGCCTGAAAATCCCGTGGATAACCGAAAGACCCTTCTAGAGCCTCACGGGTCGAAGTTCTGGACTATTAATGTTCTGCAAAAGCTTAACATTTTCATGAGGTCCGAACACCACGACGGCCACTATCTCATAGTGATTACGGACGACAAGTATAAGGAGTACTTCCACAACAATCTGAACAAGTTGCGATTGAGGCCCATAGATATAGCTGATGAGGTTTGGATGTTGCACAGGACCGATGAGATGCTGCCAAGGCCGGAATCCCTGAAAACGCGCACCAGGTCAAAATCACCGGCTTAATCGGGTTGAACATAAGCGCCGGGATTGGGATTTGAACCCAAAATTCCTTTCGGAAACCAGATCTCGAGTTTCGCCTGTTTGCAACTGGCGCGTTACCGGATTCCGCCATCCCGGCATAAGACAGCAATACCTATTTAAGGGTGCTAATTTAATAGATTAGCATTTATTCTTATAATAAGGTCGATGCTCTAATGTTCAGAAATTACGACGTCCAGCTCACGGGCAGGCTTCTGACTGTGACGCTCTTCACTATACTCTCGATTGCAGGAATAGCGTTCTCCATATACCTGTTCCTAATATCAAGGACATTATACATGTACGCACTGTCCTCTGCGTTCACTGCGCTCTCGCTTTTCGCAGGTTTTTTCAACATCTACGCCTCAATCTGGTACTACAGATCTTATCTTTATGACAAATATCTGAAAGGTATAAACGCGTGGCTCAAGCCGCTCAGCAGGTTCCCCACCATCGCTGTGGCCATACCGGTATACAATGAAGAACCCGAGATGGTAGAGCGAAACCTGAAGTCATTGATGAAGCTCAACTACCCTAAGGCGAAGCTGCACTTCTACATGCTTGATGATTCGACAGACACAACTATAGCCGGCTCGCTCTCTGCAGTCGCGAAGAAGTTCAAGATCGCATACATACACAGGAACGACAGGAAGGGATACAAGGCCGGCGCGCTCAACAACCTGATGAAAGTGTGCAAGGAGGAGTATCTCGCAATATTCGATTCAGACGAATATCTCACAAACAGGAACTTCCTGATAGACACTCTTCCGTATTTCCAGAACGCGAAGATATCCTACATACAGACAGAGAAGAGGTACGCAAGAGGCACATTTTTCTCCGATGCCGTAGATATATTCGACGCATTTTTCTTCAAGTTCATCCAGCCCGCGAGGGCGCTCAACAACACGGCGGTCTTCGCAGGCAGCTGCGGCGTGATCCGCACGAGCGCATTGGAGAAGATAGGCGGTTTCCCTGAATACGTAATAGAGGACACGTTCTTCAGCTTTGAGTCGGACATGCACGGATTCGAGAGCCTTTATGTGCCTAAGGTCTATGCCCTTGGAAGGCCGATAATGACGTTTACAGAGCTGGTCAAGCAGCAGTGGCGCTACAACTACGGCGACACCCAGTTCATAAGATACTTCCTTAGCAGGCCCGGCCCGAAAAAGCCGAGAGACCCGTTCGGCAACATCGACTACTGGACACATGGGCTTGGCCTGAACTACATATCCATAGTGCTCATAATATTCACGCTAATATCGATAGGCATGGTATTCTCGAGCATACCGTTCGAGCACCTCAACGTGCTGAATCCGTTCGCGCAGACCTCGAACCTTAATCTCTCATTGGAGTTCCTGGGATTCTTCGCATTTCTGTTGTCATTGCTAACCCCTGTCATACTGACCAAGATATACTTCAAGTCTTTGACAAAGGGCCTCATGGTATTCCTGCTCAATTACGCGCTTGCGTTCGTAAGGACGAAGGCCGCAATAGCCACATTCGTAAGCAGCAAGAACCCGGGCATACACTGGAACAGGCTCAAGATACAGCAGCAGAGCGGCAGCCGCAATATCGTCTCTTCGATACTCAACACCAAGGCCGAGATTCTTTTCTCGATGAGCATGTTCGGCCTGGCGATATTCGCGCTGTCCGAATCCAACCTTGCAGGCGGCTTCTGGCTCGCATGGTACGGAATCCTGTACATGTCAGCCACCGCGTTCCTGCTCAAGTACGGCTGAGCCAATGATATACATCAAGATACACAGCACGGACAACGGCCCTATGCTGGCGCTCTGCGATTCAAATCTCATAGAGAAGATACTGGAAGAAGGAGAGCTTGTAATAAACATAAAGGATTACGCAGATTTTTACAAAGGCGATCTGATAAAGGCAGAAGAGCTCGGCAAGCACATAGACTCCAATGAGGTATACTCGGCAAACGTGATAGGCAAGGAGTCGGTTGATGCCGCAGTGCAAAACAGGATAATCGACAAGGCGCACGTAAGGGCTGTGAATAAAGTGCCCTACGCGCACGCATTCAGGATAAAGTACTAGGATTTCTCCTTCTCAAGGTCCATTATCGCCTGCGCGATGTTTCCCTTTGCCTTCTCAAGGGCTGCCTTGACCTTCTCCCTGTCTGAAATCCCTGTAGCCTCTGACACCAGCTTGATGTCATCCTCGGTTACCTCCATGGCAACGTTGCTCTCCATCTCTGTTACAATGCCCGCTATCTGGAAGCTGACAGACCCCTGGGCCTCTATCTTTGTAACTTGAGGCTGCTCTATGAGTATCTGCTTGTCAGGCATCTCGATAACGACTCTCGTGGCGTTAAGCTCAGATGACTTTATCCCCATCTTTGCCATAAGGTTTCTAAGCGTCCTAGGATCCATGTTTGGCATCATAGCATCAACGACTTATTCTATGAATCAAAGTTATTAACTATATCTTCCTGGCGAACAGCGTCAGCTCCCATCTGTTGTGCGGCAGCTTCTTTATCCTCACATCATTGAAGCTCTTGAGCGCCGCCTTCGCGTTTCCGATGTGCGCGTCTATGTTGTTGTCGACCAGCTTTATCGTCAGTATGAGTATTCCTCTGCTCCTAAGCAAAGGCGCAAACCTTTCTGCTATCGCTGCGCTCTCTTTCGCCTCTATGTTCATGTCGACAAGCAGCGCGTCAACGTCGCCGACCCAGTCCAGGCTTTTAGGGCTGACGTCCCGCACGTTCGCTTTTATGTGCAAGAGATTCCACTCTTCCGGCGCACTTACCTTTGCATCAGTAATCTCGACTCTGCCCAACTTGGACAGCATCTCATAATCAAGATCAGCATTATCTATCGCAATGACCTGCGAGCCGCTCCTCATCATAAGCGCGCTCCACCCTCCGGGCGCAGCGCCCAAGTCCAGGCATAGCTTCATTTCATTTATGTCTATCTCGAAGAAGTCGATGGCCTCGGCAAGCTTGAACTCAGCCCTGCTGATTGCAGAACCAGCTTCCTTGTTCGCATGCCTGAACGCGTCTATCACCTTTGAATAAGCCAGTTTCCTGCTGACCCTCCCGATAAACGCCTTATCAGAGAGAACGACGTACACTATGTCATCAGGATCCTTAAGGTCGGCCCTGAAACCAATCTCTTCAAGCTTTCTGCCCAGAAGCACCTCTATGGCCTTTGCGCTTCCCTCAAAATTCGGTATTATCTTCTTTACCTCTATCCTGAACCTCTTGCCCTTATCCAGTAATTCCGCAGCAGCGGCAACAATCTCGTCAAAGCTGCCTGCAGAATACCCTGCCTCTGCTTCTATAGGCACTATGCCCTCAACGAAGACAGGCTTCATTCTGCCCATCTTTTCAATAACAGAAGATGGTTCCAGCCCTATCGCGGCAATGAACGCCCTGTCATAGTCAAGGCTGAATTTCTTGTAGCCATCCATCTCGAATATGGCCCTCAGCTCCTTGCTTGCTCTCCCAAGAAACCTGCTGTCAGCGAATACGAGGAATCGTGTTTCGGTCAATACGGCACCTACGGATAGGTTATCTTTGTTCCTCTAATTTTTGCGAACGGTGTCATCTTGTGCGGGCGTTCCGAAGAGATGCCAGAGATATGGTACACATGCCTTTTCCCAGCAAGCAACGCGTCTGCTATCAGAGACCTGTGGCATCTGAACGGATTCCCTTCGGCGCACATTATTGCAATTCTCTCTTTCTTGCTTATCCGGATCAGCTTCACGATTGCGCTCGCAAATTCCCGCGTCTGCATGTAATCCGCAAATCCTCTAAAGCTGTCGTTTCTCCAGCCGGTGTTGATTGAATCTTTACGCGGCTTTCGAAGCCCTCCCAACTTGCCGAAGTGCAGGTATTTTATCCCGTTTCTGCCGAGCCTTGCCCTTAGCTTCGGCTCATTGAAATCCGGCTGGTGCCTTGATTTTGGCACTGTCCTCACATCAACGAGCAACGTCACCGAGTGTGCCTTAAGGATCTTTACGAAATCTGCTATTGCGCGGTTTGAGTAGCCTATTGCAAAAACAGGATTCTGTTTCATCGGCATCTGAGGACCAAACTTGATATGTGGACTCTGCGGGATTCGCACCCGCGGCCTTCCGCTTGCAAAGCGGACGCTCTACTCCTGAGCCAAGAGCCCATGCTAAGCCTTTTACCGATGGAATATTTAGCACATGCGGTTGCTACCTTCTCTTCTTCTTTCCTTTGCTCTTTACCGCATGTATCTTTCTCTTTACCTTTACTTTATTGCCTGCCTTCTTTACGCTTGTTCTCTTTGTGGTCGTTACTTTGGCGCCTTGCCTGCCCATCGTTGTGAGCCTTTCCACTATCTCGAGCTCCTGCTCCTGTTTCTTATCATTTTTGTTGAGCTCCGTGAGCATAGAGTCTATGACATTCTCGTTGCCTGCCTGTTCTGTCTCCTTTGCGGAGCTGGCAAGCAGCGCATTCTCCATGTCGCCCTTCTTAAGTATGCGGTTTATCGCTCTCAATCCCTTGAGCTTCTGCAGCTCAAGCGCGTATTTCTCCTTTTTCTTTTTGTCCAACATATGCACTCTACCCTAATAACCCGATTACCTTTATAGCCCAGGTTATTAAGCCTTTTCCCGGGGTAAGGCATTCGTGGAACGAACATGCCGTCGGCAATCTCGAGATAACGAAGATTTATACGCATGCTGTCCTAGGTTCGCAATCTATATATATTTGGAAAAGCTTAGTCAAATATGTGAGCTTATGGGGAGAGGCGGAGATCCAGACGAGGGAACACTAGAAAGGGTAAACTTTCTAAGGAACCAAGCAGACGAGCTTAACAAACAGGCAGAGGACATAAAGCGCCTGATAACGGACATAAACAACTTCCATATCACTGCCGAGACGCATGAGAGCGCCAACGAGCACAGGATAGCTGCAGACTACTTCGAATACGAGGCAAAGGCAATCGGAAAGCTTGGCGATCCTAGCTACAAAGGCCGGGAGACGGAGGCATGGTCAAATTTCGCAAAGAACTCTGCGATTGCTGCTGATAATTCACTTGAGCATGCCGACAACCAGGCATTAAAGACTTATGAGAGGTGGGAGACACTGGAGGCGGCGATATATAGATATGAAGGTGCCTTACGTGGGCTGACACATATGGACATTGATCGTGAATCTACTCAAGAACTGAATCAAAAATGTCTCGTTGGTCTGGCAAGAGCTACAATATACCAGTTCAACGTCATAAGGCGCAGTGACCTATATGGGGATGAAAAGGCCTATAAACTTGAAGAGCTTGTACCAACGGCAAGCGTAGCATTAGAGAGGGCAAGCGCAGCGCACCTTGACAAGGAGGTCACAAACCTGATAAAGATAATGGATGACTACTTTATCGACAAGCAGAGGCATTTGGATCGTGAGAAAATCTCTTTCCAAACCTCTGTAGATCGTGTGTCATTGAAGAAGACAACATCCACAAGCTAATTATGGGGTTATATGTCAACAAAGGAAGTCGATGCAAGCGCAGAGGCCCATAACAACATAATCTCTGCACAGAGCGCAGAGGCAGCTGCAAAAGAGCTTGCTGCTAAGTATCAGCCTAAGCTCTCAGCCCAGTTCTATGAAAGTGCCATAACAAGATACGAAAGAGCACTAGGCATATGGAAGCAGTCGGAATCAAGGCTCCTAATTGTCAATAATGTGCCAACTACTGCTCAAGGGATAAAGGATAAAATCAAAGAAAATGCCTTGGCTGCAGGAGAACAATACCTACACCAAAGCAACAAGCTCAATATAAACGATGACAAATACCTAATATTCGAAACCCGCGTAAAGGCTGCAGAAAACCTGATAAAAGGCGAGGACTACAACAGAGCAGGCGAGGCGCTTAGGGTCGGATGCCAATACGGAATTCATCATGCGGTTGAGCAGCTGTCAATTACCGGGATGCTCGATAATACAGATGATGCTATAAGAAATTTCAAGGAGGTCCTGTTATTCAACCAGAAGAATCCAATCCCAAGAAATAGGCAAGAGATAATAGACAGAGTCATCACAGTGCTCAATGATCATCGTAAACTTCTAGAAACGACAAAGACCGCAATCGATGACTTTTTGTCTTGTGGTGTACCCTACTCAGATGAGAGTTCAGACAAGAAGAAGTTTCTGCGTACCAAAGATAGCGGTCTGATAACCAAGATGTTATTGAGAGTAGGCGATTGTGTGCACATCGGAGACGAGGTATGCAGTATAGAAGTACCAGCTACGGCGTACTCAGATCCTCAAGTCATAAAGATAAGGGCGCAGAATGAAGGCATAGTTAAATCTCTTCAGGCCAGGCAGGGCGAGATCGTTACAAAGGAGACGATACTCGCTGAGCTTGAATAAATGGGCGATTCCCTGACAAAGACGAAAAACAAGGAGCTAGCTACGGTTGAGGGCATACTGCGGAAGATGTCCGATGAGGACGAGGACAACTGGCTGAACCAGGTCTATATACAGCACTCCCTCTCAAAGATATATACCGCCCAGGGTAGGAATATCGACAACATACTGGCCCAATACGCCTCCATGTACTCCGCTATGTCGTATATAGTCGATGTGTTTAAGGCTACCAAGGGTCAACCCAGCAAGACAAACTACATCTACATAAAAGCAGCGGCTCAAATTGGGATTTTGCATAGCAAGGACCTCGGCGAGTCAGACAAGACCGCTCATTTCTCAAAGACGATAGCCCATTCCGCGAAGATGGCGGATTCCATAGACGAGGATGCCGCGAGCGGCATGAGCATAGGCTGAGGCTTCCTCGTAAATAAGAGAAAGTATATATACCTTTTGAGCCTAACTTATACTCGGTGCTATTATGCAGCCTGAGCTCTTATAGGCTCGTGTTATTCTAAGGACAGTTCTGTTCTGTGAAGATGCGTATCCTAGAGATAGGAGTCTCGACTGTAATAATGCTTGTGAGATCGCGTATTTGCGCGATTGATTTGAGGAGAAGCTTGCTTAAAATTAAACCACCTAGAGGATGGCTAGGCTGTGTCAGCGAGGAAGGTCGTGGCAAGCTGCGATAAGCCCAGGGTAGCCGCAAGTCGGGCCTTGAACCTGGGATTACCTAACTGCACATTAGCAATAATGTGAGCACACGCGGGGAACTGAAATAACTTAGTACCCGCAGGAGAAGAAAGCGAAAGCGATGCTGCTAGTAAGACGACTGAACGCAGCGAAGGGCAAACTGAATCTCCTCTTGCAAAAGAGGCAGAGATGTGGTGCAATGTATCATCCAAAGCATGAGCCGAGCGCTCTGGAAAGAGCGGCCAAAGAGAGTGACAGCCTCGTAGGCAAAGTGTGATGGAGTTGTTGCGAAAGAGTACATCCGTTTGAGTATGCGGAGAGAATACGGGGGCATTAAACTCCAACCCTAAATATTGGACACAGACCGATAGAGAACAAGTAGCGCGAGCGAAAGCTGAAAAGAACCCATACGCATGGGATTGAAATCAGATCTGAAACTAGGTGGTGACACGAAGGCAAGGCGCGGAAGCGTCGAAGTTTCCTGAAGTGAAAATGCGAAAGCATCGAACGAAGGGAATGGAGCAGTGTCTTGTCATTCTTCTTGAAGCAAGAGCCAGGGAGTGTATGGTAGTGGCGAGCCGGAAGGCGCAGCGAAAGCGAGTGCTCGCAACATGTGAGGAGCTTGGTATGAAAATGCCACTAGTCACTATCATACGACCCGAAGCCGTTGTGAACTACGCGCGCCCAGGACGAAGCTAGGCTAACGCCTGGTGGAGGTCCGCAACCTGTCATGGCATGTCCTGTTGGGTGAGGTGCGGGTAGCGGCGATATACCATTCGAACACGGCAATATCGGGTCCCTTCTGAAGTATCTTTAGGATAGCTCGGGACGAGCTTGCACACGCGGTAGAGCTACCGAATATTTGGTAAGGAGTCGAGAGGCTCCACCAAATTATCGAACTCCGAATGTATGTGCTGCGTAGACTCCCGGAGTCGGCGAGGCTGGGTAAGCTAGCCCCGCGAGACTACAAAGATAGTGACTGAGGTTAAGGTCCCCAAATCATGGTTGAGTGTCTTGAAAGTAGGAGAGGTCATAGACAGCTGGGAGGTAGGCTCAGAAGCAGCCACCCTTTAAAAAACGCGTAATAGCGTACCAGTAGAGATCTCTTTTACTGAAGATATACGGGGCTAAACCATGTACCGAGACCCCAGAATGCGAAAGCATTGGTAAGAAGGCGTATGGCGTGGCAAGAAGTACGACCGAAAGGGCGTATGGACCACGTTATAGTGAAAATCCTGGTATTAGTAACATCATACATGGGTGAGAATCCCATGCACCGAAAGCACAAGGTTTTCTTCGCAACGCTCGTCAGCGGAGAGTTAGGCGATCCTAAGAACGATGCCAATCACAATCGTTCAAAAGGGAAGCTGGTCAATATTCCAGCCCCTATGTTGTAGGAGCGGCAACGCAAGGTAGATTTCTGACGCTTGGGGACAGGTCCTTATGAAGTGCAAACGGCTGCGGAGTCTCGTTATGAGGAGAAACAGCTAAATGAACATGGACTGAATTCCTGAGCCAGTGAAAAGGGAATCTGCAACGATCAACATAGACCGTACCTAGATCTAGTAAAAGTGCTGCTGGCTGAGAAAGCCAAGGTGTGACGGAGCTAACCGATGTTAGGGAACT
>JAGWHO010000007.1 GCA_028866715.1 Microcaldota archaeon
TCTGCGCAGGTGGCCGCCAAAGTCGCCTGCGCTTAGGTAATGTAAATCCAAAAGAATTTTAGCTTGTCAGGTTCCTAAGTACTATAAAGTGTGGGTGTATAAAATGAGGGTGTCTTTCATAATAGCTATTGCTGTTGCAGTAATAGCTTTTGTAGTAAGCATCTTTCTAACACAGAATCAAACAGCTTATCACTGTGCATTACAGGAAGCCTTCTCTTTTGGTACTGCTGTCTCTGCCACATGCTCTGCGTTAAGCATTTATGAGTGGATCACTGCTTTAGTAATATTGTTCTCTACACTATTAGCCGTAAACTGGATAACAATCGGCAGATCAGACCTTGGTGTTTGGCTGATGGGAGGGCTAGGTATAGTTTTGCTCTTCTTTGGACTTATATTCTGGTTTAGTGGGGATTGGCCAGCAGGATTTCTTGGGTTGACTGGGCTCTTTAGCCTCTTCAGATGTAGAAGAAGGACAGGAATCTTTATCTACCATGGTTAGTTATTGCCCCTCTTATATTTCTCTATTATCTCTCTAGTAGTCTTAGATATGTTCAACCTAGAACCTATTCTGTAGTAAGCAATATGTTTCACTTCGTGTCTTGGCCTAGGTATCCCTTTAGTCTTTACTAAGAAAACCTTATTGTAATCTCTGAAATGACCTCCCTTATAATTTTTGTGTACAGCCCCTACGTACTTGAACAGAAAATGTGAACTTATCGCGGTTAAGCCTGTTTCTTCGTGGAGCTCACGCATTGCAGCCTTTCTTCTGCTCTCCCCCCGATTTGCACCTCCTCCTGGAAGTATAAACAATTTTCTCCTCCCACTAACCACTAAAATACCAGAAGACGTTTCAACGATTGCTGCGCCACGTCTTCGTCTATAGACCATACCTCTCATCTATACAAACTACTAATCTATTTCTTAAAAAATTTGTTTACTATACTTTTTATTATACCCTTAACCTCATGCGGAGACCTATACTCATCCAAATCGATTTCTGAATTATCCTCCCTAAACTTTCTTTTGCTATAGTCCCATAATGCTCTCCTTATCCTCTGCCTAATCTTGTGTGATCTAGCACCATTAGATATCCATACATCATGGGAAACATGTACTATTTCACCCCTCAAATTATTAACAAATGTTTGCTCATCATACTCGAATTCATTATCATCTATAAATCTAGCAATCCGGGATTGTGCCTCCATTAAATTAATATTTTTTCTACGATGAGGTCTGTGGTTTCTACCCTCCCTCTGAATTCTCCTCCATTCTGCTAAAGTTCTTGTCATTTCCCATCCACAACTATATACAAGCCAAATCCTTATAAACCAAACTAACACAACCGCTAAAAGCATTACCCGCGCAACTTAATTATGCCGTTACTGAAAGGCAAAAGGGAGACGCTCGGATTAATCTGAGGGGGGGACAATGGCGACAAACCAGTATTATATAATACAGAATAAACAAGGCAAATGGGACATATGTTCTATCAATCCACCAAGAGAAGACAAAGACATATGGGCAGGAGGATTTAAAACTAAAGAGGAGGCAGAGTCTTATAAAAAAAGTTTCGATTCCTTGCAAGGGAAAAAGGTATCGTTAACTCCGCAAGACGCTAAAACTTTCGTTAAAATACATAACAAAACCGCCTACAGGGAGGCAGGAATAAAACATATTATAGGTGGTTTTTCAGCGGCAATTGTAGGTGCCATAATTACTATAGTTTGGTATTCATTAACCCCGCCGGGAGGGTATTACATAGTCCCAGGTGGTATCATAATCTTTGGAATTTATTATGGGTTTAAAGGAGTTTATTATTTGATCCGTTCTGCAACGGGATAAAGCTGACTTTATCGACAAAATCCAGACTTTGCGGGCAATCTGTTATGACCACTACAAATAAGAATTCATACCCTGTAGTTTAATTATGGGAGTATTCGATAAATTCAAAAATAAGGAAAAAGCCAAAACCCTAAACACATCGGCTCCAGATTCTAGGGTCAAATCCCTACATGAGCGTCTCGATAAGGAGGTGCTAGAAGCCTCGCTAAAGAAGCTTCATGATGGAAAAATAAGTAAGAAAGAGCAAAACGATTATGCCAGGTTTTTGAATGAAATGTTACTCAGAAATCCAACACATTTCATCTATAAAGGCAACAAGAACATGGAGGAGAACTTAATAAGGAATCTTGCACTGAGTGCTTCAACGTTAGGAAATTATGAAAAGGCAATCAAGCTCTCTGTAGACGGGCTAAAAATCAACCCTAAAAGCGCCTACCTCCTTTACATAAAAGGTCGTAGCGAAGGGGATATGGGCGTATTTGATGCTGGCCTGGCAGATTTGAATAAAGCGATAAGGCTAGAACCTAAATTCGCAGATGTACTTATTGAAAGAGGAGTTATAAAACAGAAGATGCATGATACCTCTGGTGCGGATAAAGATTTTGCTAACGCAAGGGCGATTGAACCAGATATACAACTACCTAACCAAACTACCCCACATACCCTCGCTCCAAAGGGGAGAGGAGTAAGGATAGAATTTGTTATTTTTCCGAAATATCCTCTCGAACAACAGAAACCATTATCATACGAACTCATAACTCGTAGCGGGCTCTCTAACTACTTCAGTAATGCCGATGTGACGTACACCCAAAATTTCAAAGAATCAAAATGGATGCACATAAAGGTATTCGCCCCAAATGCCAAATTCCAAATCAAACCTGAGGATATAACTAAATTTTATGAGGAATTTTTCAAGTCTTACGTAGAAAGGATAATTACGGGATTTGACCAAGGTGGGATGTTCAAATGCAAATTATATACTGTGGTCGTACTGGACCAACTAATGCCGCCTGAGAAGCCGGGAGAATTTGCCCCGCATCCTGAACTCAAAGACCTATACCGATACTTCAAGTCTAAGAAATATTTTGTCTCAGATGCGGAATTAGCAAAGAAAAGTTAGTGATCCGTTTGGGTGTGAAATGATCTCTTTATCAGGGCATAGGCCATTTACACTCACAAGCCTTCTCCATACAACCTACCGTAATAAGGCGCCTCGGATTAAATGTTTTTATATCATCATCAGTTGGTGGTACGGGTGTTACAAAAAATTCAGAATTAAAGTTCTCCCCACTCCTCATTTTGCAATGAAGGTAGGGAATAACGTCTTTGAGCTGGAAGTCAACATCTTTTGAAGCTATTAGATCGTGGCCACATTTACATTTGAATACTTTGAAAAGTGCCACAATCCCACCGTATACCACTTTAGCCTTGTTTATCAACCTTTAAATATCCAACTTTAACCCCAGAAATCTTCAGAAGACCCTCCCAAACTCCCTATAAATCGCTCTGTACGTATGCCGCAAAGCCAAAGGAATCGTTAAAAGCGTTTTCAGGACAATGGTAAACGAGCAAATGGGAACAATCTTATGCTTCGGGGACAGCATCACCTTCGGAGAGGGCTACAACGGAGGCTGGTGCGGTTATCTTAAGAGATGGTTCGAGGACATGGAGGAGGGCAACCAGGTCTACAATCTAGGCATACCTGGCCAGACGTCATCTGAGCTGCTTGCGCGATTCGAAGCAGAGACAAAGGCCAGGCTGAGGTTCAAGAGGTCCGCTGACTCTTACACAACAATAATAGCGATAGGAGTCAATGATGCCAAGTACAACGGCAGCATATCTGGCCAGAACGCGCTGGTCTCAGAAGATGCATTCAGAAGCAACGCACTCGGCCTAATGAGAGAGGCAAAATCCTTCAAGCAGAAAGTAGCATTTATCGGACTTGCGCCGGTTGACGAGTCAAAGACACTGGTGCCGTCTGATGTCGGTACTGTATTGGCCAACGAGAGGGTTGCAAGGTTCAATGAGATCATAACGGAGTGCTGCAAAAAGGATGGTCTGCCCTTCCTCGACCTGAATAAGATCATGCTGAAGAGGGATTACAAGATGCTGTTGGAAGATGGCCTCCACCCCAACGCGAAGGGCCATAGGTTCATCTTTACTAGGGTAAGGGCATTTATGAAGAAGAATGACCTGTTACCTTGAACAAAGGATAGCGTTCTATTTTCCAAACTCCCTATAAATGCTCCTGCGCCTCAAGGACATAACCATAACCATCACGATTACTACTGCCGCTATGGCACCTATCCAGAGCGCTGCTTACACCTAGTACGAAAATCAAACGCAACATTTAAATATTATTAATATTATTATTAATATAGTATTATAGTGAAATGAATAAAACAACCTAAAATGGATGTGGGATAAATGAAAAAAGACGAAGAAAAAATATTGAGTTACATATCTGACAGATTGGGCAGTGGTAGGAATATACTAGAAATGTCCAAAGGTATAAATCAGAAATATGGCAATTCCTATTACCCAAACATATACAATGCAATAAAGAAACTTGAAAAAAAAGGTATAATAGACATAGAGCGAGAGGGAAACAACAAGCTCATAAGCATAAATATAAAGAATCCTCTTTCTTTCTATTATCTGTCCGAGATCGAAAGCATAAGGAACCAGAGGACAACGATAAGAAAAGAGATACTCGATGGTCTATCGGCACTACCTCAAACCTTCGATATACTATCTATGTGTTCTTTGGATACCAAAAAACACCTCAAACTCAACAGACTGGAACTTTTGTTTCTCATTAGGCAAGATAAAGATATTGATAGATTGACATCTTCTCTGATCAAGATGGAGACCGACTACGGCATCAAAATAGATCCCATTATACTGACACCTGAAAGTTTCATAAAAATCATGAAGTCAGAAGAATTGGACATGTTGAAAGATCTAATCTTAGATAGAGAGATTTTGTACAATAGCGATGGATTTTGGGGGTTGATAAGGCAAAGTGGAATAGGTTCGAGGTACAAGCTATTCGGGATGCTGCCATACGACATCCCAAGAAGTGAACTGGCATATAATTACAGCAGGTTGGGCTATAGACTGAACGAAGAGCTGAAACCTGCAGATAGGATATCCGCAGAGCTTACGATATTTTCAATGAGCATAAACAAGGAGATTAGGATAAGATACGGAGCAATCATAATCCTGCACAAGAATATTGAGAATATCAATCTGGCTTACCTCTACTACCTCTATAAAAGGTATGATAAATTAAGCGCATTTAAGGGAATTCTACTCTCTCTTGATAACCTGACCGACTTGAAAGGTGATACTAAACTTGCCTACTACATAACGCTAATTCGCGAAGCGCCAGAAGCGTATGACCAAAAAATGATTAAGAGATACATCAAACTGTATGATTAGATGGAAAGGATATCAAAAAGCGGGCTTTTAGGCTTCCTTGACGTTTTCGACCGTGAGGCGGGAATGAATATGCTGCTTGTGGCAGTGGGCGGCACAGCGATGACACTGCTAGGCCTTAAACCATCAACCAAAGATATCGATTTTAACATACCCTCAGACAGGGATTTGAGAGAATTCAGGCGCCTACGTGAGAGAATGGCCCCCGGTGTAAAGATCGATGTTTGGGGCGGAAACATGATATTCACTGAGCGAATGCCAGATGACTATATTAAAAGGTCGTCAGAGTACTCGCCAGGCAAGTTCAAGAAAATCAGAGTAATGGTGCTCAGCCCCATGGATATAGTCTGCTCAAAGATATCTAGGCTCAACGATGCAGATATAGAGGACATAAAAGACTGTATAAAACTAAAGAGGATTACCAAAAGGCAGCTTAAAGCAAGGGCAAATCAGTTCTCGCGGGCAGGAAATGACCAAATATTTGCTGAGAACTTAGAATATATTCTGAAGGAGATGTTCTAACTTTTTCTCCCAAACTCACTATAAATTGCCCTGTTCGCCTACCTCTTTATTATCGGGGTGTGCAGCACAGACCTGCTCTTGATGAGCCTTGCGCTGAAGCCTTTGTTCATACGGACGTCGAACACAGCAAGCTCGTCGTTCTCCAGTGACCTTATCTTTTGTGTGTATGAGACCGGCCTGCCCATCACTACCGCGGCAAAGAAGCGGAACGTTATGCTGTGCGCGACAAGCAGGACGGTCTTCTCTGGATACCTCTTCTGAATCATCATCATGAACTCCCTGACGCGTTTGTAGTAGCTTGCAACGGACTCGGCACCCTGTTTCCTGAACTTGTCCCTGCAGTAATCAGTATCGAACGTCTCCTCAAGCTTTGGGCCCACCATTGTTCCCTGCAGCTTACCGAAATGGCACTCCATTAGGGCCTTGGTGAGCCTAAGCGGAACTCCCTTGTGGTATTTGGATATTATCTTTGCGGTATCAGCAGCCCTTTTCGAGCGACTGCTGTATATGGCATCTATCTTCTTGTCCTTCAGCCTCATGGCGTTCTCCCTTGCCTGGCGTATCCCGAGTCTTGAGAGCGTTCCCGGAATTGTGCCGGTGACTATGCCCTTGAGGTTCTCCTCTGTCTTGCCGTGCCTTGCGAAGATGACTATCAAAGAATCACCATGAACTCATCAGCCTAATAATGGTATTTCCTGATTATGACGCACATCCATGTCTCGTTCAGGTGCCTGCGCTCCACCATCTTGTAGAATTTTGTGGCTTCCCCCCATTCCAGATTCTTGAATGCGTTCCTGAACCCCCTCTCGGTGTACCTCGTCATGAACCTGACGGCATTCGGGGCGGATGTCTTTGGGAAGTATCCCTCATCATGCTCCTTGCCTCTCGGCAGGGTGTTACTGCCTATGCTTATCAGGCAGTACCCGCCTGGCAGGAGCAGCTCCCTAAGCCTCTCAAGGACCAGGGGCACGTCACTGGTAGGGAAGAGGTGGAACGAAGATATCATCATTATGCCGTGGAACCTGACGTCTGACCGTTTCGTAAGGAAGTTGCCGGTCAGCACCTTTGACGAAGGGGAATTCTTTCGTGCAAGGCGGACCCTTTTCGGCGAGAAGTCGATGCCGTACGTACTGAACCCATTATCGGACAGTATCCTCATGGCGAGCCCCACGCCACAGCCAAGGTCGATGACACGTGCACCCTTTCCGAACCTCTTCGAGACGACGTCCTCGAACGGCCTCAACAGCCTGGGGTAGAAGTAGGCGTACTTTGCCGTATAGGTGTCGGAGAGCTTCGCAAGCCTGTCATAGGTTGCCTTGTTCCGTCTAAGATACTCCTTTTGGGCCATGATGATGCTTCTCTGCCAAGAGCTTAATACATTCCCGAAGGGAACTGGGTAATATCCCCCCGGGTTCCGTTACACACACATTTATTATCCCTAGCTTACAAGCGATACCATGCCGGGTTCAAGGATAAGCCACGTTGTGATAAACGTCAGCAGCGTAGGCAGGTCAAGGGGATTTTACGCGATCCTTGCCAGATCGCTCGGGCTGAGGCGCATACGCAACAGCAAGGATTCGATAGCCTACGCCAACGGCTTCTTCAGCCTGTGGGTATCAGAGCCCATGAAGAGGAAGAGGAGACAGTGGGGCTACGGCTACGACCACATAGCCTTCAGCGCGTCATCGAGAAGGCAGGTGGATGAGCTTGAGAAAAGGCTAAGGAGGGCAGGTTACACGATACACTGGCAAGCCAAGGAGCACCCAGAGTACGCCAAGGGATATTACTCAATGACATTCAGGGATCCGGACGGCGTGCTGATGGAGCTGCTATATCTTCCAAGAACGAAGGGCAGCTTTGGTTAAAAGCAATCTATTTTAAGGTGCGTTCCGTTAGATAGTGGGATTAGATGCGGGTTATCATGTACATGGCAATGACCCTAAATGGCATGATAGCCAAGAGGAACGACGAGACCCCCTGGCTAGGCCCTGAGTGGAAGGCATACAACGCAATGGTAAGGAAGACGAAGAACATAATAGTGGGGAGGCGCACCTACGCCATAATGAAGGAGGATAACGAGTTCAAGCGATGCGGCAACCCATTCACCATAGTCGTTAGCAGGCGCGGCGGGGCGAACGATAAGAACACTATATTTGCAAGCTCCCCAGTAGAGGCGCTATCCCTACTAAAAGACAGGGGGTTCAAGAGCGCACTCGTGGGCGGGGGAGGAAAGCTGGACGGCAGCTTCATGAGGGCCGGCCTCGTTGACGAGGTGTACATGGATATAGAGCCGTTCCTGTTCGGCAACGGGATAAGGCTGTTTTCCGATGTGGAGTTTGCAAAACGGCTCAGGCTAGTTGGCACAAAGATGCTATCCAAGGACGAGATACAGCTGCATTACAGGGTAATCTGAGCACCGATGCAGGTGCTATATGGGTTATGCTAAATGTCGATGAAAAACCTTGAGAGGGCGCACTACCTGCTCCAGAAGGGCATCCTCTTCACAGGCAAGAAGAGGATAAAAGGCGCAGAGCTCCTGTACAGCGATGCTGTCAGCGATCCTTACTGGAACTACGCGACATCCGTAAACGTCCGCACTATAACCAAAGGCAACATGCTTGAGGCTATTATCTCATTCTATTCGGAAAGGAAGGCCTTGCCGGCACTTTATATCGCATCTGGCGACAATAGAATAGGCAGGGCGCTGGCCAGATATGGCTTCAAGGCAAAATATGCCGATTCTTGGATGGTTTATACAGGAAGAAAGATAAGGGATAACAACTCAGGTGTCGTGGTAAAAAAGGTCTCGAATAAAGGCGAGATGAGACATTTTACCAGAATTTTTGAAACAGTATACGGACTCAAGGGCACTGGCCCGTATAAGAGTCTTGAGAAAGGATATGGCAAGGCGCTTTTTGGAGCTTTTGGCCACAAGCAGAAGGGCAAATCCGTTGCATTCTATCTTGCCTATCTTGGCGGGAAGCCTGTAGGTTGCGCCATGCTGGTGACAAGTGGGAGGTATGCAGGTCTTTATGGTCTTGGGGTCCTTCAAAGGTATCGCGGCAGAGGCATCGCAAGAGCTCTCACAGCAAGAAGGATAGCAGATGCAAGGCAGATGGGCGCCAATATAATATTCCTCCAGACAGAGAAGGGCAGCATCAACGAAAAGATATTCAAGAAGATGGGATTTAAGACTGAGTTGATTGGCAGGTGCTTTGTGAGGCCCTACTAAGTGGGACCTGCTAATCCATCAATTCAATGCGGCCACGTTAGGGACTTGAAGAAGAAGCTTCTCACTCCTGTTGTTGGCACTTATGTAAAGCGCAACCACGAAGAACATAAGCTCCCTCATTCTTGAGGTTGTTATCTGCGCCACGGTAAACTTGCTGAGCATATCCTTGCTTATCTTGGCCTGATTAAGATCCTTTACTGCCTTAGAAGCGTCAAATACCTCAACTCCGACCATCTCATCCCCCTTTGAGAAATCTATTACAAAATCCCCCACTTTCAAGCTGTCCTCTACCTTTTTCCCATAGCCGACATACAGGACGTCATGTTCCTTGTCGTATTCTACTTTTGCGAATCTCGCCATTCTTTGTACCTTTTTTCCTTTTTTTTGTCCGGATAATATGCAGTAACCACTTCAACTTTTTCTGCTTTTATAGTAATT
Source organism: Microcaldota archaeon (assembly GCA_028866715.1). Classification (GTDB taxonomy): domain Archaea; phylum Micrarchaeota; class Micrarchaeia; order Micrarchaeales; family Micrarchaeaceae; genus JAGWHO01. The sequence continues at coordinate 9,479 of JAGWHO010000007.1, forward strand.
ACCACCACTAAATCATAGTTGCTAAGCTTCTTAAACCTTAACGTGTATTCCTGCCCAAACAAATCCTCATCAGAGCCCCTGACCTCCACAGAAACCAAGTCCTTCAGTTCGTATAATGATTTAAGGATTTCATCCTTATTAATGTTTCTCTGCACCAGCCTCTCTTCGGCATGTTTTGTAAAACTAACCTTTCTTGTATCCTTTATGCCATTCATAATTCTTTTGAATTCTGAAAGGTTCACACTCATATTTTTGTTGATTCAAGCTTTTATAACTGCTACTTAAAATGCTCAGTTAGATGAACCCTTAGGAAAAGCACCACTAAACGATAAATGGCGCTTCTGCCATCCTCTCTAGGGGGTACATCCTTGGCTGCCTTGATTGCTTTGGCATGCAATCACACATATTCCTTGTTCATGCCCTGCTCTGTAAGATATACGTTGCCGTTTTCATCTTCCCGAATGTCTCCTCTTCTCATCATTAGCTCCAACGTGCATGCGATCATGCCTACATTTCCCCCCTTCTTGGGGTCGGCTACCACCTCATCTAACTTCTCAGTGCCCTCCTTAGTTGCCGTATAGGTAACTAGCCCATCGGCTTCTGTTCTCTGAATCCAGCCCATCTACGTGTAGGTGTCTAGCACGTCAAGTACATTCGTTAGGTCGTCGTTAGCGCTTTTTCTGTCGGTCTTGTAAGTTGAGTAGTCCGATTCTCGTACAGATAGCGTGTGCCCTACAACTTCTTTCATCGCATTCATGAATTCCACAGCGCCAACATTGCCCTCTTTCCTGGCAAGCGCTATGGCCTCAGCTATGTCTTTTGCTTTGCAGTGATAACCATTTGCTGTGCCCCCCATAATTTCACATTAATCTATAGGCATCGCAAATACTTATGCGTATCCCAAATGCGCAAAGTTTGAGATATTTTTGTTAGAATGGGATTGCGAAATAAGGCGGTTATTGTGTCGGTATGGTGCCTGTGCCTCATGGCATAGCCTTTTATATTATACCTACATTATATTATTATATAATATAGGTAATCAAATGCAGGACCCTATAGAGCTGAGCCTCAAGACAGAACTGCAGATAGCCATGGCCAGGCTCCAGGACAAGATAGTCGAGTCCATCTTCAATCTTGAGCCCGGCATAGTGATGCACGGCGGCACAGCAGTATGGAGGTGCTACAACGGGAACAGGTTCTCTGATGACATAGACATCTATGCCACAGATAAGCAGACCGAGACTCTCAACCACAAGCTTGATAATGCGCTATCGAAAAGGGGTGTGAGGCTCGATTACCCTAAATACAGTGCCAGATCACTCGAGTGCTCTGACGGATTCGCAACCATCAAGCTGCAGGCGCAGGAGCCTTCAAGGCCCATACGCTCTGTGCAGAGAGGCTATACGCGCTCCAATGGCACTTTGTTTCCGATAACCACTATGTCGGCAAGCGCTATTGTTATAGAGAAGATAGAGACGTACAAGAGCAGAAGATACGCAAGGGACCTTTACGACATCTATCACCTTATCAGCAACGAGAGGCTTGATGTGAAGGCGATCGCAGCCCTGAAGGCATTCTACAGGGCCGGGGTACAAAAGCCGGCAGACATGGAAAAGTTGGCAGATCTTGTCTATGCGGGTGCGCCCCCGACATTCGATACGATGCTGGATTCTATAGGTAACATAACTGGTAATGTGGATTGAATGCGCTACATGGAAGAGCTTGTCGGGACGTTCTCAAAGGACGAGCACCCTATCTTCACCTCAAAAGATGCTGCTCTTGCGTTGAAGGGCAGGGGCATATCATCCGATTATCTGAACCTGATGCTTCACAATCTGGCCAAGACAGGCAGGATAACAAGGATAACGAAAGGAGCCTACACGTTCCATGACGATGCGGCTGTGGTGGGCTTTGCCTTCCAGCCATTTTACTACGGATTGGAGAGCGCGCTCTGGCTCAGGGGCATCTCCGGCCAGGGGGCCAATTTCATTGTCATGACGCCCAGGAACGTAAGGGCCGGGATAAGGGACTTCAAGGGCAGGAACTACCGCGTGCAGAAAATACATGTAGGCATGATGTTCGGTTACGGGCTCGTAAGATACGGCAGATTCTGGCTTCCTGTCTCTGATTTAGAAAAGACGGTCATAGACATGGCATGCCTAGGGTACCACATCAACGACGAGCTGCTTCCTGTGATAAGAAAGAGGATAGACAGGAAGAAGTTGGAAGGGTATACCAAGAGATTCGGTCCGGAGCTCACTGGCCATGTGAATCGGGTTCTAGGCAGATGAAACATTAGAAAAATATCTGCCTAGACAACAGACGGCTCAGATATGCCTGCGCCTGGCAACAAGAATATAGGCGAGAATGCCAGCTACCGCAACGATCAGCGCAATCACCGCAATTATGAGAACGCCACTGCTTCCGAAACCCGCAGCTGATTGGGCAGGTGTAGCGCCCTGTGCGCTCTGGTTCTGCCCGGCAGGCGGTTGCGGGCCAGGAGGCACCACTGTGGCAGGGCCCTGTGCAGCAACATTGCCTGTCATGCTATTGGCAGTTACGTTCTGGTTCCCGCTTATGGCGCAGTGCTGTGTGCACGGCGGAGGAGGACCGTTGATACTGCCGTTGTTGGGTTGCGCAGGCTGCTGTTGCGGGTTTCCGAAGCCGAGGCCAGTCGCACCGTTGTTAGGATTGGGTGCAGATGGAGGTGTGTTGAACACGGGTATCTTGAGGTAGAATACAGTTCCTCCTATGCATGCGACCGCGCCTGTCAGTGTTTTGTGGTCCTGTGATTCCGAGAGCCCCACGAACTTGGGCTGCACCCTGGGGAACGGGCTTATCGTAGACAGGCACGATGTCTGTGTGTTAGGGGTGTAGTTCCATATCACCGAGCCGGTATTGTCGAGCAGGTAGATGTAGTTGTTTTCAGATACCGGATTGAAACCCGAGACCAGGATGTAATTCCCGTCCTGGGTCATCGCGGCTACAGCCCCGTTTATGCTGTGCTTCCAGAGCAGCTGGCCATGACTGTTGTAGTAGTACACGCCGTTGCCGCCGCTCCACATGCTCACCATGAAGTTCCCGTCGTTCGCTATCCCTCCGCCTGAGACGAAGCCTACGCTCGCGCCCGTGTAGTTCTCATGGAACATCAGCCGGCCGGTGCTCAGGTTCCAGACGCGGAACTCGCTGTCCTTGCCCCCTGTGCCTACGAGCGACGCGTTCCTGTTCATTGCGATGAAGAAGAACGGCCAGAAGTGGTCTGCCGCTGTCCATACAGTTGCGCCCGTCGTCGCGTTCAGCATGTAGAAGTTCCAGTCGCCTGACCCTACTGCAAGGTTGCCGTTAGACGCGAAGCTCAGCGCCCTTACTTCCGCAGAAAATGGTCTGGACCAAAGAACTTTTCCAGAAGTGGTGTTGAACATCGCCAGATTGCCGTTGCTCCCCGCAGCTGCCACCGATTTGCCGTCAGGGCTGAACGCCGTTGCGCCGCTGGTCAGGAATCCGGCAGCAAATTCACTGCCCTGCGGGTACAGAGGATTGACATCCTGGCTCATGTTCGTGGACCACAGCGCCTTGCCATTTGTTGCATTGAACACGTACAGCCAGCCATTCCAGTCCATGCCGGCAGCGTATCGCCCGTCGCCTGACACGCTGATGTATGTATCAGTGGCCTGCCACTCCGATGCGTTCGCCATGGTGGCGCGCTGGCCTATGCTGGGGAATGAGTAGTTCCATGCGACCCTGTTGTCCGCTATGCCGTAGAAAGCCCCCCGAGTCCCGAGCTCGCCTGCACCTGTTCCTTTCGTGGCCCCGCCGCCGTGGTTCATCGGTGCGGTCGCCATTACGCTCATGTTGTCGGATGCACCGAGCGTCCATATGGAATCTTGGATATTGTACTGCGTCATCGAGGCCGTGCCTGCGGAATGCCCTGCCTGCGTTATGTTAACGTTCGTGTCTGGTTCGTACTCCCCGGTATTGTCGTCCGCGACCACACTTACCTTCAGGGTCTCCGTAACTCCGGTTGCCTCTGACCTGAACGGCACCGATACGGTGTAGTTGCCTAGCTGCACCGGGCCAGTTTGTGAGTTCTGCAGCCCAGTCCACTGCACAATCACCATCATCTGGGCTGACGCGCCCGGGGCGAGCGACCTCCCGAACTCTGGCGATGATATCCCGAGCGCCTCCCCGCTCCCAAGCGGCCCTGAGATGTCCATCATGTTTCTCTGTATGGTGATGTAGTCTAGGGACTGCCCGGTGTTCGTCACGTTGAAATAGAAACGCGCGTTCTGCGTGGATGTGTTCGTATGCACTACAGGGTTCACAGCGACTACCGTGAACGAGGGCGCCTGCTGCGCATGCGCGATGCCAGGAAGGGCTACGATTGCGGCAATCAATGCCAATGATAACAAGCCGAAGTCCATGCGGGATGCCATGCCATCGTAACTAAATGGCAGCTGTGTTTAAAATTGTATGCTATCCGACACCGCAGCCGCACATTCCTGTCAACGGCAGGAAGCGTCCAGTCTTGTTGCCCTATAAATACTCTCGAATACTTATGTGTATAGGATGCTATGCTGAAGCCGTACAACCGTGAAGAGATACTCGCACTGGTAGATGACAACGATAAAGTTATCGGCACAGTGGCAAGAGGTGCTGGCACAAGGCGCCATCTTGACGGGAAGCTGCATAGGGCTGCAGTTGTGCTGATAGCCAACGGCAACGACAAGATACTACTGCAGAAAAGGGCAGGCAACGGATTGGATTTCTCGGTAGGCGGGCATTTCGCCTATAACGAGGATTACCTTGACGGCGCCGTGAGGGAGACGGGCGAAGAGCTCGGTGTAACAGTGCCAAGGGAAGAATTTACCAGGATAGCAAAGTTCAGGGCAGATCTTATTACTGAGGGATTGGAGGTCCATCACTTCATGACGCTGTTCGAGGTCAGGAAAAATTTCAAGATAGAGGATTTCAAGATAGACAAGGGTGAGGTTGACTGGGTAAGGTACTACACAATAGACGAGATCAAAGATGTCATTAAGGGAGATCCATTGCACTCGCCGCCTGGATTCCATAAAGGTCTTGAGATCTACCTCAGTGCAAGAGGATTCCTCTAATGCGGCCGGATACACCATCCACTAGGCGGCAAGGAGAGGTCTATCGGCCCTGCATATCTTGCGAACCTTTTCGCAGTAAACCGGGTATTGCACGCCGCCAATAAGCGAGGTAGCTAGATAGGAGATGGCCGATCGCGCTGTCCATCCAACTCTGCGCCTCTGCAGGGACCTGGTCCCTGAGGTGCTCCACCATCTCCAGCACGCTCGCACCTACCTCTTCAGGGCTGAGGTGCAGCATCTCGAGCACAAAGTCGTGGAGATGCGCCTCGACAGCCTCGAGGTCTTCGGTCACATGGTCGAGCAGGTCGCCCACTATGTCGTGGCGTATGTGCTCCATCGCAATTTCAACGTCGTCTATCAGGGTGTTCTTCCTCTCTACGGATGCCTTTTCCATATAATCATCCGGCACTCTCTTTGGCCTCAATCGCATCAAGCTTGCGCCTCATGCTGTCGTTCCTTATGCTGTCCGTTACGAACATGAGTGCAGCCGCCATGCCACCGTTGCCCTCCTTGGCGTTCTTTACTGCTAGCGAGTCCAGGTCTGTGAGCAGCTTGTCGGTTATCTCGCACCCTGTCTTGCCGTCCGGATTTATGCCGCTACCCCTGAGCTTGATCTTCAGGTTGCCGCCCTCTATCCTTGTGGACGTTAGAAGGAGCGCAGCGGCCACGCTATGCCCCCCATGCGATGAGAGCTCGGCGGCGCTCTTGTGGAGCTCCTTCACGATCTTCTGGTCAGCTTCGTCAGGATTGGTGACATGCCTCTTCTGTTTATCTTTCTGCCCCTTGGTCATAAGATCACATATTGCATTAGTAGATATTGGATGGATTCTCCAGCCTGCCGTTCCTGCTTATCGGCACTGAGAGCTCGCCGCAAAATACGATGTACGAAGATGACGCAATGATGGTTGCACGTGCCCCGTTAACCATGAGTTTCGGCGCAAGCTTCAGCCTTCCGCCTGAGACTATGCACCTCATCTCCTTTGCAGGGTCGTGGTGCCCATCCCCGAAATTCCTGCCTGTCACGTGGAATGAATTAGGATTGAATTCGAGGTCGCCATGGCCGACCATGAAGCGCGTGCCGAAGCTGCCGAGATTGCCGGGTAGCAGAAGCTCGGCAAAGAACGCCCTCGGCTTGTGCCCTCCGGCCAGCTGCACCCCTCCTGCAAGGGCTATCATCCCGCCCTTCTCACATACAACAGACTGTTTCGCGCCCATGCAGTTTGTATCCTGCTCGCCTGGCGTCCTGCGCAGGAATTCCTTGATAGTAGTGTCAAGCACGTTCCAGCCGTCAACCACCTTTTTGACCCTGAACGGCTCGTCTGATATTGTAACAGTAAGATTCTGCTGCGCCATTATATTACCGTAAAATGTCTCAGTTCTAAGAAATACTTATACATATCGCCATGGGCAGTTCTGCTATCTAGACTTGTTAATTTGCGCACCGGCAGGGAAACCGCTCGGCCGGAAACCTAAACCAGAACCAAGATTTATAGCCGTTGTCCTATAAACGTAAAGCATGAACAAGAAGATTCTAATTGCGGCAATAGTTGCCGTAGTGATAATAGCCGGCGGAGTTGTGCACCACCTCACGGACAACAACCTGCCGAGCAGTACGGTGACGGCGGCAAGCCCTCAGTCGAATGCCGCAGCTACAAACTCGTCAAAGGTGCTGTTCTCAGCCACGCCGTATGCGTCTTATTCATATCAGGTATATCCTGGCCCGCTCTCTGCCCAGGCGCAGTCTGCAATGGCAGGGTTCAACCTTACAACAAACACACTCGCGAACGGAACCACTATTGCAAAGATCGGATTCTCATCTACAGGCCAGAGCCAGCAGTTCAGCCTTCTTCCAGGGTACAGGCTCTACATAATAGAGACATCATACGGCGACGACAGCTTCAAGTTCGAATCATCGCTGAGCGATGACGGATTTGTTGCCACTGACAGCTCAGGCTATGTGGTAAGCTGATGAAGGTACTCAACCAGCACATAGCGCCGATGTACATATGGGCAATAGCCCTGCTCCTGGCGATTGCTGCGATTTCAGGCTACACTCTTAGGACAGTCCCGTATGCGCTCATTGCAGCGGCTGCATCCGCGGCAGCGCTGGATCTGTTGCTATCGGTGCTTGTTCTGAAGCACAAGCCAAGGATACCCTTCTCAGGGATCATAACAGGATTGATAATAGGCAGCGTCGCACCTGTCAACGCGCCGCTTATGCTTGTGCTGCTTGCATCGCTCATAGCCGTGGCATCTAAGCTCTTCCTCAAGTACAAGAGCGTCAACATACTCAACCCTGCGGCATTGGGCCTTGTTGTCGCGCTTGCAGCATTCGGCATGGGAGACGCCTGGTGGGCAGCCTCAAGCTACAACGTATATGGCATAGCTGTGTCGCTCACGCCGATACTTATAATCTTGGCATATCAGGCGAGAAGGCTGACGACAGCAGCAGCATTCGTGATTGTGGGCATAGCGGCATCTCTCGCGCTTGGTGGAACGCTCTCCCTGATAGGGATTGCGTCGGCAATCCTGGGCTTCAACTACCTGTTCGCGTTCGTCATGCTTGTAGACCCTAAGACGTCGCCCAATCACAGGTTGATGCAGATAGCGTACGGCGCGGCAGTCGCGCTGATAGGCACGGCGGCAACGCTCCTTGCAGCGCCGTATCCGCTGCTCGTCGCGCTTATCGTAGGCAATTTGGGCTACATGGCGTACAGGAAGGCCGGAAGGCGCTAGCCCTGGTGTAAACGCGGTTGTAGTAAAGTAGTATAAATATTCGCTACCAGAGATAACTGACAATGTGATACACATGAAGGGAAAAGTGAAGATGTTCAATGCCGAACGCGGCTTTGGATTCATAACCGGCGAGGATGGGAAGGACGTGTATGTGCACAGCACAGCCATAGAGGGAGGAGCGGCCCTTGCAGTGGGAGACTCTGTCGAGTTCGATGTAGAGCAGGGAGACAGGGGCCCGCGCGCAAAGAACGTCCGCAAGGTCTGAATCCAGGACATTTGGGGCCGCGGTTTAGCGGCCCATTTTTGCTTTCTTCTCTGCAAGCGCTTGCAGCATTGCACCTATCAGGCCTAATCCTCTTTCCTTACAGACCATATGACCCAACCAAACGGGTCTGGAACGACAACGCTGCCCATTCTCTCAAGCTGGTATACATAGCCGTTGAACATGGCATCTGCTAGCTCTTTGGCGGTCTTGCCATGGGAGCTCTGCTTCGCCTCAAGGATCGTGAGCACAGCCGGAGCCATGAGGTCTGCATTTGCCCTCATCAATGAATTTAAGTCTTTCTTCGCCTTGCCCACTGTCGACGAGAGTTCAATGCCATCCGACGCGAAATGCTCCTCGTCCAGAGGCACTCCTGCCTCTCTGCGCCTCGTCCATCCTGCCGCCTCATGAAGCTGCAAAAGTTCCTTCGTGATCTTCTTCTCTGCTGTCATGAAATCATCAATCGTTATGCAACATGTGCCTGAGCCTTTCCTTTATGGTATGATGGTGCGCGGTCTCGTTCTTGTGGCCGTTCGCCTCAAGATCCTTGCTTAACAGGTACAGCCACGGATGCGCAGTCATCACTGCCGCAAGCTCAGAGTTTATTATGGATGCCCTGATAGCACTGTCCTCGTCTATAACCGAATCGTTCCCCGCATCTAGCTGCGGGACCCTCTTGCCTATCGTGGCATCGGTCAATTGCCATCCCTTCTCTCAAGGGCCTCAATCTCATGCTGCCCTTTGTTTATCATAATCAGGTTGCTGAAGTTTATGTCCAGCGTCTCGAGCCTCTGCCAGTCAGGGCTCTCCCTGCCCACAAGTATCTCTACATTATCCTTGAGGCGGCCGCATAATACCTGTGCCTCCTCGTACTGCTGCGCGGCTTCAAGCTTCAAGTCCAGTTCCTCGAATTTCGTTGCGTTGAGCCAGTGCCTGTTCATCATATCTACTTGAGGCTCGGCATCTTGCCTGAAGAAATCCCTCTGCAGCTTCATGAGCCCTAAGAACTTGAACGGCTCGTAATCAAGCTTGCTTGACACCACTATAAGATCCGAAGCCTTCTGGACAGAATCCATGCATTTCACCTGTATTACTCTGCCTCTAGGAAATATTTATTAGTTTTGAGCCGGTTTCAGGCATGCTTTATAAATGCATCATGAGAACGGTAGAGCATGTCAGCGATGGACATCGACGATCTTGTCAATGACGCGAATGAGAGGGAGGCGAAGCACGGCCCGGCAGGCGAAGAAGATCAGGACAGGGGCATAGACAGCATGACGGATGATGTTCTCTCGACAGAAGAAAGCGGCAGCAGGGAGCGCATAGGTATAGTCGAGCACTTCTTCAGCAAGGTGAGCGTCGTGGCGATAAAGTTGGACGCGGAACTTGCAGTAGGCGATTCAATAGAGATAGACACGGGCAACGGCACAGTGTCGGAAACAGTTTCGAGCATGCAGATAGACAGAGAGAGCATAACAAGGGCCCAGGCAGGCGATTCCGTGGGAATCAAGCTGAGCAGGGCAGTGCCGGCAGGCAGCGCGGTCTACAGGCAGGAAACGCAGGGATGACAGCCTGCCATGCGACGCTAGTACCTGTACCCCGATATCTTGTACCCAGCGACAAACGCCCAGATTATCTCGTTGTAGAACAGTATCTCTTCTATGCCACCCTTTCCTATGCCGAACGTGAAGCTGGTCCCGAGGGCCAGGTTGACAACGAAAAGTATCACAACGGACACGCCCACCAGACCTGCAACAAGAGAGTAGTACGCGAGCGGCTTCTCGTATATCCTGTAGAAGAACAGGGCCGCAACTGCGGCTGAGAGGAACGTGACGGTAGCGGATATTATGTGGTATATGCCTGTAGTTTCCGGGAATACGCCGACACCTATCCCGCCTATGCCTATCAGCGTTATCGCGAGCGCGACATGCCTGTATCTTGCGATGTGCAGGAAGACGGACGCAGACACGACAAGCAGGCCGAATATCACCATGGCGGTATTGAATATCGGCGCAGTGCTGCCGACGCCGAGGTCGCTTATGTAGTTGTTCTCGAGGTTGTACCCGGGATAGCGCAGCTGCGCCGAGATCACAGACGCGACTATGATTATCGCGGCGAGCGCGAGTATAGTACCGGCAATCTCGTTCCTTTCCGACCTGTGGTTTGCCATGGTGCTGTAGCTCTGGCAAAGTCTATAAACGCTTCAGGTGCGCTCGCGCTCGAATGCGGCCTCATGCTCCAGCCTCAAGAGCCTCCAGTCGTGCCTGCAGAGCCTGGGGTCGTGCATGTTGAAATCGTGGAGCATCTCGCTCATCGCCTGCCTCATCCTGCCGGTATGGCGCGGGTTCTTCCTGAGGAACATGTCAGTCAGGCCTGATGCGATGACCTCGTTCTTGTATACGGCGAACTTTTCGTCATCAACGACCAGGAACACGCTTATGGAGTACTCGCCTATGAGGTCTGTCGTCCTGAATACCGCCCTGTGGCTCCTGCTCGTGTTCATCTTGAACCAGTAGGGCTTGTGGCCGTCCTCCGCAAGGCTGTCGCATATGAAGTTAAGCGCCTTATTCGCATCCCTGTAGTCCGGGTCGCTTATCTTTGGCATCTTTACGAAGCCGTCGAGTATTATCTTATCGAGCAGTTTGACTACGTATTCCTCCTTGGGCCTGTTGTTCGCTATGAAGTTGCGCTCCCTAGTCTTCTCCTTCTTCTCCTGTACGCTCTGCTGGGCCATTGTGATCAATCAGCTTTGTGCAGCCAGTCCAGCATGGCCGCCGTGTCAGCCTCTTCGCCGGCGCCGCAGCGCAGCAGCCCGGACATCCCCTGTTCGAGAAGCCCTACGGCCTTCTTCAGATTCCTGGTAGCCTCGTCCGCGGCGAGCACGCATGCGCAATGCCCGATAGAGAGCTGCTCGTACAGGGCCTCATCTATCCCCTTGGATACCAGCCCCTCGGCCATCCGCACGATGATCTCACAGGTCATTGCAAACAACCCTGCGAACAGCGTCATGTACGTGTATGCTGCCCTCTCCAGCTCGTTGACCTTGGCCCAGCTGTCCAGCGTTCCGCCCTGCCTGCCTGCAATGGAGTTCGCCTCAGCCAGCATGCCGTTCAGCTCCCCGATGTCTATCATATCCATTATCTCCCTGCTCTCCAGGGTCAGGTCGCTCCTGAACTCCTCCTGCGCAAAGCCGAACATGAGGGCCCTGGCCCCGCTAATCTCCTGCAGTGCAATGCCATCGAACTTCATCTTCAGCCTGTGGTCCTCGATCGTGCCTCCCTCAAACTTCGGGAGGATGTACGCGGCAAGCGTCGCGATCGTCGCGGTCTTTACTTTCTCCTCGATAAGCATTCCCATGCCCTCCTGATTGTTGGTTTCGAGAACGGAGTGCGTTAGCTCCAGCGCCCTCCTCGACCTGCCCACTATGTCATGCGATATGTCGTTGGAGATTCGCTTGAACGTGTGCTCCAGGTCACCCGGCCCGAACCCTCCAGTTACGATGTCGTACATCTCCGAGACGTGGTCATATGGGAACGGCTGGTCAAGCGGGGCCTCCAGGTCTATTATGTTGCGCTCCATAGGCTTACTCTTGAATCCGACCATATATTTAAGCACTGCGTTCAATGCTGCAAGCGTTTATTATACCTATTGCGAGAATCATTACCGGTTATTCGATGGCGGAGGAACAGCACCAGCAGCATCATGCGGAGCGCCATCCTGAGAAGAGGCGCATCAGGCCCCTTTACATACTCGCTCCGGTGATAGCAGTGATAGCGATAATAGCAGTGATATATGTGGCAACGAACGTATCAAATGCGCAGACAGTGGCGGTGGGGGACACGATAAGCGTCTATTACACCGGAACGCTGACCAACGGCACAGTATTCGATTCAAATGTGGGCAAGCAGCCCCTGAACTTCACGGTAGGCAGCGGCCAGCTGATTCTCGGATTCGAGAACGGAGTTATAGGCATGAAGCTCAATGAGACAAAGACCATTACGATACCTGCAGACGAGGCGTACGGGCCGGTGAACCAGAGCCTTATAGTGCAGGTGTCTAGAGCCGAATTCGGCAATGCCACCCCAACCGTCGGCATGAGAGTTTCGTCAAGCAACGGCCAGCAGGCAACTGTGAAGGCGGTAGGAACTAACACAGTTACGCTCGACTTCAACCCGCCATTAGCAGGGCAGACGCTCATATTCGAGATAAAGGTAGTGGGGATACAGAAGAAATAGGCATTTAGGAGAGGCTAATGCTTCTGCTCTTTGCCTCTCTTCGCGCCAGCTTTCTGGCATCTTTCTCTATCTCTGTCTTGAATATCTGCACTGCCATAGTAACCTCGTCGTCTTTCCAGACGTCGCGTACATTGCCTTGGGAGTACCTTCTGAATATCCTATCAAGCGTTTGCATCCTTATAGAATCTTCAATGCCGCAGCCTTTCCCGCATAACTCAGGACAGCGTTCGACGGCATTGGAGAAAACTTTTGCTATCTGCTCGTCTCCGCCGCGCCTTATCTTTTTGACAGTTGAATGGCCAAAGGCGAAATCGCCGAACATCCTAGCGGCGAGAGGCACAGGCACCCGCAGGGATTGATCATCAGGAAGCGATCGGAGAACCCTGTTTCTTGCGTTGTCATAAAGGACCGCGAGATGCGGCAGGATACCCGCCTCATTTTTGAAGGCCTTCTGTATTTCGGTAGCATCATGCAAGAGAGCCTCAAGCACGTCATCGCCCACCAGGTTTATTGACGCCTTGATCTCTGCCTTGTCGTTATGCATCGCAGTTTTAATCGCATCGGTTTCTTTGAACAGCATAGGCTCGACATCCCCCCTTTTCCTGAGATACCCGATTATGCCCTCGGCGTGCGATGCCCCAACAACACAGAGGAAGTCTGAGTTGCCTTCTTCCAGGCTTGCCCCCATGTTGCGCGTCATTTCGCTCTCCCTGATCGCGCTCTTCCCGCGTGTCAGGCGGATTAAGAAGGATTTGTCCACAAGGATCTGCCTTAGGATATCCATGTCCATGCCTGACAAGATGGATTCGGGCCTATGGATGCATGAGTATTGATAAAGTATGAGCTGTTCCAGCAAAAGATTGGTATAGAATCTTTCCTGCTCCAACGCCGTCAAATGGCCGCCATCAGGGTTCAGGTGGTAGTCCATGCACACCACCCGCATATCCGAACGGGTCTTCGCAAGGTTCTTGATCAGCATGAGCTGGGTCTTGTTGTGCTCGTAGAAGGGGTCTGTGTTTCCTGTCCCTGCAAAGAAGGATTCGATCTCGCGCAGATACTCGCTATCGCTCCCATGGATCTTTGATAATACCCGGTTAAATGCGTCCGAGCCTTCATACTCATAGAAAAAGGTGAGCCTTTCATTCGTGAGCAGGCGGTTTATCTCATGCGTATCTGCGCCCCAAGCGATGTTTTCGCGGTGCGAGACCGGCCAGAGCACGAACTTCTTGCCCCCCATCAGCGTCACACGTGCTTGAACCTTATCACGGTTTGGGCTCCCTTGGGGGTTGTGATAGGCAGGTCGTAGGTATCTCCGGTCCTCAGTACCTTTACTATGTCAAAATTGCCCAGAGGGATTATGGTCCTTTCAGTGCCTTCTTCCGAGTCAACGCCTGCTGCCGACCTTAACAGCTTCGACGATCTGCCGTCTGGCTCGCATCTGAAGACATAGACCTCGCGATGGCCGTCTGGCTTGTTGTCAGATAGAGATCCCTGATGGTCTCCGGGCCTGAGCTCCCCGAGCCTCTTCCATGCCCCATGACATGTCTCTATCTCCACCACCAATGGCATCTTGTCTCACTTATTTTTTTGTGCTTAAAGCGGCGAGCAGTCCGCATGGTTCTTCCTTATCGCCTTGAGCATCTCTGGGTTTGCATTCCTCTCGAGCTCGCGCCTCTGGACCTTAGATAGCTTGACCCAGTTGTGCTTGATTATTGACGCATTGAGAGATGCGTTGCCCAACTTTAGTATCTCGCTTGTGTGGCTCGGGCTCAGATTCTGCGATGTTATCATTTGCTTTAGGATCTCGCATATCGCTTTGTTCGTATCGACCGCTGCCTTCCGCTCTCTCTCCGAAAGCTCGTCTATATGCTTGGGCTTGATATAGTATGCGCTTATGTCTCCTATCACGAATGACAGCTGCATCTGCGTCATCTCTGTCTTTCCAAGCCTGCCCACAAAGGCGGCGACGCCGCTGGTCTTGCCTGCGCCTATGCCCGAGACCATCGCATTTATCTCGTACATGTCAAGCTGCCCTGCCTTCGCTCCGTTCTCTATCGTGTTCTTGCTCATTCTATCACTTGCCATCTAAAAACGTGAATCATCTTCCTTCTGCCTTGCCTGAGGTGTCGCATTCGTAGCTATTCTTCTCGGTATGCACAAGATCCCTGAACGTCTGTATCATGCCGACAACCTCTGCGCCGTTCGGGAAGGCCATGCCTGACAGTGTCCTTAATAGGTCTGTTGTCATTGTGTTAGTCTTGCGCATACCGCTCACTGAAAGCTCTCTTTCCGAATTAATATTTATAACTTACCGGTAACGGCCTGGATCGCGCATCCGGCATATAAGGCCCCGGCCCTGGATTATGGAAGGGTTCTCAGATAGCTTTAAAGCCACCAACGTTCCATCTGTATCTGCTATGCCTAGCATGGCCAGTGCTTTTTCATGAACGGAGACGATCTAAGGGACGAGACGCTTAAGGCCCATTCCGCGAGGAAGGGCAAGATACAGGTTGTAGGCAAGGTCGCGATAAACGAGGCGAATGACCTCGCGATGTACTACACCCCGGGTGTTGCATACCCGTGCCTCGAGATAAAGAACAACAAGGACTTATCGTACGAGTACACGTCAAGGGGCAACATGGTCGCGATAATAACTGACGGCACAAGGATACTTGGCCTTGGCAACATAGGCCCCGAGGCCGGCATGCCGGTGATGGAGGGAAAGTCCGTGCTGCTGAAGAAATTTGGCGGCGTGGACGCAGTGCCGCTTGCGCTTGACATCACCCAGGAGGATTGGATAGTCGGGGTGGTCAAGGCGCTCGCGCCGTCGTTCGGGGCGATAAACCTCGAGGATATAGAGACCCCGAAAGCTGTCAACATACTCAAGAGGCTTGAGAAGGAGCTCACCATACCCGTGTTCCATGACGACAGCTACGGCACGGCGATAATAACGGTTGCGGCGCTCAAGAACGCGCTCAAGCTCGTGGGCAAGAAACTGAAGTCAGTCAGGATCGTGGTCAATGGAGCAGGGTCCGCAGGTTTCGGCATAACGGAACTGCTTCTCAACAGCGGAGCAACAGACGTGATATGCTGCGACACTACAGGCATAATATACAAGGGCAGGACAGAGCGCATGAACAACATAAAGGAAGAGCTTGCTAGCATGACAAACAAGAGCGGCATGATAGGATCCCTGTCGGACGCGATGAAGGGGGCTGACGTCCTTATAAGCGTAGCAAGCAACGGCACGATAACAAAAGAGCAGGTATCATCGATGGCTGAGATGTCGATAGTGCTCGCTCTCTCGAATCCCGATCCTGAGATAGGCTACGAAGATGCAAAGGCGGCCGGAGCTGCGGTCGTAGGCACCGGGCAGAGCGGCATACCTAATCAGGTGAACAACATGCTCGCGTTTCCGGGGGTGTTCAGGGGGCTCCTTGACGTGAGGGCCAGGAGGATGAACGTTGACATGATGATTGCCGCTGTGGACGCAATCGCGAAGACGGTAGGCAGGAAGCAGCTGACAGCGGACTACATAGTTCCCGACTTCAACGACAACAAGATGGCGCTGAAGACCACAGCCAGCGTGGCAGAGGCGGTGGCCGCTGCAGCCATGAAGACTGGGGTTGCGAGGGTGCAGAAGAAACCCGGAGAGATAAAGAGGGATTACATCGCATCTGTGAAAAGGTACAACAGGCTGGAAAAGCTGATATCGAAGCTTTAAACCGCGGCTTCCTTTACGGTTCCTGACGCGAATATCCTGGGCACAGAGCCCCTCACAAGCAGGCACCTGTCGTTTGTGTCTATCGCGATCGCCTTCTCGAGCCTGAGCTTGACGGTCTTGCCCTCTATCGAATCGACAAACGCGTCAGAGTAAGAGAAATTCGACGCTATGCTGTAACGCTTGTTCACTTCAAGCTCTTCTTTCACAAAACTGCTGGTCTCTATGTCGACGACTATATTCTTTACCCTTTTCACCGCCTTTGACGATAGTATGTCGCCCTTTTCAATGTCATCGGCGTCTATGTTCTTCAGCGCAAGGCCGACCCTCACGCCCACGCCTGCCTCCTTCTGGTCTTCGTCTTGAGCCTGTATCGACCTTATGCTTACTGTCTTTCCGGAGCTGTGGAGCAGGTTGTCATGGACCTTTATCCTGCCCTTCGTCACTATGCCGAGCGCGACAGTTCCTACCCCCTTGACGTTGAACGCCTTGTCTATGTCCACTCTGGGCTCGCCTGAAGCGTTTGCGTTTGTCGCGTTCTTAAGTATCGTGTCCAGCAAAGAGTCCCTTTCGACAACTGATATGTTCGCGGTGCTTATGCCCAAAAGCATTGCGCTGACGTCGTTGTCGCTCGTGAGCATTATCCGCTTGTTGAGAAGAAGCGACGCGACAAGGACCTCGCCGAATGTCTTGTCCACGTTCTTCGTGCTGAGGAGTATCATGTCGGCAAGGAGCAGCGTCTCAGGAAGCGCGCTGAACTTCTCTTCCATAGACGATGGGGCGATGCCTATGATTATGTCGCTGCCCATCTTTCTGTTGTAGAACGCTATGCTCTCGTCTACGCCTTTCTTGCCTATGAACGATGCAAGCTCGGAATCAAGAGGCACGGCTACTATGGTGTCCATCCCAATCGGTACCATATCTGATTAAAACTCTTTAATACCATGCTATGGCGTGCACATCGTCACGGAAAAGGAGCTCGGCGCGTTCATCAGGAAAAAGAAGAATGTCATACTCCTCTTCTACGCCAGCTGGTGCCCTTATTGCAGGGGGTTCTTGAAGATATTGGAGAAGAACACGGACAGGCTCAGGAACGATGTCGTCGGCATAAACATAGACGACGATAAGAGCCCGATATGGGATGACTATAAGATAGATATAGTTCCTACGCTCATTGCCTTTCATAATGGTAAGGAGTTTGCGAGACGCGACGGCGTGCCGCAAGTTGGTCTGGGACTTGATGAGCTGTTGCAGCTTGACGGCATGTTGTGAGCTTTAACGGTTGATAAAGTCTTCGAATTCATTCCATGTTGCTCCTATGTCATCTAGTATCCATTTAATGGGTTTCTTCCAAAGCTCGCGGTAGTTCAGGACTGTTGTCCTTCTGCCATCCGGATGTACGAACTTCTCGTGTGAACCTCTCATGCCGCTTGATGCAAAACCCTTAGATACGAGAAAATCAACTACAATTGTCCTCTTTACAGGTCGCATTCTTGCCATGGGCTCAACTAGCCTTTACCCATCGTCCAGAAAGAAGAATCTTCTGATGCTAAGCTAGAGCTTTTATCACTACGGCGCGGGCCTTACGCACCGTTGTCTTGCGATAACGCCTCTCGTTCTCCAGTACATCCAATATCATGAGCTTCGCTACATCCTTGAGGTTGTGCTCAAGTTCCCTAAGATTTTTTGCCTGGGTATTTGCATGCAGCTCTCGTATGCTGGCTGCATAGCCCTTGCCCGGCTCCTTCTGAACCACAGCATTGAACCCGAAGATCTTCATGAATGCACCTGCAGTAAGATTATGCCATAACTGCTATTAATAAGTTTCCTCAGCTGCTGGTTTAAATCTCTTTAATACCATTCTGATTCATGGTTAACAAGAGCTGGAGCAGGCCTGGCAGGCTGATAGCGTTTGAGGGGCCGGACGGCTGCGGCAAGAGCACGCAAGCCAAGATATTCTTTGACCTTCTCCACAACAAGAAGAAGATAATGCTCACAGAGCCTACGCAGAGCGGCCTTGGAAGATGGATACGGAAAGAATTATCGAACAAAAGGGATCAACTGTCAAACATGGAGCTCCAGCTGCTCTTCATAGCGAACAGAAGGGAGTACATGGACGAGGTTGAGAGGAAGCTAGACGATGGATACGATATAGTCATGGACAGATTCACTCCTGGAACGATAGTCTACGGAGCTGCAAAAGGCCTTGGAATGAAGCGCATGATAGAGCTTAACAAGAGGGCAGGCATAATCGACCCCTATGTAATATTCTATCTCAAGATACCCGTAGAAGATGCAATGGCACGCCTATCCAAACGCACAGGCAAGAAGAGAGAGAGGTTCGAGGATCTTAAGACCCAGCGTGTAGTCCACAGAAATTACGATAGGCTTGCAAGAATGCAGAAAGAATGGTGGGTTAGGGTAGATGGGAGCGGGAGCATTAAGGAAACCGCTAGCAGCGTCAGAGCCGTTTGGGACAAGATCAGCAAAAGAGCCTGAACTTTTAAATATATAATCGATTAGAGAGTAACCCATGGATATAGTAAAGAACCGTGGGGAGCTTGTCGAGAACGGCAGGTCACCAGGAACAGGACTGCTTCTTGACCTTTACAACATCGCAATTAAAAGAGTGCAGCCGGAGCACCTCATTAAGGACAATATTACATTCGAAAAGGGCAGGATACTCAAACTCGGTTATAACGGCAAGCCGCTAGGGCTCGACTTTAGCATGTACGAACACAAGTTCGAGATAGCGATAGGCAAGGCTGCCCTTCCCATGGCAGAGGCGCTTGTGGGCATAGTAGGCAAGGACAGATTTGCAGGAAGAGTTGCACTTGTTCCGAAGGGCAGCGCGCCAAACGGCTCGAACAGCGTAGAGGTGCTCGAGGGCACGCACCCGGTCTTCAGCGAGGACAGCCTAAAAGCGACAGAGCGCATACTGGAGCTTCTTAAGCGCGTCGGCCCAGATGACCTGGTCGTACTTCTTGTCTCTGGAGGCGCGTCTGCGCTTTTCGAGAAGCAGGCAGACGGCATCGGCTTGGATGAACACATAAATTTCTATAAGGAATTGCTGATGTGCGGCGCTGACATAGACCAGGTCAACGCGATAAGGAAACGCACGTCGCTGGTCAAGGGAGGCAAACTTCTTCATTTCATGAACGGCGCTACTGTAGTTGCGCTGTATCTGTCCGACGTACCCAGCGATCAGATTGACATGATTGCATCAGGGCCTACCGCGCCTGACAGCACCAACGGAAAAGACGCGCTCAAATATGTCAGGGATTTAGGACTGTCTAAGAGAATAGCGAAGAACGAGCTGGAGATGATAAAAAGCAGCGCCAAGGCGCACTGCCTTGATACGCCGCGCTGGAACAGCCCCCTGTTCGAAGGCGTGACTAACATAATAGTGGGAAGCAACAGGCTTGCATGCGAGGCGGTTGCGGCATCGGTCAGGGCTTCAGGAGGAACCTGCTACAATATCGGCTCTTCTTATCAGGGCAGCGCAGAGGACATAGCCAAGAACCTTGCTGCGTTCCTCAAGCAGATCGCGACTACCGGACTGAGCGGCTTCGAGGGCAGCGACATGACAATCGTGTGCGGTTTTGAGGGAAGCGTAAAGGTAAAGGGCAACAGGCCAGGGGGCAGGATACAGCATATGGGAGCCGTAATGGCAAAGGCCCTCAATGGCGTTTCAGGGGTTACGGTGCTGCTCGGGACTACGGACGGCAAGGACGGGACTACCGATGTCGCCGCGGTGCTGATCGATGAAGAGGTTATAAAGCGGATGAACATGAAGAGGATAGACCCTGCCGACTACATAAAGAGGACGGACACCCACGCGATGTTCAACAAGATACCCGGATCGCAGGTGTTTACGGGCCCGACGTCCACCAACGTGTCAGACCTCATGATAGCAAGGATAGTGAGGAGGCAGGCGTAGCCGGCAAAGCTCGGCCATCAGTGTATGGCTGCAGGGCTTACTGTCGCGGTGACGTTGATCGTCGCCACGACGCTCTGCGACTCGTTCAAGCCCTCGCTTATTGTCGGAACCACTACAGGCTGTGAAGACACTACAGTAGAGACGACTGCTGGAGTATGGCTTACAGTGAAGTTCTGGGATATCACGCTTATCTGAGGTATCGCGGAAGAGGAGCCCAGCACTATCGATATCTGCGACCTTGCCTGCGCTATTGCTGTCGCGAGCGCCTGCGCCTCAAGGCTTGAGAGCTGGGACTGCGAAAGCTCCGGCGTTATCCCTGTAACTGTCGTGTTGGGCAGGAGGCCGAGCGCATGCTGGACCGCGGACGCGTTTGCGATGTTCGGCAGCAATACTCGTACGTCAACATATGCGCTGTACCTGCTGTTGTTGCGCGTTACAGTGTAATTGGGCACGGTCACGAGAGTGAAGTTCCTGTTGATGAACGTAGATATGCTTGAGTTGAACTGAGACAGAGTGCTAAGCAGGCTGTTTGCCGCGAGCTGGCCCGTTGTGCCGTTGCCGATTATGTGCACGTTTATGTCCGCTTGTGCGGGTATGCCGCTCGCTATGCCAGTTGTGGTAAGCCTCAGGCTTGAGCTTATCGGGTTGGAGTACTCAAACGTTGCCGCGACAACGCTGTTCGAGAATACAGTCTGGTTGTATATCCTTGAGTTTATGCTTATGCTGCCAGGCCTTGTAGTTGAGTTGAGGTAGACCTGCGGCGCCTGGCTCGGCTGCTGTACTGTGACGCTTGTGAGGTAGAGCTTGTTCGTGCCTGCCAGGTACTCGGCGGTCTGGGTTGCGTTCGATATCAGGTTTGTCAGCTCCTGCTGCACCAGCGCCGCCTGCGGGCCTGTGTAGCCGGTCCCGACGCCGGTTATGTATGCATTCTGCGCGTTCGGCACTGAGCCGATCACAGCGCTCACGTTGTTTATGTTTGGTACGGTAACCGCGATGCCCTCTAATGCGTAGAACTGCGGGCCTGTACTGGATTGGTAGAACTTAACCCTGTAGTCGGATGTGGATATCAGGGAAGGATTGCCGTTTATGTAGCCGCTTATGGTGTCGTTGAGCGCCTCAAGCGAGGAGTTGAGGCTTGCCGTCGCCAGTTGAGGGGTAGTGCCGCTCGCGTTTATGGTGATGAATGCGATGCCGTTGGGGATGAGCCTTGCTGTGCCGCCCAGCCTACTGATGATTATTGAATTGCCTATTGCCGCGTTCTGCACAGGCGCGGCGCTGTACGTCGCGTTGACCGTGGCTGTGCCTTTGAGCCAGATGCGGCTGTTGAGCGCCGCGTCAAGTGCGGTGGCATTGCTCGTGCCTGCAGCTGCTCCGCCCACAGGGCTCGGCAGCCCGCTGATTATGACGTTCTCGCTGTATACGGTAGGGGCGCTGCCCAGATAGAAGTATATCTGCGACGACGCGTTCGATGTTGCTGCCTTTGCCGCCTGGTGTCTCATAAGCGTGAGGCTGCTGGAGTTCAATCTAGGCGAGATGCCAGACACGGTCGTATTTGGTATCGCGTCTATGAAGCCTATTATGTGAGAAACGTTGCTCGGCCTGAGTATGGTAACGGATATGCTGGAGTTCGCCTTGAACGTTATGCCTGATTTCGTTATGTTGTAGCTGGTGACGTTGATGCCGTACACCGGCCCGGCATACCCGTTCCCCGAGAGCAGCGAGTCCAGCGCAGAGATGTGGCTCTCGAGCGCGTTTGACGCTGCGAAGGACGTCCGGCCGTAGCCTGTAGACGTTATGTTGAGCTGCGCGTACGTTGCTGCCTTTGAGGTGTAGTTGGTGCCAAATGCCGATATAGTCTTGAGCCTTGCCTGCGCCTGCTGCCCTGCTGCGCCTGTAGAGCCGACAGATACAACAGTCTGGTTGGCGCCGCTGCCCTGCGGGAAATACATCCCTGACAGGCTTGAGAACGCGAACAGCAGCACCAGGCCGAGGAAGACGGTCACCGCAATGGCGCTGTAGTGCACTACCTCTTTGGTCGACACCATCCAATCAATCTAGTTTATCAGTAAGATTAATAAACGTTATTCGTTGCCGCGGCTGCGCTGTGTTGCGCAGATGCAGCGGATTCCATATCAGCCGGCAGTTACGTTGGCAGATGCCGATGCGCCCTCCTCGCCGCTTACTACGAGCCTGTAGGCATCGCCGTTTACAGGCGCTATCAGCACATGCGCCTGCGCGAACCGTATGGTGCCGTTGAACGAGAACGTCATGCTCTGGTTGGGGGCAAGCAGGACCCCGGTTCCTTCGAACTCGCTGTCGCTTGAGGGCACCGAGAGCGTGCCGCTGCTGTTCAGCCTGAAGACAAGCATGCGTATGTGATCCTGCAGATTACCCGACTCCGTGCTCATGTTGGAGAGCTGGTTGAGCACCTGCGTCCTGAACGCAGACTGGCCTGCAGCAGAGCAGACGCTTGAATTGAGATGCACATTGATGTCCTCCGCGCCCCTTATGCCCGCCTCTACGCTCATTCCAGTGTCCTCAACGTTCACGCTGGCGATAGAGCTCGAGTTCAGGGCAGGGCCAAAGCCGTCCTCCACGAAGCTCGGCCTGCGCTGCTCTCTGGTGTTGTGCGATGCGGCGCCTGATTCGTTGATTGATATGGACGCATGGGCACTTGCATTGGCTGCGCCGCTGCCCCCAGAGGCAGTCCCGTTGGCTCCGGCCGACTCGTTGGTCCTTGCGCCTGTTGAATTGGACTGCCTGCATACTGATGAGTTGGATATGTTTGCTATAAGCAGCGAGCTCAGCTCCTGCGCCCTCTGCGCTATGCCTGTCGTATTGAGCTTCACCGACTCGTTGCCGAACATGCTGAGGCTCTTTAGCGACACGCTGGAGTTTGCATTGTTCCTTACGGTCACGGATATGGATGTGTCGTTGCCTGCTACCGCCATGCTTGCAGACGTTATAGTAATATTGCTAGAATGGTTCTCGAGCTCTGCCCTGTCCTGCTCAGTAAGGCGCGTCCTGTTTCCTATCTGCAGTTTTGCACTCGCGTACGTGCCATTGCCAGGGACGATCACAGCCTTGAGAGACGGCACCATTACAAACAGTGTGGAGTTTGCGGTTATGACTGACGCGACAGTAGGCGAGAGTTGGAGCAGCAGTGTGGTGCTGCCGTTGGAAAGCGCCTTGGACTGGATGTGCGCGGTTATCCTGCCGCTTGGCACGGTGACGTTGTATGTCGTGCCGTTGATCGTTATTGTTGATGACGTGACGTTGAACCTCACCATGTCTATCGTGGAGTTCTTCGGGACCGACGCCGTAGCTATCGTCTGGCTGAGGTTGAGGAGCTGCATAAGGTTCACTGTTCCGCTTCCCGAAGCGGATACCCACGGAGGAGTCGCATTTGCGCTCTCCACCACGTGAACCTGCACCGATGAGTATGTCACCAACAGCGAGCTGGTCCCTGAGGGAACCTGCGGAGGATCCGTCAGCGTTATCGGCAGCGAGGCCGTGCCTGCGCCGCCTTGGGCCCGCTGCATGACCGAGTACACGGATGCAATCCCTATTACTGCTATAACCACAATTGCTATAGCGCCTATCGTCATCTTTGAAACGGCCATGGCTCATTAGGCCAGGCAAGCTATTTAAATACACACACAGGCTACGTCAAACAGGATATGCGTATGTATGACTGGCGTCATACGCAGACCAAAGCCGTATATATCTAATGCGGCGATATAGTACTAGGAAGGAGTAAAGGCCCCCACAAGCGCCGAACAGTTGGCCCAACTAGGTCCTTCCTGACGCCGAAAGGCGGCGCATGCTTCCACCGGGGCCTCAGTTATCTTTATCCTATGCCTTGAAACTTCTACCGGCTATGAGCACAAGCGCTCCAGCAGCCAGCGACACGATGGCCGCATAAAGATAGGAGTACGAAGGACTTACCAGGTACAACAGGCCCATTATGAGGTTTGCGAAGAAGAGTCCGAAGCTGCGCGAGCCCTGCAATGCGCCCATCCCTGTGTCGACCCTTACTATGCTGCGCATCAGCGAGATTATCGTTGGCTCCATCGTCTCTACTACGCCCAGTCCGAACCCCATCAGCGCAACCCCAAGATAATAGACGCCGAAGCCGCTGCCTGTGGCATACCCCACTGCCAGCACAGCAGTGCCTATGCCGGATAGCATGTAGCCGAGATAGCCCAGTGCCTTTATCTTGTTCAGGCGCTTTCTGGAGCCTATGAAGTAGCCTATCAGCGCGGACACGCCGAGATATACGCCGTAAGAGCCCACGCCAAGCAGTATGTTGGAGCTCTTTGCTATCGTCAGTATCGGGAAGCCGAGGCTGTAGTAGCTGAAGCCGTACAGTGCTGTCGCGATTATTATGCCGCGGTAGGCGCTTTTGCCTATTCTGGTATTGGCGCTCTCTTCATTTTTAATGGGCATGCCTCCCTGCCTTCTCCTGACGTCTTTGGTTATGAGAAGCAAGAAGACGGAGATTGCCAGCGGTATTGCAGTGATGATGAGAATGGTGTGCTGGCCTGTGCCGATTGCAAGAAATGCCAGCAGTATTGCTACAGATATCATGCCGCCGCCGATGTCGAGCGCATGAAGGAATCCGAATACCTTTCCCATGTTCTCCTTCCTGCTCATGTCTGCGAGCATCGACCTCCTGGGGGGTATCCTGAAGTTCCTTGCCCACCAGCCTGTCGCGAACAGTGTTATGGCAATTATGGGATTTACAGTGAGGCCGACCAGCGGCATGAGCAGTATGAACGCGCTGCCAAGAACGGCCAGCCATTTCCTGCTGTACCTGTTGCCAAGCAAGCCGGCGCAGTAGGCGAATAGCGCACCTCCGCCGAATGCGATCGCATTGGCGAGCCCGAAGTAGAACGCGTTGCTCGACAGGGTAAGCACAAGGTATATGGGGAATATCGCCTGCACTGTCTGGTATCCCACATCTGCGAAGAACGCAGAGAAGGATATCTGCAGCACACCCTTGCTCATCCACTTCGGGCGCATCGGAGCGCGCCTCTGGTTATCTAGCGACATAGTAAATTCATCTGATTTTGAATCTGGCCAACAGCAGGGAATTGCCGACAACAGTCACTGAGCTGAATGCCATCGCGAACGCCGCAAGCAGTGGCAGGAACCCGTACACCGATACAGTAAAGAAAGGTATCAGCGCCCCGGCAGCAACCGGGATCAGTATCGTGTTGTAGCCGAACGCCCAGAAGAGGTTCTGCCTTATCTTGCTCATCGTTCGCTTCCCAAGCTCTAGCGCGATATATGCATCGTAAATGTTGTTCTTTATTAGGACTATGCCGCCTGCCTGTATCGCGACCTCTGTCCCTGCGCCTATGGCTATGCCTAGGTTCGCCTTCGTGAGAGCCGGCGCATCGTTCACCCCGTCGCCGACCATTGCGACGATATGACCGTCTTTCTGCAGACCTGATATCTTCTCCATCTTGTCCTGTGGCTTTGCGTGCGCCATGGTGTTCTTTATACCGAGCTCTTTTGAGATTGCATCCGCAACCCGTTCGTTGTCCCCCGTGATAAGCCACACGGACTTGCCTGCCCTTTGGAACGCGTCAATGGTCTTCCTGCTGTCGTCTTTTAAAACATCCGCAATCCCTATCAGACCTGCAGGCTTCTCATCTATGCCGACGATCAGTGTAGTCTTCCCGCCAAGCTCGAGAGCCTGGATCTGCTTTTCGAACGGCGCAAGAAGCTCATTGGCGAAAAGATCCCTGTTGCCTACTGCGATTCTCTTTCCCTCATTGTCAGTTGAGATTATGCCGCTGCCCCGCCTGTAGGTGAAGCTATTCGGGAACTCCACCGCTATATTCTCCTTCTTTGCCCTCTCTACTATGGCCCTTCCGAGCACATGCTCGGAGTTCGTCTCTGCCATCGCTGCCAGTCCGAGTATATCCTTTGCGCTGCCGCCTTGGAACGCCACCACGTCCGTGACCTCGGGCTTCCCTTTCGTGAGCGTTCCGGTCTTGTCCAGCACTATCGTGTCTACCCTGCTTGCGATCTGCAGGCTCTCTCCGCTCTTCACAAGTATGCCGTTCTTTGCGGCCTTCCCTGAAGAGACCAGCAGCGCAGCCGGGGTGGCTATGCCGAGCGCGCATGGGCAGGCTATTATCAGGACGCTTACGAAGATTAACACAGAGGTGTTTGCCCCGACCGAGCCGATGAAGTGCCAGCCCAATGCGGAAAGGAGCCCTATTGCGACGACAACCGGGACAAAATACGAAGATATTTTATCGGCAAGCTTCTGTATCGGCACCTTGCTCGATGCGGCGTCCTGTACTATCTTTATGATCTGCGATAGTGCGGTGTCCTCGCCCACCTTTGAGGCCCGGATCTTCAAAGAGCCTGTAGCATTTATCGTGCCTCCTATTACCCTGTCTCCGGCTCTCTTTGTCACAGGTATGCTCTCGCCGGTTATCATTGATTCGTCGACCGAGCTCTCGCCCTCGAGGACAATCGAGTCAGTGGGTATGCCTTCGCCAGGCTTCACCAGCATCACGTCGCCCTCCTTTATATCTTCGATTGGCCTGTCGGTTATGCTGCCACCAACGACGACGTGCGCTATCTTCGGCTGCAGCGCTATGAGCGCCGATACTGCGGTCGACGCCCTCGACTCGGCAAGCCTCTGCATGTAGGTGCCAGTGAGTATCAGCGATATTATTATCGTAGAGGTATCGAAGTAGACGCCTCCTGTCGGGAATACCGACGGCAAGAAGGTGACTACCGCGCTGTATGCCCATGCTGCCGTAGTTCCTATCGCTATCAGCGTGTCCATGTTTGCGGACCTGTTCTTTGCTGCGTCGATTATGCCTGCGTAGAACCTCTGGCCAGCATAGAACTGGACGAGGCTTGCGAGCAGGAGCATCAGATAATTGCCGTAGCTCAGCTGCAGCACATATGTAAGCATTGCGACAGCCGCGGTAAGCGGCCACGATAAGAAGAGCGCGGTCCTTAGGGCCTTCATCTCGCGCTCCGGCCTCTCGAACTGCAGCTTGCAGTTGGCGCTGCAGAAGTAGTATTTCCTGCCCTCCCTTATGCTTGTCAGCTTGGAGCTCCTTTCGTCGACGTTCATGCCGCATATCGGGTCAGTTGCCATCGGTCTTCTCCTTTTTCTGCTCCCTCTCAATCGAGTGGATTGTTATCTTAAGATTGCAGCTGTTGTGCTTCGAGCACCAGCCAAGGCAGCTTTCAGCGAGCCTCTTGCTCCTGTAGTGCAGACCGCATATGTCGCACTTGTACAGCATACCCACCAAACGCCCCTTATCCTTTTACGTATCTGCCTGGTTCCTTGTCGAACTTTTGCTTGCATTGCGCCGAGCAGAAGTGATAGACTTTGCCATTGTAGACGCTCTTGAACTTCGAATCCTCGCTGACGTCCATACCACATACGATATCTTCCATGACCCCACCACATTATTGCATGTAAATGAAGGTATTAAAGGCCTCTTGCGCGCCTGAGAACCGCATGCCTACTCTATCCTTACATCCTTGCCGCTCTTGCCTTCCTTTGCCCTTTTGGCAGTTATCTCGAGAGTGCCGTTAGAGAACTTTGCCTTTGCACTTTTTGGATCCACGCTTGTCGGAAGTGGTATGACCCTGTAGTACCCCGATGCGGATCTCTCGCTGAAGTAGTAGTTCTTGCCCTTGCGCTCCTGCTCCTTCCTCGCGAGCGCCCTTATAACGACGGAATTGCTCTCCACGCTCACCTTGATATCGTTCTTCGCTATGCCGGGAAGGTCAGCCCTTATCTTTATTGACTTGCCCTCGCCCATCAGGTCCACCTTCGGGAGCTGGTTGAGCTGGTTCCAGTGCCACTGGAACATTGGCACGTTCATGAACCTCCTGAAATCGCTGTCCAGCTCGTCGAAGCCGAAGACGCTGCTGGGTATGAGCCACTCGCCCCTTGTCTTCCTTTTTGCCAACATCGCCATCGGACAGTACTGCTCAGGAAGAGCTTATTAAGTTTCGCCATGCGCGGATACAAAACGTAGTCAACTCTCAGCGCCCTAGGATGCCTGCTGCCCTGCCCACCTCCCTGAGCTCCCTGAGCCTGATGGACGCCATGCCCCTTATCGGGAAGTGCATGACATAGACCCTTGAGCCGCCGATGCCTTTCTGCCAGCCGAAACCGAAGTCGCTGTTTCCGGTGAACTTCATGTATGTGATCTTGCCTATGAAGCATACCACTTTTGGCCTGCACTCTGATATGAGCCTTGCAATCCTGAGCCTGCCAGGCAGCTCCTCGCCCTTTCTGAGCTGCGCCACGGTGCGGGAGGGCCTTGTTATTATGTTGGTGAAGTTGAGGTTGTACGTCTGGGCAAACCTGCTCTTGTAGATGCGCCTCAGGCTTTCGTCGCGCTTGAGGTCGTCCATGCTCTCGTCGATTATGCCTGAGCGGTTCAGCAGGTACCAGAACATCTTGTTGTTGGAAAACGGGACCCCGCGCCTGTAGGAGCCGTAATGCGGATTTATCCCCACGAACATTATCCTGGGCCGCCTCGACACTGCGTACTTTATCATAGGATCAGTATCCTGAAAATTCCTCGGTGTTTATGTCGTCCTCGCTTATCCCTATGCCCTCGAGCGCCTTGCGCATCTCAGAGACCATGGCCGGAGGGCCTGAGACGTAGTATACCGCATTCTTGAATGGCTCTCCGACATGCGCCTTGATTGTCTCTCCGGTTATGTGGCCATTCTCGTAGCCCTGCAACGCCTCGCGCGTCAGCACAGCTACCATCCTGAAGTTCTTGTTCAATCTTTCGAGCTCCCTGAGCCTGCTGACGAATGCCGCATCCTCCGCGGTCTTGTTCGAGTAAAGCAGAAGGATCCTGTTCTCGAGCCTGTTCTCGGCCGCATACGTTATCATGCTCAGCATCGGAGTTATGCCTATGCCCCCGGCTATCATGACCGCGAGCTTGGACGCATCCTTCTTGAGCGTGAAGTTCCCGTACGGCCCGTCCACGAGCACCTGAGTGCCTAGAGGGACCTCCTTCAGGCTGTTCTTGAACGCAGTGTTCCTCATTCTCGTGGTTATGAGCAGCTCGTCCCTGTCGTTCGGCGAGCTCGCTATTGAGAATCCGCGCGTGTTCCCCTCTGCGTCCGTGTGCGGCGGGTTCTCCAAGGTTATGTCTACGAACTGGCCTGCCCTGAACGAGAACTCGGTGCCGGACATGTCGAACCAGAACGCCATAGTGTCCCTAGCTACCTGTTCCCTCTTCTTGAGCTTCACGTTGTACTTTGGCATACGATACTGTGTCTCTGGAAAGTTATTAAAATTGAGCGCATGCACGGCACGAAACGTTGGCTGGCCTGCTAAACTTTTAATAACCTCTATGGCGTTATACCCTCATGCACAGGCGAGTGCTCACCCAAGAGGAGATAGACACGCATCAGAAGAGGTTTGACTCATTGGGCGACTGGGTGCACGAGAAGAGGATAAGCGACTACCCGTGCCTTGGCGGGGATAACGTCTCAATCAGCCACATCTTTTCACAGATAGTTAAGAGGTCGTCGGTCAACGCGCTGCAGCACCTTCCGTCCCAGATACTGGACACGGTGAAGTACATTCAGAAGCTGGGCTATGACAACGATCAGGTGGCCCACTACATCCACAAGTGCGACATCATGACAAGAAGCCACATACTTGACGGCGGCATACAGTTCATAGCGGATATGGAGTACATAGCATTTAAGTCAAAGAGCAAGGAGGAGTTCGAGGCGAGGTACAAGAAGCTTGACGGCGCGTTCACTTCGAGAATGCACTCCCTCAACGCTGATTACAGCTTTCTGGAACGCAAGGACTGAATAAAAGGCGATGTTTTGCTTAAGACAAAGATACTGGTTACCTACGGGCCCGCGATTAGCAAGAAGAATGTTTTGAAAGAGGTGCTAAAGCACTCCGACACCGTTAGGATAAATTTCTCGCACATGCAGGAGGATTACTGGCTCAACGCCATTGAATCCATAAGGAAGTGCGCCGCATCGCTGAACAAGGAGGTCGCGCTTCTCGCTGACCTTCCAGGCCCCAAGATAAGGATAGGCAACCTCAAGGAGCCCATAGAGGTCAAGAGCGGCGAGATCGTAAGATTCTCGTCGGAGCCGAGGAAGAACTGCATCGAGGTCGTGTACAAGCCGCTTGCGTCTGAGGCGAGGAAGGGCATGGTCATAGACATAGGCGACGGCACTGCAAGATTCAAGGTCCAGGAGATAAAGGGCAAGGAGGTCGTATGCAGGGCAATCAACTACGGCGTGGTCTCAAGCAGAAAGGGAGTGAGCTTCATCGGCGCGACCATGAAGCTGGTAGTGCCTACAAAACGCGACCTGGAGCTTGCGGAGTTCGCAAGGAAGAATAGCTTTGACTATGTTGGTGTATCGTACGTCAGGTCGGCTCAGGAGATAATGAAGGTTAAGAGGATTGTGGGCGACATAGGGGTCATAGCCAAGATAGAGACAACTGACGCGCTCCGCAACCTGAGCGAGATAGTTGACGCGTCTGACGGCATAATGGTCGCAAGAGGCGACCTCTCGATGCAGGTAAAGCTGGAGCATTTACCGGAGGTTCAGAGGCGCATAATAGCCACTGCGCAGCTGCACGGCAAGCCAGTGATCGTGGCAACGCAGTTCCTTACCAGCATGCTGATGAATCCCACTCCGACAAGGGCGGAGGCGAACGACATTGCAAATGCGGTGCTGCAGGGCGCGGACTGCCTCATGCTGAGCGACGAGACGATAATAGGCAAATACCCTGTCGCGGCGGTAAGATTCCTAGTAAAGTCTGCAACTGCGACAGAGAGGTTCGCAGAGCAGAGGGCGCACCCCCACTCGAAGATAGATTCTGTCGGCAAGGCGATGGCCTTCGTTGCCGCGGATCTTGCGGATGAGTACAAAACTGACTGCATATTCGTGCCTACACAGACAGGCAGCACCGCAAGGACAGTATCGGCGCTCAGGCCGTGCACGCAGATAATGGCGCTGGTCACGGACAAGCGCATCAGAAGGTCGCTCGGCATCTATTACGGGATAAGGACCCACGACATAAGGAGGTATTACAGCATGGACGAGATGCTCGCGAACGTGAAGGCCATAGCGAAGCAGACCAAGATGAAGAACTATATAATCGTATCAGGCTCGCCCAACTCGCCAGGAACTACGGACACAGTGAAGTACATACAGAACAGTGAGCCTGACGGCAAGCAGGCAAGGCTCTGATCCTCAGGAAATTATATATATTTGGAAAACCCATCACTGCTTAGTGGGCAGATGAGATCCAATTGGATAGTGTATCCGGAAGCGCAGGCAAGGCTGAATGAGACAGGCCTGGCAGAGAGGATAGAGGATGCAAACAAGGGGTGCATGTTGAGGATACGAGGGTCTACCTCCGACTATGATGTCAAGAACCTGATGGAAGACGGAGAGCTGTTCGATGCTATGAAGGCAGATGAGCGCGCAGTTTTCAAGCAAACCCTGCTGAACGCTTTGAAAGACGCATCAGTTTGGAGGATTATGAGGAAGGACGGGGAACAAAAGGAAAAAATAAAGCCTGAAGACGTCATGGTGCTTGCCGGCGACTCCGCCTGGGGGGTCTTGGAAGGAAGCGAGCTCTTCGACTTCAAGAGATTTGGATTTGCCAATGTCCTTGAATTTACGGGCACTGTCGGGGCTGCAATAGAGAGGGCAGCCCACAGCAGCGGGGCAATGCGAAAGGGCTACAAGTGGGAGAGCAGATGGCCTGACGGAAGAGTAGTAGTAAACTCGATAACAGGGAGCATGCATGCCGATTTGCGCATATACCAGAATGACGTGACGCCTTACGAGACGTTTGACCCGTTTGGCAATAGGGTATATTACAGGCCAGAGACCGATTCCGACAGAAGGGTAGTTGCAGCATATCATTCCACAGAGCCGCATCTGCTTGTGGCTCTGCTTAAGTACTCCGACCAGCTCGGATTGAAGCCTGCAGCCCTGGAGGACGGCGCGGCAAAGACCATAGAGTGGATCATGTCGCTTGGGCAGAGCGGGGGCAGCTGCGCAGAGCACTTTGGAGGGGGCAGGCCGGACGACCATTACAAGTTCTTTATCAACTGGCGCGTGCCTCTGCCTCAGTTAGATGTTAATCTTAGGGCTGACGGCATCTGTGTCAACTTCCTATACACTGAATACGGAGGCAGGTACAACATATACGTGGGCCAGCAAAAAGAGCTCGTCATCGCATATGTAAATGACGAGCAAGAAGAGAAGCTGAATCCCAAAAAAGCCGTATCTTTCATGCCTGAGGAGATAGACCATCTGATCAAGGGCGTGCTCTTCCAATCAGCAAGAGGATTGGGCAGAGTCCCGGGCAGGCAGCTGATCGACATACTTACGTACAGATATTCGGAAAAGTTCATAAGCGATCAGAAGAGATTCTCGAGTTACTGAAACTCAATCAAGAGCCCTCTTCACAAGGGCAATGATCTTTTTCTCCTCTATAGAGGTGAGCTTTGTCAATGCAAAGACCACGGGCCACATGTTGCCCTCGTCTAGTTTTGCCTTGTCGCTAAACCCAAGCAGCTGGTATCTTGCCTTGAACTTCCCGGCATTCTGGAAATAGCATACTACCTTGTCGCCCATAGCATAGGCAGGCATGCCGTACCAGGTTTTCGGCATGAGGTTCGGCGCAGCTGACATGACAAGCGCATGGACGCGCTTTCCAATCGTGCGGTCAGGTTCCTTCATCTTGGTTATCGCAGCAAGCACATCCTTTTCCCCATTGCCTTTCGAATTCTTCTCTTTGAGGTACTCCTTCATTGCTGCTATCTCTTCCTTCGAGAGCCCCTTTACCGTTTTGCCACTCTTTCCCATAAGCACACCAATACAATTAGGACACGCATCTTATAAAAAATGGGGAGTCCGAGATTTGAACTCGGATCATCAGCGCCCAAGGCTGATAGTCTGCCAGGTTAGCGTAACTCCCCCTAGAATCAGCAAGTAGTATTCTGAGGCAAGGAATATAAATGCTCTACGCCAAATACTACTGAATCTTGTTTTGTGGTCTCATGCCGGTGGATATGCCTTGGACAGAGAAGTACAGGCCGAAGTCTCTAGCAGAGATAGTTGGGCACAGGCTGATAGTCGACAGGTTGAAGTCGTTCGTTGAGAGGGGTAACTTCCCGAACATGATATTCGCAGGCGGCCCTGGCATAGGAAAGACGACATGCGCGGTTGCGATGGCAAGGGACCTGTACGGGGGCAATCTGACAGGAGCGTTTAAAGAAATGAACGCTAGCGATACTAGAGGCATCGACGTCATAAGGGGTGAGGTAAAGGAGTTCGCTAAGACCATATCCATGAATAAGGTTCCGGTCAAGATAATATTCCTTGACGAGGCCGACTCACTGACTGCTGATGCTCAGCACGCACTGAGAAGGACGATGGAGACGTTCTCTAAGGACACACGATTCATCCTCAGCGCCAACTATGCGAGCAAGATAATAGAACCCATACAGAGCAGGTGCGTTGTTTTTAGGTTCAGGCCGCTGAGCGAGGATGACATGCGCGAATCGATCAAGACGATAACGAAGGGCGAGGGCCTTGAGCTTGACGAGAAGGTGGTCGAGGCGCTCATATATGTCGGAGACGGAGATCTCAGAAAGCTGATAAACATACTGCAAAGCGCTGCAATGCAGAGCAAGAAGATAACAGAGGCAAGCATCTACGATGTTGCTGCAAGGGCACGACCGAAGGAGATAGTAGCCATGCTGAGATACGCCATAACCGGAGATTTCAACAACGCGAAGAACGAGCTGGACAATCTGCTGCTTCTGCACGGGATGAGCGCCGATGATATCCTGACGCAGTGCTATAGAGAAGTTCAGAACCTTGACATAGACGAGAGGTCGAAGCTCCACATAATAAAGGACATAGGAGAGTACAACTTCAGGATAGTAGAGGGTGCAAACGAGCGCATACAGCTCGAGGCGATGCTTGCGGGCCTTGCGCTCGTGAAGAAGGGAGCGAATTAAGCTTGCTGTTTCTGCACAAAAGGCTTAATACTGCCGTAAGCGTTGTAAGCTCATGATAACCAGGGAAGAGGCAACTCTCAGGAAACTGATATCTATAGACTCAACGTTTCCCAATGAGGCAAAGATTGCCAGTTTCATAGCCGCGCACCTCAGGGATAACGGCTTCGCTGTAACAAAACAGCATATAGGAAACAACCGCTACAACGTATTCGCGCAGAAGGGCAGCGGAAAAAGCCCGATAATGTTCTACGGCCACATGGACACTGTGCCTGTGTATGGAAAATGGAACGGGAGCCCTTGGGTTCCAAGAAAATCCAACGGCAGGCTGTACGGGCTTGGCTCTTGCGACATGAAGGCAGGGGTTGCGGCTGCGATAGAGGCAGCAAAATCCTCCAAAGACGCTAACGTAAAGCTGCTTTTCTGCTCTGACGAGGAGAATATATCAAAGGGAGCGTGGGCGGCGGTAGGCCGCATGAGGCCTTGGTTCAAGGGAGTAAGGCTCGTGGTATCAGGGGAGCCTGGAGCGAACATGAAACATGTGGGAGGCGCGAACATCATAACTGCAGGCAGGAGAGGCAGAGTAGTCTTCGGGATAGACGTTTACGGGCTGTCGTCGCATGGGGCGATGCCGAAGAAGGGGCTCAGCGCGCTGGATGCGGCTGCAAGGCTGGCAGTGCATATGCCGCGCATGCCCATGGTTTCCGGCAGAGTAGGAACCGAGAGCCTTTTCGTGCGAGAGTTTAGAAGCAAATCTTCAGCAGTTTCCGTGCCTGAAAGCGCCTATCTGGAGATTGACATGCACACGGTCCCGCCTACGACTATAGCTTCAGCAAAGAAGAGGATTGAGGGTTATGCAAAAAAGCTGCAGGCAAGCGGCGCGATAGACAGAAGGGTAAGGATCAAAGTCAATCTGAAAAAGAGGGAAACCCGGTATATGCAACCGTACCAGGTAGATACAAGCTCGAAGGAGTTCAAGGCCGTGCTTGATTCGGTAAGCGCAGTTGCAGGAAAGCCGCAGATAAGCTACGGCAGGTCTGTAGCTGACGACAACGTGTTTGCAAACGAACTGAATATACCTGTGGTCGTGGTCGGGCCAAGATGGGGTAACGAACACTCGGCAAACGAATGGGTCTCAATCAACAGCTACATGCAGATAATAGATATCTACAGGAGGCTGATAGACCACCAGTTGTTCCGGCCGAACGCGAGCCCTTAGTTTATAAGCGACTCGTTCTGCAGCAGTCTTGGGGCCTGTTCGACGACAGGAAGGACGCGATGGAACGCGTGGTAAGGAAACACAAGTCTGTATACAGGAACGAGAAGCTCGAGATAAGGCACGCAAGAGTGACAGGCATATTAAAAGGGCTATACCCGTTCAGGAACCTTGAGGTCAGGCCCAACTACAAGGTCGTTAAGTGGGAGCTCAGCTGAGGTTCATTATCAGCTTGCCGGCGAAGCTCGTCTCTGGGGCCTGTATGTAGAACGTCGCTATGTAGCTGTTCGGGTCGTCTATCGCAAAAGGCAGCTTTGGATCAGTGCTGACGAGCTTGAAAGGAGGCTCTACTGCGACTGATGTGAGCCTGTCGCCGAAGCTCATCGCCTTGTACATCTGCACCTTTTCCGGGAATATCTGGCCCTTCTGTACAGGGAGGATCCTTGAGGATGTCTCAACCTCTATGTTCTTTCCTTTGTAGTTCAATATAACGGCCTGTATCTCAACGTGTATGACTTCTACAGTGTCGGAGAGCAGACTCACGTTCATCGCGCCGGTGAATGCATAATCAGGCGCCTCTATCTTCATCTTTATGTCTATCT
Source organism: Microcaldota archaeon (assembly GCA_028866715.1). Taxonomy (GTDB): domain Archaea; phylum Micrarchaeota; class Micrarchaeia; order Micrarchaeales; family Micrarchaeaceae; genus JAGWHO01. The sequence continues at coordinate 45,341 of JAGWHO010000007.1, forward strand.
TCTCGTCTGGATTGACAGTGGCAGGCATAGCTGGCTCGACACTAAGCAGCTTGAAAGGAGCGGCTATATCGATGCCCTTTATGACCATAGGCTTTGCCTTCTCCGCCTTGAAGCCTGCCGCTTCAGTGAGCAAATCAGCATGCGTCTTGTTCTTGAACGGCATCGTGAATTCGAAGACGCGTTCCTTTATGTCCATGCCGTCAAGCTGGTGCATTGAGCCCTGCCACTTGACGTTGATGTTGCTTATCGTCACCTTTGGCTTCTTGTTGAAGAGATTGAATTTCATTGCAGCGCCTACTTGGAATCCCTGATATGTTCTTGATACATCGTGCTCAGGTTCGTGACTGACCCTACCTTCATATGCTCTTCCTTGGCTATTTTAGGAAGCCGGTGCGCACCCTGAGCCACGTTCAGGGCTATCCTACGCATTATCCTTTCGAAATTGTCCTTGTCCTCTGCAAGCTCGCTCAAGGAACCGGTCCTTCTCCTAAGCAGGACATGCCTGACGTTGCTTATGGCCTGCTGTGTCGGCGTCTTGTGCTCCTGTTGCCCCTTCTCTGCCTGCTGCTGTACTGCTGCCATTCTATCTGATTAATATCAGACTTAAGGCTTTATAGCCTTAATTGAGCATCTCCTATGTGGGATCATGGTAGAGGTAGGATCAAAGGCACCTGCATTCAGCCTGAAGGACTCTTCAGGGAAGGTTCACAAGCTAGCGGATTACAAAGGCAAGAAGCTGGTAGTTTATTTCTACCCTAAGGACGACACCCCGGGGTGCACCATAGAGGCAAAGGACTTCACTGCATTGCTCCCTGAGATACGCAAGGCAGGAGCCGATGTCGTGGGCATAAGCAAGGACAGCGAGCAGAGCCACTGCGACTTCGAAGAGAAGTACAAGCTGAAGGTGACGCTTCTCGCGGATCCTGATAACAAGACCATTAAGGCATATGACGCGTATGGTGACAAGGGCATATTCGGCATGGGCACGATAAGGAAGACGTATATCATTGACGAGAGCGGCAAGATACTGAAAGTATACCCGAGAGTGCAGGCCATCGGCCACGCAAAGGCGGTCCTTGAAGAGATCAGAGGAGTGTAAAATGAGGTTATATCGTTTCAGCCCGATAAAGACACAAAAGGATCTATTCAAAGCGATCAGGTATATGCATTTCCAATCTTACAAGCTTTGCAAAGAGTCATTCGGGAGGTATCTGCCCAATGCTGGCAATCTAGGGATCTTTTGCCACTATGAAAAAGAATACTCAAACCTGATAAAGCTCAGAAAGAGGATAACCAGCCCGTCAGACACCTTTAATCAAAAATATTTCAGGTTATACAAACCGATCATTATTCCGGCAAACGGCGGTGTTCCTGAAACGACTTACACACACCTTTATATCCGAAGACCCGACCCATACCGGCACCATGTCGGGGATATAGATTTCTATTTGGAGCCAAAGGAGTACCAGAAGCTTAAGCGTGCTATGCTCACAGGCAAGAAGGTGAAAGGCGCAAGAGCCTTTGACCGGCCTGACCTTGACATGATCGAGCTATTCAATCCGGACGTTGATGTCCTTGCATACGTAAGCACTTCGAAGATGACCCAGAAAGTAAGGGTTAAGCAGTCAGACATTACAAAGCTCTGAGTTAGGCTAGATGTAACCCAACTCCTGGAGCCTTTTCTTTATTATCTCTGCCTCGTAATCAGCTTTCGAGTTGCCCTTCTCGCTGATTACCATCCTCAGGAGGAATGCGACATAACTTGAGACAGATGGAAAGCCTGTGCTCTCTATGTGCCTCTCTACCTTCTTGAACAATTGAGTCGGTATCGAGACCGTTGTGAATTCTGTTTTCGATCCGCGTTTCTGCTTCATCCTTATCGTTTAACCTTTATGAGGAAAGGTTTATATACCTAATTATGCGTAATTATTATTGAATTAATTACTTGTAATTAGTGATATCCATGACAAAGACCGTTGCAAAGAAGAAGGACAACAAGATGGAAGCGCTTCTCAAGGATCCAAGTGAGGAGAATTGGAGCTTATTCGCTGCTCAGGCGAAGAAGGACAAGGCGAAGTACTACTACATATACTACCCGTCAGGGCTCAAGACCAAGAACGACCTCTCAAACGCTTATGCGGTCATATATGACGCGAAGTCAAAGCCGCTGTACAAGGTTCCAATAATAAAGAGGGTCAAGAGCGGCATAGAGGGAGCGACATTCTACTTCAAGGGCCTCGAGATAAACAGGAAGATGATGTGATACTATGATAGAACAAGACCTTAACAAGCTGGAAGAGAAGAGCATTTTTGTATTAAGAGAGGCGAATGCGAAGTTCAAAAACGTCGCGGCGTTATGGAGCATGGGAAAGGATTCAACTGCAATGCTTGCGCTTGCGAGAAAGGCGTTCCTTGGAAAGATACCGTTCCCTGTCATACACATTGACAACGGAATTGATTTTCCGGAATCGTACAAGTTCAGGGATGACCTGGCAAAGAAGTGGGGCATGAAGCTGATAATCGCGAAGAGCAAGATAAACGAGGAGATATCGGGGTTCAGCTGCTGCGGAGCGAACAAGACAGTGGCGCTAAAGGAGGTCATGAAGGAGTACGGCTTCAATGCGCTCATAGTATCGATAAGAAGAGACGAGCACGGTATACGCGCAAAGGAAAGATACTTTTCTCCAAGGAACAGGGACTTCAAGTGGAACTACAAGGACCAGCCTGCTGAGGTGTGGAACAACTACACGTCTAAGCTAAGCGGCACCTCCCACGTTAGAATTCATCCGCTCCTGGACTGGAATGAGATAGATATATTTAACTACCTAAAGAGGGAAAGGACTCCTATGAACCCGCTATACTTCTCGAAAAATGGCTTCAGATACAGAAGCCTCGGCTGTACGCACTGCACCGTTCCTCTTAAGTCCAATGCAAAGAGCATTGATGAGATAATAAGAGAACTGAGAGGCACAAAGGTAGAAGAGAGGAGCGGAAGGCAACAGGACAAGGAGAAAGAATTCATAATGCAGAAGCTCCGCAGTATGGGATATATGTAGATCGTTCAATGGTGTTTCTATAGGGTCTAGACGTCACACGATAGAGACTAGAGCAAAAATATCTAGAGCTAGGCAAGTGTACCTAAAAACACACCCGCGTTGGTTTATGACTGAAAATTACGCCAAGGCCCATCAATTGCACCCAGATTTAAAGAATTCGGCCACTTTGTCATATATTCTAGGCGTCTTAAGGGGCGATGGATATGTCTACCATGACAAGAAAGGGCATTACAGTGTTACATTGAATGTCAAATCTTTAAAATTCGCAAAGTCCTTTAGGAGGTCTTTGGTAAAGATAGGCCTGAAGCCTATTAAGATATTTTCAGATGGGAGAGGTTATTACTGGGTGAGAGCGCAAAGCAAAGAATTCTACAACTGGTATAGATCATTGGGGCCTTCAGCATCAAGAGAGTTAATTGATGCAATAAAGGGCAACGAGATAGATTTTATAAGGGGTTTTTATGAAGCTGAGGGAGGTATAAGTTACGCGGATTATGGTTACAAGCTTAGAATCTCAAATACCGATTACGATATAGTAGAAGCGATCAGCAAGCATTTAACATCTATCAATATACTGAATTATCTCAAGCGTTATAAGAATAAAAATGGCTGTATTTACTATCAACTAGGAATTTACAGAGACTGCAAGAGATTCCTGGGATTAGTGAATCCTTGCTTCAAATACATCATAGATAATAGGATAGTAAAATAGAGTTGAGTATCTTATGGAGAAATACATAGTAACTATGCTTGGGGAAAAGGATCATGGTAAGTCCACGCTAATAGGTAACATGCTGATAGCCACTGGTTCTACTACAGAAGCCCGTATAGACGAGGCAAGAAAGCACGGTAAGAGATGGGAGCCTGGATATATCCTTGATAGTTTCACAGAGGAGCGTCAACAAGAAATGACCATAGACACTACAAGAGCCGAGATAACCTACAGAAAGAGATTGTTCGAGCTCATCGACGTGCCAGGCCACCTTGAACTGATAAAGAACATGATGAGCGGAGCTTCCAACGGGGATTTTGCCGTTCTCATGCTCTCTGTTAAGGAAGGCGAGGGCTTCCAACCGCAGACAAAGAGGCATTTATTCCTATCGAGCATGTTCGGAATGAAGGCGCTTATTGTTGCGGTGAACAAGATGGACCTTGCAAAGTACGACAAGAAAGTATTCGATGCAATGAAAAACGATGTCTCGTCTTATCTTAACGCAATCGGATTCGACAAGCCTGTGCTTTTCGTGCCGATATCAGCATACAACAACGAGAACCTTGTAAAATTATCGAAGAACATGCCATGGTACAAGGGCAAGCCGCTCATGGACATAATATACTCATTTGCAACAAAGGCAGACAGGATCGATAGAAGCGTTAACAACCTCAGGGCATTGGTCCAGGACAGCAGCGAAGCTGCAGACGGCATGGCCCATTACGGAATACTTTATCACGGCAAGATAAACGTCAACGACAAGGTAGTCGTAGAGCCAAAGGGCGCGGAGATGAAGATAAAGAGCATCTATGTGCGCGGCAAGAAGGTAAAGTCATCTAAGCCAGTAACCAACATAGCTGTAGTGTTCGACAAGAACACAGAGATAGAGAGAGGCAGCATAATATACGACAAACAATCAAGCCCGCACAAGAAGACAGGATTCACTGCAAAGATATTCCTGATAAAGCCGCTTGACACGAAGGAAGTGGGCAAGCTAACGGTGAAGATGAACAACAACGACAGGTCGTTGAAAAGCATCTCAGTCAGGAGCGTGATTTCCCCGTTAACCGGCGAAGCGAACTCAGCTAAGACAAGCAGGGTAGCAGTGAACAATGCGGCGAATGTGGATGTGACGCTAAAGGCGCCATATCCGGTAGAGAGGTACAACAACTTCAACGAGTTCGGAAGATTCGCGATCTACAAGGATGATACGTTCATGGGTGTCGGACTTGTTGTCTGACATCACTTCTTCCTTACTACGTAGTTGCCAATAACTAGAGTGTCCGCTCCGGTGTTCTCGAGCGTCCAGATGGCGTCTTCAGGGCTCATCGCCATCGGCTTGCCGTGCTTGTTAAGGCTTGTGTTGAGGACTGCCCCTATTCCTGTGCTCTTTTTGACCTCTAGTATCAGGTCGCGATAGAGCCTGTTCTCCTTTCCGAGAATCTGCGGCCTTGTCGTATGGTCAACGTGCGCCGCAGCCACCATATCATCGTAATAATCTTCCTTTAGGTGATTGGCGCTCGTCATGAATCTGTTTGGCGCGACATAGTCTGTAAACAGTTTTTTTGCATCCACTTCAAGCACAGAGCTTGCGAACGGCTGGTAATACGGCCTCTTCTTTATTATCATGTTTATCGTGTCTCTGCTATGCTGGTCGTTAGGTATTGCGAGAACGCTTCTGTTCCCAAGAGCCCTTGGGCCGTACTCCATGCCGCCTTGGAACCATAGTATTACCTTCTTTTCTTTCGTGATGATGTGCGCTGCCTCCTTTGCAGGATCTTTCACCTCGCTCACATCAAGCTTCATGCGCTTCCTGCCGTCTTTTATGCTCTGGCTTATCTCCGCATCTTGATATGACGGCCCGAAGTATATCGTCTGTATCTGCTTGGCGTTCAGTGCGCCGTTTAGCATGAAGTCTATGTAGCATGCCGCGCCGTAAGGAAGCCCTCCGTCGCCCATCTGCGGGAATATGAAAAGGTTCTTGACTTCAGGAAGCTGCTCGATGAGCATGTTGGTTATGACGTTCGAGAAAAAGCCTCCTGATACCGCCACGTTGCGCAACCCCGTCTCTGCAACCCACTGCTTTACTATTGCAAGGACCTGGTTCTGCACGTGCATCTGCATAGCGTACGCAAACGACTCCCTGTCGTTCTTCGATAGAATGTGGTCTTTCATGTACTCCGCGAGAAGAAGCTCGTTCCTTGTTCCGGTATCGGATACAAGCGTCTTCTTCCTTGAGTCGTACCTGCATATCCTTTCCAATTCCTTTATCTCTTTTGGATAAGAGTACGCCGCAAGGCTCATCAATTTTCCTTCGTCTTCGCTGTAGCGCATGTCGCATGCAACTGTAGCTGCGCCGTACATTATGCCAATGCTGGTGCTGGCCCTGAATTCTGCCAGCCTTGTTATCTTGCCCTTGTCTCCTATTGAAACTGTGCCGCTCAGCCCGTCGCCTGCGCCGTCAAGCGTTATGATAAGAGCCTCCTTGAATCCTGAGGGATAATAAGCGGATGAGGCGTGCGCAAGATGGTGCTCAACTGCATAGACCTTCTTATGCGACAGTTCTTTGCTGACATTACCCAGCCTCTTGCTCGTTATGCTGGAGCTTATCGGTACTCCAACCGCCTTCCAGAGAGCCCTGGGCCTCTGGTTCTGTATCAGCTTGTAAATGCCATTAGTGAGATGCATGCTTGGCCTTGACGGCTTGGGCACCGCCCTTCTCCATAAATCTCTTCTCTTCCTGTCCCATGACGGGATCATTCTTGATATCAGAGCGTTGCCGCCTATCCATGCGAGCGCGACCGCCTGCACCTCGTCCATGTTCTGGGATTCCTTAAGATATCTTAGAGACTTGTACGGGAAGCCGACCTCGTTCTTGTTCTTTGTGAAGCGCTCCTCATTGAGCGCGGACAGCACCATGCCGTTGTCTACGAGTGCGCAGCCGGAGTCGTGCGAATCCCCTATTCCTATTACAGACATTCCCACACTTAAGAAGTATTGATTATTCTATGGCTGGCTATTTAAACGCTATTGAGGCGTAGGATACGACGCTCTCGTAATCCCCGGTCTCGTCGCCAGAATTGGAGTATTTCAGTATCTCTCCCTGTATAGCACCCTTGGACCTGGCAAAGAGCAGCGACACCGCGATGGGGCCGTATCCGCATGCGGAGTCCTCGGATTCCTTAACTGCGCGGTAAAACCCGTCTACATCAAGCTTCCGTATGCTCTCGAACAGCATCTCGTCCTTTCTCTTCGCCACAGCAGCGGGCTCGTAGTGGTTGAGGTCTGAGCTTGCAATGACGGTTATGCGCCTTCCAAGCTGCTTCGCGGATACGACTATCGATGTTGCAAGCGACATCGACGATTCAAATCCCTGGTTTGCCATGCATATGAACACCGCCTTAGTGCCTGGGGCGACGTGCTGTATGAACGGCAGCTCCACCTCAAGCGAATGCTCTTCCCTGTGCGCAGCCTCGTCAAGGCTGAAGAAGCTGTCCTGCTCGGATATGACCTTTGCAAGCTCGACATCGTTGTTGACAACACCTAAAGGTGTCTTCCAGTCCTGGGTAGAGATTGCGATGGCCTTGCCCATGCCTGTGTGGTTTGGACCCACCAGCACTATCGTGTCGAGTTCCTTGGCGTTCTCCTTGAGAAGCTTGTAGGTGCATGCTGCTGGCTTGCCCGAGTAGACATAACCGGCATGAGGCGCCACGTATGACTTGACGCCTGTTGCGACTCCGCTGTCTATGTCTGCGCTCGAAACTGCATTCGACACGAACTCCAAAAGCTCTTTGCTGTCGCTCGGATAGAAGCTCCCGGCAAACGCTGAATTTCTCATGGAATCAGGCTTATATAGTATAATGGGAATTAATTAGTAGTGGTCTGATGACTCTTGTCCTCTTCATAGACATGGACTACTTCTACGCTGCGTGTGAAGAGGCCAGGCACCCAGAGGTTAAAGGGAAACCGGTTGTAGTTGGCACGGCTCCGCCAAACGACAAGCTGCGCGGCGTTGTCCAGACGTGCAACTACGAGGCCCGCAAGCTCGGGATACACAGCGCCATGCCGACATCGCAGGCCTTTAAGCTTGATAAGAACCTGGTCTATTTCGGAGACGACTACAAGTATTACGGCGAGATGTCCGAGAAGGTGATGGCTCTCCTCAAGGCTTATGGCCATAGGACAGAGGTAGTGAGCATAGACGAGGCAGCGCTCGACCTTGGCGAGATGGGCTACGATGGGGCAAGAGGGCAGGCCGAAGCGATAAAGAAAGAGATAATGGCAAAGTTCGGGCTGCCGTGCACCATAGGGATAAGCACAGGCAAGATCTACGCGAAGATGATGTGCGACGAATCAAAGCCAAACGGCCTCGGAATTATAGAAGAGAAAGACCTCAAGGCATTTCTCAAGGGCAAGGATGTCATAAGGATTCTCGGCGTAGGCAAGAAAACGGCGGACAGGCTCAACGCAATGGGGATAGACACGATAGGGAAGCTTGCAAAGGCGGACCCTAATGTCCTCATAGACAATTTCGGCATATTCGGGAAGGAGCTCTACCAGCTTGCAAACGGCATAGACACCAGTAGAGTAGAGGACAAGTACACGATATTATCGATAGGCAGGGAGCGAACGCTGCAGAAAGAGACAACAGACATGAAGGTAGTCGAATCGATGATCAAAGAGCTTGCGAAAGAGGCAATAGAAGAGCTGAACAGGCAGCATCTTTGGTTCAAAGGTATCTCTGTCAAGGCCAAGTACACAGATTTTACTGACAAAATAAAAAACAAGCAGTTCAACAATTACACCGATTCGCTTGATCTGCTCACAACCGAAGGGGTAAAACTGATAAGGCCTCTGATAACCGACAGGGCGGTAAGAAAGGTGGGGATAAGGGTGTCATCCCTTGCGAAACGGGAAGGGCAGAAAAAGCTATCTTAGGCTTTGGAGGTACTCCCTCACATGCAGGGCTGCCTTTGCGCCGCTCCCTGCTGCAGTCACGGCCTGCCTGTAGAACCTGTCAGCAACGTCGCCGGCTACGAATACCCCCTCTATGTCCGTCTTCACTTCATCTTTTGTGATTATGTAGCCGAGCTCGTCGACCTTCAGCTGGCCTTTCAGGAAGCCGGTGTTCGGCGAATAGCCTATCGCAACGAACAGCCCGTCGATGTTGAGAACGTCTGTCTTGTTGTCATTGGTGTTCTTTATCTTCACGCCGCTGACCTTCTGGTCGCCCAGAACGTCTTCTACAACAGTGTTGAACATTACCTTGATCTTCGGGTTGTTGAGCACCTTGTCCTGCATTATCTTGCTCGCCCTGAATTCATCTCTTCTGTGCAGTATAGTAACGCTCTTCGCGAATCTTGTCAGGAACAGGGAATCTTCCATCGCGGTGTCGCCGCCTCCCACCACCGCGACGTCTTTGTTCCTGAAGAATGCACCGTCGCATGTAGCGCAGCTGCTCACGCCCTTGCCTATCAGCCTGTGTTCCGATGGAAGCCCAAGCCATTTTGCTGACGCGCCTGTTGAAACTATTATGGCACGGGCCTCATATTCCTGAGAAGCGGTCTTCACCTTGAAAGGATTTGAGTGCAGGTCAGCTTCCACTACGTCTTCATGGACGATCCGCGTGCCGAATCTCGTTGCCTGCTTCTCGAACATTCCCATGAGCTCGGGGCCCTGCACGCCGTCAGGGAATCCGGGATAGTTCTCGACGGTCGTTGTGAGCGTGAGCTGCCCTCCGATGTTCACGCTGCCCGAGATCATAAGCGGCTTGAAGTCCTCTCTTGCGCAGTATATCGCGGCGGTGTAGCCCGCTGGGCCAGAGCCTATGATTATTACGTCTTCTACCATTTCACTCAGCGATACATAAGCTATTTAATTATTAAATACCGGTATAAGTTTAAACTTGTATCTGCTTACAAGAGATGAGCCGGCGACCGCATGCTTACCTTGAACGACACAAACATATCGCTTGACAGGCGCGAGCCAGGCTCTGACATAGATTTCGTTTCGCATGCGCACAGCGACCACACAGCCGCGGTAAGGTCGTCGAAGATGCTGCTAGCAAGCGACCAGACGATACAGCTCATTGAGAGGGCATCAGGCAAGCAGGTCGCGAGGCCTGAGACATATAAGGGGGTCAGGCTTCTTGAGGCAGGGCACATGCTGGGCTCGAGGCAGCTTTGCGTCGATGACGCATCTACAGGCAAGCGCATAATCTATACAGGCGATTTCCAGATGGAGGGCTCCAAGACCTCAAGGCCCATAGAGATAACGCAGGCAGATACCGTGATACTTGATTCTACGTACTGCGAGCCATGGATAGAGTTTGAGAAAAAAGAGGACATCGAAGCGCAGATAAGGGAATGGACCCAGAAAGAGCTCGACAAGGGCATCGTGCTCTTCACGGCGTATGCCATGGGCAAGGCGCAGGAGCTCATCGCGATACTCAACGATGCCGGGATAACGCCGATAGTGAGCAAGAAGATAAGCAGGGTCTGCGGCATCTACACAAAGAACGGCATAGGCTTGGAGTATGCGTCCGTGTATGACGAGGGGAGCGATTACGAGTCGATAATGAAGGGAGGTTTCGTAGGTATAACCGACGCGCGCAACCTCGCCCCATTGAGGGCCTCATTGAGCGAAATACACAACAGAGACGTTTCGACTGCCGTGGTGACCGGCTGGTCGAAGGTATTCAGGTTCGACACGGACATGCAGTTCCCGTTCAGCGATCATGCCGATTTCAAGCATAGCCTCGAGTACATAAACTCCACCGGCGCGAAAAACGTCTACACCTACGGCCCCAATTCCGGGAGGTTCGCCGAGAACCTGCAGAAACTTGGATATGACGCGACCCCGTTTTCGCTTTATTCCGCAAAGAGGTAAGTTATAAATAACTCTTCGAGTAGAGAGATTTTGTTTAACCCGAGTGATTTTAATGAGCACAGTCATCGTAGGAAGGGATGCGGGACCTGATTCCAGGTCTCTTGAGAACGCAGTGAGGTACGCAGTCGAGGCTTATCCGAACCTTAAGGCTCTGAAGATACTGACGCACGACCACGATTGCGGCGGAGCGCTTATAAAGTGGAACATGATAGAGAGAGGGGCCGATTACGGAAGCAAGATGAGGACCCGCGTAGATCAAGAAGACATAGAGTTCATGCACAACTGCGAAGACTTTGTCAAGTACCAGAGCACCCAAGGGAGCCTGCAGAGGAAGAGGCTCATTGAGATCCTTGCAAAGTTTGGAAAAAAGTTTGATGAAGATGCCATCAAATTTGATCTTATTTCGGTTCCCCCCAAGGACCATACAAAGGTTGGTGACCTGTGCATAAGTGCCCCTACGCTCGGAGTCAGGGACCCTAAGGAGGTTGAAACTGGATACCTGCTATGCATGGATAACAGGCTCAATCCCACAGTTAAAAGGTTAGTTGGTGATTGGTATTTCGCGGAGATGCACCATGAGTTTGATACGAATGTCGATTTCGGAGGAGCTTATCATGTGCAATCGATTGACCCATATGAACTGTTGCCGGACATCAGGGCAGCAGTGGAGGTCATAGGCTCAAGGAGGATAGTTGTGCTACCGCCTGAAGGGCCAAATCTGAAGGCTGTGTTTGAGGATTTCGCAAAGGAGCTTGAGAAGGCGGAGTTCATTGTGAAGAGCGAGATAAAGGTCGAGGTCGCCACGAGGCGGAGTAAAAGCGTAGTCGCCTCTGCTTCAAGGTAACGCGCCGGCAAATGGCAAGCGCAACAGCGCTGTTCCTACGGGTTAAGGAGCCATACGTACAGGTTGAGGGAAGCGGCTATCGCGACCCATGCGAGATAGGGCGTGAGTATCAAAGATGCGGCTCGCGAGGCCTTCCAGAATGCCAGCATAGTGGCTGCAATGGCTGCCAAGAGCGCGACAATCACCACAAAACCGCCAACAGTCGACCTTAATCCGAAGAACACCAAAGACCATAGGAGATTGAGCGCGAGCTGTATGCCGAATGCCGATATCTGGACTGCCTGGCTGTCCTTCTTTGTCCTCTTCGAGAGAATGATGTAGAGCGATACCCCCATGAGCAGATAAAGCGAGGTCCATACCGGAGCGAATGCCCAGTTCGGCGGGGTGAACGCCGGCTTGTTCAGCGCAAGGTACCACGTAGATATGGAAGATATCGTGAACAGCGAGCCTGTCGCGCCGACTGCTTCGCAGAGGATTATAGCAGACAGAAGCGTAAGGATGTTCCTCGTCTTCACTTCGGTTTCACTCCTTGGTCCTGTTGAGGTTCCTGATTATCTCGTCGTACTCCTTCTTCGTTATGTCGCCGCCGGCGTAGCGCATCCTGGCTATGGTGCGCTCGTCGCCCCACCAGTGGCGCGCGTAGTGCCTGTGCGGGTGGCCCCAGAATGCCCACCTGAATATCCATGACAGGATCCAGATCGCGAAGATTATGCCTATTATGTTCCATACCCAGCCCCACCCGAAGCTCATCATCGTTGCAATAGGAGTGCCTCCCCTTGCTGCAGAGATGACCGCGCTCGCGAATATCGCGAGGCCTATGAGTATCAGAAGTATCATCAATCCCTTGAATATCAGCCTTGGGCCGTTGTCGTGCATGCCGTCCATGGTATTGCATGGATGTAAAATTATAAAAATAGTGGGCCCGGGGAGATTTGAACTCCCGACCTTTCGATATCTGATTGTTTTATCAGTCGAACGCACCAACCAGACTTTTAGCCCCATATGATTCAAAACCACATGAGAATGCTACGAGCCCACCAATGGCTGGCTGATAGCATATTCTTGGTTAAACCTTTATAACGTTTGTCTTTGCTGAGGATTAGATGCCGAATCAATGCTCTTGCTCTATTACCTTCCCGCTGGGCGTTTCCTCCTTAAATACTTGCGTCTCGAACTTGAAGAGCTTGACATTAGGCTGTGACCAGTAGTTCTTGTGGAGGCCAGCCTTGAGGCATACCTCCTGAAGGAATTGCTCCACATCCCAGTTGTTTTCGGCTGCCACTTCAGGCAGGAGCAGGCCGCTGTAATGACCGTACTGCGCGATCAGGCCGGTAGTCCCGACATGAATGCCGCGCTTCCTCTCCTTTGCCCCGCCCTTGAGCTCTTGCGGTTCTGTGAGTATGCTTACGCTTATCAGCAGTTCTCCGAGCTCCCTCTTTGACACAGGCACGAACCTCGTGTCCTCGAACGCTGCCGAGATTGCGGCCTGCGGCAGCAGCTCGCTTATCTCCGAAACTGCGTTGATAAAGCCTATGCAGCCGCGGAGCTCCATTGTGGGGTAGTGCTGAAGTGTTATGAAGACCCCGTGCTTGCCGCGTATGTGTTTTATGCTCTGCGTCACTGCCGATAGCTTGAAGTGCGGCGACGTGAGATCGAGCTCTATGCTCTCCCTCGCGGCCTTGACTAAGGATTCGCCATCGCTTAGCGGGTAGACCTTCATGATTAGCTGACGCAAATCATCTATTTAAATATTAGGCTAGATTACTCTGTTGATTGCATGGTTGCTAGCATAACAATCTACACGGACGGCGCCGCGAGAGGGAACCCCGGCCCGAGCGCTTCAGGATATTCCATATACAAGGGCAGGGAGCTCCTCAACAGGGAGTGCAAGTACAACGGTAAAATGACGAACAATTCGGCTGAATATACAGCAATAATAATGGCGCTTAGCTGGTGCGGCGACAATCTCATAACTTCAGAAAACCTTCAAATAGAATTATATTCGGACAGCGAGCTCGTGATAAGGCAGCTCAAGGGAAGATACAAGGTAAAGTCGAAGGACATGAAGAGGCTGCATGACGAGGTGCTCGAGCTTGTTGAGGAATTTGATTCGGTCTCGTTTGACAACCTTCCGAGATCCAATCCCAACATCAGCAAAGTGGACAAGATGCTGAACGAGCTCCTTGATACAGAGGAAGAGAAGACGTCGGCAAAGGAATAAATACCTTAAAATAGCACCTAATATAGGCGTATCGATGGCAGGAGAGAAGAATCCGAAGGGTCAGGCTGAAGAAAAGCCGAAGGCGGCAGACCCGGCACCAGTGAAGCCGCAGGTAAACCCTACCGCAAAGGAGCACTGGAAGAAAGGCAACAGCTTCTTCGAGGAGGGAAAATTCGACGACGCGATACGCGAGTATAATGAAGCGCTTACAGTAGAGCCGAAGTACGCTGACGCTTATTTCAACCGTGCCCTAACACACAGGGTGCAGAACAACTTCTCTGCCGCAAAGAAGGATTTGGAGGTCGTGATGGAGCTCCAGCCGAAGAGCGCCGACGCTCCGCTTCTCATAGGAGACATATCGGAAAGCAACAACGATTTCATAGGCGCAAGATTCTGGTACGAAAAATCATTGGCAAACAATCCCGATTACGCAGAGGCAAAGAACAGGCTAGAGAGAATAGATTCGCTGATACACATAGACAGCAAGCTGCCAAAGAAGCCTGCCGGCGGCTCGGAACAATCTGCGAAGCAGGTGCAGAAGTTCGCTGAGCCTGAGGAGAAGATAGAGGAAGGGCAGATCAAGAAGCTTGCATTCTACAAGTCAAACGTCAGATTCGATTCCGTAATAGGGCTCACAAAGGCGAAGAAGTACCTAACGGACAACGTGGTGCTTGCGATAAAGCAGCCTGAGCTGTTCAGGAAGTACGGCAAGAAACTCGGAGTCGGTTTGCTTTTGTATGGTCCGCCAGGCGTAGGGAAGTGCGTGGCGGCGAACACTGATGTGTTGCTGCCTGACGGCAGGTGCATGAAGATAAAGGACGTCGTAGATAGGAAGGAGCCTTACATACTCACGCTTACAAAGATGCACAAGCTTGGTGTCAGCAGGGTAAGCGGCTGGTGGAAGCTTGAGGGCAAGCCGCTACTTAGGATAACCACAGACAGGGGCAGGGTTGTAGATTGCACACCCGAGCATCCGTTGCTTACAAAGAGCGGATGGTCGCCGGCAGAGACGTTCAGCGTAGGAGAACGGATAGGAGTCCCGCGTTCGCTCTCAGTTTTCGGAAACAGCCTTATGAAAGAATCTGAAGTAAAGCTGCTTGCATATTTCATAGCAGAGGGCGGGCTGACACAGGGCATGCCCGTGTTCACAAACGGCGATTTAGAGCTGCTTGAGGACTTCAAATCGGCTGTTGCGCAGTACGATGACAGCCTGCACTTCAACGTAAGGATGGATCACGGCAATTCGGCCACACTCCAGGTCGCAGGCAGGCATATGCACGAACGCAACACCTGGGAGAGGAGCACGATGCAGCAGTTCCTGGATAAACACGGCTTGTCTTTTACAAGCTCTTACACGAAAAAGATTCCTGAGCACGTCTTTACGCTGCAGAAGCATCTGCTTGCCCTGTTCCTCAACAGGCTGTTCTCAGGAGAAGGATGGGCGGAGAAGAGAGTGCTTCCGCCGATACCCTACGGCCCAAGGGAGAAAAGGGTAATAGGATACGCCAGCATGTCCGAGACGCTGATAAGGCAGGTGCAGCACCTGCTGCTGAGGTTCGGCATCCTCTCCAACATAAGGCACAGGCAGGAATCGGGCGCTTGGGAGCTGACAGTGCACAGAAACCGCGATGTGGACACGTTCATAGACGAGATAGGCATGTTTGGCGCAAAGGCGCAGCTACTGAGCAAAAAGAAGAACAACTGGAGCAAGATAAAGAAGAAAGGCGGAAACAGGGTCGTCTACGAGAGGATAAAGAGCATCGAGAAGATCGCTTCTCCCGAATTCGTTTATGACCTGACTGTTGACGAGACGCACAACTTTGTCGCAAACGACTTCTTCGTGCACAACACGCACGTAGTAAACGCGATAGCAGGAGAGTCGGGAGCGAATGTGCTCATCGCAAGGCTCAACCAGATCGTAGACATGTACACGGGAAACACGGAAAAGAACCTTCATGCAATATTCGACCAGGCAAGGAAGAACGCGCCATGCATCATATTCTTCGACGAGCTTGACGCCCTCGGGGCAAAGAGAGGAGGCGGCGGGGGCGAAGGAGGGGACAGCCAGGCGATGAGATTGGCAGTAAACCAGTTCCTGGTTGAGATGAACGGGCTCGAATCCAATCCTGAAGGGATATTCGTGATAGGGGCGACGAACCAGCCATGGGACATAGACCCGGCGCTGAAGAGAAGCGGAAGGTTCGGAGACAGCCTTTACATCAAACCGCCGACGTACAAGGACAGAAAGGCATTGTTTGAGTTCTACACAAGGAACAAGCCGAGGAAGGGAGTGAATTACGGACGATTGGCAAGATGCACTACAGGATATTCGCCTGCGGACATAGAGAGGATAACGGACAAGTCTGCAATGCTCCCTCTGTTGCACGAGTACCAGATGCACAAGGCGAGAAACCTGACCATGAAGGACATAATGTCTGTGCTCAAGGACAAGGACTTCAGCGGCAGCTCTCTTGATGAATGGTACCAGATGGTCAAGAAAGACGTGATAAGCAAGACGGAGACCCAGATGGTAGACGGGAAGAAGCAGGAGATAGTCAAGGAGGGAAAATTGGACGCGCAGGAGAAGATCCTCTACAAGACGATGGTCAACGACATAAAGAAGAACACCCGCGGCCTGAACATAAGCGCAAAGCGCTTCGTAAGATGGTGGGGCCTGCACTTCTTCTGAGTGAAGCAGTCAGACTTTTGGATAAAAGTCTCTGATGGAGTGTGTCTCTATTCTGACCAGATATTTAGACTCAGGCCCCCTTTGGAACTTCAGAGGCTTTTTATAGCCTAATGGCACAAGAACCAGAGCTGTGGTGCGCTTGTAATGCCTTTGGCGACGCATTTTATTGGCCCTGTTATCAAATCTTGTTTGGAAGTAGAAAAGATAAGGGAAGATGAATTTTATGTACCTGGCAGCGGGCCGTCCTGCAAAGCTTAGCCGCCTGTCTTTCATTGATATTGCCTTTTGCAGCTCTACTGAGTTCAATGGGGTCCTGCCTAACACCGGTACTACACCATTTTGAGGATCAAGCATAACCCATTTCCCGTGGCTTTTGATATAGGCCTCTACGACCACGTGGCCGCCGCCCCCTCTTATTGTTTCTATGTCGATAGTCAGCAGGCCCACAATCCTGGCCTTAATGCCATATGCGGCAAGGCACGCTTGAAGCACTATGCTATATTCAACGCATCTGAACTGCTTGCCATGCCTTGCAGCACGGAGTATAGATAGCGCATCGGGTCTTTTCGACTCGTTATAGCCATGGTGGGCCCATCGCATGGAGACCCACCTGCATAACGCAAGCGCAATCTCATAATCAGTCTTGCAGCGCCTTGTTACCTGGTCTAAACCAAACTCGGACTTCAGGGTCTTGAGGTACTGCTCGCTGCCATCGCTCCACCTGAATGTGTGCCGCCTGTCTGATCTGCGGCTATCGAATCTCAGTTTCTGGTAGCCTGCGTTGTAGAATATAAAATCCAGAAACGTGTGATTGGAGCCCTCCGGAAAAGCCGCTTCTGGATACTTCATCATATGCCGCTCGACCGCTAGATTATCAGAACGAGCAAATAAAAAGCTGTTTCCGCCAGTTGGTCGCAAGACGGACACGTAATGTATATATATTTCCTAAGCCGTAATCTCATTAGGTGGTGGAACCTCATGGCAAGGGCGCCAGAGGGACTGAAAGGGTAGGGCCATAGGAACAGGCAAGGCGCAGCCTCGGGCATAAATGTTTTTATAGCTGTGCTTTGTAGTTCCTACGGGCTTCACGACGAAATGGTTGGTAAACATGGAAAGGGTAAAAACAGGCATACCGGGATTCGATGACTTGGTAGAGGGTGGCATACCGAAAGGGTCAAACGTGCTTCTTACTGGCGCGCCAGGAGCTGGAAAGAGCATCTTTGGGCTTCAGTACATTTATGAGGGCGCGAAGGAGGGAGAGAACGGCATATACATAACGCTGGATTCAACAACAAACACGCTAAAGAACCAGGCCGCGCAGTTCGGCATGGACATGGAGGCGTTCGAGAACGAGGGGAAGGTCTTCTTCCTGAGAGTGCCGTTGACGAAGCGCAAGCTCAACATCTTTGACACGATAGAGAAGATCCAGAAGCAGATAAACGCGAAGCGCATAGTGTTCGACAACCTTGCTGCGCTCGCGATGAATCTGGACCTCTTCACGATACCGTCAGGTTATGCAGGAAACATTGCGTCATCAGTATCTGTGAACGCTGGAAGCATTCCCACGACGGATGCTGACATAGGCATAGAGGGCAGGGACAAGGTGGTGTATACCGGCGATTCGGAGAAGAGGCTCGTCTATCTTATAATAGAGGAGCTTGCCGCATTGGGCACGACAAACCTTGTGATAACTTACGGCGACCCGGACAACAACAGGGTCACGATAGACAGGGTTAGCGAGTTCGCATGCGACGGCGTGGTGCAGCTGTTCAACACGCTTGTTGGGAACAAGCGTCTCAGGACCATAACCATAAGCAAGATGAGGAACACGAACCACAGCCAGTACATACACGATCTCGAGCTCACATCCAAAGGGCACGAGATAAAGCCTGCAGAGAAGGTTTAGTGATTCCGTGGTGTCGCTGCTAGAGAAGCTGATGCTCGCAAGGGCGATCTCTTTCAAGGACGGCAACATAACCATGTTCAACAACAGAATAATCATGGCGCCGGCCGAGTTCTTTGAAGATCTTACGGGTTACCTGAGCGACTCTCCGGGCGACACCTACAAAGTTTATCACTCGGCTAAGGAGAGCTTCAAGATAGTCGTCTCGAAAGACACAAGGACGTACAGCTTCACTGTCAACGACTACCTGAAATGGCTCACCGAGATAGCCGAGTCTGCGGGCTGGGGCATGCTCACATGGGAGTCCCTTGAGAAGGATGCGAAGTCCGGCATAATAAAGGTCGAGAACTCCCCTATCGCGCAGGGCCTTAAAGGAAAGACAAAGCTTCCTGTCGACCACATAGTTAGGGGGTTCATAGCAGGAGCGGTGTGCATAGCATTCAAGGAGGACATGGACGTCATAGAGACGGAGTGCCAGGCCCTTGGCGCAACCTCATGCAAGTTCGTGCTCAAGCGCGCCGCGGAGCTTGCAACAGCGCCTGAGGCCGCGACGCAGCTCAAGAAGCCTTAGATGAAATAAGTAGCCAGCACTACAGTTACAATCAGGGCGTTGAGCCTTATCAGGTTTGCGGCCCTTGTGTAAAGCTTTTTCTCGTCAGTCTTAAGGACCAGCATGAATGAGTACAGGCCTATCAGGTAAGGTATGAGCAGCGCAAGAGAGAGCCCCCAGCGAAGCGAGTACAATGAGAAGGCCAAAAGCGCGGCAAAGATCGCAGTTGTGGCGGCGATCTGCATATAGACAGACAGCTTCTTCCCGAACAGCACAGGCATGGTGATCTTCCCGTGAAGCCTGTCGCCCTTTATGTCTCCGTAATCCTTTATGACCGAGAATATCAGGTGTATCAGGAATATGAAGACAGGTATCCATACTACTGACATGAAGGCGCTGATGCTCTGCGAGAGCGCGAAGAAGCCTATCGCAAACGCCAGTGGCCCGTAGAAGAACGCTATGAACAGGTAGTTCAGGAAGATGACGTCCTTTGCCTTTATCAAGACATTGTAGTTGAATATCACGAAATACGCTATCAGCATAGTTATCCTGAGATAGTTGTTGCCGTAGATGAAGAAAGGCAGCGTGAGCAGCAGCAAAACGGCAGTTATCGCGAGAAGGCCGCGTTTCGCGAACAGCCTGTGCATGAGGGCGCGCTTGCCGTTTGCCTGGTCTATCTTCCAGTCAACGTAGTTGTTCATCGCGTTCGGGGCTGCCTGCAGCAGCGCCATGAGCAGGACTGCGCCTAGGGCGCCGAGCGCGGTTATGTTTCCGGAAGCGAGTGCGCCAAGAGCAGTAATCGGCAGCACCACTACGAGTATCATGCCTATGAACACGTCCCTGAACAGTATCCCGGCGTAGGTGCCTATGCCTGCCTTTCTCTCTGCCATGATACCATAGCTGAAGCCGTGCTTAAATTGGTTCGCCTTGAGCCGTTTGCAGACGTAGGCATTTACTTGATTGGCTCGTTTTAAAGCATAGCTTTTTAAATATATCTTTAAGGCTGAGGAAGCCTTAAATATAAGGAGCGCGGGAACTACTATTGGGTGTAGGTGGGGATGGATGAGTGAAAAATCCAAGGGAGAGCGAAAGCTGGATTCGGCCGCTGGCAAGGACGCTCACGACCTGATGGGACTTGTGGACAGGCTGAAGAGGGGGGATAGTGCCCCGCATTGGAAGATGTACAAAGAGGGAATCCTTATCCCTCCGGATACCTCTTCGGAAAGACTAGCCGAAATAAACTCGATAAGCATCACGGGGCAGGCTGACGCCGTCCTGAGAAGGCTTGAGAACGAGAACAATACCTGGGCAGTGAAGAGCGACAGCCTGAGCGGCCACGACAAAGAGATATGGCTGCCTGGGAACGAGATGCGAATGTGGTCCGTGTCAAGGAACGCTGGCATGTTCCTGTACTGGCTCGCAAACAGGACCGGAGCCAGGGACATACTTGAGCTCGGCACGTCTGCGGGGTATTCCGCGATATGGATGGCGCTTGGGATCAGGGAAAATAACGGCACGGTGTATACGATAGACCTGTCTGACACCAAGGTAGAGATGGCGAAGGGCAACTTCAAAGAGGCAGGCATAGACAACGTGAGAGTGATAAACGCGAGGATAGACGACACGCTCGAGAACTGGAGCGGCAGGCTAGACATGGTATTCTTCGATGCTGATACGCCGAGCTACGGCAAGTACTTGAAGCTTGCATTGCCGCACATCAACGCAGGCGGGTATATAGTCGTCGACAACGTGGTAAAGCACTTCAATGACCCAGAGAGCCTGAGCTCGATAACGGATTTCGTCAAGATGCTCAGAGGCGAGGAGCACAAAGAGATACTCCACGGCCACATACAGTGCCTCGGCAACGGGCTCGAGAACGGCCTGTACATAATAAGGAAGAACAAAAGGATAGACGTTGAGCAGATAATGTCTTTCTTTGGATCATAAGGGCCTTAGCCGGGAGTCGGACCCGGTCTAGGGGATCCACAGTCCCCCGTGCGAGCCGTTACACCACTAAGGCCATGTGTTAGTAATTAGCACATCAAGCCTTTTATGTGTTTTTAAGGCTTGAGACGATGTAGGCATGGCTGTCCTGCGTGTCCGAGAGCACCAGCGTGTTCCCGTATATGGCGGCATTCAGGTTGTCGGCTTTTGCGCTGGCCACGAGCGCTGACAGCCAGCTTGAGAACTCTGTCTGGTTAGATGCGTTTGGCGGCGCCGCAAGATTATGGAACGCATATAGGTACTGCAACCGCTCATACGCATCAAACGAACCGGATAGCGCAGCATATGATGAGGCGTTGTGCTGAGCGTTCATTACAACTATCATCGAGGCGAACGCAACAACTGATATCACAATGCCGTAGAAGCCCGTTCAATCACCGCATATATGGATGCAGGAGACAGAGTAGTTTGAACCGGAAAGTTGTGGGGAACAGAGGCTTTCTTTCCTTGTGCACGTTGCGTTGGTGCCGTAAGACACGTCGGCATTGCCGGAATCGATCCTCACGTACTCAAGGCCGTAGACATTTGCGATTGCGGCTGCAAGCTGCTTGATGCACACGGCATTGCCGGATGATACGCAGACGGAAGCGCTCTGGTTGTGGGACAGCAGCATGCTGTAATCGTAGATGGAATCTCCGTATCCGGTCCTGTAATCCGCTTGTAGCTTGTAGGTCGTGTAAACGCTGTTTGCGGTCATGGAGAGCGCCGCGGCAAGCAGCATCATGGAAAGGAATGCCTCGCTCACTGCAAACTGCGCCCTCATCGAACCACTAAGTTATGCTCACGGTGGAGCCCTGCACCAATACAATCTGATTGGGCACGTAAATTTGCGGAAACAATGTTTCATTTATGGTATAATAGAACGGCGACAACGGCCTGCATGTAACTGCGCTGGCGTTCGCTGTCGTGTTTATCGCGCACTGGCCCTGTGCAGCGGTTTGAGCCGAGAGCAGCCTTGCTGAAGCTTCGTCAAATGCTTCTATGCTCTGGTTGATTATAGACTGTATGTCAGGGTCAATCGGGGTGCCGTTGTAGTTGCTGAGCGTAGCCTCAAGGGCACCCAATGCCTGAATGTATTCCGTGTAGGCAGACTCGTTGACGAGCCTCGTGCCTGAAGAGTTCAACACAGAATAGGAGTAATACGGCTGCGGGCCCTGGCCTGAGACGTAGGATACAATCGCGTTCCCGACGATCGTGCCGTTTTGGCCCATTAAGGTTGAGCCCTGCCTTGAACTGCTGAGAATGGCAGAGAGCTGCGGACCCTGGCCGTACACATCGACTGTGATGTTGTAGAGGTAGCCGTATCGGCTCTGTATCTGCGAGACGCGGCCTGTTAGATTCCTTAAAGATATGCAGTATGTTGCGGATTCGTAGCACCTGCCGGATGGTATCCAGTAGCCCCAGCCTGGCACGCTGCACTGGTCCTTGACAGGGGTCTGGCTCCCCATGAAGCTGTACCAGCTGCAATGGGAGTACTCGCTTACGTTCTGCACATTTGAATAACCGGATAGCGGATACGAGACCGACTCGTTGGACCTGATGAGCTTCGCATACAGGTACTGAGCCTGACTTTGGCTGCCTGTTGAATTAGTTGCCAAAAGGCCCGAAGGTGCAGACTGGTTGAGCGCGTTTGAGAGAAGCGAATGCTGCCCGTGCAGCACGTTCGCGAATATGCCGATAACAAAAAGGCTGAACGCCGCGGCTGCGCCGGTTATTATCGTGAACTCAAGAGACGTTTGCGCCCTCATTTCCTTGCACCGTTACCATGTATGCCTGCCCGTTGATTACCGCGATCCTTGATATTGTGGGGTAGTTTGCGCTTATCGCTGCATTGGGCGCAAATATCGCCAGCGTGTAGTTTATTTTCAGCGAGTTGATCGCTATAATGCCGCTGAGCGCGCTCTGCAGCTTCATGTCCGATATCAGATGGTTTCCAAATGACGCATACTGACCGGGAACGGCGCCCTGGTTCATCGTGAGGACAGCCCCAGGCAGCGCAACCGCGAGCACGGCAAGGCCGATCAACTGGTCAAGTCCCATCATCATGCGATCACACGCCGCTTTTCAGACCAGAGAGATGTGCCGAGACGCTGACAAGGGTCCTGTTAAGCTGCGCTTCGGCATCGGAGCCGTTTGCCCTTGCGTGTATGACAAGAGACGTTATGAACGATGCGAGCGCAAGCGCCACGAAAAGAGACATGACCATGCCTACCATCACCTGAGCCTTCAGAAAAACGCCCTGTCTATCATTTACTTCAGTAAAAGTATATATACCTTTGTATATATTATTTATGGGCCTCTTGCAAGCAGCGCGCAGGTAATTTTCGATTACCGTCGTATAAGTAGCGCCAGAGCGCTACATACCTATTTAAATCTTATTTTGCAATTATAGGTTATGGTAAAGAAAGAGAAGGTCAAGGACGAGGTCTGGGCGCTCAGAAAGGTGCTTAGCAGGCCGAATTACGCCGTGATGGCGCTGCTCCTTCAGAAGAGTCCGAGGACCACCAGAGAGCTTTACTCCATTCTAGAGAAGAAGTTCACAAGGAAGACGCTTATCATAACGTTGAGGGAGATGTC
>JAGWHO010000008.1 GCA_028866715.1 Microcaldota archaeon
AACTGCACCGAACCCTTTTTTGGATATAAACTACATGTGGGTGTTGATGCGACGACAGACAACCCGCTTGCATTCTTTATCCGGCCTGCAAACAAACACGACAAGAAAATGTTTGGTACTGTCTTTTCACACATCAAAGAGAACTTTCGATTGAGGTCGAAATCAAAATATCTCGCGGACTCAGCACTCGATTCCTCTGACGTACGAATGGAATTGCGATACGATGACGTAATTCCTTTAGTTGCAACAAACGGTAGGGGCCACAGGCCATCTGAAATACCGAACGACCCAGAATACGCAAATCGTTGGTCCGTAGAACGATTTTTCTCTCGACTGAAAGAGGTATTCGGTCTTTCAAAGAACAGGTTTGTCGGAATGAAGAAAGTTATGATGCATGTTTATTCGTGCATAATTGCGTATTTGATTGCCTATCTCTAAGGCAAATGTGGGGTTGAAATGATTAGAAAACTGTCTTCGGCGATAAAAATGTAAATGTCAAGTCCCTAGTCGTCAAAGAAAGGAAACCAATAAAAAGAGTGCTAGTTAATAGCTATTGGCGACACGGTGTAAGGGATGCTTTACCTAGACAGCTTGATAATGCACAATTTCAAGTCTTTCAAGCACGCAAACCTTAGGTTCGACAAGGGATTCAACTGCATTGTCGGCCCAAACGGGTCCGGCAAGTCGAATATCTGCGACGCGCTTCTTTTTGTCCTTGGCGAAAGCTCTCTCAGGCGCATGAGAGTAACAGCCTCGCAGCAGCTCATAAACAATGCGGCGAAGCCCAAGAAAGAGGATGGCACCAAGAGGGCTTACGTGAAGCTCACGCTCTCGGGCAAGGAGCCGATAGAGCTGATGAGGGTCATAAAGTCGAACAACAAGATAGGGTACAGGCTCAACGGCAAGCGGGCGAGCAGGCAGGACCTCCTAGAGGTGCTCAAGGCAAACAAGAGCGAGATAAGCGAGATCAACACCGTCACTCAGGGGGAGATAAACACGCTCCTGGGCCTCAATGCACGAGAGAGAAGGGAACTCATAGACGTAGCTGCCGGAATCAAGGAGTTCAACGACAAGAAGGCATCCGCACTGAAGGAGCTCGAGAAAGTCGAGACGAAGATAAACGAAGCAGACATAATGCTGAACGAGCGCGTAGGCTTCATGAGGGAACTGGAGAAGGAGAAGAAGGACGCAGAGAAATATATCGAGCTCACAAATTCGATAAAGAACATAACGTACACGGTCCTCAAGGAGCGAGAGATAAGCCTGTCCTCGGAATACGAGAAGGTAATCGCAACGATAAAATCCAAGGAGGCCACAAAGACCGAGGCGGAAAACAACGTCAGGTCGCTTGATGCGCAGGTGGAGGCGCTTTCGAAGGAACGCGAAAAGATATCGAAGGCCCTGAACGAAAGGTCAATGGAGGTAAGCTCCACCAACAAAATCCTCGAGGAGCTCAACAAGAACATAGCGGTCAAGGAGGCCAACCTGAATTCCACCAAGGAGAAGGTCCGCGAACTGGAGAACAACATCGCAGTCATGGAAAGCGAGAAATCAAGGCTTCAATCCGAGATAAAGGCCAACGGCGACGCGATCGGCGCGCTGAAGACCGAGCTCGAGCAGAAGATAAAGGCGCTTGGCTCGAAAGAGGATATCGTATCGTCTGATGAGAACGTGATGCTAGGGAAGTTCAGCGCTAACCAGGCGAGGATCGATGAACTGGAACAGGAGCTATCGTATGTGTCAAACTCTATGCTGCAGACATCTTTCGAGATCGAGAACCTTAACAAGGCGAAAGCGGATGCAAACAATGCGATTACGAAGCACTCGCAAGAAATAAGCTCAAAAGAAGCTGATAATTCGGCAAGCGATGCGAAGCTCAAGGATGTCTTGAAGAAAATAGAATCTGAAAAGAAGTCGCTCAACACGGCGCTTGCAGAGGCAGATCAGCACAAGAAGAGGATAGACGCTGTTTACGCAGACAGCGTCAACATAAGGGAACAGATGGCCATGTCAGGCTCAGGCCCAGACAAGAGCGGAGACGTTCTGAAGAAAGGCATGCAAGACGGCTTCTTTGGCCGTGCATACGAGTTATGCTCATACGACGACAAGTACAGCACAGCAGTCAGCGCCGCAGCGGCCAACAGGATGAACTACTTTGTCGTAGATTCGGCAGAGACTGCAAGCGCTGCAATAAAAATCCTAAAGTCGAAGAGCCTTGGAAGGGCATCGTTCATACCGCTAAAGGACATCAGCGTGAGGGACGATGTCGCGCAGGGGCTTGTCCCGCTTATAAAATTCATAAAGTTTGAAAAGAGATACGAGAAGGCATTCTCGTATATTTTCTCCAACACCTATCTTGTGGACAGCATAGAGGCTGCAAAGAAGCAGGGCTTCGGCAGGCACAGGTTCGTGACGCTTGAGGGCGAACTCGTCGAACAGTCCGGCGTCATAACAGGGGGAACGCTCAAGGCATTCCAGCCAATGCATGTATTGGAATCGAAGTTCAAGAAGCTAGAGGATGAGAGGAAGGCGCTGCTCTCCCTCATAGACGAATCAAATGCAGATATCGACAAGGCAAGAAGGTCAATCGCAGCCCTCCAGGCAGAGGAATCTGCCATAGGGACAGCGTTGAAGTACAGCGCAGAGGCCGTAGAGTCCTCGAAGAAGGAAGTCTCAGAGATAAAGAAGAGCATATCATCATACGAGCTCAAGGCCGGCGTATTGGAGAAGCAGATAAGCGAGCTCAAGTCAAAGGAGAAAGAGCTCTCTAAGTCCGTAAGCGCGATAAAGGCCGAGAACGAGAAAATCTCATCCAACGCCAGCTCCGGAGAGCAGGGCCAGAAGCGCAAGGCAAACAAGGAGGAGATAGCAAAGATAAAGGCGCTCAGGGACGAGGCAGAGCAGCTCAAGATAAAGATTGCAACGATGTCTAAGGAGCACGAGCTCCAGCAGAAGCGCGTATCCGAGATAGAAGCGCAGATAAAGCAGGAATCGGCAAAGTCCAAGGCCCTCAAGAAGGACATATCCATTCTCGACAACGAGGTGATAGAGGAGGGCAAGAAGCGCACAGAGATGCGTGAGAAGATAAGCAGCCACGATGCAAAGTCGGCCGCTATCTACAAGCAGCTCCAAGAGCTAGAGGCGAAGATGTCTGATGTGGCAATGGAGAAGGGCAAGATCTCCAGCGGCCAGGACAGGCTGAACCGCGATCTCATCGAATTAGAATCGAGCAAGGCGCAGCTCAATACGAGGCTCGGAGACATAAAGGCGGAGCTTCTCTCGTACACCAGCTCCACCCTGATAAATGGCAAGAGGTTGGAGGAGCTGGAGAGGGAGCTCACGATAGCAAAGCACGATGCAGAGCAGCTTGGCGCAGTCAACATGAAAGCACCAGAGATATACGAGCTCAAGAAGAAGGACGTTGACTCCGCGCAGCAGAAGCTGGCTACGCTCGAGCACGAGAAGGATTCAGTCCTATCAATGATAACAGAGATAGAGTCCAAGAAGCTCAGCATATTCAACGAGACGCTCAAGAGCGTGGACGAGAACTTCAAGAAGTTATACAGCTACATCTTCGACGGTTCGGCATACCTGCACCTAGACAATCCGCAGGAGCCGTTCAATTCAGGGCTCACGATAAAGATAACATCGGCAAAGAACAAGGACAGGGCGTCGGAACTCCTGTCAGGAGGCGAGAAATCTCTGCTTATGCTCATACTGATATTCGCGATACAGACGAGGAACCCGATGTCGTTCTACATCTTCGACGAGATCGACACATCGTTAGATAAGGAGAACGCCAAGAAGCTCTCCAATCTGCTAAAGGAGCTGAGCTCAAGGTCGCAGATCGTGGTAGTCAGCCACAACGACTCGCTCATATCCTCGGCAGGCACGGCCATCGGGGTCGCGCACAGGGAAGGGGAATCCCAGGTCGTTGGCGTCCAGCTCACAGCTAAGGAGAGCGTTCCGACACTTCAGCAGAAGTAGGTGCTTAATTGGCTAAGAGGACAAGGTCAAGAAACAAGACTGGCAGCCGCAGCAAGATAAAGACATGGCCGCTTTACATCGTGCTGGCGCTAGTGTTCGTGCTTTATTTCCTATACCAGGGAGTTCCGGGCCTGTCTGGCATATTGGGCATATCGCTATTTGCGGTCATAATACTCATAATTGGCCTTGAATTTGCCGTCGGGGTAAAGGAAGAAGGCACGAAGAAAAACCTGATAGAGATAGCCATAGCAGTCGTCATAGTTGTAGCACTCTGGTTCTCGTTGCAGGCAGCGTTGAAGACGAGCACGCCGTTGGACGTTGTCCCGAGCTGCAGCATGCTGCCGTCTCTTCAGAGGGGCGACCTTGTGGTATTGCAGGGAGTCAACAGCGTCACGCAGCTTCATGCGCCAGTAATCAACGTGACTTCATCGACATACAACGCCATGATCCGCAACATAGGCTCTGAAGAACTGTCGTGCGTTGCGTATTCGCAATCAAACGGCCAGCTGTTGATATCGCCTAACGGGTACATGCTTCCGGGTTACACGGTAGGACTGTACAAGTCAAGCTACACAGGCGGTTATATAGTCCAGCAGCAGCCGGGAAGCCTCATCCAGTACCAATGCGGCGTAGAGACGGTGAAGTTCAGCAACGGCACTGCAGGGAAAGAGGCAGCGCTCACGTCCCTGACCATAGCAAACACCACAATAGCCGGCGATAAGAACAATACGGTCGTCGTGTACAAGACAGTGCCGAACGACCTCTTCTACCAGATAGGCGACGCATACATCGTCCATAGGATATACGCGATAATAAACGCAAGCGGCAGCCACTACGCGCTTACAAAAGGGGACAACAACCCTGGCTTGGACCTGCAGTACTCTAATTACCCGGCATCGCTTGCTGACATCCAGGGCAAGGTCGTTGCAAGCATACCATATCTGGGATACCTCAAGCTCATTCTCAGCGGCAGCTTCAGCGAGCCTTCGCAATGTTCCGGCACGCTCCAGAGCGGCTGAACATAAGGCTTTATAATCGCTAAGTCCATATCAGATACTGACTATAATCTCAGTTGGTGCGCTAATGCCAGAAGTTGAAGTTCGCGGTTTCGTTGAAGAGATCCGCGATTTAGGAGGCCTCAAGTTCGTGCAGGTCCTTACTGGTGGCGGCCACAAGCAGATAACGATAAACAAGAACTCGATAGACCCGAAGATGCTCAAGGATTTCGACAGCTTAACAAGGCAGTCGTGCATAAGGGTAATTGGCGAGGAGAAGCCGATGCCAAAGGGCAACGGCACCGAAGTCATACCAAAGTCGCTTGAGGTATTCACAATAGCGGCAACCCCCCTTCCTCTGGAACCTACGGGAAAAACCCCTGCAGACCCGGATACGAGATTCAGGTGGAGGTTCCTTGACCTTAGGGACGAGAAGAAGCACCTGATATTCAGGGTTGCCACCGATTTCGAGAAGATGACAAGAGATTATTTTGCAAAGCAGGACATGATTGAGATACACACGCCTAAGCTGCTTGGAGCGGCATCGGAAGGAGGCGCAGAGGTCTTCTCATTGCCGTACTTCGGCAGAGAGGCATATCTCGCCCAATCTCCTCAATTCTACAAGCAGATGGCCATATGCTCAGGCATGGAAAAGGTATTCGAGATAGCGCCTGTATTCAGGGCGGATCCATCGTTCACGTACAGGCACGTTACCGAGTTCATATCGCTTGACGTCGAGCTCGGATACATAAAATCGTACAAGGATGTCATGAAGTTTGAGGAGAAGTGGCTCAGGTACGTGATTGCAAAGCTCGAGAAGAAATGGGGCAATGAGGTAAAGCAGAAGCTCGGCGTGGGCATAGAGGTGCCAAAGACGCCGTTCCCAAAGATAAAGATAACACAAGCGTATGACATAATAGAGCAGGCAGGTCTTCCGGTCGAACGTGGCGGGGACCTTAGCTCGGACGGCGAGAAAGAGATAGGCAAGTACGCAAAGGAGAAGCTCAACAGCGATTTCGTGTTCATAACGGATTATCCGTCAACCGTACGGCCATTTTACCACATGAGGCCTGAGAGGAACCAGAAGACAACCTACAGCTACGACCTGCTCTACAAGGGCCTCGAGATAACGACCGGGGCGCAGAGGGAGCACAGGCACGACAAGCTCAAGGCGCAGGCGGTAGAGAAAGGTCTCCAGATACACAACCTTGAGTTCTATCTTGATTTCTTCAAGTACGGAGCGCCTCCGCATGGGGGCTTCGGATTCGGCGCAGCACGTATAATCATGCTGCTTTTGGGTCAGAAGAACGTGAAAGAGGTATCGTTCGTGCCAAGGGACCCCAAGACTCTGTTCCCCTAATAGCCCGCTGCCGGCAGAAAGATAAAAGCTATATATACTTTTCCCTGCCAATATTATCATCGGTAAGTCTTCCTTTTTACGGTCGTCTTATCAGCAAGTGAAATTCAATGGCAGACTTGGCAAACGACATACGTTTAGCTGTGGACAGCGGCGAGGTAGCCGTCGGCCTCAACAAGGCGCTTGACTCTGTCAAGGACCACACCTCAAAGACGCTGGTAATAGCCTCGACCAACAAGAAGGAAACGCTTGAAGACGTGAACCACGTAGCTAAGATAGCGAACGTCCGTGTTCTGAAATTCAACGGGACATCGATGGACCTAGGAGCCGTATGCGGGAAGCCGTTCTCAGTCTCAGTGCTCTCGATACTAAAGCCAGGTAACTCTAACATACTAAAAGAAAATTACGAATGATGATAATATGCCAAACGGAGAATTCGCAGCAAGAAAGCTTGTACGACAGAGAAAGCATCAGCGCCTTCTGAAAAAGACATACAAGAGAAAGCTGTTCAAGCTCAAGGACAAGTACGACCCGATGGGCACTGTTCCAAGGGCAAAGGCTCTAGTTTTGCAGAAGATAGCGGTAGGGCAGAAGCAACCGCACTCAGGCCAGATAAAGGGCGTCAAGGTCCAACTCATAAAGAACGGCGCGGTTGTGGGCGCATTCACGCCCCATGACGGCGCAATCGGATTCATTGACGAGCACGACGAGGTCACCATAGAGGGAATGGGAGGTTCCCAGAGAGGCCAGATGGGATGCATCCCAGGCTGGAAGTACAAGGTCATAGAGGTCAATGGAGTAAACCTCGACATGGTAAGAACGGGCAGAAAGGAGAAGCCTAAGAGATGATGATTTATGGCAGAAGAGCAGGCTAACGTTGTTGTTCAAGATGCATCAAAAGCAGACACGTCAGCGGCTGCAAAAGCTCCTAGGAAGAGAGCTGCTGCCAAGCCCTCTGCAATGTCAGAGACAAAGATTGGCGAAGGCATCAAGCTATTCGGCAAGTATGATTACAATGTAGAAGTGGCCGATATCAGCCTGAGGAACTACATAAACCTCAGGCCTATGGTTTACCCTGCTTCTTACAGAAGGACAAGCCAGAAACCGTACTCAAAGGCGGAGCTCAACATTGTAGAGAGATTGGCAAACGCCATGATGAGGGGAGGCACAGGAGGCAAGATAGGGGGCCACGTCATAAGAACAAAGGGAAGGCTTCAGGGCAAGAAGCTCAAGGTCGTCCAGATCATAGAACAGGCGTTTGACAAGATAGCGCAGCAGACCGGAAAGAATCCGCTTCAGGTTTACATAAGGGCCCTTGAGAACAGCGCTCCTATCGAGGACACCACAAGAGTCGTATATGGAGGAATATCCTCTAACGTCGCTGTGGACATCAGCGCGTCTAGAAGGCTCGACACGGCGCTCAGGAACATAGCGATGGCGGCGGTAATAAGCGCATTCGGCACCAAGAGGAACCTTTCAGACGCTCTTGCGACAGAGATAACGATGGCGGCTAACCTCGATGTCAACTCTTACGCTGTCAAGCGCAAGAACGAGATAGAGCGCATGGCAAGAAGCGCAAAGTAATAGCTGGTTTGTATGGTAAGGAAGGAGTACGTAGTAGAGGAAATCACAAAGCTTATGAGCAATGTCGACCTTATCAGGAACATCGCTATCATAGCGCACGTCCACCACGGAAAGACTACTCTTACAGACTCACTTCTGGTAAAGGCTGGAATAATATCTAAGTCTGTTTCCGGAGACGTTCTCTACACCAACTACGAGGCGATAGAAAAAGACAGGAGAATGACGATTAAGTCGGCTAACATATCCTTGGGCTTCGAGTACAAGGAAAAGGATTATATCATCAACCTCATTGACACGCCTGGCCACGTAGACTTCGGAGGCCACGTCACGAGATCGATGAGGGCTGTTGACGGAGTGGTCCTCGTGGTTGACCCTGTAGAAGGAATCATGCCGCAGACCGAGACAGTACTCAGGCAGGCTCTAAAGGAAAAGGCAAAACCTATCCTTTTCGTGAACAAGGTAGACAGGCTTCTTTCTGAATTGAGATTAACGCCGGAACAGACGTTCGAGCGTCTCCAGAATCTTATAGCGGACATCAACACGCTCATAGAGAACTTCGCGCCGGAGGAGTTTGCCGACAAGTGGAAGCTCAGCGTAGAGAACGGGAGCGTATCATTTGGATCAGCTTACGACAGATGGGCAGTATCAAGATACATCATGGAGAAGAACAAGGTCAACTTCAAGCATGTGTTCGAGTTCAGCGCACAAGGTGAAGAGGGCCTCAAGAAACTGCAGGAGATGGCCCCTATCGAGGACGTCATACTTGCACAGGTAATAGACCATCTGCCGTCGCCAAAGATTGCACAGGCTTACAGAATTCCTCAGATATGGCACGGCGATCTCAACTCAGAGGAGGCAAAGTGGATGCTTAGCACAGATGCATCGGCAAAGACGATCATGGTTGTGTTCAACATAATCTACGACCCGCATAGCGGAGAGGTAGCAATCGCAAGGGTATTCTCAGGCGCAGCAAGAAAGGGAATTGACATTAATGTATCGGGAAGGACGACAGTCCAGAAGCTCCAGCAGGTCGGAGTATACATGGCGCAGGACAGGATACTCGTAGACAACATACCTGCAGGAAACATAGCAGCGCTGGTTGGATTAAAAGACGTATCAATCGGAGACACGCTAAGCGAGATTCCGGTAGAGCCGTTCGAGAGCATAACGCACTACTCGAAGCCTGTAGTGACAAAGGCCATAGAGGCAAAGGACTCAAGAGATACAACAAAGCTTATCGAAGCTCTCAGAGTCCTCACAAAGCAGGACCCAACGATAAAGGTGGAGATCAACCAAGAGACAGGAGAGCACCTCGTAAGCGGAATGGGGGAGCTCCATCTAGAGACAATAGAGACAAAGCTAAAGGACGATTACAAGGTACCAATAACAACAAGCGAGCCGATAGTGGTTTACCACGAGACGCTCGCTGCGTCAGCAGGGCCCATAGAAGGAAAATCGCCAAACAAGCACTCCAAGTTCTGGATAACGGTATCTCCGTTGCCGGAGACGGTGCAGAAGGCCTTAGACGAAGAGAAGATAAGGGAAGGAACGCCGAAGGGCCAGGTTGCAATAGAGGCAATGATAGAGGCAGGTCTTGACAGACCTACAGCAAAGGGTGTAGTCCAGGTAGTAAACGGCAACATGCTTGTAGACGTTACAAAAGGGGTCCAGTACCTCAACGAGGTCATGGAGCTGCTGGTAGACGGATTCACTGAGGCAGTAAGGGACGGACCGCTCGCAAGAGAGAAGGTAGCAGGCATGATGGTCAGCATCAACGATGCTACAATACACGAGGACCCTGTGCACAGGGGACCAGCGCAGATAATCCCGGCGATGCGAAGAGGCATATACGCCGCTATGCTCACGGCAGGAGTAACGCTCATGGAGCCAAAGCAGCTCTTTACAATAAACATACCTCAGGAGTACATGTCAAACGTCATAAACCTTTTGCAGGGCAAGAGAGGACAAGTGCTCAACATAGCGCAGGACCGTGAACAGATATCGATCAACGCAAAGGTGCCGGTCTCAGAAGTCATAAAGGGCTTCTCCAACGAATTGAGAAGCATGACTCAGGGAAGGGCAATCTGGTACTACGAGTTCGCAGGTTATGAGAAACTGCCTACGGAACTGCAGAACAAGATCGTAAAGGAGATAAGGACAAGGAAGGGCCAGAAGCCAGAACCTCCGACAGCGATGGAGTTCATGGACTAATCTCATCAATAAAGTCCTGAATAGCCATCGATTTGTAATTCTTTACCTTTATCTTATATTTGTCCTCAATAAACTTCTTATTTTCAAGAATCTTTGTGTCTTCTGTGACCAATGTCTCGTTCATCGCTACGGCTGTAGCAACTATGATGCAATCCACGTAATCGTTAAGCCTCTTAAGCAGGTCGTTTGCAATCCTTGTCACCTCTGGTGCATAGAATGGCAAAACCTTAAATGATGAAATTATTGCGTCTACTGCTTCCGTGACATGCTTCGGATCTATCCCTAATTTCGCTGCCTTTGCCTGCAGCTCAAACAAAGAAAGCTCGCTGACTGTCGCATTGAGCTTGTACAGGTGCTCTTCCGGCATTCCAGCAATCATATCACTCTCTACGGCTATCCTGGCGAACGGCAGAATGTACGTTGTATCTAGTATCAGGACATCGCCGCTTTAGATAACTCTGACCTGAAGCCCTCAAACTCCTTGTTTGTCACCTTCGCGAGCTTCTTCGCATGCAAAAGCCTTGTCAGGTTCGCCCTGTTCATGAGCGCCTTCCTAAGAATGTCATTCATTACCCTCGAGATGGCCTTGCCTGTCTTATATTCATTTAGGCTCTCCTTTACCAGCGCCTCGTAGACATCCTTGTCAAGAAGCACTGTGGTTCTCCTCTCCATAACATCAACAATATGTTTATATGCTTAAACATATAAATACCTTCCTGGCCACCTAATCAGTCTCGCTTTCTTCCAGCTCTACACTCTCTACGTTCTCCTTCTTTTGCTCCTGTCTTCCTGCATCATAGTCAACCTTATTCTGCGGAAGATTCCTCTTGTAATCCTCTATGATCCTGCTGTACTGCCTGGAGTGCATGTTGTCGAACAATCTATAGCACAGAGTGCCCAAGAGCACCTCAGTGACAATGAGCGTTATAAGCTCGAAGCCCTTGACCCTCTCGAGAAGGCTTGTCTCGACGCGCTGCAGGTCTCCGTCCCTGTAAACAGGGAAGATGAAGAGGGCCGGGGCTCCGGTGTCCCCCACAAGCGCAAACCTGTTCGTCGGGTTAGGCGATTGGCCTATTATCTCGTTGAGAAGGTTCTCCCTGCTGTCTATAAGCAGCTTGCCGTTGATCATGTTCGCTATCAGTACCGCGTTGTATTTGATGCCTGTATGCTGCATCGTTATGGTAGGCCTTACTATAATTCCATTCTCTTTCAGCCTGTGGTATGTGTACTGCGAGGTGCCCCTGTCAAGGCCGTGCCTCTTGTCTATGTCCGTGAAGTCCATATTGGCATCAGCGTTCATCTCCCTAAGCACGGCGTACTCCCTGCCTGTTATCTGCCCCTGCTGTATGCGGGGCGTCTCTTTCGATCGCTTCCATACGCTTTCCTTTAGCAATTCGTAGAACTCCCCCCGCAATGGCACGAAGCAGTAGGTAGCGAAGAACGGCGATATGGTCCATTCCATGTCGTATTCCGCTATGGTCTTGTCCAGCAGGAACCTGTAGAACAATCCGGATGCGTTCTCGCCGCTCCTGCCCACGAAGTGCAGTATCATGTCGTATCTTCCGCTCGTAAGAAGGACAAGCTGGACATTGCGCATTTTCGCGAACGCCTCTTTGAGCCTCGCAACGTCGGGCCTCTTGCCCACAAACTTGACAAGGGCAAGATACTCGAGATAACCCAGTTTCACCAGATTCGGCTCGATTATGTACCTTATCCCATATCTTTCTTCCAGCTGCCCTATCCTGTAGTGCGTCGAATTGGGCTTCAATCCAGCAAGCCCTCCTATAAACGCAAGGCTTGCCCTCGAGTTCATGCTCAGTGCAGTCAGTATCTTCTTGTCTGTCTCGCTGAGCCTCTCAGGGCCGGCAGCCTGAACAGGCCTCTCGGCAGCAGCGCCGTATTGGGCGCCCTTCCTTATGAATGTGCCGTCGTCTGTAATCCTGCCAAGGTACTCCGCAATGCTCCTTACTTTCTTTCTATTCTTGTCCCATGCAGTTGTCCTCCTATAGACGTAGTAATGGCCGTTCAGCCTGCTTATTGAGATATTCGAGCCGAGCTCTCGTCTAATGCTCTCGAGAGCCTTGGTCACTGCCTCAGGGATCTTCTTCATATTAGTATTTTATACTAATTGAAATATAAATATATTACTATAAAATAGGATTACATACTAATATATATTAGAATAAAAACAAGAATAATCGTTGAAATCTCGTATCCATACTCAAATATGCGCCTCAGAAGCGAGGTCACTCATATATATGCGGTATGTCGTAATAGATATCACAGGCAAGGGGGAAGAAGCTCATACTTTTCATGTTCCTTCCCCTTTTCCCCCACCCACCTTTATGATTAACCGTGATGAGATGGAGAATACTACAAAGAAACCAGTTCATATCGTAGATAAAATACAGACGCAGCTTAGGGAGGACGGCTATCAAAATACCATAAAAGTATCTGATGCACTGTACCGTATCGGCTATGACTCAGTACCTTCGATGATGGATAAGGTCGCTGAAGGAGGGACTATTGAGGAGCAGATAGGCAAATACCTCAAGGCACAAAAGCTTTCTGCAGCCGATTCCGATGATGACTTCTTATCTATAAAAAGCCTTAACGGGGAGCTGCCTAAAAATCTACCATTACAACTTACGATCCCGATAACTTTTACTCTATCCTCTGTAACGCTTAGGGCACCAAAGGACAGTCACTATAAAATAGTGATAGATGCAAGTAAAGGTACCGTTTCTAGAGTTGCTGAGTGGGAGTTGGAAGGTAAAAAGATATGTGAGTATCTTGTCGGTAAAGACAAAAATGGTGACTTCAATGGCGAATGTGAAGAAAGCCCATTCTTCGTAAAGCTGAGAAAAGGAACGGCTTAAGGCAACTGAAGTAAATTGCGATAAATGGTTGAATATCATGGTACAAGCACAAAAGAACATAGATAATCATGTGAAAGCAGAGATGC
This sequence comes from Microcaldota archaeon, assembly GCA_028866715.1. Classification (GTDB taxonomy): domain Archaea; phylum Micrarchaeota; class Micrarchaeia; order Micrarchaeales; family Micrarchaeaceae; genus JAGWHO01. The sequence continues at coordinate 13,100 of JAGWHO010000008.1, forward strand.
GTCTATCAGAGCTGCTTAAGCAACTTGATGCTGATAACGTCCCATATACCATAGATGCGAAATTTTATTTAGATCATGAAAAAATAGAGGAAGAGGTAATTAACGGACTAAGTGCCTCAGGATTTAAGGCAGACACGTCAAACGGCTCGATAGTAAAAGGCTTCCTTTTCGAAATAACTCCTACAACCAAAGATACTGTACTTAGTTCACTAAGACTCACAGTACCGATTGACATATACGCAGATCAAATCTACCTAAAATTAGAGAATGAGAAGCCTGTAGAGATATTAGTTAATAGAACGAACGGCACTCTAGACCTAATCTCTCTAGATATCGTACAAAAGTCGGTTAATGGCCAGTTATCGGAACGTTTAAGCTATCTTCAGAATGCTGTAAAAAAGGCAAATTTGCTGAGAAGAGAAGGCATGGTTACAGAATAAGTAAATAAAGTGATCCAATGAACCCCTACCACAACGATGCGACAAAGCAGCACAGTGACGGAGAGCTTCTTTGAATATTTTGAGGCAATCTCATGATTGTAACTACAGTTCTAAATCTAACGGCGCTTGGCGTATCCATAAGGAAAACATACGACGCATTGCTTAGAAAAAGCGATTAAAAGCCACTAATCCAAAAGGTTTAAATAAGCTAATAACCAATACTTTCTTTGAAGGTATTCTTTCTTCTAAAGTAATACTGAATGAGGGAAACCGACGGTGTTATACATGGCAAAATCTTACGTAAAGTTCGAGGTATCTAACGATATCGTCGCAAAGACATACGAGGCTTTGCAGCAGGCAAGGCAGAATGGTACCATAAGAAAGGGTGCGAACGAGGTAACGAAGAGCGTAGAGCGCGGTCTAGCCTCTTTCGTTGTTATCGCAGGTGACGTTGACCCTGAAGAGGTCGTTGTCCATATCCCGAGCCTTTGCGAGCAGAAGAAGATAACATACTCATATGTGCCGAGCAAGCAGGAGCTTGGCAAGTCCATAGGCATGAATGTGCCGTGCACTGCAATCGCGGTCGAGAACCCGGGCAGCGCTGCAAACGCGATAAAGGACATAGTGTCAAAGGTAACGGGACTTGCGCCAAAGCCAGCTCAGGCACCATCTCCAGAAAAGGCTGCAGAGCAGCCGAAGAAGGAGGCAAAGCCCAAGGCAGAGAAGAAGGCGGCCCCTAAGAAGGAGGCAGCGCCTGAAAAGGCAGCAGAATAATTAGATGATAAGGATGGCAGACCAACCACAGCAACCACAACAGGCCGCACCGCAGGCACCGAAGCCAGCGCAGCAACAGCAGGCAGCAGCAGGCAAGCCTATGTTCCCGGGTTTTGCAGCAGAGGTTGTTGAGGTGAACCAGGTCGCCAAGACAGGCATATCGGGAGAGATTTACTCCGTGTCGTGCAGAATCCTCGAAGGAAACGACCGCGGAAGAATCATAAGAAGGAACGTGCTCGGCCCAATAAAGGTCGGCGATGTGGTACGTCTTCCTGACACAAGCAGGGAGGCGCGCGAGATCCGCGTGAAGTAAGGTAATTCACATGAAGTGCACTCATTGCTCAAAGGAAATACCAAAGGGCACAGGTACCATGTATGTCTACAAGATAGGCAACATCAGCTACTTCTGCTCCAACAGGTGCTACAAGAACGAGATAATCCTTCACAGAAAGCTCAATCCTAAGGAAATCCGCGGCAAGAAGGTCGCAGCAAAGTAATATCTTACTGCTTAATTCAGCAAGCGTTTTATACTTTAAAGGCTTAATATAGCGTTAGCAAGACGGCGGCATACAGTAAGATTTATATATTATATGGAATTATATATTATATAGACTTATATGAATACTCAGCAACTCATACACTACCCAAGGCTCGATACTGTAATGATGGTCGAGAAGGCCATAAAGGACGCAAAGGAATACCCGTCAAAAAGACAGCTCTGGCTGTCGCTCAAGAAAAAGGTAATGTATCAGACATTTAATGTCATAATTGCATATCTAGAAGAATCCGGCAAGATAGTACAGAAGGACGGGAAGATAATCTGGATATGGGATCCGGACCTGGTCAAGCGATACATGGGTAGCGGCTTGGTGCTGAAATAACAAGCCACAGAATAGTAAGCGTAGTCTTTGCAGACGAGAAGCTGCAAAGGGCATATCTTGAAGTTAAGGACGTTAATCCTAATCTATACAAGGCCCTTGACAGGGCGACTGATAATATAAAGGCAGATCCAAGATGCGGAATTGCCATATCAAAGCGCTTGATACCCAAGATTTACATACAGAAATACGGCATAAACAATTTGTGGAAATACGACCTACCTAACGGATGGAGGCTTGTCTACTCTTTGAAAGGCAATGAAGTTGAGATCATAGCGATACTGTTGGAGTGGTTCTCACACAAAGGGTATGAAAGGCGTTTCAAGTACTAATCAAGACACTTTATGCTCTCTACTTTTTCAAAACGCTCAGCGATAGCGCCGTCTTCGTCATACACGTAGACGGTCATCTTTATGTCGTAATCGCCGGCAAAGTTGTTCGGCGTAGTGTAGAGCTTTATCGGCTTCTCTCTGCTCTTGCCAGGCATTATTATTCCAACTTTGGCTCTTCCTTTGCCAAGTTCTTTGTCAGGTGCTAGTGAGAGAGGGCTCTTCACAGATATGTCGCACTCGCACCAATATGCCTTCTCCGCATTAGAATTAGCGAACGCGAGCTTCATAACTGCGTCAGTGCGCTTGAATGCCTTAAGCTGGTTGGGCTCGAATGCTGCTGATATGCTTAGTACCGGCATGAATACCATACCGAATGAGATGACAAGGTATTTATAGCTTGGATTTAATTTATACTTCAATTGACGGTAGTGCTTATAATGGAGATAAACGAATCGAAGCTCATAGAGAACGAGCTCACCCTCAGGAACCTTCGCATAACGAGCGAGGTGACGGAGACGCGAAGGTCGATAATAAGATGGCTTGCCCTCTCGTTCGGCGTGATAAGCCCGGGAGAGACAAGGCTCACCGCGGTTTCCGTTCTCGATGCGGTCCTTTATTTCCAGTTCAATGAGAAGAGAGACCCGACAGTTGAAGAGATAATGGAGTACATAGGCAAGAACTGGGGTCCTGTTAATGAGAAAACCCTCAGATACCACTTACTGCAGCTCAAGAAGACAGGGATAGTCGACAACTCCAAGGGCCAGTATTACCTGACGAGGCCTGAGATAGGAGACAAGTACGACCCAGAGCTCTGGATCAGCAACTATCTGGACTCGCAGGTAAGGCCGATAAAGGAGAAGGCCCTCACTGCGATGCGCGAGCTGAAGACAAGGTAATACAATGGCAATGAAGAACAAGAATGTCCTAATATACGGTATAATAGCTGTGGTTGTGGCTGCGATAGCCGCGTTTGCTGCCGTGTCTTTGATCTCAACGAACGTGAGCGTAAAGCTCATGCTGTACGCGACAAACTACACTGCCGTATACCCGTACCAGACCTCTTACTTCTACATGGTGGTGAACAACACCGGTTCAACCCAGGTCAACAACCTGCCTGTCGACTTCTACCTCAACGGCACCGACATAAAGCACTATGCCGTGACGATACCTGCGCACAACCACATAGTCCTTGGCGCGAACTACACGTACTTCGTCAATGGAACGTATCCGTTCCAGGCCATAGTCGATTCAGGAAGAACATTCAACATAGCGAACAGGTCTCCAACGCAGCAGTCCGTGACAATAAAGGTGCTGAAGACCCAGACGCCAAACGTTTACACGTCGATACCGAACACGAACATAACGAACACGCAGAGCTTCACGTTCTCTTCGTCAGGGACGCTCTCTACGGCAGTCATAGCCGACAAGTACAACATCAGCGCCATCAACGACATGTTCTACCCAACTGCAATGATACCAAAGGCATTCGAGAATCTCTATGCCTATATATCACTGACCAATGGGGCATATGCAAGATACGCAAATAACACTGCCGCATACACTGCATGGATGCAGGGGACGACCAATCCATCTCTCGTTAATTACATCTTCTCGAGCTTCCACCTTCCGCAGAACACCATAAGCGCCAACGGCACCAAGATATATCTAACAAAGGTCAACAACCAGACAAGCATATGTACGTTCTACCAGAAGGGCTGGACGAAGATAATATCGTATTACAACAACAGCATGCAGGGCACATGCGCGTCTGTCTCTGCAAGCTCATACGCGCCGATAGAGAGCAACGTTCTCGTAGCAGCGCTGAAGTCCAACGCGACGCTCACGCACTACCAATCAGGCTTCGTATACACAAACTCTCCTGTGATAGGCTCTTCTGTAAGCCTCACCACAGGCCCGAACGCCTCGATAGGGGCAACGAACATATTCCAGAACGGCTACGGGTTCTTCGTCAGCCTCGTAAGATCGGTAAGCCCGCCGGAAAACGTGTTGAACTCGACAGGAACGTGCCTCGGCCTCATAGCTGATGAGAACAGGACGCACATATGCTCGACATACATCTCGCCAAGGACAGGCCCTCTACCGACTAACTATTCACTTGTCAACACTACGATGCACACAGGAAACTACATGTTCGACCTCTACTCTTTGGTGAACATGAGCAACCTGTTCTCAGCGCACTACAACGGCGCATCGCTGCTTGAGGCGCTCAATGTAAGCGGCGCGACGCAGAAGTGGTCTACAGGCTTCTCAAACCAGTGCGCATTCGGCAACGCATCGATTGGATGCTCGGTCGGCAACTTCAACTACACGAACAACATGGCAAACGTGACCCTGACGAACAACTACAATTCAACACTCAAGATAAACAACGCAGCCTGCTACATGCCGGGAGAGCAGCACAACGTGACCGTGGGCCAGACTGTAATTGCAGGAGGGAAGTCTACGTTCTCGATGCTGTGCTATAACATACCGGTGCCTGTGGCGAGCGCGCAGTCTTCGTACACGTTCTCGCTCAACTACACGATAAACGGCAAGGCCCAGATAACTTACGGGAGCATGAACATAACGAACTTCGGGCTCAGCTAAAGGTTCAGGAAGTCTTTGGCGCCCAGGCCTTCAGGGAAGGCCCTGCCGTTCTGGGCCTCCACCGGCAGCCCTGTATCGTTGGCTACCCTTTCGAGCTCGCTCATGTCTATAAGCCTGTCGCAGAACAGCTCGACGAATTTGTCCCTGCCTGCATCCACCCTTTTTATCTTGAATGTCATCTGCTGGAACATGCCTGTCCTCTTTACCCTGATGATGACGGAGCCGTCTCTTATTATGGCCATAACCTTGTCGCTAAGCATATTACCGTGAAACGCTTGGAAAGATAAGAATATAAAAGTGAAGTTGCATCTATTCATGATTGGATGGACATTGGCTCGCCAGCGATAGCCGCTTACTTCTCTTACGTGTATCATCTCATCTCAAGCACTGTGCAGTCCGACCTTATGGCAGGGATAATCTCCCTTGTCGTGGCGTTCGTCGTATTTCTCATAATACTCTCTGTCATGTTCTCCATATTCTCGTACATATTCGGCTGGATAGAGAGGAAGATGATTGCAAGGGCGCATTCGAGGCACGGCCCAACATATGTGGGCAAGTACGGGTTTCTGCAGAATCTTGCGGACGTGCTCAAGCTGATATCCAAGGAGCACATAGTACCGCACAATGCCGATACGCCGCTATTCCAGACGATACTGCCGCTGATAGTCGCGGTGTTCATGACGCTGCTGGTCTTCATACCTTTCACCGGCTCGTTTGTCGGGATAAACACGGATCTCGGCCTGCTTGCCGTGTTCATAGCCCTGTCGTTCACTCCGTTGCTGTTGTTTCTTGCGGGGTGGACCAGCGGTAACAAGTTCGGGTCCATAAGCGCCCAGAGGTCTGTCGTGATACTCATAAGCTACGAGATCCCCCTGATACTGGTTGTTGCAGCAATCGCGATGATGGCAGGAAGCTTCAGCCTCACCTCGATAGTCAATGCCCAGCAGTCAGGCTGGTACGGGCTTCTGATGCCCATAGGGCTGGTTGTGTTCTTCATAGTGCTGCTTGCGGAGCTGGAAAGGCCGCCATTCGACCTTCGAGAGGCAGACAACGAGCTTATAGCGGGTTGGCTTACCGATGTCAGCGCGCCGTATTACGGGCTGTCGCTGCTTCTTGACTACACCAGGGTGTTCGTTGGCACATTGCTCATATCGGTGCTCTTCCTTGGCGGATGGCTCGGCCCCGCAATAATACCCCAATTCGCATGGCTCATGATAAAGGTCGTCATACTCTCGCTGCTGATAATAGTGATAAGGGCAACGTTCGTCAGGATGAGGATAGACAGGGTGTTAAGGACAGGATGGCTCTATCTCACGCCGTTGGCGGTAGTTAACTTATTAATTACGTTCTTACTATTCATAAAGTAGTGGTTGGATGGCAGCGAATCCCGTGACTCCTGTAGTGAAGGTTGCGAAGGAGCTTTTCAAGAAGCCATTTACTACGGAATTCCCAGAACAGCGAGAAGAGATAGTCGACAATTACAGGGGCATACACAAGCTCGACATGAAGACGTGCATAAGCTGCTCCGCATGCGCGAGAATCTGCCCAAATGACACGATCACGATGGTAGACACGGAGACGGACAAGGGCACCAAGATAATGCCGGAGATAAACCTCGAGAGATGCCTCTTCTGCGCCCTCTGCGAGGAGGTCTGTCCCACAGACTGCCTTATACTTACAAAGGACTACGACTTCGAGAGATACGACAGACGCGAATTCATCAAAAGGCCAGAAGAGCTGGACTGACGCTGTGATCAGATGGTTTATGCCCCGATATTTTTCGCACTTGCGGCAATAGAGATCATACTGATAGCGCTCATATTCGTCTTCAAAGATGTGCTGCACTCTGTCCTCGCGCTCTCGATGGCGTTCTTCTTCAACTCGGTCCTGTTCCTGGCATTAGGCCAGCCGCTTCTTGCGCTCATACAGCTCTTCATAATGGTTGGCGGCGTGTCAACCTACGTATTCGTGGGTGTCGCGTCGATCAGCTTCTCGAATTTCAGGCACACGAGGTTCGCGGCGCTCGCCGGGCTCTCGGTTGCAGCTTTTCTCATATTGTCGTACAAGATGCTGAGCGTGCAGCTCCCGGAGGCGCAGGCCAACGTGTTCGCAATCAATTCCATTGGCCCTGCAATATCCTCCAACGTGGCGCTGTTCTACGTCATACTGTTCATGGTGTTCAGCGTTAGCCTCGGGTCAATACTGCTCTTGAAGCGCATAGGTGTGAAGAGATGATACTAGAATTCATATTGCTCGGTTTCGCGATGTTCGCCATAGGCATAAGCGGCATAGCGGCTAGCAGGCACTTCGTGATAATGATGCTTTCCGTAGAGGTGGCGCTGATAGCTGCCACGCTGGTGGGCACCGCGTTCTTCTACTACGTCTCAAGCGTCAACATATTGATATTCCTTCTTGCTGTATGGTCTGTCGCGAGCGTGGAGGTGCTCTCGCTTGTGGTGTTCTACAGGTATCTCGCGAAGAACGAGGTAAGCATGGACGTGACAAAGCTCTCGAAACTAAGGGATTGAATGGTTCTGCCTATATTTACTGTCGTGCTGCCGCTCGTCGTGGCCGCATTTCTCTCGCTTATAGTGAAGGGCAAGCCGGCAAGATACATAGCGCTGGCAGGGTCGCTTGTGTCGTTGGGCATGGTTGCTCTACTGCTAAGCATAACATCAAACGCGCCTATAAGCTGGTTCAGTCTCCCTGGGTTGAGCGTGATGCTTACGGCATCGACACAGCCCATCAACCTGCTGCTCCTGCAGCTGATTGCGGCAATTACCCCGCTGATATTCATATACTCGATAGGATTCATGGACGTGCCGAGCGAGCAGGGCAGATACTACTTCGAGATATGCCTGTTTGCCGCTGCGATGATGCTGTTCGCCATTGCAGGGGATTTCATAACCATGCTTATCGGCTGGGAGCTGCTTGGCGTGACCAGCTACCTCTTGATAGGCTTCTGGTACAAGAAGGAGAGGCCGCCACTCGCAGCGCGAAAGGCCATAACTACGATAATCATAGGCGATGTGCTCATGCTGATGGCTGCGCTTCTGCTATGGAACTCATACGGTACGTTCAGCTTCGCGTCTATAATATCACAAGGGGCGGCCCCGCTGCTTCCTATGGCAATGGTGCTCGTGGCGCTCGCGGCATTCACCAAATCCGCCCAATTCCCGTTCCACGAATGGCTGCCTGATGCGATGGAGGGGCCGACTCCAGTGTCCGCGTTCCTGCATTCGTCTACGATGGTAAAGGCCGGCATCTTCCTCATCATGGTGCTTCTCCCGCTCTTCATTGCGGCTAATATGCTGCCCATGCTCCTGATCATAGGAGTAATAACGGCGCTTATCGGAGTCACGAACGCGCTGGCAGAGAATCACATAAAGCGCGTTCTCGCGTACTCTACAATAGAGGACCTTGGCCTTATGACCGTAGCGCTTGGGTTAGGCTCGCTGCCTGCCGCGCTGACGCTGTTCGTGGTCCAGACGTTCTACAAGGCTCTGCTCTTCATGAGCGCCGGCTCGATAATGAGGGCGAATAACAACGAGGAGTCCATAACGAATCTGTTTGTCCCGTCTACCAGCAAGGCGCTGATAATAGCAACGATCATAGGGGTGCTCTCGCTTGCGGGCATATTCCCCCTTAGCGGGTTCTTCGGCAAAGCGGGAATAGAATCGGCATCGAACAGCATCATCGTATATGCGATTCTGTCGGTGATCGGATTTGCGAGCAGCATATACATCTTCAGATGGTTCTTGATACCGTTGCGAAAGCAGGCGCAGAAGAGGGGCGTGCTTGCCAACTTCAGGACGTTGCCAAAGCCAATGCTTGCGGCAACTTACATAACCGCTGCACTGGTCGTCTATGCGTCACTGCTCTATCTTGGGGTTTTACCGTGGCTGTCCCTTACCCCGGCCCCGATACCAATAGCGGCAGCAGCCGCAGAGACCACCATAACGCTGATCGGGCTGTCTGTGGCATATGTAGCCTACATGAGGCTCAGGCTCAAGAAGATGTCTGAGGCGCACAGGGCCGCATATCTCGCGCTTTACAACAATCTTGCGGTCAACGCGGCATACTCGCTCATCGCGAGGCTGTTCAACGCGATAGCCTGGGTCGTGGAAGGCATAGACAGGAACATCTACAGGGCTTTTAGGACCGGAGCCATAAGCCCTATCTTGTTCGCAAGGCTCCTTAGAAGGATGGAGGACGGCCAGGCAAACGCTTACGTCGCAGCCTTCATACTTGGTACGCTTCTGCTGCTGATAATTCTCGTGGTGTGATATGTTCCCTATAATTAGCGCGATGCTGGTCATTCCCATAGTGGGATTTGTGCTGATAGCGCTGCTCAAGGAGCGAATGAGCAAAGGCATAGCGGTCGCGTCCACCGCCATAGTATTCGCGCTCACGCTCGGCCTTCTCATATACTCGATAACAACAGGCAATGCAAACCTTTCCGAGTCGTACAGCTATATAAGCTCTTTCGGCATAGGGCTCAGCTTCAGGCTCGGCATAATCCCGCTTATACTGCTCTTTATGTCGTCTATCGTGCTTCTCGCGACCGCGCTGTCGGGCAACCACGAGAACAGCAGGCCGAGGGCAGCAAACATGCTCATAATGCTCTTCCAGATCGCGAGCATAGGGCTGTTCACGTCGGCAAACTTCTTCATGTTCTTCATATTCTGGGACATCGGCGTCATAGCAATGTTCTTCATGATAAACGTGCTCGGCTCCGCGAACCGCAGGCAGGCGTCCATAAAGTTCCTGATATACGAGCTGCTTGCGAGCGCGCTTCTGCTCCTTGCAATACTCATGATATACTTCTATACGCCTGTGCATTCATTTGACATAGCCTACATCACGAGCAACATAGCAATGATACCGGCTAACGTGCAGGGCGCAATATTCGCGCTGCTGTTCATTGCATTTATGATAAACATGCCGTTATTCCCGCTGCACCACTGGCTTCCCGACGCGCATACCGAGGCATCGACGCAAGGCTCGATGCTGCTTTCAGGCATACTCACCAAGTACGGCGGATTCGGCATGATCCTTCTGTTCGGCATGATGCCCGTGTCTCACTCCTGGGCCAGCTACATAGCCTTGCTTGCCGCATTCTCGACTTTCTATGCCGTGTTCCTGCTGATGAGGCAGACTGACGTGAAAAGGATCATAGCATACTCGACGATAGTGGAGATGGGCATAGTCATGTTCGGGATAACAGCGCTGAACAGCCTCGGCACCTACGGCGCCGTTTACGCAATGCTGTCCCATGGCCTGGTCGTGGCGCTCATGTTCCTTGCAGTCGGCTCGCTCAAGCACCTGTTCGGAGAACGCGACATAAACATACTGCGAGGAACAGTCCTGAACGCCAAGGCCACCACGTACACGTTCCTGATCGGGACGCTTGCGATGGTGGGGTTCCCGCTCTCCGCGGGTTTCATAGCAGACATACTCATATTCCTCGGAACCTTGCAATCGTTCGGGCTCCTCGGCCTGATACCGTTAGGCGCATTGATACTGCTCGGTTCATACATGTATTTCGTGATAAACAGATCGATGCTTGCGACAAGGGAGCATTCCAGGAACGTGGATTACATAGGCATGCAGCAGCGCATAGGCTATGCGTTCCTGATGTTCTTCATATTCCTGTTCGGCGTGCTTCCGTTCCTGCTGCTGAATCTTGTCAAATTGTGATAAAATGGGCTTCATATTCACCAATGTCATGTCGTCTTACGGGCTTCTTGCCGCCGTTCTGCTGCTTGTCGCCGCCACGGTGTGCTCGCAGCTCATAAGGTCAAAGCGCGCAGCTCTCTTCACCAGCATGTTCATGCTTGCCGCAGCGGCGGCTTTCTCCGCGCACCTCATACTTGTCAGTGTCTCGCTAAGCGTAATCAGCATAATATCGATCAACATGTTCTCCATGCTGTTCGTGCTGCTCTTTGCCGTGGCGATGATGCTGGTAAACGTCCTGTCGTACAGGCATTCCCGAGACTACACGTCGTTCGCCATGCTGGCAAGCTTCTCTTTCGCAGGCATCTTCATAGTCGCGACTGCGGCATCGCTCATATCCATTTTCATAGGCCTTGAGATAATGGCAATAACTACAGCGTTCATGATACTCTCTGATGGCAAGCACGGGATAGAGTCTGCCACGAAGTTCTTCATACTTAGCTCGGTCTCGATAGCGATATTTGCATTCGCATTGGCGCTCATACTCCCGTACAGCGGGCAGCTCCAGCTGTCAGCGCTTTCCGCATCTGCGATAACAGGAAACTATCTCATAGTATTGGCGATAGTGCTCTTCGCAGCGGCTCTTGCATTCGAGGCTGCGCTGTTCCCGTTCAACCTCTGGACTCCAGACGTATACGAAGGCGCTCCTGGCAACATAACCGCATTGCTTGCCGGGGTGAACAAGAAGGTCGCGTTCGTAGCGCTGATAGAGATATTCATGGTGGTGCTGCTCGCGTATAAATCAGTGTTCTCGCTGCTGTTCCTTGTGCTCGCGATAGTCACCATGTTCTACGGCAACATAGTTGCCATAGTCCAGAAGAGCGTTAAGCGAATGTTTGCTTATTCATCGATATCGCAGGCAGGCTACATAGTCATAGGGCTTGCCGCCGCATCCGCATTCGGAATAGAGGCCAGCATATTCCAGATGGTCGCTCACGCATTCATGATAATAGGCGCGTTTGCCCTGATCCTCTGGCTCGAATCCAGGAACATAAGAAGCATAGACGATTATGCCGGCCTGAACAGCAGGAACAGGTTTGCCGCGCTCTCGCTGTCTGTTCTCATGCTGTCCATGGCAGGCATACCCCCGCTTATCGGCTTTGACGGCAAGTTCCTGCTATTCTCGAGCGCTCTCAGCGCCAACATGCTGGCGCTTGCTGTTCTTGGAATAATAAACAGCTTCATCTCGATCTACTATTACGCGCGCGTGATAAACGCCATGTACACTAGCAAGGAGCATCCAAGGCTTATGACAGACAGGCACGTTGCAGCCGTAGTGATCGCATGCCTGGTTGTCGTGGTTGCGCTTGGCATATACCCGCAGCCGCTGATAACGCTCGCAACGCAGGCCAGCGCTGCAATATTGGTGCTCTAGCCCTTCTGCCTGCGGTCCATCTCATCGAATACCATGTCGGTGGGTATCGGAGGAAGTATGCCGTAGCTCTTCTGGAACTCCTCGTCTATATCATCCTTTTTCTTCCCAGAGTCTAGCAGCTTCTTCACCAGGTTTATCTCATCTTCCCAGTAATTCCACGGATAAGCCATCCAGGCCCACTCTTCAGCCGCATAAGCGTAATAGTCAGGCTCGTACTTTGCCGTCTGCTTTATGTACTGAAGCGCAGCAGTCCTCACCTCTTTGGGGTTGAAGTTCTCCTGTACGTACTTCTTTGCTGCAACGAAGCTATCTCCAGTATCACATATGTCGTCCACTATCAAAACGTTCTTCCCTGACAGGTCCAGCTTGTATCCGTACTTCACCTCGGCTACTTTGTCCTGCTCCGCAGTCTCGAACCAGTGCTCTACCTTTATCGAGATAACGTCGCGTATGCCCAACATGTCCGCCACAAGCCTCGTGGGCGCAAGCCCGCCCCTTGCCAAGGCTATAGCGACATCCACCTTGTAACCTGACCACTTTATCTCGTCAGATACCTCTTGCGACCATCTGTTCGCGTCACCCCACGTAACCAGCTTTACCGGTATACTCACATCTGCCATGATATCACCAAACATCACTCCGTTAATCCTCTCAGGAAAAATCTTTTTATCATTAGGCTCGGCCTGTCCATGTCGCCGTACTTGCTGAAGAATCCTTCTGCCCCAAGCAGCTTCGACGCCCTGAAGAACGTCTCAAGGCTCTTTCCGCTGAACGTTGAGTAATAACTGTGCAGCACGCTGTGCATCTTCAGGTCCATGGTGTAGCGCTTCCTCCACTCTTTCTCATAGGCCTCAAGGCTTGCGCCGCTCTTCACGTTCTTTTCTATAACGTTCGCAAGCGTCTTTGCGCACAGAGCGCCGAATATTATTCCACCTCCTGTAGTCGCCTTGACCTGGCCAGCTGCATCTCCGACAAGAGCCACGTTGCCCTTGACCGTCCTTGCCCTTGCCGAGAGCGGTATTATGCTTGCAAAGCCGTTAGCCTGCCTTGCGCCGCCTATTATGCCGTCTACCATGCCGCTTGCCATGAACTTCTTGAATGCAACTGTGCTGGTTATCTTTGCCCTGCTGCTTATTCCTATCCCGAGCTCTATCCTATCGTCTGTATAAGGGCAGCTCCATCCGAAGAACCTGTACGCTATCTTGTTGGAAAAATAAAGGCCTACCATGTGCCTGTCTTCTATGTTTGCGCTGTCGTACTCTGCCTTGTAGGTGAGTATGTGCTCCTTCGCGCTCGGGAAGCCGAACACGCTCGCAACCGTGGATACTGCCCCGTCGGCGCCAACTAATATGTTGTCCTTGTCTGCAGCCATCTCTAGCAGCCTGTCCCTGTCCATCCTCTTGCCGAGCACTACCTTTGCTCCGGCGCTTTCCGCGTCTGACTTGCACAGGTCCGCGAGAATTGCCCTATCGACCACATATGCCTTCGTGTCCTTGGACTTTATCCTGAGCGATTCCTTTCCAGCCCAGAGCACGGCGCCGTTGAGCGTGTTTACCAATCCTTTCCTGTACGGTATGCCTGATCTCTCAAGCCCTGCCACCGAGAAGATGCCTGAGGCCTTTCCCGCTCCTTCAGATACATTCCTCTTCGAGTCGTAGACCGTGACCTCTATGCCTCTTAAGGCCAGATCCTTCGCTAGCGTAAGCCCTATTACGCCTGCCCCTATAATGCTGACACTCCTTCCCACAGGAATCCCCACTGAAGCTTAATCAGCAGTATATAAACCTTTCTGTTATAAATAATATTGTAAAGGTGTTCAAACGAGTGCAAAAAATGCAGGCAACGCCCCTGCAAAGCAGGTAAAGCGCATATCCGCTCCGCCTGTCAAGATACAGAACATAGTTGTAAGTGCCGACCTGCACGCAGTGATAGACCTTTATGCCCTCTCGAAGGAGGTGAAGGCCGTAGACTACGAGCCCGAGCAGTTCCCTGGTGCGATATTCAGGGTCGCAGAGCCTAAGGCCGTAATCATACTTTTCAAGAACGGCAAGATGATATGCACCGGCACGAGCACAGAGGCAAACATAAAGCGCGTCCTTGAATACGCGTCAAAGGTCATCTCGAAGTACGTGATATCGCTCAACCCCCCAGAGACTAAGAAGGCTGGAGAGAAGAAAAGCTAATTGATAATTATGGCTATAAAAACTACTACAGCCCCTTTCATCCTTGCGCTTATAGGCGGAATCATAATACTGCTCTACGCCCTTCTTCTTATAATTGAGGCGGCGGTGCTTTCCACACTGGTTGGCGGACCGATTCCCGGAGCTACTGGCGCATCGGGTGCGGCACAGTCCTCACTTGCTTCTTTGGCAGGCACCGTATCCACCCAGGGCTATACCATGGGCGCCATAGGTGCAGTGTCTGGAATAGTTGTGATTATCTCAGCAATATTACTAAGAAAAGGCGGCAAGAAGAGAGTAATGACAATGTCCGCACTTGCCATAGCCTTTAGCATAATAAGCTACTTTGGCGGCGCAGGACTGTTCGTTGGCCTCATTCTTGGTGTTGTCGGGGGCATACTGGGCCTGCTTTACAAAGGTTGAATCAGCTATCTATCTAAACCAACTGATTATTTCAACTTAGCTACCTGCCTCAACTCCTTGTCAAATCCTTTGAAGAACTTGTCCCACGAGTAGTTGGTCTCAACTCTCTTTCTGCCGAGCTTGCCCATGCTTTCTGCTATCTTCGGGTGCTCTGCAAGGTAGATCATCTTCTGCGCCATCTCCTCTGCATTATTGACAAGGTAGCCTGTCCTGTTGTTGAGGATTGTTTCGGCAGGCCCCCCCTCCTTTACCGCTATGACCGGCTTTTTGCTCGCCATAGATTCCAGAGGCACGAGGCCGTAGTCCTCGTTCATCGGCGGGTATAATGATGCCGTGCACCTTGAGTAGAGCTTCCTAAGCACGGCGTCGCTCGGGCTGAGCACGAACTCCACATCCTTAACGATTTTAGCCAGCTCTACCATGTCCTGGTAATAATCATAATAAAATTTGTCCTTTGATACAGGCCCGACAAGCAATAACCTGTAGCCCTTGATCCTTTTCTTGAAGATGTTGAAGGCCTTTATCGCCATGTCCTGACGCTTGTTCGGCGAGATCCTCGATACGTATATGAAATACTTTCCATCGCCGTTGTCCCTATAGTTTTCGTAATCGATGCCCCCGTTCAGCACCTTGGCGTTGTTTATGCCGTAATACCTCTTGATGCGGCTGTTGGTATTGTTGCTGTTCGCCACTATGCGCTCTATCTTTTTTACGACCTGCCGGTCTATCCCTTTCACGAACTTGGCGCCCATTATGTAAACCGGCCTTTGGTGCGGCTTCCTGAGCGAGAGCCTGTATTCGTAAAGGTCATAGATGTCCCTCAAGGGGGTATGGCAGTACCACAATACCCGCTCGTTCTTGTTCCTTATCCAATGACTTGGCGCCATGTGCGCGTTTATAACATCGTAATCGTCTTTTAGCTTGAGATTGTAGAACGAAAGGCCGTAATTGAGGCCCTGCGCCACCCTACCGTATGGAAGCAGCTTGGTGGCCGTAGTCTTCCCGACCAGCTCGACATCCAAGTCCTTGAACTCGCTGAACGTCCTGTTCTTGTCGTACTCTACCGTGTAAATCTTTGCGTCGTAGCGCTGCGCTATCTTCAAGAGGACGCGCTCCGCCCCTCCCTTCAATGTGAGGTTGGTCTGGGCCATTACGAGCTTCAAATACGCACCGGTTATATAAGGCAGGATAGGTATTAAAAGCCGAATTTACAGAATATTATTACTGGTTTTGATGGATCTTGGAGAGGGTCTGCGTCAGGCAATCGCGAAGCTCACCCATGCAACGATTATAGACGCAAAGACCATAAAGGAGTTCACTAAAGCTCTGCAGAAGACTCTGCTCAGCGCAGACGTAGAGGTAAAGCTTGTCCTGGAATTCACGAAGAGCATAGAGGGCCAGGCGCTGAAGAGCAAGCCTCCGGCAGGAGTGACTCCCAAAGACTACATAACAAATCTAGTTTACGACGAACTTGTAAAGCTGATAGGCCCTTCATACGAGCCCAAGCTCAAGAGGCAGAGAATACTGCTCATGGGGCTCTACGGTTCCGGGAAGACGACCAGCGCCGCAAAGCTTGCCAAGTTCTACAGCGACAGGGGATTGAGCACAGCGCTGATATGCTGCGACGTATCGCGACCAGCGGCATACATGCAGCTCGAGACTCTCGCAAAGCAGGCTAATGTCCCGTTCTTCGGCATAGAAAATGAGAAGAGCGCGGCAAGGATAGTGAAGAAAGGTCTCGAAAAGTTCAAGGACAAGCAGGTAGTCATATGCGACACTAGCGGCAGAAGCGGCCTGGACCAGCAGCTCATCGATGAGCTGAAAGACGTATCAAGGGAATTCGGCCCAGACGAGAACATACTTGTCATGAGCGCGGACATAGGCCAGGTCGTGGGAAGGCAGGCAACGGAATTCGACAGGGCTGTGAAGCTCTCAGGAATCATAGTAACAAAGATGGACGGATCTGGCAAGGGCGGAGGCGCGCTCAGTGCGGCAAACGCTGCAAAGGTGCCGGTCATGTTCATCGGAATTGGAGAGAAGCTCGCGAACATCGAGCCGTTCAACTCCGAGAAGTTCATAGGCGGCCTTCTTGGCATACCAGATCTAGGATCCCTGATAGAGAGGGTGCAAGAGGCAGTGAAAGAGGCGAACATCAATCCAGAAGAGGCGATGTCGGAGGAACTCACATTCGATACATTTTACAGCCAGCTCAAGGCAATGGGCAAGATGGGCTCATTGAAGAGCGTGTTCGGCATGATTGGCGCGGCAGACGTCCCGAAAGAGGTCCTGGAACAGGGGGAAGACAAGCTCAAGAGATACAAGGTGATAATCTCGTCGATGACGAAAGAAGAGAGGCAGACCGGGAAGCTGCTGCACAACCCTGACAGGATCAAGAGGATAGCCAACGGCAGCGGAACGACGGAGAGGGATGTCCATGCCATGATCTCGGAGTTCAACAAGATGAAGAAGACGTTCGACGCATTGAAAAATGACAGGAACTTCAAGAAGAAGTTCATGAATTTCAAGTAAGTAATAATCGATTAAAGAAAAAAGAAAAAGAGAAAAAGAAAAAAGATAAAGCGTTTTCACGCCTTATCTCTTGCGCTTCTTAGAAGACTTCTTTGCCTTTCTCTTCGTGCTGCGCTTCTTTCCCTTTGACTTTGTTCTCTTTTTCATAGCCATTTTTATTCACTATTTGCTTTTTAGCGATTGGAACTCACTGCAAAAGTATTTAATGGTATTTAATTTTGCGCATTGCACACAATTATTATCTTTGCATGAAAGAATGTATTTGAAAGCGCAAATGGTAGCATGTCCGATAAGAAGGGAGTACTCGAGGAAAAGCTGCAAGAGCTCAAGGACGAGTACAAGAACACGAAATACAACAAAGCGACTAACATCCATCTCGGGATACTGCGAAGAAAGATAGCGGAGACGAAGAAGGAGATAATAGAGGCAAGCAAAAGGAGGAAAGGCGAGGGGTTCTTCATCAAGAAGATGGGAGATGCGACTGTCGCGCTTGTCGGCTTCCCCAGCGCAGGCAAATCGTCGCTCATAAACAAGATAGCCCGCACCAAATCAAAAACGGCGCAATACGCATTCACCACAACAAGCATAATCCCTGGCACTATGCTGTACAAGGACACGCACATACAGGTCTTCGACATGCCTGGTTTGATTGAAGGCGCGCACATAGGCGCCGGCGGCGGGAAGACAATAATCGCTGCGATGAAGGTCGCAGACTTGATAGTTTTTGTCATCGACGTGAACCAGGCGCACCAGCTCGATACCCTCATGGAAGAGCTAAAGGCCCTTAACATACGAATAAACAAGCAGAGGCCAAAGCTCTCGATCGCAGAAACGGATTCCAACACCAGCATAATCATAGAGGTCAACAAGTCCGGTATGCCTGATAGCGACATAATACTCATACTCAGGGAACTGGGCATACACAACGCAAAGGTCAGGATACGAGAGAAAGTCGATGTTGACGAGCTGATAGCCCTTGTCGCAGAGAAGATATACTACATGAAGGCGATAGTCGCGCTGAACAAGATAGACACCAACAAAAACCACCAGAAGATCGCGGACGAGATATCCGCAAAATATGGCAGCATCAAAGTGGTTCAAATAAGCGCCACAGAGGGCATTAACATCGAAAAGCTCAAGGAAGAGATATACAAGGCGTTGGACATAATCACGATTTATCTGAAACCGAGGATGGGCGATGAGAGGCTCATGCCGATGGTACTCGAAAGCGGTTCCAACGTGGGCGATGCGGCAAAGATCTTCCATACCGAGATAGTCGATGAATTGCAGTGTGCATACGTGAGCGGTCCGAGCATAAAGTTCGGCAAACAGAGGGTCGGGGCTGCGCATGTGCTCAAGGACGGCGACGTAGTAACATTTATTAAGAACAAGTGACGCTATACTACCGGCGATATAATGGGGATAAAGTACTGGGAATTCGAGGATGCCCCCCTCAAGGAGAAGCTGAAGAACGTCAACGTGCGCGACATAGCGAAGATATTCTTCGACAACGAGACAGAGGCATACAGGTTCGCCTCGCTGCTTCACGCAGTCAAGAAGAACAAGCAGCTCAGGCTCAAGCAGGTGCCAGACCACATACCAATAGCAACAGCCAAGAGGTATCTCGATTACGCGGTGCAGGTAGGCCTTCTGAAACATGAGGATAACGCCTACATGCTCACCGACAGGTTCTCAAAGCCGTTCAAGAACATAACCGTTTATATAAAAGAGTGGATGGACAGCCCAAATGAAGAGGATCTCGCAATAGAGTTCGCCACAGCGAGAAAGGGGAGGCAGGGCAAGCGAGGAGGGAAAACTCCTGCTGCCAAAGCGCCCGAGCCGCAAGGCATCTCGCCAGCCCAGTAAATGGTATCTATGCTGATAAGAAGAGCAAAGGCGTCTGATTTCAAGGAGCTTTACTCGCTTGGCAAGAAGTTCCCGGAGCTCACAGTCTCTGAAAAGGCATTCATGACAAAGGAGGAGTTCATGGCTGCCATAAAGAACAAGAACGGCATCTTTCTGGTTGTGGAGGATAAGGGAAGGATTGCGGGCTTCTCATATGCAGCGATAGAGGGGAAGACATACGCATCGATGGTATACAACCTGGTGACTCCTGCATATAGAGGCTTGGGCATCGGCAGGAAGCTGGTAAGGGAGAGGGAGAGATGGCTCAGGAAGAAGGGCATAAGGACGGCATACCTGCTAGGCACCAATAGAAACATAATCAGCATGATGAGGCATATGGGCTACAAGGAGGGCAAGAAGCTGGTCTGGATGGAGAAACCACTCTGAACTGCAAACATTTTAATATCCTGCATATACCAATTATATCAGTGATTCCATGGTAGAAGCGTATTGCGTTAAGTGCAAGGAGAAGAGAGATATGAAGGACCCGAAGAAGGTCACAATGAAGAACGGCAAGAATGCCACACAGGGCATCTGCCCGGTATGCGGCACAAAGATGTTCAAGATAGGGGGTTAATGCCTCCTTCTTGCTCTGCCGGCTTCTCCTCCTCTCGTTCTCTCTTCTGGACTCTTCCGATGATGAGAACATTTTTCTGTACCATGATGATGGACTATACCGCTGAGGATATTTGCGGTAGCTAGGGCTAAATGGTGTAAGTATGATTTACGTATTTGGATCCAACCATTTGGACGGAGCTGAAATCCCCGAAATAAAAGCAGCTTTTAAGAACTTAGGCGGAGGCTTGCATCTAGGGATAGAACTGACTTCTGATGCTGATACCAATGAGGTTCTCGCGAGAATCCGCAATGCAGATGATAAAGAACTGCGCAGAATCATAAGAAAGCATTATGCCGGACCGCCAAGCAACGCATACTTCAACCTCCTCAAACTCCTATCAAAGGATAAAGGCACAGTAAGCGAAATATTCACAATCGAGAAGCAGATAAGCTCTAGAGGAGACAAACGTCTGTCGCATCTTAGTACTGAAGCCGGGCAGGCATGGGATCAATTTGAAACAGAGATGAGAGCAAAGGGCAAGAAAGACCCCGATAAGCTGTTGAGATTCTACCACCAGCTCATGAAGAAGACATTTGATCAGTGCCTTTACAGAGAAAAGGCCATGGTCAAGCGCATAGACGCGCACCTCAAGGCAAATCCTAAGTGCAACTTATTTATCTACTGTGGCTACTATCACCAGCCGTATATAACCGCCCATCTCCGCAGAGTAAGGCGGCGGTTCACAACCCGGCCATTTATAGCTGCAAAGCACGTAGAAGACTATGTCATCGCAGTCCGAAAGCTCGCCAATAAGTATTACTCTAAGATGACAGATGTCGAGAAGCTTGAATTAGGCCAAGGACTTCTATTGGACTTGCTATATTTTTATCTGAAGGAGAGGAGCATACAGACGGATTACAAAATCGTAAAGCAGGCTATGAAAGGCGTAAGCACACTCGAGCAGTTCGGCACGGCAGTACAGAATTTCGGCACGTTAGCAAAGAAGCTGGCATAAGAGGCAAACGCACGCGAAACAGCTTAACTCTCAGATCTTCAAGCGTTTCCTACTGCTTTCCTTTGTTTTTGTGCAACCACGACCATGGACAAGCTGTTTGCTTTGCTAAATCGCTTGCCCCAACCCCCATAAGCTCTCAGGATCCTAAATCCGTTTCTTTTTAACAGGGAGTCAATCTCCCTAAGGGAATATACCTTCATATCCCAACTGCTTCTGATTACCTGCGGCCTATCAAATTTTTTCTGTATCCAAGTCTCTTGTGTTACCTTAAGTATGTCCCGCCTTTTGTCCAGGTAATTTCGATTAAATCTGACTATGGTGTTATTTTGGTTCCTCACCGCCGCGTCGATAAACTTGTATCGAAGAGCCCATTTTGTATAGTCGGAATTGAATATGTCAAAAATGTATATCCCATTATCCTTTAAGTTACTGCTGATATTCTTCAGTGCGACTTCAAATTGATTTTTGTTAAGGTGTCCTATTGCGTTAAACACCGTAAGAGCCGCATCGAACCTGCCAAGTCTAACGTGCATGACATTTCCATGCTTGAACCTTATGCTAGTTTTTTGCCCCCTAGCTTTGGCTTTCGCGATTTTAAGCATGGGCCGGCTCAGATCGCTGGCCGTCACATTATAAAATTTTGATAAGTACAAGACCTGCGCTCCTGTCCCGCATGTAAAATCCACTACGCTTTTGACCTTATGCCTCTTCAATACAGAGTTTATGAACAGATTGGACTTTGCGTAAAACCAATCCGCATTCAATTCGAGAACATCATAATATTCTGCCATACTCTCATAATAATATTGCTTCATCTTGCCACCATAATATAAACGGGCCCGACGGGATTTGAACCCGCGACCTTCAGATTTCTTCCTTTGTTAGAAGTCTGCCGCTCTATCCAAGCTGAGCTACGGGCCCTTACATTCGCATGAAGCTTGACTTTGCCTTTATGTTGAAAAATCTTTTTGTATTGGCTGTCAGCGCTTCAGCAGCTTTCTCAAAGCTTATACCTTTAGCTTCTGCGACTATCCTTATAGCACTTTCCGTGTCTTTAGGCGTCGAACCTGCTGCCGGGGCGTCGCTCTCAGCCATTATGTTGTCCAGAGCCATCTCCTTTGCCGCCCTGAAGCGCTTTGAGGAGAGCAATGGCGGTATCGATATCATATAACCGAGCTTCTCTGCCTTCTTTGCCTGTTCGACGCTGCCCTCGAAGAAGTGCAGATGCACCCTCTCCATCTCCTTCTCTAAGAGCATCTCGAAGACCTGGTCCATCGCATCCCTTGAATGTATGCATACAGGCAAATCCAGGCTGAGAGCAAGGTCGAGCATCTTGCCGAAAACAGTCCTTTGCAGCGCAACCATCTTGAAATCATCTGTCTTCTTGAAATCGAGCCCTATCTCGCCTATCGCAACGATCTTGTTGGCGTTGCTCTTTATCATGCCGATGTTGAAATCTACCTCTTCTTCGCTTGCTGACATGGCTGTCTCGGGGTCAATCCCCATGGCTGCGAATACGTGCCTGTTGTCCGCAAGGTCTAGGGCGCGCATGTTGGATTTCGTGCCTATGCCGTTCGTTACCATTGTATGGACGCCGTACCTCACCGCGGCATGTATCACTGCAGGGTCGTCAATCAGATCGAGATGGCAGTGCGCGTCCGCCATCTCCGTGACCATTATGTCTACAGGTTTCTCCTTCTGCAGTTCCTTAACCTTCATGCAAGCACAGAGCCAACGAAAGGGCTAAATAAGTAAGAACATGAAGATATAAATAGAATAGATGGTCGAATGGCAGCGAGAAACAGAGGCAGCGCATCAGCGACGATAAAGACGCTGCAAAAGAGGAACAGGCAGCTCAAGTACGTGTCTGTAGGGCTTGCGATCGCAGTTGTACTGATCGGGATATACTCGCAGACATCCAGCATAAACGTTGCGATAAACGGCCAGCCGTTCGGTCAGAGGCTCACAGGGATAAACAACCCTTTAACGCCCCAGCAGCTCAGCGTAATAAACAATGCGTCTGACGCAAACTTCGAAACTGCAGGCATGATGTTGCTCAACGGATCGCTTCCCGGCGAGTTCTCCTCCGGCAACACATCCTATGGCGTAATACAGGTCGTGCCGACGAATCAGATAGCCGCGTTTACAGCAAACGGCAAGCCAAGCGTCATATACATAGGCGCAATCTCATGCGTATACTGCGGAGAGAGCAGGTGGGCGATGTCCCTCGCGCTATCAAGATTCGGCTCTTTCAATAGCCTTTACACCGGTTACAGCTCGCTCGGCGACGGCGATGTCCCGTCCCTATACTGGAAGCAGAACAACATAACCAACGCAACCGTCACGTACGGCAGCTCGTTCAGCAGCAGGTACATAAACTTCATAGCGGCTGAATATGACTCCCCTATAACCGCAGGGTTCCAGCTCCCCAACCTGGCAGATCCGCTCCAATACTACATCCAGAATGCACCAAACGCAACATACTCATCAGCACTCATGTACATGGACAGGACAGGCCTTTTCTCAGGCACGCCATTCACACTCTGGGGTAGAGTGGCTGACAGAGGCGCAGTATCCTCAGTATTCGGTCCTACGTCAAAGGCAGCAACCAACACGCCTGGAATAACCTTCATGACGCAGGCGCAGATACTCGACCAGCTCAAGAGCTTCAACACGACGCTTGCATTGCAGGAGTATGCAGGCGCGGATGTCTATGCCGCGCAGGTATGCCCTTCGATAAACAACGCTGCTCCGATATGCAGCCTGCCTGCGATAAAGAGCCTTGAGGCTAACATGGGGCTGGCATAATTGAATCTTGACACTCTGAAGAAGATATACGGTCCGGAGTTCCTTGTACTGAATATAGCGTTTGCGGCAATGTACTACCTTTTGCTCACTGGATTGCTATCAATACAGCAGCAGGGCGTTCCGTTCACGTCCGTGCCTCTCATACTGATATACGCGCTTTCCATATCATCTTCAGTGCCCCTCACGATAGCGGTATACTCCATAAGCAACACGAGAAGGAACAATGCAAAGCTGTCTGCCAGCGTCTCTAGCATTGTGACGACAGTCGGCGGCGGGCTTGTCGCAGGGTGCGGCTGCCAGGCTGCGCTTCTTACAGGTATTGTAGCGCTCTTCACCACAACAGGCGGTGCATTAAGCGTGAGCACCGTCGCAGCAGAGAACGCGCCAGCACTGTTCGCAGTGCTTATAGTAATAAACATCTTTGTAGCTGCATATTATCTGAACAAACTGTCCAAGCCGATGTGCAGGATGAGGTAGATGCTGATGCAGCGCAAGGTTGTCGCAAAGAAAGCCCTAAAGAAAAAGAGATCCGTGCGGAAGATGCCTCGGAAACCTGCGGTTCCAAGCACTGCCGTGACAGGGTATGAAGACGCGCTTCTCAAAGGCGTGATTGGCAGTCACTCAAAACATGCGGTGAACGCTCTCGCGCTTGAATTCTCGAGCATGCTCTCTTCGCTCACGCCAAGCATGCGCGAGATGCAGCACAAGCACGGGTTCCGCATAGGGCGCATGCTCTACCAGTTGTATGAGCAGAACAGGAAGTACATATGGTACGAGGAGAGCATATCTGATCTTGTGTCATTCCTGGAAGCTGCCGGGCTGGGGAAGGTCGCATACAACGTGTTTCCAGATACTGTATCGATAAGGCTCTACAACAGGAATGCGCCTCGTCTCGGCATAGCTATTCATGAGTTCGAGGCAGGTCTAATATCAGGATTCGTGAGCACAGGCAGGCACCAGCTCACAGAGATACATGAGGCAAGATGCAGCCGCGGCGGCTACGAGCAGTGCGAATTCACACGATCGCCAAAACAGAGCAATGAAGATGCATCGGAGGAGTACGCCATATCGAGATTGATAGATAATGCCGTAATGGCGCTCAAGGACGGCAAACACGATGATCAGATACCTCTGGAATACTACATGCTGGCGTCATCTACGCTCTTCAGGAACGAGTACATGCATGCGCTCAGGAACATAGCCTCGTACATAGGCAACGAGTTCGCCACTGCAATGCGCCTGACAGCCAACAGGAACTCGCTTGAGGGGGCAGAACGCCTCACAAAGCTATTAAACCTTGGCTCACTAACGATTAACAGCCTGAAGCCTCTTAGCATTGAGCTGGAGTTCGAGGGCCTGTCATCTAGAAGGGAGCACGTCGAGCTATCGCTTGCGTTCCTTGACGGGCTGCTCAGCCGCCTGCTCAAAGGCAAGTCGAATATAGAGAGCATAGGCGCAAGAAGCTCAGGCGGTTACAGAGTAAGGCTTATAGAGAAAAAGCAAGTGCGATAGATGGCATTAGAATTCCTGGACAAAGTGGCGCGAATTATACCTTCGATAAAAGGCCCAGGCACGCCTCTGTCGCTCAGGGAGAAGATGCTCTGGACAGGACTTGTGCTTGGGGTGTACTTCCTGCTTTACAACACCTATGCCATAGGCGTGAACCAGCAGGCGATAAGCCAGCCGTTCCTGCAGCTCATCAGCATAATATTTGCAGCCAAGATCGGAAGCCTCATAACAGTTGGAATAGGGCCGATAGTGCTGTCAAGCATAATCCTGCAGCTCATATCGGGTTCAGGCCTTCTGAACATTGACATGAACGACCCTGCGCAGAAGGCAAGGTTCCAGACGCTGCAGAAAATATCGGCCATAGGCCTTGCGGTAGTTGAATCGCTCATATTCGTAATGACCGGCTATGTCCCGATAACAGGGCCGTCCGTCCTCGGAATAGTGGTCCTGCAGATGGCAGTCGGAGCGCTCATGATAATATACCTTGACGAAGTGATGACGAAATGGGGCATAACCTCTGGAATAAACATGTTCATAGCTTCGGGGGTATCCTACGCGATAGTCGCAGGAACGTTCAGGATACTGCTTCCTGAAGCTGCAACCGCGATAACTACCGGAGGGTCTGCCGCCCTATCAAGCGCGATACTCGCATTTGGTCCGCTGTTCTTCGCGATAATCGTATTCCTTGTCAGCATCTACGTCTATCAGATGAAGGTCGAATTGCCGCTCGCGTTCGAGCAGTTCAGAGGCATAGGCGGCCGTCTTCCCATACCGTTCCTTTACGTGAGCGTTCTGCCGGTCATACTCGCCTCGTCGTTGGAGCTGAGCCTTACGGTATGGTTCAGGTTCTTTGCAGGCGTTCAGGGCACGTTCGCGAACCTAGCGAAGTTCATCGCGTTTTACCAGCCGCAGGCAGTCCAGGGCGGAGGCTCGACCCTGACGCTTCAGGGCGGGATTGTCTATCTCATATCTCCCAACTTCCCGCTCCCGTACTCCGCGGCTTACGGCGGTGTCGGAGACTACGGAACGTATTTCACGTATCTCATATCCCACACAAGCAATCTTTACCTGCCGTGGGGAGGCCTTGTGCTTGTCCCTGAATTCGTGCATGTCATACTCTACACTGCGGTGCTGGTTGTGCTGTGCGTCGTGTTCGGCAAGTTCTGGGTCGAGCTGACAGGCCAGAGCCCGAAGAAGCTTGCAGAGCAGCTTGGGGGCCAGGGCTGGCAGATACCGGGCTTCAGAAGAGACCCCAGGATAGTCGAAAGCGTGCTCAACAAGTACATTCCAACGCTTACCGTACTGGGAAGTATATTCGTAGGCCTGCTTGCAGCATTGGCAACGCTCACAGGCGCGGTAGGCTCAGGAATGGGAATACTTCTTACCGTAGGAATAATCTACATGCTGTATCAGCAGCTTGAGCAGGAGCGCCTATTCGAGACGTATCCTGTGCTCGGCAAGATCGCCAAGTAGCGCTAGCGCTAATTCTGTTTAAAACAAAAAGAAAAAGATAAAAGTAGGAAGAGCTACAGCTCTCCTACTCTGCGCTTCTGCGCTCTCTTGAGGCGCTTGCGCCTCTTCTTCTTCCACTTCCAGCGCATGCGTCCCTTCTTCTTCCACTTTCTAGGAATGCTTCCCAAACATAACACCTTGATTGCTGCAACTCGTCAGTTAAAGTTGCTACAAATACTTATTTAATCACATATAAATAAATAGCTGATGTAATTATCTCTGAGGGTTCTCATGCACAGAGGCATTATCGTATACATAGTAATCATAATAATCATAGCCGCAGTGGCTTATTACGAGACCGGATTCAGGTCAGTGCTCACCCAGAATACGAGCACAATCATACCGTCAAACAATCCCCATAGCACTACAACGACGATAACAGGATCAAAAAGCACGACAACCCTGATACCGTTCGTAAGCTCATGCTCCAACGTGACGCTCACGTCAAGGCTACTCAATGCAAGCACCAGCGTCCAGTGCCAGTGGGCAGGCGGCCTTCTGGGCGTATGGGTCGCTTCAGGCCCCAGCGCGTCAGAACACCTCACTGTCCTCGGAGCTGATGGCAAGCTCTATGTCAACCAGACCGCAAGCTACTGCCAGCCAACGTTCTTCCAGAACTTCACTGCGCCAAAGCAGAGATATCAGGTAACGCTCACCACAAGCGGCGACGTATCCTCAAGCTGCCTCTCGACATGGGCATACGGGATAATCAACACCACGACAAACCCGCCGCAGAACAAGGTATACACCAACGTCTATAACGGGAACTTCTCAAGCGGGACATATGCAGGTTGGAACGCAACTGGCCCGGGCTTCGGTACAGCGCCGTTCAACATAACATACGGCAATTCAAAGCAGTGTTATCTTGGCCAGCCGTGGTCTGGATATACAGGCAATTACTTCGCAACGACGTACAACTGCGGCCTGACGAACGCTGCAGGCAACATAACCTCGAGCCCATTCATAGTCAACGGGACAAAGCCGTTCCTGAACTTCAAGCTGATAAGCCCTGCTGACGCGAACATATACATAACAATTCTTTCTAACGGCAAGCGCGCTATAACCGCTTATTACAACACATACAACTACTCGGCAAGCACGAATCCTGCATCTACCTTCCAGAATGCGAGCATACCCTTAGCAACGCTCTCAGGAAAGCCTGTCCAGGTCAGGGTCGTCGCACAGGAATTGAAGAAGCAGACGTTCATAGCTGCAGGGGATTTTGCGCTGTCGAACAAGCCGAAGCAGCAGCAGGGCATAATCACGAACCTGACGTTCAACCAGTCCTGATACGATCATGATGGCATGATTCTTTCCAATATACCCCTATCGCTCTGGCCATTCGTCGGTTTCATCGTCTCGTGGATCATACTTGCGATGGTCTTCAAGAGCAAAAGGACTGCAGAGCGCGCATCAGTGCGCCAGAACCTGCCAGGCAGGCTGCTCATGCTCGCGTCTTTCATAATCATATTCTTCGTTGCGCCGCTCTCGCCTGCGGGAATTATCCCGCAAGTACAGAATCTTTACATCTATGCCGGGTTTGCGATAGAGGCAATGGGCCTTGCGTTCATGATATGGGCCAGGATAATCCTCGGCAGGAACTGGAGCATGGACGTGGTTTTCAAGAAGAACCATCAGCTCATAATGGCAGGCCCTTACAGGATAGTGAGGCATCCGATATACACAGGCGTGATTGCCCTGTTCCTTGGAGCTGCGATATACTCAGGCATCTGGCTCAGCCTTGCAGCACCGATCCTATGCTTCTTAGGGCTGCTCTTCAAGTCAAGGAGCGAGGAGGAGCTGCTCTCCCATCATTTCAAAAATTATGCACAGTACAGAAAGAAAGTCAAGGCAATAATCCCATTTGTTTATTAGCCTTTGGTTTCCTATAACACATTGGTGGAAACATGATAGGCCTAGCAAAGCAAAAGGTTCCAAACGGGAAGCTCCTGATAGTGAAGCTCGAGCACGAGGACGGCAAGATAACGTGCGTAGAGCTGTTGGGCGACTTTTTCCTGTACCCTGAAGAGACGGTTTACAAGATAGAGGGCGCGATAAAGGGCATGGACGTCAACACCAGCGAAACCGACATAATATCAAAGGTCAAGGCGATCGCAGAAGCTGAGAAGGCCACGATGCTGGGCATAACCCCAGAGGCGATAGCTCAGACAGTCAAGGCTGCGGTGAAGCAGTGAACTGGCGCGTTCTCGCACTTGAGGCGCATGACGCCTACTTCAACATGGCTGCCGACCAGGCGATAAGCGAGGCAGTCTCAGGCGACGATGCGCCTGCGACCATACGATTCTACACATGGAAGCCCAGCGCAGTCTCAATCGGCTGTTTCCAGTCGATGAAAGACGAGGTAAACATAGAGCGATGCCGGGAATTGGATGTGGACTGGGTGCGAAGGAGGACCGGCGGAGGCGCTGTATTCCATGACGCCAGCGGCGAGCTTACGTACAGCGTCATAGCAAAGGAGCACCATCTTCCTGCAGGGATACACGAGAGCTATCGGCACATCTCGGCATGGATAATAGACGGCCTGAAGAGCGTCGGAATAGAAGCAACTTACGCGCCGATCAACGACATAGTAGTGCAGGGCAGGAAGATATCGGGCAACGCCCAGACTAGAAGAGAAGGCATATTCCTCCAGCACGGCACAATCCTCTACGATCTGGATGTGATGAAGATGTTCTCTGTCCTGAAGGTCGACGCTGCAAAGATATCAGACAAGATGGTCAAGAGCGTCGAGGAGCGCGTGACAAAGGTCCTCAACCATGCGGACATAACTCAAGAAGAGCTGTATGACGCCATGCTCAAGAGCTTCACCGACGGGAAAGAGTACAGCATGGGCGCAATGTCAGAGAATGAGCTCACAAGAACCAAGGAGCTTGCCGAAACAGTCTACAAGACAGACGCATGGAACTTCAGCAGATAGCTCTGTTCTTTACCATCGCGGCTACAAAGTGCTCTCCCGCTCTGTACGAGCTTCTGACAAATGGCCCGGACGCGACATACTTGAAGCCAAGCTCTAACGCGATTTTCCTGTAATGTTCGAACCTCTCAGGCGTTATGTACTCCTTCACGTCTACATGGTTGCCCTTCGGCTTCAGGTACTGGCCCAGCGCAAGGAAATCCACATCAGCGTCCTTAAGGTCTTTCATGGCCTGGATGATCTCGTTATCAGTCTCTCCTATCCCAAGCATCATGGCGGATTTCGTGTATCTTGTGCCGTCTATCCCCTTCACTCTTTTCAATACGCTGAGCGACTGCCTGTAATCCGCCCGTCTGTCCCTCACTGCAGCAGTGAGCCTCTCTACCGTTTCTATGTTGTGCCCAACCACGTCAGGCTTTGCATCAACAAGGATCTTAAGGCACTCTGCATCGTCCCTGAAGTCAGGGATTAGCACCTCTACAAGCGTATCGGGATTGATTCTCTTTATCTCTGCAACGCAGTTCGCAAAATGCCCCGCGCCCTGATCCGGAAGATCGTCCCTGCACACCGATGTTATCACGATGTACGGAAGCTTCCACTCCATGACAACCTTTGCGAGCTTCTGAGGCTCCAACGGGTCTATGGCCGCGCCCCTTGCGCTCTTAGGGACCGCGCAGAACCTGCACCCGCGGGTGCAGAGCTCCCCAAGGACCATGAACGTGGCAGTGCCGCCGCTCCAGCACTCTGTTATGTTCGGGCAGTTCGCCTCGACGCAGACGGTGTGCAGGCCAAGATCGCCTATCGTGCCCTTTATCTCGGCATACCTCTCTGTTGACACCGGCTTTATCGACAGCCATTCTGGTTTCAAACCACTACCCCAGAGAGTGGCACATCTAAATTTATTAAATCTTACCCCTAAGATAGATCGATGCAGAACCTTACACTTCTCCCTCTCCACGGCGGCAAGGCGCCAAGATGGCTCTTCCACAGAATGGTAAGGCTGAGCGGCCTGGTGTCCGAAGCGATAATCAACGAGTATGGCACCTCCGGCTTCATAGAGCGCCTGAGCGACCCTCAATGGTTCCAGGCGCTATCATGCGTTATAGGATACGACTGGCACAGCAGCGGCACAACAACCGTTACAGTAGGCGCGCTCAAGGAAGCGCTTAACGGCACTTCGGACATCTACATTGCCGGAGGCAAGGGCAAGCAGGGCACTGCAACTCCCGAGCAGATAACAGAGGGCACGGACAGCATGTCTATACCTGATATGGCAGAGACATTCAAGGATCACAGCAGGCTTGCCGCAAAGATAGATTCTGCTCTGATTTACGACGACATCGGCATATACCACCACGCGTTCATCTTCTCAAAGGACAGGGAATGGGCCGTTGTGCAGCAGGCGATGCACGCGAAACAGAGAATGGCGATAAGGTTCCAGATAAACGGCAATAGAGTAAACAGGAACGACATGACAAACGAGACCAACAACGCAATAGATTCGGAATTCAGGGCAGAGACTATGGACCTCACGTTCGAGAAGAACAGGCAGGCAAAGGAAGCGAGCCTCGCCCTTGTAAATGAGGACATAAGCAAGATAGAGAGCGTATACAGGCTGCCTAGGCGCCATGATATAATTCCCGAAGACCTCTCGCCAAGGGCAATAAAGCTGCTCAAAGAGGCAAACGAGATGCAGCCTGAGAGCTACGAGAAGCTGATGAAGATGAAAGGGATGGGCAGGAAGACGCTGCGATCCATAGCAATAATGTCGTCGCTCCTCTACAACAACGAGATCTACAAGCGCGACCCTATAATGTACTCGTACAATTTAGGTGGCAAGGACGGCATACCATACAGAATAAATACCAATGATTATGATAATGTTGTAAACGCGATGTCGGACATAGTCAAATCAATCAAACTGCAGCCAAAGGAGCAGGACAACATACTGAAATCGCTGAACAGGCAGGTGAGCCTGGCATACTCAAGGTGATTAATTGACGCTGATGGTATACAACACCCTTTCAAGGCATAAGGAGGAATTCGTGCCCATGAACGGGAAAGCTGTCAATATGTTCGTCTGCGGCCAGACCGTCTACGACGACGCGCATCTGGGGCACGCGAAGGCGTACATAAGCTTCGACATAGTCGCGAGATGGCTCCGCTACTCAGGCTACAAGCTCAAGTACATACAGAACATAACTGACGTTGACGACAAGATAATAATCAGGGCCAAGGAGCGCGGCATAGATCCGTTTGAACTGGCGCGAGAGTACGAAAAGCGCTTCCTAGAGGACATGGAGGCTATAGGCGTAAAGGAAACCGTTTCTGAATACCCCAGATCGCACGACTTCATTGAAGCAATAACTGGCCAGATCCAGAAGCTCATAGACAACGGCGTCGCATACATGGTCGATGACGACATATACTTCAACGTAGACAAATTCCCGGATTATACAAAGCTGTCAGGCATGAAGATAGACGAGCTCGGAAAGCACAGGATAGAGCCGAAAGAGGGCAAGATCAACCAGTACGATTTTGCGCTGTGGAAGGCAGCAAAACAGGGCGAGCCGTCATGGAAGATAACGCTTAAGGTAAACAAGAAGAAGGCTGAGCTCAACGGCAGGCCAGGCTGGCACATAGAGGACACTGCCATAACGCACGAGATATTCGGCCCGCAGTACGACCTGCATGGAGGCGCAAGCGAACTCATATTCCCGCATCATACAAACGAGATAGCTCAATCGGAGGCAGCATACGGTAAGAAGCCGTTCGTAAAGTACTGGATGCACTGCGGCATCCTGAACATCAAGGGCGTAAAGATGAGCAAGAGCCTCAAGAACTTCGTGACGATAAGGGAGGTGCTCAAGGATTACGATGCAGAAGTTCTCAGGTATCTGTTTGCCTCGACTCACTACAGGAAAGAGGTCAATTACACTGAAGAGCTGATGGACACCGCGAGGAAGCAGCTCGGTTACATGTACTCTGCCATGAGCCTGTTCTACAACATGCCCGAGAAGGCAGACAAGGCCGCAGATGCCGAGGTTGCAGAGATAGTTGAGAAGCTAAAGAAGGAATTCTCTGCGGCAATGGACGACGACATCAACACATCACTGGCGCTCTCGAGGCTCGTCATAGCCATAAACCAGCTAAGGCTGCTTGCAGATTCGAAGAAAAGCGTAAGCAAGCAGGTGAAGGACGAAGCCATAAAGGAGATACTGTCACTTGCAAATGTCCTAAACATACTCAGGAGCGATTCCTACAAAAGGAAGATACCGGAAGCAGCAACCTCTCTGATAAAGGAGCGCGAGCAGCTCAGAAAGAAGAAGAAGTTCCTTGAATCTGACGCGATCAGGGCGCGCCTAAAGGACGAGTTTAAGATATCGATTGAGGATTCAGAGACAGGGACTCTCTGGTACTGGGATTAATCCGCGAGACTAAGCGCGATGCCTATGCTCTTCTCGAGCCCTGGGGTTGTGTCAAAGCCATTTATCTCGCTTGGGTCTACCCATCTGTAATCGGTATGTTCCCAATCAAGCTTGACCTCAAATCCCTTCCTAAGCTCGACCAGTACAGGACATACGTACCAGGTCTTTCCTATCTTATCGTCAACGATCTTGTATGGGTCGCCAACCACCAGCTTTGCAACATCGTCTTTGCTTGCGCTTATCTCCTCTCTTAGCTCTTCAAGCACCTTTTCCCTCACAGGCGCGAGCTCATCGATAAATCCGGTGATGCCGCTCCATTTGCCTGTATAATTCGCGACTCTGCTGCCTCGCTTCAATAAAAGTATCTTCTTCTCCCACACTGCGACTATCCCAAGCACTGGTGCCGCCATAGAAGTAGAATAATTTATCCGTCCATCAGGAAATTTCGGGAGCTTTTTATCGAAATCACCGGCAGCTTATATATCTCCTTCTCTGCTGCTGTCTCAGGCACAGGATTACCTACTCATTGTTTTCCGGCATGTCTCCCTTCCTGTCAATGAGCTTCTTTCCGAGCTCTGCCCTTGCGTCAAGCTGTGCCTTCATGTTTGCCATGTCTTCCGGCTTGAGCACCTTCTCGAGAATGTATTTCGAATAATCTAGAGATATCTGCGATAAATCCATAAGTATCGCCTGCAGCTCTGCAGTCTGCAAGGTCAGGGACTTTGTAGGCTTCAGTATCTCGACGCCTGCAGGCGAGTACCTGAACGCTATGCCTATGAGCACAGACGGATGCTCCACAAGCACGTTGAGTATCGCGCTTGTGATGTAGATCCCATCTCTTTCTATCGGCTCCTCTATCGAGCCGTGGCAGTAGACTACGCCCTTTTCCTTCAGGAGCCTTTGGTTCACCAGATCTACGAGAAGAGGCTGCAGCTCATCCTTGTTCTTGCTCTGCATATCGAAGTATATCTTTGCCAGCACTCCGCCCTTCGCTATCTTCTCATCAGTCAGAATTTCAACGTCGTTCTTTGCCATTCAATTACCGTTTATTGTCTTTATTGCCTCTTCAATGCCCATGGACTGCTCATCGCCGCTGTCAAGGTTCCTTATCTTGACGTTATTGGCCTTCTCTTCCGCGTCCCCTATGATGAGCGCATACCTGAATTTTAGCGAATTAGCGTATGCAAACTGGTGCGACAGGTTTCTTGTAGCGAGGTTTATCTCAGCGCCTATCCCGCTCGCCCTGAGCCTGTTTGCAACCTTGAGCGCGTAAGCGTAATTCGAGTCCTTCACAGTCGCAACGAACGCCTTCGCGTATGTGTGGTCAGGTGATTTCGAATAATCGAGCATGAAAAGCAGCTTGTCGATGCCGAATGATGTTCCCACAGCAGGCATCTGCTTGCCGCTGTAAAGCCCTATGAGCCTGTCGTATCTTCCACCGCCGCCTATGGAGCTGCCAACGTCCCTGTCTGCTGATTTGTACTCCCAGACCAATCCTGTGTAATAGTCGAGGCCTCGGACTACTGAGAAATTGACCGCAATCCTGGATTTCAGGCCGTATTGAGACACAAGCTCAAGCACTCCCCTAAGCTGAGCCGTCTTGCCATTGCTCCCGAGAAGCGCGTCAACATAATCTAGCTTCTCGTTGTTCGAGCCCTTCAGCGCTATGAACGACATTATCTGGTCAACTATCTCGTTGCTCAGCTTCAAAGCCCTGAGCATGTCAGCCACTTTATCCTCTCCTATCTTGTCAAGCTTGTCTATTATGCGCAAGATACTCGGCACGGTTTCAGCATTTACCCCGAACTTCTCTATAACAGCGTCGACCAACGCCCTGTCGTTGATATCGACGTAGTGATCTATCCCTACTGACTCAAGCGCAGTAGAGGCTGCGCCTATCACTTCAGCGTCAGTGAAAGGCGAGGTTCCTCCTACAATGTCGATATCGGCTTGCGTGAACTCCCAGTACCTAAGCCTCTGGGGCTCGTCTCTTCGCCATGCCTTGCCTATGTAATATCTCTTGAACGGCAACGGCAATTCCTGGTGCATGCCCATGTACCTTGCGAGCGATACCGTGTGGTCGTATCTCAGGCCGAGGTCCTGGTCCTTTATCTCGAATATTAGCTTCGCGTCTTCGCCGATGCTGTTCTTCGAGTTCAGCAGCTTCAGCGGCTCGAACGTCGGCGTGTCTATGCTAAGGAAGCCGAATCTCTGGAAAGAATCCTCTACCCTTTTCAGGAATTCGTTCCTGAAACGAGCCTCGTTCGGCATCAGGTCTCTTACCCCTCTTGGGAACGGTATGTCAGCCATATGGCTCTACTCATTATCGGAAAACCTTTGTTCTGAAAACTTAATAACGCTTCTATCCCCTGCCGCACCATGCGCCTATGACGCTCCCGTATACCCTTGCGCACCTTTCGAGGTTCTTGACAGGCACATACTCGTCAGGCTTGTGTATTATCTCCTTTATGCCGGGGCCATAGACAAGGCAGTCTATACCAGCATATGCCTTGTACAGCTCTGCCTCAGTGTAGCCTGTCGCGCCCATGTACTCGCTTCCGGGAGCCGCATCCATCACCATCTTCGCTATCTGGGAGCTCTTTGGAAGCGCAAACGGCTCTCTGGCGTTTATCACCTCTACCTTCGCATCTAGGTCAAGCCTGCTTATAACGCCATTTATCTGCCTAAGCGCCGTTTTGGTGGTCTCGCCAGGGACTATCCTGCGGTCAAGGCCTATCCAGCACTGCTCGGCGACAACGTTCACTGCAGTCCCCCCTGATATCCTGCCTACGTTGAAGGTTCCAGACCCGAGAAGCCTGTCTTTCTTTTCCTGCCTCTTCATCGTCTTCCTGAACTCGTTTATGAAATCAACAGCCTCGAGCACCGCGCTTCTTCCCAGCCATGGCTTTGAGCCGTGTGCGGATACGCCCCTGAAAGTTATCTTAGTGTTCGCTATGCCCTTCTGCGCTATCTGCAGCTTCATGTCTGTAGGCTCCGAGATTATTCCGTACTTTACGCCTTTGAGAAGATTAGCCTTCCTCTTAAGCAGCCACAAAGAACCTCCAAATCCTACCTCCTCATCAGCGACAAACGCCAGCACGAGCCTCCTCCTCGGCTTTTTTAGGTCCACGCCTTTCAGCGCGGCAAGCGCAGAGGCAATGCCTCCCTTCATGTCGGATGCGCCTCTGCCGTAGACATCTCCGTTTTTTATCTCGCCGTAAGGATTGCGGCTCCATACAGAGACATCTCCAACAGGAACCGTATCCATGTGCCCGTTTAGCATAAGTCCCTGCCCCTTGCCTATGCTTGCGACAATGTCTGCCCTTCCCTTCTCGAATTCATAGACTGACGAATCGATGCCAATATCGTCTAGATAGTCCTTGATGAAGCGCGCAACGCGAAGTTCTCCGTGCGCTGCGCTCTCCGACTTTATCCCCACAAGTTGCTTTGCAAGCTCTGCAACGCCGCCTCCCTTACCCATTGTTTCAATCCTCCCTTAATAACCTGAGGTAATACCATCTCTTCGTGTACTTAGGGTCTTGGATGCCTGTGTTCTTAAAACCGAGCGTCTCATACAGGCTGACCATCCTGCTGTCTATGTCTGTCCTGCCGATCAATCCGTCATAACCTTTAGATTCGTAGAAAATCCTTCTCATGCCGAGCATCTCAGTCGCGATGCCAATGTTCCTGTACTCTGGAAGTACGGCAAGCTCGTCGCCGTATGCGAGCTTCATAGAGCCCAGTCTCTTGCCAATGAAGGGGAACGCGTCAGCATCCAGCCTATAAGCAACGCTGAATCCTACAATTCCCTTCTCCGCAGCGCATACGAGCAGGTTCAAGTCCGGTCTCTTGAAATAATCCATGAACTCGGACTCTACCTCCTTTTTCGCCCAGCTCTCGTTCCACGGCTTCT
>JAGWHO010000009.1 GCA_028866715.1 Microcaldota archaeon
ACCACCAGAGAGCTTTACTCCATTCTAGAGAAGAAGTTCACAAGGAAGACGCTTATCATAACGTTGAGGGAGATGTCTCTCGACCTTAACGTGATACAGCCTACGCATATAAGGACGGAGCGCGGCTACGGTTTGGGTTACAGGCTGAATCCTAAGATGAAGGAGATAGTCAAGAGCGTCCAGAAGTTCTCCAAGACAGTAGAGAACATAAGGGGGACTTGATATGGTGCTGAAAGGTAAGGCGGCGCACATTGTTTTTGATAATGAGAAAGAGGGAGTCGGCGTAATGCTTGATAAGGGATTTACAGTGCATTACCTTTCTAAGAACACATATGCCGTAACAAAGGAGTGCCGGAAAGTGCTTGACGACTCTGGGATCAAGTACGAGATAACAGGATAGCACGCCTTCGGCGCGGATCATGATTCTTTGAGGCTCACCTTCTTCTGCTCCTTGAACATCCCTATTACTTCCTGGGTTGTGGTGGTCTCTTCTGGGCCCTTGTCCGATCTTATCGTCTCGTTGCCGACAAGCCTCGGGAATCGCAGGGCATAGCCGATTTCTGTGCCGTCCTTCTGTCTTTCGCGGCCGCATGTGTGCGTCGGTGATTTAGTTATCTCGTCTGCATTCACCTGCACTATATACTTAGGAATGACCCAGAAATCAGGTTCTACTACAGAATCCACCCTTGCCGGTTTGCTCTTCGTCTTTATCTTGTCTAGCTTTTCCCTTAATTCTGACATCTGCGCTTCGCTGAAGCCCGTGCCAAGCCTCGTTATCGTCTCGAACATGTCACGCTTTCTGTTGTATGTGCCGCACAGAAGCCCGCCGAACTTGAATTCCGCCCTGCTGCCCCTGCCCAAAAAATATCCGAGGATTACAAGATCCAGAGAGTCTGAGAGCTCGCCCTTGTAGCTCCTCTTCATCTTTATCCAAGAGAATTTCCTTGCGCCTGCGATGTATGGTGCCTTCATGTCCTTTGCCATTATACCTTCGAGGCCGTTCTCCACCGATTTTTCAAAGAAGAGCTCCAGTTCCTTCGGCGATTTCGTGACTATCCTTGTTGTGGGGAGTATCAGCTCGCCGCCTTTGAGTATATGTTCTATCTCGTCTCGCCTCTTCTCGTATGGCTCGTGCAGCATGTCCTTGCCGTTGAGGTACATTATGTCGAATGCGAATAGGTGCAACGGCAGTTGTTCCACCTTTTCCTCCACGCCGTGTTTTCTCTTCCTCTGTATCGTCTCTTGGAACGGGAAGAGCTCTCCCGTAGCCTCGTTGAACGCAAGAGCCTCGCCCTCGAATATTATGTCTTCTACCTTGACCTCGTCAAGCGTGGCTTTCACTATGTCCGGGAACATCTCGGTCGTGTCTTCCAGCCTTCTGGAATAGAGCCTGACCTTGATTCCTTTCTTGTGTATCTGCAATCTGAAGCCGTCGTACTTCTGCTCGACCGAGGCCGTGCCCCCAAGCCTCTCTATTATCTCCTCCGCAGTCGGCAGCCTCTCAGCCAGCGCGGGCCTGATCGGCTTGAATATAGCAACATGCATCTTCTCGACCGCCTTCTTGCCGCCTGTTGACAGCTCCTCTCCGACAAAGCCAAGGTCGCTGCATATGTTGTACGCTCTTTCCAATTCCTTCTTGAATTCTCTTGAGCCTGTCGCCATGACAGATAGGGCCTCCATTATCGTTGAGTCCCCTACCCCGAGCCTGAGCTGCCCTAGCGGGTATCTGACTATGTACTTTGCCTCTACAGGATTAGCAGCAGCGATCATGTTCGCGAGCATCTTAATCTTGAGGTCCTTGCTCCCTGCGCCGCTTGTCGTGGCAATCTTCCTCATCATGTTGTACACCTCAAGTACGGTGTACCTGTTAGATGAGATGCTCTTGAGCCTCGACTTCCCTTTCATATCCTGGGCGGTGAGGCCGAGGTCTCCGGTTTTCTTGAACGAGGAGTCGACCTGCTCTTTCGTATACCCTGTGGCAATGGCTATCGCCTCTTCGGCAAGCTTCTCTGCCATGCCGAACTCTATGCCCTCGAACGCAGGCGCAAGCGTTCCCTGGGTTATGTAGATTGCGGCCTGCATCTCGCCCTTGCCTACGAGCTTCAGCGCCTCGGTGAGCACATCTATCATGGCGAGCCTCGAGGATATCGATTCAAGCTTATCGTAATACTCTGCCAGCTCACTGAAAAGCATTTCCGCACCATTAAGCGTTTATACGAGTCATGGGCAGGTGTTTGCCGAGCTTGACACCCATGCGCATGACGATGAAGAGCCGCAGATGTTGCCTCCCTGGTCGTAATTAGAGCCGCTAGGAGTTGATGTTGAGAGGCACTCCATTCCTATGTAACTTGTTGTGAAGTTGTTGTTCTGGAACTGGTTGAGCGTGGATTTAGTCATGTAAAGGCCTATGGCGGTGGATTTTGCCGCCCTGTTGCCTGTTATGGCAAAGGAAGTCACGTTGCTCAGCTTGTAAGCTGTGCTTGCGCCGTTGACCATGTTGTTCTTGAGCGCGCCGTTGGTGCTGTTCAGTATGCCTATGCCTGTGTTAACCGCAGTGACGTTGTTGAGCGTTATCTTCGACGAGTATGTGCCGCCCTGCCCCCCGCTGTTCATTATGCTTATTGCAGTTGTTGTCGCGTTCGTGTCCGATATGGTGTTGTTCAGCACGCTGACGCCAGCGTTTACAGCGACTATCGGGTAGTTGAAGCCCTTGAGGGCGCAGTTCTCTATCGTGACCTGCGAGGCGTTGAGGACGTATGCGAACGTTCCGCCGCTGTTCGATATTACAGTGTGGCCCTGGCAGTTTATTGTCGTCGAGCCGTTGTAGATGCTGAAGCAGCGGTTGCCGAAGCCGTATACAGCGTCAGACACGAGATTGATGTAATTGGGCGAAAACGAGGACTGGCACTGTAGCGGAGGCACGAGCGCGCCGTTCGGTATGACCGCAAGCCAGAGGCAGCCGTTCTTGTTCGAGCCGTAGTTCACTCCGCCGTTCTCGCTGTTGAGGCCGTTGGTTCCTGGGCCGCACTGGTAGTCATACGTCTGGCTGCTGTACATTATGTTGTTCGATACGGTATTGTTAGTTGACGCCCCCACAAAAGACACGCCTGCATAGTCTGTTGTGTCCTTGTTGTTCTCGATGTTGTTGTTGCTCGAGTTTATGAATATGTAGCCTACGTTCTTGCCATTGCTTTGCGAGACGTTGTTGTTCAGGATCTGGCTGTCCATCACGTTGTTCGAGTATATGCTCGCGTTCCACGTGTTAGTCACCGTGCCTGTTATCAGCACGCTGTTCGTGAGGCTTGAGAGCTTGAAACCGTAATGGAATGATGATGCGTTGTCGTTCTGGAAGGTTATCCTTGCGCCGTTAGATGCGTTGAAGCTTGAGCCGAAGCCAGTGACTCCGCAGTTGGTTATGGTCACGTTGCTGACACCGTTGAGGTAGAAGCCGGCTCCCTGCGTGGACGTGCCCGCAGCCACAATGTAATGGCCCTGGCAGTTCAGCGTGATGTTGCTTGCCCTGATATCGATGCAGTTCGATGACGCATTCACTATGCTCGAGTTGAGCTGGTATGCGCCTGCCTTGTTGAGCGGGCCGCAGGCATAGACCGGATAGAACTGCGAAGTTACCTGCGAATGGAGGGCGCACGTCGCCCATGCAGCATTGGTCACGCCGCATGTCGTTGACTGCATTATGCTGTAGCTGTTGCCTGCGGAATCCGCTGTCGCATAGACGTCAGTTGCGGAGTTGTTCACAGCTGTGCCTGTATTGAACACCTCGCCAAGAGACTTGTTTACGAATATGCCGTACTGGTTCTTCGATGAGTTGAACCTGTTGAACGTGTCAGATGAGGAATTTCTCAGGTATATGCCGTACTTGTTGTTGTATGACTGCAGGTTGTTCGCAAAATTGACGTTGGAGCTGTTAAGCAGCAGCCCGTAGGTGCTGTTCTGCAAAGTAGCGTTCGCCACCTTGACCTGCGTTGATCCCTTCACCATGATTGCGGTGTTTGCGTTGTTTACCCTGCAGTTGTTTATCGTCACGTTGTTCCTGCCTATGGCCGAGATTGCGAAGCTTGCGTTTGTTATGGCGTAGTTCATGCAGTTGAGCGTGACGTTGCTCGCCCTTACAGCTATGCACGTGACGTTGTACTTGAGCGTCTGCTGGTTTGAGGTGTTCGAGTATTTGGACATGCTGATGCTACTTGTCAGCGAATAGCTGCCTGGACGTATTATCGCGCCGCATGTGCTTATCTGGCTCGAGAGCCTGAGCTTTGATATGTTTGCGGGTATGTTGTTGCTCCTGCAGTTCAGGAAGCCGCATCCTGTGCTGTTGTAGCATATGTTTCCTGCTGCAGAGGAGCTGCCAGGGAAGCTGTTTGGCACGCTGCAGTAGAACGATGTCGGGGTGCCGTTGACGAAGTTGTCGCTGTAAAGGTTGTATGACGCATTGACGTTTATGCCGTTGTACCTGTTGTACTGCACCGTGTTGTTCATTATCCTGTTCCCTACCGAGTTGTTGGTCACGAAGATTGCTCCCTGGGTGCCCGATGCCTTTGAGACGTAGTTGTTGGATATCTTGCTGCTGCGCGTGTTGTTCAGGTATATGTCAGAGATGTAGTTGAGCGAGACGTTGTCATTGGCTATCGATAGGTTGGACGATGATATTGAATACACGCCATAAGAGAAGTTGAGTATCGGGCATGTCGATATGGTGACGTTCGTCTGGCCGCTTACCTTCACGCCATACGTGAACGGAGGCACCCCTACGAACGGGCCAGATCCTATTATCTTGTCCTGGTTGCACACGAGCGCGACGTTGTTCGTCGTTATGTTGATGCACGCACCTGACGATATGCCGGTCTTTATGTTGCCTGCAAGA
This sequence comes from Microcaldota archaeon, assembly GCA_028866715.1. Taxonomy (GTDB): domain Archaea; phylum Micrarchaeota; class Micrarchaeia; order Micrarchaeales; family Micrarchaeaceae; genus JAGWHO01. The sequence continues at coordinate 4,883 of JAGWHO010000009.1, forward strand.
TAATACCTGCCTGGCGAGGATATCGTTCCGCAGTTGCTTATCTGGGCGAAATTGGTCTGCGCTATCGTGGTTGTGCTGGATATCTGGGTCTGCTGCCCTCCTTTCCCGAAGAACGAGAAGCCTGCGACAACAGCTATGACTATTATTATCCCAGCGATTATGATTATCTTTTGAAGGCCTTTCTGCGGCGCCTGAGCTTGGGCATTCTGCCTTGCCGTTATTATCGATTCTGGGATTATGCCCTGTTGCGGTTGCTGCTGCTCGCCCATATCAGGTCCAGAGCCGTTGCTGGGTTCTTGAGATTGAGCGTCAGAGCCGTACATCCGCCTTCACGTTTTATATATTAATAGACCATTATTTAAACCTTCATAGAAGAAAGTCTTTGTAAAAAGCCTAGTCGTGCCCCGGTAGCTCAGTGATAGAGCGCTTGTCTCGTAAACAAGAGGTCGAGGGTTTAATTCCCTCTCGGGGCTTTTCTTTTTCTAAAGCTGCCTGAGCGCATCTATCGGTTCCATCTTCGATGCGCGCCATGCGGGGTACATGCCAGCGATTATGCTCACTATTATTGCCACCATTATCGATTCGGCTATCGCTACTGGCGTAAACACTGGCTTGTACGAAAACCCTGATGAAGAGGAGCTTGAGCTGGTGCTGCTGCCTATGAACACCGCGTTTCCGCCGCCGCCTCCGCTGAACCCCCCTCCGCCTCTTCCTGATGAAGCAGATGGCGCGCTTTGTGTTGTCTGCGAAGATGATGAAGCGCTTGATGTCAAAGACGTGAGGACGTAAGAGGCGCCTATTCCTGCCCCAACGCCGACAGCGCCTCCGAGCGCGCCTATTATGAGCGCCTGTGTCAGGAATACAAGCAGTATGTGCCTGTTCTCGAAGCCCAAAGATTTCATTATGCCTATCTCGTGGGTCCTCTCATAGACCGCGATCAGCATTATGTTCATTATGCCTATCGCAGCGACCAGGAGCGATACCCCGCCTATTATAACCAGAAGAAGGGTTATGCCCCCTATTATCTGGTTGACCGTCTGAAGGATCTGCTGGGTCGTCGTGACCCTTGCGCTGTTGCCGTAGATGTCCGTTATCATCGATGCAAGAGGCGCTACAGTGCTCGTGTTCGTGGCCTTTACAAGTATGAGGTTATAGTAGTTCCTGTGCAGCAGCGTCTGCGCCGCCTGCAGCGACATCATCACCCCCGTATCTACAGGCACTATCAGCGATCCGTATGATTGCAATATGCCTATGACCGGCACTGTGGACGTTATGCCGTTCTTGGCTACTATCTTTAGCGTTATAGGACTTCCGACCTGTAGATTCTGCTGTCCTGCAAGCGATGACGGGAACGCAAGGCTGTGCCCCACCACAGACGCTGGTGAGATGGTGTCGCTGTACTGCGCGCCCTGGTACAGGCTGACGTTCCCTCCGAGAAGCTGCCTAAGGCCTTCTGAAGACACCCCGACTATGGTGGCAGAGGTGTTCTGCCCATTAGCAAGCACGTACACGCTTCCGGTTATGACCGGTATGACCGCGCTCTCGTTCGGCAGAGCAGAGAGCTTTGCCACGTCGGTCACAGTGAAGCCGGTGCTTGTTGCCGGCGATACTATTATCGATGTCGGGCCTAGAGTGTTCAGCGAATTTTGAACGCTCTGGCTCACCCCTGCTGTAAGAGACGTTAGCGCTATTATAGATGCTACGCCTATGGCTACCATGAGCATTGTTAGAAGGGTCCTGACCCTCTTCTCGTTAAGATCCTTGTAGCTCAGCCACAGGATGTCGTCGATCCTCATCTAGACTTCCTTCTGCGCTCGCGCACGTACAGGTATGCCAGCACTATGGTCGCGACAGCGAGTATCACTATAATCAGCGCCCCGCCTCCTGAAGATCCGCTTCTATATGCGTATGCGGTGCCGTTGCGCGTCACTATCTGCGTTGCGCCGCCAGCAGGCAGAGCTGCGAACTGCCTAGCTACTGTTATAGGCACATTGACCTCGGTGCTCCGGTTCTGCCTTAGCCCGTTGAGGTAGTTGACCTTCAACGGTATGGTATAGCTTCCCGGCTTGGTAGCGTTGCTCGCGACAAGCGTCACTGTGACGGGTATCTGGCTGTCTGCGGATATGTCGCCGACGAACACGGAGTTCGCTCCGCCAAATGCAGCGAAGCCGTCCACTGCAACAGGAGCGACAGTTACTGCGCCTGCGGTGCTAGTGCCTATGTCTGTCAGCACGAACGATATGGAGAACGTGCTCCCTGGAGTCGGCTGCTGCGGCGATATGGTGTAGCTCGAGGGTGTGAGGCTTATCCCGCCGCTTGCCAGCACGCTCTGGCTTGTGGAGAGCTGCCCGAGGCCGGTGCCGTTGTAGAACGTAGATGTTATATTCGCGTAGAACGACTGCGACGCGTTCTTGTATACGTAGATGCGAGCCGGCACGTTCATGGTGCTCTGCGCAGGCACGGACGCGATGCTTACAGGCAATGCGCTGAGCCATGAGGCATCGGTTGTCGGGAACGCGACTGTCGTCGATATGGAATTCAAAGGAGTCGGCCCCGAATTGACGAAGCTTAACGTGGCGTTGTTTATAGTGCCGGATATGAGCTCGGCAGGGTTTACCGAAACGGAAAGCGGCTGCTCGCATACCCTAGTCCCGAACGTGAGGTTCCTCGACTCGCTGTCAGAGTATATGCTGAGGTAGTAGTACGTTATGCCGAACTGCATGGAAACCAGCGTCGATGCGTTGGACGCGACGAACACAGGAACATATGCGGTCGAGTTCATGGTCACGTTGATGTTGCCTGCGCCCACCGTGCTGTTCTTTATCGCAAATGCGGTCTTGGAATCGATGACGTTTAGCTGCACGTTGTCCATCACTGCTCCGGAGAGGCTCTGCGTGCCTACCGTCGAAGACCCGCCGGTGTTCTGCACTGTTATGGGCACGTAGTTTATCTGGCCCTTGCACACGCTCGTCAATGATGAGGTGACGTAGAAGTTCGGCGGGTTAGGAATGGGAGTGGGCCCGCTCAGACCTGCGAACGCTGCCCCAACTGGCAGCATCATCAGAACCATCGCTATCGCGATATGCATTCTTCTCATCTAGTTACCTTTTTGATCGCAAACCGTCCCTGATCATCTTTTCGACCTTTCCGTCTTTTATCTCTATCACCCGGTCGCAGTATTTCGTTAGGTCGGGGTTGTGCGTGACCATCACTATAGTCACGTCGCCTGATCGGCTTATCTCCTTGAGCAGCTTGATGACCTCCGCGCTTGACCTGGTGTCAAGATTTCCGGTAGGTTCGTCTGCCAGCACCAGCGTAGGATTGTTGATAAGGGCGCGGGCAACCGCCACCCTCTGCTGCTCCCCTCCGCTCAGCTGCGTCGGCTTGAGCCTGAGCCTCTCGCCTAGGCCCAGCCTCGTGAGTATCTTCTCGGCCCTGGCCTTGCGCTCCCTCTGCGATAGCGCGCTCATCATCAGCGGCAGCGAGACGTTCTTCTCTGCATCAAGCCCGTTTATCAGGTTGAACGCCTGGAATACGAATCCCAATTTCTTGTTCCTGAATTCCGCCAGCCTGTTGCCGCTCATCTTGGATGTGGCTACGCCGTCTATGAATACCTCGCCGTGCGTTGGCCTGTCTATTGTGCCGAGCACGTTCATGAGAGTGGATTTCCCGCTGCCTGACGGGCCCACTATCGCGACGAACTCCCCTTTCTTCAGCGAGAAAGACACATTGTCAAGCGCCTTGACGCTGATGCTCCCCGATTTGTATGTCTTTGAGACGTTGTTGACCTTTACTGAGTATTCAGGCATTCGACCACTAGCGGTTCAGGTAGAACATATTCCCGTTCTGCGGGTACATGGCGAACGCGCCCTCAGACCCGATGACCACTATATTATATTGGGCGGAAGGATTAGATACAGTTCCGTTGAACGTCAGGATTGCGGACTGGCCAGACGCGAGCGAGAGCCCCTGCTCAGGTTCGCTGAAGATTGCCATCCTTTTGGCCTGTGACTCGACCATCGTGCCGTTGCCCAAGACGCTGAAGTCTATGGGATAGGCATTGCCCCTGCCCAGCCATGTGATATGCGGGTTGCCCTGATTTATGGCGGCCTTAGCGTTACCGCCCGTCTTGTTTGCCTGAATGTATGGAAGCAGCAGCACATGCTCCACAGTTATGTTCTTGGTGGAGTTGTCCCTGACCGTTATGCTGACATGCGTGTTTCCACCCGAGCTTGATACGCTGGCAGAGCTTATGTTCAGCGAGCCCTTCGTCAGCTGCAGTCTTATCAAAGTTACCCTGTTCAGCACTATAGGCGTATGCGACGGGTCTGGGCCCATATCCATGTCATGCTTCGCTATCATTGCTGCCGATATCGACGGCAGCATCTCGAATCCCTGGGTGCCGTTGATATATGTCGGTATTACAGTAGGCGAGAAATCGAACAGCAGGTTTGACGAGCCGTTGAACGCAAGCCTGTCCGATATGCCGGTGGAGATAACCCTGCTCTGCAGGTATACCGGGTACGTGGCATTGCCTATCGTCATAGTTGCCTTCGTTATGTTGAACGTTGCGGCGTTTATCACTGCGTTTGACGGAAGTTGCGCCGATGCTATCAGCCTGCTCGTGTTAATCAGCTTGAGCAGGTTGACGCTTCCTGTAGCGTTTATGCTTATCCATTCGTCGACGCTCCTGTTCACAACATGAAGCTGAATTCCTGAATAGGTTATGTTAAGGCTCTGTGTCCCTGCAGGCACGTGAGGTGGATCAGTGAGAAGTATGTTCAGAGTGCCAGGGTGGCCGTTCTGGCCTAGCAGCATCTGTCCTCCGTAAAACCCGTATGCGAAGATCCCTGCAGTGATTATCGCGATTGCAATCGCGCCGATAGCGTACCTCGGAAAGTGATGCGACACCGCCTTGATGCTGACAGTGCCTTTCCTTGCAAGCCTGTAGTATTTCTCGTTCTTGAAGTGCTGGTCAGGCACCTCCTCTATTAGATGCATGTTCCTGAGCTCCTTGAGGTGCTGGCTCACTGTCGGGGCTGAAAGCCCTAGCTCTGGGCAAATGTCTATGAGGCGCTTGCTTCCCGTCTCAAGCATCTTCAGGATCTTGTTCTTGGTCTCTGATGTCTTGCTCATGCGTATGCACACAAACCTAACCGAAACCTTAGCGGATAATTTCAGTTCTGCCTGCGTCTATTGCTGGTTTAAGGAATAAATAGATGCCTAAACGTTTAGGTTTTGTTTAGGATAAGAAAATCATCACATCGCCTTAGCGACCATTGCCCAGGATTCCAGCTCCTTGTCCTTCGGCATTCCCCAGTTCTTCGCCTTCTCGACGTCGAGGCCCTGCTTCTTCGCTATCTTCTCGACAGCCTTGAACATGAGGCCTCCTCCAACTGATATGATCTTGGATGTCCCTACCTTCACGAACGGGTTGCCCTTCGAGTCCTTGTTCGCGTTCCTTGATGCCATCTTTGCAAGATGCCTGTATGATGCATAGTAAACCGCAAGCATTGACGGGGTGAGCTCGGACTTGACCTGCTTCGCCTTTATCCTTCCGAGCGGCATGTTGTACAGCGGCGTGACCGTGAATTCGAACGGACGGCCCTCCACTACAGAGTTGCTCATCCTGTTTATAAGCGCAACCGTCTCCCAGTTGTCCTCGTCTGTCTCGGAGCTTTGGCCCACCTGCACTGTGAATGCCGGCCTCCAGAAGTACTTGTTGAAATTATAGACGCCCTTCCAGACTATCTCCTGGTAAGAGCCGTCGACGCCTATCTTCAATGGCAGTGTTTTCGCAGGCATGTGCAGCTTCGCGAGCCTGTCGCTGCCTGTTTCAAGACCGACCTGGACGCCGATCCAGTTGCTGCTGCTCGCCCTCCCTATCTCGGATAGCTTCTTTATCAGCTCCGGATATGCGGCAGGTATTGAGATTCTTCCGTGTGTAGGATTTGTCCTTACGACCCCTGGCTGCGCCATCACCGTGCTGAACAGCTCTATGAGCGCCTCCTGGTTCGGCACGTAGTTCTGCAGGTGCTTGTAAGCGAAGATTTCGTCTGAATGCATCCATGCGTAATTATAACCAGCATCAAGGTTGACCTTCAGTTCCTTGACGATCATGTCTATAGGGTAGTATCTCAGAGGCCTGAGCGTAACCTCGCAGAAGTCGCAACCTATGCCGCAGCCTCGCATGACCTCGGTAAGGCCTTTTGTCGTTGGCTTCGTTATCACAGGTATGTCCTCGAGTTTTGGATAGGCGCCTATGCCGCTCCCCCTTGATATGAATCTCGGGTCCTTGTGCTGCATCCTGTGGAACGTCTCGTCATAGGTTATGAAGCCGTTGTTGAACATGTTCGGGTCTAGCTGACCGTCGGTAAGCTGCTGGAAGAGATGGCCGCCGATGTCGTCAGCCTCGCCCTGGAAGAGATAATCGACCTTGTGCCTCTCTATCTCCTCGTTGAGGATTGTGTACTCCCAGACGCCTGGGCCACCGATCATGAGCTTTGCCTTCTTTCCCACTCTGAGGGCATTAATCTTCGCGAGAAGGTCGTCCCACTCCTGCCTCACCCAGGGCCGCATCTCGTTGCCGCCAAAGAGCGCGTAGTACGACATTGTTGTCGGGCCAAGGCCCATCGGGTCCATCGTGTGGACCGCTACTATCTCGGTGTCGTCCTTTATGAAATTTTGGAGGTGGTCTGGATGGGCTACCGCTATGTCCTCAGACTTTATCCCCTGGTTCAGCATTGATATCTCGAGCTTGCGCATGCCGTACGGCGCGAACTTCGCCTGACCGTCGGGCAGTGCCGGGGCAGGAACCCCCCTCAGGAACTTGTAGACCGGCCCTGGCACATGGCTCGCCGGAGCCGAGGGCAGGAAGTCAAGAAGCGGGAAATTCCTGAAGTTGTGTATTAGCGTGTTGTCAGAAACAAGGACGTATTTTGTCATTAAAACATCTGCTTAAATTGAATAAATTGTTCCAATACCTAGTAGTTTTTGTTGTTATTATATGAGATAAGAAATCCTTTAAATACTTGCGTTTAAGTCCGTTGAACGTGGCACAATCACTGCAGGCTTGCTCTCAGTACCACGGGTACCTTATGACAACGTCTTTGCCTGAAGGCGTTTTCTCTACGTCCCTGTTCACCTGTTTTGTGATCAGCTCTGCTGCTTTCTCCCTTATGCCGTATTTATCAGGCAGGTGCACATACAAGTTTACCCCGCGCGCCTGTTCGTGGCTGTATTCCAGAGTAAGCGACAGCCAATATGAGTGCCTCTGGCAGAGGTACCCGTCATGGCCGTCAAGCTTCGTATTCACCACAGCAAGCTTTCCTACCTCGAGCAGCTGAAAGTAATAAATCGCATAGACGATGTCGGTTATGATGTGCGACAGCTCCTTTACGTACACCTTTCCGAGCGCCTTTGAAAACGACTCCAGGTCTGTCGCATCTTTTACGAGCTGGGTGTTGGCGATGGATTCGACCGCGTCTTTGAGATGGTTCCGTTCCCCCACCACTACCTTGAAAGTGTGCAGCTCTTCTTTCTCCTGGGCCTTTTCCTTCCGCATATCTGAGTATGGCATTCTGAGATATTTATAGCTTTGTAGAACTGATTAGGCTATCACTACAGTTCGTATGTTCGCGAACTCCAGCATGCCGTATCTCGAGAACTCCCTGCCAATCCCGCTCTTCTTCACGCCACCGAACGGCAGCCTGTTGTCAGAGCTTGCGCCCCTGTTCACGCACACCACGCCAGCCACTATCCTTCTTGCGAGATCCTCGCCTCTTGCCAGGTCTGATGTCCAGACGCTGCCCCCGAGGCCGAATTCGGTGTCATTGGCAAGCTTTATCGCGGATTCCTCATTCCTGACCCTTATTATCGGGATCACAGGCCCGAAGACCTCTTCTTTCATGACCTTCATGTTCTTCTTAACTCCGGTTATTACAGTGGGCTCGTAGTAGCATCCTGTGGTGCCATGCCTTTTGCCGCCAATCTCTATCTTTGCGCCTCTTTCTATTGCGTCTTTTACCTGATATTCTATTGTTGTGGCCTGTTGCATGTTTGCCAATGGACCTATGTTTGTCGAACTCTCTTCAGGGTTCCCGACCTTGAGCGCTTTAACGTGCTCTATGACCAGGCGCTCAAATTCATCCGCAACATCGTTCATCACTATAAACCTCTTGGATGCCGAGCAGCTCTGGCCGCATGATGGCATCCTGGTGGCTACCGCCTGTTCTGCTGCAAGCGCTATGTCCGCATCCTTTAACACTATGAATGGATTAGACCCCCCAAGTTCTAGAACGCACTTCTTTATGCTGCTGGCTGCAACCTTCGCTATGTTCCTTCCTGCGTCTGTGCTGCCTGTGAATGAGACCCCGTCTATATACTTGCTCTTTATCATCTTTGTGACAGCCTTGCGCTCGGTTATCACTGCCCTGAAAGTGTTTTCTGGGAAACCTGCCTTCCTGAATGCATCTTCTATCGCAAGCGCGCACATCGGCACATTGCTCGAGTGCCTGAGCACCACAGTATTCCCGACCACCATCGAGGGTATCGCGCACCTGAATACCTGGCTGTAAGGGAAGTTCCACGGCATAAGCGCAAGCACCACGCCAATAGGATCAATCGATATGACGCTCTTCCTGTACTCTGTGTGCACCGGCTCGTCCTTCAACCAATCCTTTGCGTTCTGCACATACATGTCGCAGAGCGCGGCGCACCTCTCTATCTCTATCTCTGCGTCTTTCAGTACACGTCCCATCTCAAGGGTAGCGTATTTGGCGTACTCTGCTTTGTTCGATCTAAGGACGTCTGCAAGCCTCTTGATGCAAGAAAGCCTCGCATCAAGACTTATATTCTTCCAATTGAGAAACGCGTCTTTTACAGATTTGCAGACCTCCAGCGCCTGCGCGTCAGTAAGAAGTTCGATCTCCTTGTTCACCAGCCCGGTAGCCGGATTCATCGATTTGACTGTAGACATTTACCCACAGGAGTAAAGCGGCAAAAACGTATTAAACGCTTTACCCGCGGCTTTTTTACCGCTCTACTTTTATGGTGCAGTCATTCAGGCCTTGGATGGTCACAGTATGTCCTGTCGCACTCAAGGCACTTCATCTTATCCTCAAGCTTCAGTCTCTGCCCTGGGGTCAACGTGTCTTTATGCTCAAAGAACAGCTCGTTCGCCTTGTTAAACGTGGCCATTGTGCCGTCTTTTTCAAGCGCATCTATGGCCGCGTCAAGGTCTTGTTTTCTGTTTGTTTTGTCCATAGGCCTCACTTTAGATCAGCGGCACCGCTTGACCTCAGCAACTCCAGAGCCTTCTGTTCGCCAATCTTCCCCTTGAATTGGGCGCCATACCAACCCACTCTTCCTCCGGAGCCGGATATCAGTTCACCGTAGATGCCTACCACGCTTTTGTATACCGACTCATCTTGAGTCCTTATGCTAAGGCCATTGTCCTTGACTAGAACATAGTTTGCAGGAGCGCGCCTGAGCTCTTCCGCAAGGAGTGGCATGGCATACGGCTGTATCTCGCTCTCCAGCACAACCTTGACAGGCTTGCCCCCTATAGTATAATCTACAAATTTCTCGGTAGGAGGATTGCTGATCACGTTCAGGTAGTTCAACGCAAACTCTCTCATCCCGCCGAACTCATAAGAGTTCATCAGCCCGAGGACATCTTCTACTGAGTGTATGTCTGGCAGATGCAGCCAGAGAGCAAACTTGAACGCGTCCAAAGGATTCAGCGTAGGCAGGAGCGCCACCATATCTCCAATAGTGTAAAGTTCTTCTTGCCTCAGAAACTGGTTTAGGTAATTGGACTTTGCCCTGAGCTCTGGGTACTTTGCCGTTAACTCCTTTATGCTTCCATCTTTCTCGCTGTACTCGGCAAGGCCGTCCATTATCGTGCCAAGCGCAGATAGGAAGAGGTCATGATCGTCCTTTTCAGGCAGTATCATATATGTTAGCCTGCTTGTTGGCACAGTCCCGTCTTCGCAGAACGCCATAAAGTTCTTTGCGACTATCTTGCTCTTGTGGTGGTCTATAACCCAGCCATCGCCATCGGTTGTCTTGTCCAGCACTAGGGTATGCTCGTCTGACGGCACTACCTTCTCGTCAGATATGACAAAAAGCACCTCGTTCGGTTTCGGATCCGCTATCTTATTGCCAGAGGTCCTTACCTCGACTTTTGGTCTCTTGCCCTGGCCCACAAAATACTTATAGAACATCACGCCAGCAGCAATGCCGTCAAGGTCGTCATCACACTCTACCTTGTTTATATGACTCAGCACCCTCTCGACTTCGCCTTTCTCCATCAGCCTTACATTCTGCGCCTTTGTAGTTGTCATTTTATCACTCGATTATACGCTATCTTTCAAGTAGCATTGCCGCTTTGGAAATATATATAGGTAGCTAATTTTACCTATTTAGCCAATTTTTATTAGAAATACGATACTTATAAATATTGTTTACGACACAGATACAGACATGCCGTCAGAGGCATTTACGAGCAGGTTCAATGAAAGATACGGAGTCATGTCCCGCAGAATAGTCAGAATGCTGTCTGAGAATTCAAGAATCTCGCTTACTGAGATGGCAAAGAGGCTCGGTGTCTCTAGGAGAACGGTTACGATAAAGCTTAGAAGGCTCGAAAAGGAGCTCGGCATAAGATACACCCTAGAGCTGAACGAACCTGCTCTGGGGTTCAATAGCCCGCACCTTATAGCGGTCAAGTTTACGAGAAAACCTGACTACGCTGTTGTTGAAGAGGCGCTCAGAAGTTCGAACGTGCCGCAGCTTGCCACCTTCGTGGAAGGCTCATATGACATGGTGATTTACGCGAATGCAAAGTCTATAACAGAGTACACCAACTGGGACAGAAGCATGAGGCGCCTGCTGCTCCTGCCTTACGAGGCGTATTGGGACCCCTCTGAGGTGGCATACAGGCAGCTTGGGTTCTTCCCAATCAGGAGCGAGGCGATAGCCGCCTCAGATATACCGGAAAACGACAGAGTAATGCTTCAGGCGCTCAACGAGAACTCCAGAATCTCGTTTGGTGAGCTCTCGAAAAAGCTGAACATGAATTACAAGACTGCAGTCTACAATTTTAACAGGATTGCGAAATCTAAGTATATCAAGAGGTTCACCATTGTCATTGAAAAACCCGAAGACATCACGTTCATGTCATTCTTCAGCAAATACATACCGCCAAGGGAATTCAAGAATGCATTCGCCAAATCAAAAGCGTTTTTCACGTCAGACGACAAAGATCCTCTGATCAACAGGTACATGCTCACCACGGCCCTTATGGGAGTGTACGACCTCTTCGTTATTGGGGCGTTTGACAATTACGCGTCTGCTTACAGGAACTGTATACAGCTTAACAAAAAAACGTTCAGAGACATGAAGATTTTGAAGCTCCCTTACGGACAGATAACAAAGGTAGTTGTAGGAAGCCTTCCAATCAGGAGCATAGATGCAGAGAAGAACTACGGTGTAAGGGTTGAAGACGTTGAGAAGGACTACTCTGAATCTGTAATCAACAAACTTGGTAGGAAAGGACAGCCTTAGCCCAGCAATCTTTAAGTAGCTTTATAAGAGAGTTATATCGGTACAGATGATAACGGTAAACGAGGTAATAACTGCGCTCCACAACTGCATGGACCCGGAACTAGGTGCGAACATAGTCGACATAGGCCTCATATACAACATAAAGGTGCAGCCTGACAACACGGTGAAGGTCACGCTTACGATGACGTCGCCGATGTGCCCCGTGACGAGCATAATAATGGCGGATGCGCAACTGAGGCTCGAGGCGGTTAAGGACATAGGCAAGGTTGAATTGGAGCTCGTCTGGGATCCTTTGTGGAGCCCTGAGATGATGAGCGACGAATTGCGTTATAGGAATTGAGTGATAACATGGGCGCCAAGAAAGCCGAAGCCGAGACGGTCGTAAAGGAGATAACAGACATCGATAAGAGGAAGAGGGAGGCGGTAGGGCTCTTCCAGGACGTTGCGTACATCCTCAAGAAGGAGAACCTGGTCAACGGGTGGAGGATGGATGCTACAGGGGACGACGTCAACGCGTATTTCAACGTAAGGGGCACATCGAAGGTCGCGCACCTGCATGCATACGTGAGGCTGTCCCATGAGATGTATTTGAAGAGCGACAGGACAATAATCACTTCAGGCAGGGAGGTGGACTACAACAAGCTGAGAAGGGCCGAGAAGAGGAATGGTAATCCCCCAACTGAACACGTGATATTCAACCAGACGAAGAGCCCGCTTGACCCGCAGATCATAGTGAGCAGGCTGAAGGAGAACTGGCCTGTGTAGCCGTCACCTGTACATCATGTCCTCGTCCGTTCTCTTGTACGAGGATATCTCCTTTTCCATGAACCAGAGCGCTATCTCGTTCTTCGCTGTATCCCTATCTTCGGACATATGGACAAGGTTCTTTACCGCCCTCTTTGCCATGTCAGCAAGGTCGTAGGAATCGCTTGAATACTTCCCTCTTATGGTAGACGGGTCCGCCTTCCTGGGCTCCGTCGGGCCGAGTATCTTCCTTGTTATGAAGACAGCCTCGTTGCCCTCGAACACCATGGCCAATACCGGGCCGCTTGTGAAATAATCGAGAAGGTACTGCCTTATGCGCATGCCTATCTCGCGCGGGCTCTCCGTTACGCTGACGCCCTTTTCCTTGTATGACGATATCGCCTTCTCGCCGACGCTCTGCAGCCACTTCTCGTCAGCCACATAATGCCTTCCGGCCAGGTCGGCGTCAGGACTTACCATCTTCGCTGCGATCATCTTCAGGCCTGCGTCCTCCAGAGATGTTATTATCTTGCCGGTAAGCGACCTGTATACTCCGTCCGGCTTCACTATGACCAAAGTCCTGTCAATCATAAACTCACTCTTGCGTATTCGTTAGATTGACTCTTCATGCTTTTATAGCTATTCCTCGTTAAATAGTATGTAAAGGTAAATCTCTGCTCTTATCAATCGGTTTTCATCATGATACGCCAGCCCATCATATCCGTATTGGGTCACGTCGACCACGGCAAAAGCACGATTTTGGACAAAATCAGAAGCACTGCGGTGACCGCGAAGGAAGCCGGGGGCATAACCCAACACATCGGGGTGAGCGAGGTACCCATAGATGTTGTCAAAAAGATATGTGGCCCTCTCCTCAAAGCATCGAACACCAAGATAACCATACCTGGGTTGCTCTTCGTCGACACACCAGGACACGAGGCATTCACGAACCTCAGAAGGAGGGGAGGCAGCATAGCAGACATAGCGATACTCGTTGTCGACGTCTCAAAAGGGTTCGAGCCGCAGACAATAGAGGCGATCGAGATACTCAAGGAGTACAAAACCCCGTTCATAGTCGCGGCAAACAAGATAGACCTCATTACCGGATGGATAGACTCGAAGTCAAAGAGCTACATGGAGGCGATAAGGAAGCAGAACCAGTATGTTACAACAGAATTGGACAACCGCATGTACGAGCTGATGGGCCGCCTCAGCGAGTTTGGGATCAACGGCGAGGTTTTCAACCGAATAAAGGACTTCCAGAAAGAGCTTGCGATAGTGCCGATAAGCGCGAAGACAGGCGAAGGGATCGCTGAACTGCTTATGGTCGCTACGGGCCTTGCGCAGAGATACCTAGAGGCAAAGCTCAACATCGAGGTCAAGGGCCAGGGCAGGGGCAGCATACTCGAGAAGAGGGAGATAAAAGGGCTCGGGATAACGATAGACATCATACTTTATGACGGTAGTCTGAAGGTGAATGACACTGTGGCATTCGCAAGGGCAGACGGAACCGTAGCTACAGCCAAGGTAAAGGCGCTGCTGAAGCCCAAGCCCCTGCACCAGATAGGTGAATCGGCAAGCAAGTTCACTAACGTCGATTCGATAAGCGCAGCGGCAGGCATAAAGATCAGCGGTACGGGGCTTGACGACGCGATGCCTGGCTCCCCTATAGTGCAGGTGGTGGACCAGTCTTATAGCGACCAGATAAAGGCCGAGATCGGCGATGTATTCAAGACGGAGAAGAATGGCGTGATACTCAAAGCCGACTCAATCGGAGGCATGGAGGCGATATCAAGGCTGATGAGCGCTGCTGGATTTGGCATCAGCAAGAAGAGCATAGGCAAGGTCACGAAGCGCGACATAATAGATGCGTTTGCCATGAATGCGATAGACCCGATGAGCGCTGTGATACTGGCGTTCAATGTAGGGATAGAGGACGATGCGGCTGAGGCGTCGCACACGAGCGGCGTGAAGATAATAGAGAGCAACATCATCTACAAGCTCATAGACGATTACAAGGAATTTGTGGAGCAGAGAAGGAAGAACTCTGCGCAAAAGGCAGAGAGCACCATAACGTTCCCTGGCGCGATAGAGGTTTTGAGGGACACGTGCTTCAGGGTGTCAAACCCGGCAATATTCGGGATACGAGTTCTTGAGGGAAGGATAAAGCCGGGCTATAGGGTGCTCAACGATGTCGGCGAGGTCGTCGGCAAGATAAAGGGAATACAGAACGAGAAGGCTCCGGTAGACATGGCAAAGAAGGGCGAGCAGTTTGCCGTATCTATGGATGAGCCTACATTCGGAAGGCAGGTCCGCGACGCGCAGATACTTTACACAGACTGCAATGAAGAGGATCTTTTCATGCTGTCCAAGGAGTTCTCGCACCTGGTCAGCGTTGACGAGATGGATCTCTTGAACAAGATACTGAACATCAAGAGGAATGCCAGGAAACGCAGGTAAAAGATAAGTAAAAAGTAAAGGAAAAGAAAAATCAGCCTACGAGGCTGATCTGGATCTGTACAGTGTCAGGGACTCTTATCCTCATCATCTGCCTGAGAGCCGGCTCAGAGCCGTCAATCTCGATGAGGCGCTTGTGGACGCGCATCTCCCACTTCTCGTATGTGTGGGATCCGTCCCCGCACGGTGTCTTCCTGGTTGTCTGGGATATAATCCTTGTAGGCAAAAATATAGGGCCCCTCGACTTGACGTTTATAGTCTGCGCAATCTGCTTGATCTGCGCGACTATGCTGTCGAGGTCCTTTGCAACAGTCCCTACAAGCTTTATGACAGCCTTTGACATCTATGCACCATTACTGAGTCCTTGGGACTATGTCCAGGATTACCCCTGCTGCGACCGTCTCTCCCATGTCCCTGATAGCGAACCTGCCCAACTGCGGGAAGTCGCTGAACTTCTCGACGCATATCGGCTTTGTCGGCTTTATCTTTACGATTGCGACATCGCCCGTCTTGATAGTCTCAGGGTTCTTCTCTAGAGTCTGCCCGGACTTCGGGTCCTTCTTCTCGAGAATGTCCACGAACGTGCATGCCAGCTGCGCCGTGTGTATGTGGAACACTGGCGTGTAGCCCTTCGCTATGACGTTCTGGTGGTGGAGGATTATCACCTGAGCTGTGAACTCTGATGCGACTGTCGGCGGGTTGCTCGACGGTCCGATCACGTCACCTCTCTTGATGTCCTTCTTTTCGACGTTCTTTACGTTGAATCCGATGTTGTCTCCCGGCTGGGCCGACTGCATCTGCGTGTGGTGCATCTCGATGCTCTTTACCTCTGTCTTCACGCCGCTTGGCATGATTATGACAGGGTCGCCAACCTTGAGTATGCCTGTTTCGACTCTGCCTACCGGAACTGTCCCGAATCCTGAGATTGAGAACACGTCCTGTATCGGCAGCCTTAGAGCCTTGTCTGTCGGCTTCTTCGGCACTGTTAGCGTGTCAAGAGTCGCCAATAGGGTCAACCCGTTGTACCATGAGAGCTTCTCGTTCTTTGCGGTCTTAGGGCCTGCGTTTGATCCCTCGAGAGCTGAGTACGGTACGAAAGGTATCGTGTCCACCTTGAAGCCCAATGACTTGAGCATTGTTGACACTTCTCCCTTTATCGCATCGAACTTCTGCTGTGAGAATCCTGAGACGTCCATCTTGTTTATCGCAACTATGAGCTGCGGCACTCCGAGAACGCTTATCAGGATTGCGTGCTCCCTTGTCTGAGGCTTTATTCCTTCCTCTGCGCTCACTACGAGCACAGCGGCGTCAGCCTGGGAAGCGCCTGTAATCATGTTCTTGACGAAGTCCCTGTGTCCCGGTGCATCTATGATTGTGAAGAAATATTTCTGGGTTGAGAACTCCTTGTGCGCTATGTCTATTGTAATTCCACGCTCACGCTCCTCCTTGAGCTGGTCCATAACGAACGCGAACTCGAAGGTAGGCCTGTTGAACTGTTGAGTAAGTTCCTTGTACCTAGCTATGTCTCTGTCCGTTATCGCTCCTGCCTCGAAGAGCAGTCTTCCAACTGTCGTCGACTTTCCGTGGTCGACGTGACCTATGAAGATAAGGTTCAGGTGTGGTTTGTCTGACATCATATTCACCATTAAGTGCAATTCTTTTGTTGTTTTTTGAAGTAGAATACCGACTGTAATCCTAGCATTCCTACATAACTTAACCGCTTGAAAAAGCGACTGTAATTACGTTATTAATATGATGTAAAAGGTATAAAAAGCTATGTTTTCTGGACGACACTTTCAAGTCTTAACGATGCTTTCTGCAGCGTTCTGAAGTCGTAAGTACACTCCTTCAGGGCCTCTTTTGCGGCCTCAAGGATCTCTGCCCCGTTCTGCGCGTGCCTTGCAGCGACGATCGCGTGCCTTGCGGTCAGTATCTTCCAGCGGTAGAGGTTTTCCTGGCTGCCGTCCAGGAACATCTTTTTGTTTGATGCCTGTTCGACTCGAGCAACCTGTCGGCGCAGTCCGCGAGCGCCTCGGAGTTCTCCGGGTTGTGGCATTCGACTGAACCACGAATACACATGTCAAGTGCCGTTGCGCCTAGGTTGTGCCATTCCAGGTCCGTGAATTTGAACCTATCCTGCATGACCGGCATAAACGGCGCCATTATCACGCCATACCAGAGCGTGTCCAGGTCTATGCACGAGCTCTCGCTCTTGGCGAGCTCTATTATCATCGACATGCTGTCCTGAATCGCGTTGCGCGCCTGAGACGCATTCTGGAACCTGTTTTCCCCAAGCGCCTCGTTGAACAGCCTGACGGCATCGGCGAACTCCCTCCTGAATGCCCTCAAGGCTGTGGAACCGGATATCGGGCCTGTGGAGCGTCTATCGCCATCGCTAAAGGGGGCCGTCTGCATATTACCGATAGGAATTGCTTTCTTTCCTTATATATATGCATTTCCGAACCCCACAGAAAAGTATTTATAAGGAACTACTCATAAGAGAGTGCTGCGGAACACGCCGCTGCGAGAGAGGACTGATACAATGAAGCCAGAATTCATGTACGACATAGCCAAGTTCGAAGACGACGACGATGACGACGACGACTATGACGAGGAAGACGACACAGACGACGATGAAGGCGACTTTGAGGATTGACCCTCAAGGCCCGTTCAGGTCATGGTTGTTTTTATTTTTACAATCTTTTAGAATGCTTATTCCTCGGGTATAGAAAGATATAAAGGGATTCAATTACATTATCTATCTGTTTAACCGTGGGCTAATCCTAGGCCTTAGGGGGTGCCATTATGTCAGATGGGATAGAACTTACTGTTGCAGGAGCGCTGGTAACCGATGACGGTAGAGGCATCGCTAGGATAGACTCAAAGGCAAGGAAGATGCTGAACGTCATATCCGGAGACATAGTGGAGATAAAGGGCAAGAGGAAATCCACAGCAGCGATAGTCTGGCAGGCCCACCAGCAGGATGAGGGGCTTGACTTCATAAGGATTGACGGTTACATACGACAGAACATAGGGGTGGGCATAGGAGACCGCGTCTTCGTAACAAAGGCAGAGGTCAAGGAGGCAGAGAGGGTGGTACTTGCGCCTC
This sequence comes from Microcaldota archaeon, assembly GCA_028866715.1. GTDB lineage: Archaea > Micrarchaeota > Micrarchaeia > Micrarchaeales > Micrarchaeaceae > JAGWHO01. The sequence goes on from JAGWHO010000009.1 coordinate 22,761, forward strand.
CGCCGAACCAGAGAACTCCCATATCGCCTGATTTTGCTGAGTTCGCCAAGAACAGGCTTGAGGACAAGCCGCTTGTCAAGGGAGATGTCGTCCCGATAGCGATGTTCGGCTACGCATTCAACTTCATAGTGGTGCAGGTAGTGCCCCACGGCGTCGTGAGGGTCACAAAGGCAACAGAGGTTGTAGTGAAGAACGAGCCTGTTTCCGAGTCGATGGTAAAGATAGGAGAGGCTCACTACGAGGATATCGGCGGCCTCAAGACTGAAATACAGAAGATACGAGAGATGGTGGAGCTGCCTATAAGGTATCCCGAGCTCTTCGAGAGATTGGGCATAGAACCGCCGAAGGGAGTGCTTCTATATGGAGCGCCTGGAACCGGAAAGACGCTGCTCGCAAAAGCAGTAGCGAACGAGAGCGACGCGCACTTCATAGACATATCCGGGCCTGAGCTTGTCAGCAAGTTCGTAGGAGAGAGCGAAGAGAAATTGAGGGAGATATTCAACAAGGCGAAGGAGAAAGCGCCAACAATAATATTCATGGACGAGATCGATGCGATAGCGCCCAAGCGAGAAGAGGCAACAAACGAAGTGGAAAGAAGAATGGTATCGCAGCTCCTCACGCTCATGGACGGGATGGGCTCAAGGGGCCAGGTCATAGTCATCGGAGCGAGCGTCACAGGAGATACGCCGATACTTGTAAAGGACAAGGAAGGTAATGTAAGCCACGTCGAGATCGGGAGATTCGTTGACTCGTTCTATCCAAATGGAGAGGAGAGCGGCGAGAGGGACAATGTGGGATACCAGGTCCTTGGATTAAACCCGAAGAGATCTGCCAGGCCGTCATTCTCGAAGTTCATGTTCTTCGGAGGGAGCAAGTTCCAACCCTTTAGATCGGTCTTTAGGCACAAGGTAAACGAGATATTCGAGATCGAGTATACGGGGGGCAAGGTAAGGACAACTGGCAATCACTCCGTGTTCGTCACTACGCCGCATGGCATCGAGCCGAAGATGGTGGACAGGCTCTCCGTCGGCGATATTCTCGTAGGCCTCCCGTTCAAGGCGAACAGGACAAGGAAGGACCTTAAGGAGGTCAGGGCACACGTATTCGGGGCCGCAACGCTACCGACGTTTGAGCTCTACTCCGACAAGAGGATAGGCGCATACAACACATCGATGGTTTTGCAGGATGTGAGCGGGCCGAAAGGGCAATCGCACATTATAGCATTAGAGGCAGGGGTGGACAATAGCACGGTCCAGAGGTGGAGGCACAACGGAGCGGTGCCTGACGAGGTGCGCTGGGAAAGGGAGGGCATCCCAAAGAGGGTCACGCTGACTACTGGGTTGTGTAGGCTCTTCGGCTATTATGCGGCCGAGGGATCGTCCAACCAGAAAGAGATAACATTCACATTCGGGAGCGACGAGGCCGAATACATACAGGACGTCAAATCCCTGATGAAGAGCATATTCAACGTGCTACCGACCATCGAAAGGGAACACACAAATGCGCACTCAATGTACTATGAGAGGGCGCCGGTTGCAAGGATCTTCGGCAGGCTCTTCGGTAGTGAGGCGCATACAAAACATCTGCCGCCATTCATGTTCGAGCTTCCGAACGAGTACTTCCTCGAGTTCTTGAACGGCGAGGCTAGAGGGGACGGACACAACAGCGCCAAGGACGGCAAGCTCGTGATAACATCGGTAAGCGAGGGATTTATCAGGCAGATGAATTGGCGCTGCCGCATGGCTGGGATTAAGACGTATGTCTCTAAGACTAGGGTGCCTGCAGGAAGAGTCATAAACGGCAATGCCGTGCAGACGGAGACCGTCGCATACAGGCTTGGCTTCGGGAAGACCAATAATCCGTTCAGCATAGTAAAGGCATCCAAGACAAAAGCGCAGAAGAGGTCAGTGGTCAAGTCTATAAAGAGGCTGCCGTTCGAAGGTTTCGTCTATGACATCTGCGGGGCAGACGGGGAGGCGTTCTTCGGCGGGAACAGCCCGGTACTCCTGCACAATACCAACAGGCCAAATGCTATAGACCCCGCATTGAGGCGTCCTGGAAGGTTTGACAGAGAGATAGAGATAGGAGTCCCTGACAGAAATTCAAGGAAGGAGATCATACAGATACACACAAGGAACATGCCACTTGCAAAAGACGTCAAGATGGACGAGCTTGCGGATATTACCCACGGTTATACCGGAGCGGACATAGCCGCGCTGGCAAGAGAGGCGGCGATGGCGGAGCTGAGGCACATACTGCCCAAGATAATAGACAAGAGAAGCGTCCCCAACGAGGTGCTCGTGGGATTGAGCGTAAACCGGGCAGATTTCATGGAGGCGCTCGCGCTGATACAGCCAAGCGCGCTCAGGGAAGTTTTCGTCGAACGGCCGAACATACACTGGGGGGATGTCGGAGGCCTTGAAGACGTAAAGGCGCAGCTCAAAGAGGCAGTCGAGCTGCCTGTAAAGAACCCGGAGGCATTCGAGAAGATAGGCATAAGGCCTGTCAGGGGCATACTTCTAGTAGGAGCGCCAGGCACAGGTAAGACAATGCTTGCAAAGGCAGTCGCAACAGAACGAGAGTCAAACTTCATATCGATAAAAGGTCCGGAGCTTCTCAGCAAGTACGTTGGAGAGAGCGAAAAATCGGTGCGAGAGGTATTCAGGAAGGCGAAGATGGCTGCGCCTTGCATCATATTCATAGACGAGATAGACGCGATAGCGTCTTCAAGGAACGGCGAGTACAACGACTCGCTCGTGACAGAGAGGGTAGTCGATACCCTGCTTACGGAGATGGACGGGCTTCACGAGATGAAGAACGTTGTCGTGCTCGCCGCAACGAACAGGCCGGACATAATAGACCCGGCTCTGCTCAGGCCTGGCAGGTTCGACAAGATAATCGAGATACCGATACCGGACGAATCCGCAAGGCTCTCCATATTCAAGGTGCACACCAAGAAGATGCCGCTCGCAAAGGATGTCAGTCTGGAAGAGCTCACAAAAGAAACAGAGAACTACACCGGAGCCGAGATAGAAAATGTAGTGCGAGAGGCAGGCATGAACGCGATAAGGAACGGCAAGACCGTAGTTACAAAAGCCGATTTCAACTTCGCGCTCAGGGAGATAAAGCCGGCAATCCCGAAGGAGCTCGCGGAGCGCATAAAGAGGTTCAAGGATGAACCTGAAAACATGTACAGATGATTATGCTTAAGTGATGAAATGAAGATAGTTTATTCGGACACAAAGACAGGAAAGAGCGCGCAGATGGAGATAACTGCGGAGCAGGCTGCGCTTCTCGTTAACTACAAGATTAACGACACGATAGACGGCACGATGGTAGGGCTCAACGGCGCGAAGCTCAAGATAACAGGAGGCAGCGACGCTAGCGGCTTCCCGCTGACGAAGGGTATACAAAGCGCGAACAAGACTAAGGTTTTGAGGATGATAGCCGTATCGGGAAAGAAGAAGGGCCAGTTCAGGAGGACTACGGTCAGGGGAGGGATTGTGAGCACGGACACGGCGCAGATCAACGCAGTCATACTCGAATACGGCGACAAGCCCGCATCTGAGCTCTTCCCGGAGAAGGCGAAGGCAGAGGCTGCGCCAGCAGAAGAGAAGAAGTAATTCTTCACATTTAGGTAATTCCTTTGGAACTCAGCAAGCAGAGCGTATTGAACATCGGGACTCTAGGCCACATAGACCACGGCAAGACCAGCCTTACGAGGGCGATAACCCACACCTGGACCGACAGGCACAGCGAGAGCATAAAGAGGAACATGACGATAAAGCTCGGGTATGCAGACGCGGTGATAAAGAAGTGCGACAAGTGCGAGGGCCCCGGATCCTACACAACAGGAGACAAGTGCGAAGGTTGTGAAGGCACGCCGAAGCCTTTGATGCACATATCGCTTCTTGACGCGCCTGGCCATGAGACGCTGATGGCAACCGCCATAGCTGGTTCAAGCGTGATAGACGCAATCCTCTTCGTGATAGCCGCGAACGAGCCGTGCCCGATGCAGCAGACGAAAGAGCATCTCATGATAATAAACATACTCGGCCTCAAGAATGTGATAATAGTCCAGACCAAGGTGGACATAGTGGGAAAAGAAGCCGCAAAGGCGCACGAGAAGCAGATAAGGAATTTCGTGAAGGGCAGCATAATAGAGAATGCGCCGATCGTCCCGGTCATGCCGAACCTTGGGATAAACGTGAATACAATCCTTGAGATGATCGCCAACATGCCCAAGCCGGTGCGCGACACGGCCTCGGACCCGCTCATGTACGTTGTGAGATCTTTCGACGTGAACAAGCCGGGGGTCGAGGCAGACAGGATAGCCGGCGGCGTAATCGGCGGCGCCATAATAAAGGGAACGTTCAAGAAGGGCGACAAGGTCGAGATACGCCCTGGCATAAAGATGGCGAAGTCAAAGAAGGACACTTACGAAGCTATAACAACAGTGATAGAGGAGATGAACGCCGGCAGCGAGAAGCTCGAGCAGGCGGTTCCTGGAGGATTGATCGGCATATCGACAGAGATAGACCCGACGTTCACAAAGGCCGACGGGCTTGTCGGAAACGTTGTCGGTCTTGTGGGGAAGCTCCCGCCGTCAGTCAGCAGCATAACGATAAAGTACACCAAGCTTAAGAGGGACGACGTGCCTGAGCAGGGCATTGGAGAGAATGAGCCCATGATACTCGGCATGGGCACCACCACGACCCTTGGCTATGTCAAGAAGGTGAAGAAGGACACGGTCGAGCTCGAGCTCAAGCACCCTGTGTGCACATCAAAAGACGTGAAGATAGCCGTTATGAGGAACCTGGCAAAGAGATGGAGGCTCACTGGCTACGGCATCATAAGCTAAAATCAGTTGGGCCTTGCAAGCGTTATCTGTATTGCGCTTACCTTGGATTTTGTCCCGTCCTCGTTTATCAGTTCCTCTGAAGAGGTGCGGATGCTCTTCTCTTTCAGATCAGGGAAGAACCTGTTCGTCACTATTTCCTTGACGTCGACAGCCCTGGATATGGAATTGCCCCTTGCCTTGATTGTCACTTCTTGCATGCCGCTGTTGAACTGGGTCACAACAGCAAGAACGTAATTCATGGTGGGCTTCTTGCCTATGTACACCACGTTATCGGCTTTTCCCGGATACCCCGCGCTTTTACCCGTCCCATCTTCATGCATCGTGTCGTTCGTCATGTTATCATCTGCCTGTCGCATTGCGCACATGTCCTATTGATGCAGCAACCCTTTTATGAATAAAATAACGCGTGAGATTATATATACTTATCGTTGTGCTTAGAGCACACTCAGATATACGAACAGCTGAATTGCAGTGAGAGCTATGCCTACTGCCACTCCTGCAACGACCTGCGGAGTGTTATGCATCTTGAGCCTTATCCTTGACCAGCCTATTGGAAGCGCAAAGAGTAGTAGCAGCCAGGCATAACTCCCGAAATTCGCGGCAAGAATTGTTACCGGCCCGGCAAGCCCAATAAGGTGGACACTTATCTTCCATTTAAGTGTTATCAGCGCAGCGACAATTGAGTTGGCTACATAGCAGAGCATCAATATGGAAACTATCTCAGGCGCGTTAAGCAACAGAAGCAGGAATGCGCCAACAAAATATGACGGGGTTACAAGAAGAAACGCTAACCACCTGCTTGCCCTATCCGAAGAGTAGAAGTCATTTATGTGCTTCTTCTTGTATAGGTAGTATATCGTTGTTAGTGGTATTACCGTGCCAAAAAGTGCTGCAATCAGTAGGAATAGAGGAAATGCTGCATATATTGGGAAAAGCAGCAGAGTGAGGAAGGAAAAAAATGCAATAACTGGCGCGTTTGATACTAGGGATATGAGCGAGGCAAGTTTATCTTGTTTCATCAGTTATTCGCCATTTTTATTTAGCGGATTCTCGGTTGACGGCTCTCACTTCCTTTTCTACATCGACGTCAAGGCCCATCTCGAGAAGATTCTGGAACGGATATGCAACAGCGATGTCCCTGAGAAGCTTGGCCTCTGTCTCTATGCCTGATTCCTTCGCGAGCTTCATGTTCGCGTCTATCGACCTTGCTATCCTAACTGTTATGTCGTGCGCCAGGAGTATGAGGCGCGCTTCGTCCACTGCTCCGTTGCCTATCAGTCTCTTTGATTCCTGGACGCCCCACATCTCTTCCTCGTCCGTGTCTGTGAATGCCTTGCCGAATGATCTCATGAATTCAGGAGCGACAGGATAGAATACCTTGTAGAATATGAAGCCGAATGTCTTCGCGTATGAATTCCTCAGTATCACGTTCGTTGCTATGATCCTGTCAGGCCAGCTATCGAGCCCCTTTATGTACGTGAACACTTCCGACAGCTCTTTCGGCTGCTCGCCGAGCCTGTATCCAAGCCCTTCGATAAGGTTCTTTATAGCGCGGATATGCCTCTGCTCGTGCTCGCCCATCTGCTCGAAGTATTTTACATACTCGGCATTGTGGTCCGTAACGCTCTCGCACCAAGACGTGGTCACGTCTGCTATGCTCACCTCTCCGTAATAGAAGAGGTTGAGCAGCTTCATTATCGACTCCTTCTTGAACTTGGTTCCGTTAGGCAGCACGATGGCCTTGTCGGTTATCTGGCCCTTCTTCCTCTTGATCTCGACAAAGCTCATTGCGAACTTTATCGTGCTTACAGGATTCTCTTTCACGTACTTCATTATGTAGGGCTTGACCCACATGGGCACGTTGTACTTCTCAAGAGCTGAGCTGACCAGCTTATCGGCTAGAAGTTTCACCTTGGCACCTTATCTATTTTGGATTCCTGCCAATTTATACCTTCTTCTTGCGCTGCGCCATCTTCTTCTTTATCCTCTTCCTGAAGACTACGGCCAGCACGACTATGGCTATCAGTATGCCGTATCCGACATAGCTGGCTACAGGGCTGCCGCTTCCGACTACAGCGTAGTAGTTGTTGGAGCTCGAGAACTGCTGGTTCGAAGAGCCGTTGGGCTGCCTCCACTGCTCGTACACCACTACGGGGTAAGAGCCGTAGCTTGCCTGGCCGTCAACATTCACGTAGAATGTCGCGTTGGCTGACTGCCCCGGGCTCAGGTTGTTGATGTATATCGTAGACGTGACTGGCGTGAGCGGGTATATGGTCTGCAAACTCAAGGATATCTGCTGCGCCGGCTCGTTGCCCGTGTTCTTGAACTGGTATGTCAGAGGCACGTATGTCGCGCCCGGAGCTAGGCTTCCCTTCACTGCGGTTATGTTGAATATCGCAGCAGGCTGCATGTTTATCGGTATGTACGTGAGCTTGGACACGTTGCTCTGGTAATTGGCAGTGGAGTACGCGACTATCGCCGGCAGCGATGCCGATGTGGAGTTTGCACCCCTGTTCGCGCTGATGTAAAGCGTCTCGGTTGTCGATGCCTGCGGGGCAAGCGAGCCTATGAAGAAGCTCGAGATGCTTCCGAACGTCACGGCTGCGCTGTTGACGAACTTTATGGTCACGTTGCGCGCCGTGCCTGTGCCTATGTTCTGTATGAGCACGGTAGCGGTCTGGTTGCTGCCAGGGTAGAGGTTCTGCGGCATCGCGCTAACGAGGCTTGCCACTATGTTGGGCTTGCCGACCGACATGCTGAACTGTATGCTTGCGTTGGTATTGATGCGCGTGCCGTTAGATGCGGTATAGCTTACTGCGGCATTTAGCTTCGATGTGGCGTTCTGCACTGTCTGGTTTGGCTGTATCGTTGCGGTTATCGAAGCCTGCGAGCCTGGCGCAAGGTTGCCTAGGTAGAACCTGCTCGGCCCGAAGACTGTGAAGTTGTTCGTGTTCTGCAGCGTTACTGATATGTTCTGCGCCGTGTCTGTTCCTCCGTTGACCACGGTTATCGGAGTGGTTGTTGATATCCCAGGGGTGAGCTGCGTCGAAGGGTTCGCATTCAGCCCTATGTTGGGCTTTCCGTACACGTAAATCGTTATCGGCATGGTAGATGTTGCCGGCAGCTGCTGGTTTGCGCCTGTGGCTGAAGGCTGGGACGTCTCATATGTTGCGATGACATCTATCGTATAGGAACCGGCAGGCAGCGTGGCAGGCACATGCAGATGGAATGTAAATGTGTTGTAGCTGTTGCCCTGGTATATGCTCAGGCTCGTTATGGACGGTCCTGGCGATACGTTGAGTATCTGGCTGTTTGACGTAAGCTGCAGGTTCGCATTGTTCAGCGACGATGAATACGAGTTGTACAGCTGGAACGAGATGTTTATGTTGCTCCCTGAGTACACAGGCGACGGAGACACCTGCAGGTTCTGCAATGTTAGGATGTTATCTGCGGCTGCAGCGTGCGCAGTCAGCGGCACAGCCGCGACAAGATAGAACAGCGCTACAGCGAGCGCCGTCAGGCCTGTATATGAACTTATTCCTTTTCCCTTCATTTTATCTACCATTTAATGCAATTGTCATTTCCCTTCCTCTATGGTGCCCCTGAACATCCTCATTCCAAGGTACACCATTATCCCGATGAACGCAAGCTGGACGAATATGTTGAATGCGGCTGCGCCCAACGGGTACGATCCGTTTATTATGACATCCCTCACGCCATTTGTCGCATACGTGAGAGGGTCCACCGCGCTTACTGCCTGGAGCCAGCCCGGCATAGACGATGTCGGGAAGAACGCTCCGGATATGAACCATATCGGCATGGATATGGCCTGCGCCGCTATCGTGTATACCTCTATCCTGTTTATCCTTGATGCAAGCACTATCGTGAGGCCTGTGAAGCCGAATGATGTGAGGATCACTATCGGGATTATCCAGAGAAGGCCTGCTATTCCCATCGCGACAGTGACTCCGAACGCAAGGCCTATCAAAAGCGCGAACATGCTGTACAGCACAGCTGTCGTTGCGCCGTAGAGAAGCTTGCCGAAGACTATCGCGTTCTTGTTTATCGGCGTTATGAGAAATGCTTTGAGGTTGCCGAGCTGCCTGTCCATGATTATTGACATGCCTCCTCCGAACGTGGCGCCGAACACGGCAACCATGACGACAACGCTTCCTGTGAGGAAGTCCCTGTAGCTGCTGGACGTTCCATAAGTTGGCGTGAAGGATATCTGGGCAGACCCTGCAGCTGCGCCAGGAAGATACGCCTTCTGCTGGACGCTGCTTACCTGGGAGTTGAATTTCTGCGCTGTGCTGGTTATGAACTGCAATGAGTTGCCCAGAGAGAGCTGCTGATTGAGGTAATATACGTCTATGGTTGGCGCGTTCTGGACCTGGCCGTTGAATTGGGGCAGTATGATTATCACGACGTTGACCTGGTCAGAGTCAAGCATGTTAATGGCCTGTTGCTGCGTAGTTATGGCTTTAACCGACAAGGCGTTTTGCTGGCTAAGCGCGCTTATGAACTGCTGTGACTGCACGTTGCCGGCAAGGTTCACTATAGCGACAGGTATGTTTGAAGGAGTGTTGCCGAGGTTGCCAAGGAAGACTATGAACACAAGCGGGAACATTATTGACCTTATTATGTTGGTCCTGAGGTTGCTCCTGAATAGGAGCATCTCTCGCTTGTATATCACCAATGTGTCTTGAACTAGGCTCATATCATCTTCCTCTCCATGCCCTCATCCTGGCAGCGTCGTCCGACCCTCCGGCCTCGTCCCTTATCTTAGAGCCTGTAAGCGTTATGAACACGTCGTCAAGTGTCGGGAGGTGCATGCTTATCGACAGCACACTTATCTTCTGCTTCTCAAGTTCATTGGATATCTTGTTGAATGTCTTGGTAGGCTCTTTCTCGATGTTGCCAACTACCCTATCAACCTTGACAGAGCCATTGACGCCAAATTTCTTCAAGATGCGGAGCGCGTCGTTTGTCTCGCTTTGTTTTACTATTATCTCCAGGATATTGCCCTTGCCTACCTTGCTCTTCAGTTCTGAAACAGTTCCTATGGCCTTTATCTTGCCATGATCGATTATCGCAAGGCGGTCGCAAAGAGCGTCAGCCTCTTCAAGGTATTGAGTAGTGAGTATTATTGTTATCCCCTTCTGGTTGAGCTCCTTTATTCGCTCCCAGAGCTTGTGCCTGTTCTGGACGTCAAGCCCTGTTGTCGGCTCGTCCAGTATGAGCACCTTCGGCTCCTGAATCATGGATTTAACAAGCTCGAGCCTTCTCTTCATCCCGCCTGAGAATGTTCCTGCCCTCACGTATGCCTTGTCTGTGAGCTCTGCATCCTCCAGGGCGCGCTTCACCCTCTTGGGTATCTCGCCTTTTGGCACATGGTAAAGTTCTGCAAAGAGCTCGAGGTTGTCCCATGCCGTAAGGTCGCCCTCCACTACTGTCTCTTGGGTCATAAGGCCGAGCATCTGCTTTATCCTCTCGGGATTTGCGTGCGCGTCTAGGTCGTCTATCTTCACGGAACCGGACGTGGGCTTGAGTAAGCCGAGCACCACGTTGATCGTTGTCGTCTTTCCTGCGCCGTTCGGCCCCAGGATCCCGAATATCTCGCCCTCTTTCACGCTGAGGCTTATGTCATCGACTGCCTTGAAGTCGCCGAACCTCTTGACAAGGTTCTTTATCTCGATCATGTTCTGCTTTGCCATTGCATCACTCCAGCATCCTCATCAGCTCCTTCATGGAGCTGAGGAAGAGTCTTTTTGATTCGACGAGGACCTTGTTGCCCTTCGGGGTCAGCGAATAGTACTTCTTGGTGCGCCCTCCTGAGGTCTTTGCCCTCATACGTATGTAGCCGGATTTCTCGAGCATGTTTATTGTGTTGTAGATGTCGCTCTTGACGCTGCCGTTCCCCTTCAGCAGAAGCGCTGATATGTGCGCGTTGTCCAGTTCCTTCATTATGGCGTACGAATAGATGCTGCCTGCCTTTATCCTTCTAAGCAGTATCAGCTTCAGTATCTGCCTTCGCATGTCCTTCGTCATATAAGGATTGGCTATGAACTTTCCATTAGTCGTCTGCTCACCCCCAAGAGCATTGATGGTCTAACTCTAGACTATATTAGATTTAAACCAAGTTATAAATAGCTTGGCTCGAGGTTCGGCGATTGGAGTCCAATCATTGCAGCTGTTTCTCGAACAGGTATCTGGTCTCGCCGTCCCCATAGTAATTCGGCATCTCTTTCACTATCAGATAACCTATATCCCTGTAGAACGCTACTGCATGTATGTTCTTGGTGTTTGTGACGAGCGTCGTCTTCTCCCTTCCTGCCTGCCGAGCGATATCCTCGGCAAATTCCATCATGCGCCTGCCATAGCCTGAGCGCTGCATGTCGGGATCCACGCCAATGTTAAGTATCTCGAGTGAATTTTCTGCAGGCTTGTCAACGAGGGACAGATAGCTTATCATCCTGCCTTCGCTGTTCCTCCATACCCAATTCTCGGATTTATGTTCCTTGATAAGGAAGTCTAGAAACGCTTCCTTGCTCTCAAGCGGTAGAAGAGACGGGGTTGCCTTGGCAACCTTTACATCAAGGGCAAACAGCTCATCAAGATGCTCCCTGACATCTATCTTCTCTGCTGCTGAATCCTTAGTCATCATGATATTATGGATAGTTGCTGAAATATTTGATGGTTATCTTTCCGGTGGCGCCCGTCTTGCTTATGGTGCCGAACTCTATCTTCGTGGTGCCGTTGAGTATCGGGATCGCTGCATTGACGCTAGAAGAGTTGAGCGGTATTATGGGCGCATATTGGTTGTAGCCCTGGTGGCTTGCCGAGATGAGCGTCGCGACCGTCGAGTTGATCGGCGATATGCCAGTCATGTTTATCTGGACGTATCCGTAATATGGAACGGTAAACGACATATTGTATACGCCCATCTGAAGCGCGCCTGTCTTCTGGTAGCCAACAGCAGGCACCTGGAACGTCCGGTTCGAGAACAAGGTCTCGTTGTACGCCCCAGAAGCTATGTACTGCGAGGCGTTGCTCGCGTTTATGTGTATGCCGTACTTGGACGCCAGTTTGGTAAGGTTGTCTAGAAACTTAGTGGCGTTCGAGGCGGCTTGCACCACCGCTGAGCCGGTCGGGGGCTTCTGCCCGGTTATGCTTGGCACTATGTTCCCAGCAAACGAGCTTATCTTATTCGGTATCTGGAATAGGTATATCGCAACAGATATCGCGATGGCTAGCACAATCACAGCTATGAAGGTGCTCAATGCCTTGTGCATATGCTATCACAGACGTCCGTGCTCCTTTGTGTAAAGAAGCATGTTGTCAAATTTCCTTGTTATCTGGCCAGCCCTTATGCCGTAGACCGCCTTTGCGCCCTGCCTTGCGGCAAGCTCTATGAGCCTCTGGGTTATTATGCCGTCAAACACGACAGTGCCGATGTTGCTCGAGTCCTGTATGGTCTGTATGAGATCCCTTATCGGAACCTCGGTTATGAGTATGCCTCCTGAATCGTAGATCCTGCCCCTTAGAGTGTTGTGCAGCTCCGTGAGTGCTGCCACGTACTTCGGGTCCTCTGCCCCTTGCGGCTGCTGGGCCTGCTGCCTCGGCTCCCTCTCCATCGAGGGTATGCTTTCAAGGCCGCTGCTGCGCCTTCCCTCTACGCTCTCCCTGAGATCCTTTATGTCGAGATCGTCGGTAGGCGCGTTGTCCTCTTCTAGGGTCGTGCGCTCGCGCTCATGCCTCTCAATCGGCTGGTCCCTCTTGTTGAACATCCTCTTCGTTATCTCTGTGGGGCTCAGGACAGGATTCCCTGCCCTCTGCGGCTCTGGCCTCTGTTCAGGCCTTCTCTGCATCTGAGGCCTTATTGGCGGGCGCTCGTGGTGCTGAAGCTGCTGAGGCCTTGGAGCGCCGACATCCCCGCCGCTGCGCTTGTAATTGGGGTACACCTGCTCTACCGGCACTCTCGACCTCAGCGCCTTGATTATGTCCTTCCTTGTGAGCTCCTCGACCTCCTTTCCGTCTGGCGCCCTTGCTATGAATTGCACGTCGCAGACGTTGAGCAAGCCTCTTATTATCATGTCGCCTCCCCTATCGCCATCAGCGAAGATGGTAACCTCCTTCGCCTTGGAGAGCTCTATTATTGTCTTTGGTATGTTGCCTATAGCGCCTCCGACTGCTATGGTGTTGTCTATGTCGTTCTTGAGAAGGTTTATGACGTCTGCCCTTCCTTCGACGAATATTACCTCGTCGCTGTTCGCTATCTCAGGGCCTGCTGGCAGCGCCTCCGGGCCGTATGTAGTCACGACCGCAGCCTTGACATCCGATTCGACGAGCTCGCTTATCTCCTTGCTGTCCGGTATCTCTGTAGTGAGCATTGTCTTGAGGAGCTCCTTCGCCCTTGTGACTATCTTCCTGCGCTTCTCTGTTCTGGTATCTTCTATCTTGTTGACCTTGAACTGAGTTTCAAATGGCCCTACTCGGTCAACGGATTCTATTGCTGCTGCAAGTATACAGGTGTCAACTCTGCCGAGCGATGACGGGAGGAAGAGCTTTCCTGCGGTTCTGCTGCCCTGTATCTGCGAGTCAATCTCAATACGGCCGATCTTGCCGTTCTTCTGCAGCTCTCGAAGGTCGAGGCCTCCGCCAAGCAGTCCTTCCGTCTGCCCGAAAACAGCGCCTATTATGTCCGGCTTCTCTACCAGACCAGAAATGGTGAAGCTCGCTTCTACCATGTACTTTACGATATCTATGTAAGTCTTTGCCATCTTAACAACTCTTTTTGTAGCTAGTTAAGACACTTATAGGAAAAGCTGGAAATGATTATTCTCGACGTCGATTATGGCCCTGAGCCAGAGCCTGCGCTGCAAGAATCGCTTGCAAGACCTGAGAATGAAACATTAATTATCATCGAATGCACTTCCAACTTCAATTATAACTGTCTTTTCTACAGAATAGATGAATCTTAATGCTTAAATACGTATGCCTGGGGTTCGGCTAGGCAGGGATGCATATGGCTGCAAGGTCGGGTATGTTGGATAGCAGTCCTAGGAACCATGCTGATGCGAGCACTATTATCACGCCTGATAGGCCGCCTATCAGCATGCCCATTCCATAGGTTTGGATTGCGGGCCTTGACACGCTTGGCAGCACATGCGCCCCTGCGTACAAAACCCCGCCAAGTATCATGAGAAGCAGAGCAAGTATGAACACTATGTTATGAAGAGCGGTATAAAGCGTGCAGGTAAGCTGCACAGACGTTAGGATAGTGCCTGATGGCGGATACGTGCCGCTTGTTCCAGAAGAAGAGGTTGGGACGCCGACGCCTGTGCCCTGCTGCAATTGGGGTATGGTCGTGCTCGCGCCTGTGCTGTAGTACGGCACGCATATGTCATACGGGCCTGTTGCCTGCGGCAGTTTTGTCTGGCAGAGGCTTGCTGGCGCAGGAGCGGGATAGCAGTATGCCGGGCAGCCGACGGACATTGCAGGCTGGCAGTCAGTCGCGAACTCGCCGCAGATGTTGTAATCCGCGTGCGAGAGCTGCAGCACTGCGTTCGGCAGGACGAGTGCCAGTACCAGCAGCGCCGCATATCTCATCGTTTCACTTGTTTGCCTCTATCAGCCTGATGTTGGAGTCTATGAACTCCAATGACTGGACATACGCCTTCTTGATATCATCACGCATGTTGCCTTTCTTCGAGAAGAACTTTATTATATCGGTTTTTGCCTTCACTGTGTCAAGCGCTGCAAGATTGTCGACAAAGACGTCAAGTGCGTTTGGAGAGCCAATGTCATATCTCTTCAATAGAACTTTCCAATTATCCTTAGTCCATTCCCATAAGAGCTCTCTCCCAACCGACCTTGAAGCTATTGTAGCCGGGATGTAATGCGCATTCTGCAATCTCATGTCCTTTGAGAGCGAGAACGCAAGGCTTTTCTTGAGAAGCTCCTTGTCTCTGAAACTTCCTAACGCGCGCATGATGCGTAGGATGTCAAAACTATCTTCTGCCTTTTTGTACAACTCTACGAACTTTTCGTGAAGCCGTGTGTCTCCATCAAGCGCTACGTTAGCGAATACCGCGCTCCTTATGTTTGCATCTATAGCCTTTCCTTCGTTTACATAAGCGTCAAAGAGGCGTTTAGACTCTGCCTTGACCTCAGCATCTCCTGCAATACCTAATGCAGCTATGACAGAGCCTCTCAGCAGGGATACCGCATCCAACTCGCCCCCCTTTCTTGCCCAACCGAGCTGCTTCAGCAGCTTTCTATTATATTTCAAATTCACCTCCTTTAGTCTTCTGGTGTTAATTCGGCCATCAAGGAGTGTGGCCAGACCCGAGAGGTGCCCGGATAGGGTTATGTTTGCAGGGAACCCAATATCCATACAGTATCTCTCTACAAAATCGACATAATCGGAGACCTTTGACCTGGTGGATCTTGCAAGCGCAAACATGTCGTTCTCAATACCCCACTCATCTATATGTGCAACTTTGCCAGCAGCTATTAGACCCCCCAGTTTTTCAGCGATCTTTTCAGGGTAACGCGCCCTGTAAAGTCCTTTCTGGCCGTAATTAAGCTTGATGTACGTGCCGTCGTATTTGAGATCTGCAGATCTGTGATTCAGCAGGGTAAAGCCTAGCCTCTTCCCGGGCAGTGCGTAACGTATCGGTATCGGCCAGACCTGTTCGTATCTCTTGGTATCTGCAAGCAGATACCTTTCCTGGCTGAGTCTAAGTTTACCAGCCCCAGCATTTTCGACATTTACGATTGGATAGCCAGGGGTATTCACCCACGCCTCTGCTAGCCTTTTTAGGTCTGCACCTCTGCCCCTCTTCTTAGCTGCCTTATCGATTGACCCCCACAGGTCTTTTTTTGTGGCATTCGAATAGGAGTGGGCCTTGAGGTACTCGCGTAGGCCCTCCCTGAATGCCTCCTTACCTATATAATCTTCTATCATCTGCAGTACTGCGCCTCCCTTGTGGTAACTTATCTCATCAAAGAGGTTTTTTATCTCAGTTGGATTGCGCACCGGCATGTTTATCGGGTGTGTGGTCTTCAGCTGGTCCATTGTGAAAGCTATAGAGACCCTTTCTATTATGTATTTGTCCTCTACGCCCCATTTTGGATATACTACATCCATCGCCTTGTAGCTCATAAACGTTGCGAAGCTTTCGTTGAGCCAGATGTCGTCCCACCAAGCCATAGTAACCAAATCACCGAACCACTGATGAGCTAGCTCATGCGCGATTGTCTCTGCGATGAGCTGTTTCGCCATGACAGATGTATTCTTCGGATCGCTTAGGAAGTGCACATCTCTGAATGTTATGGCGCCCCAATTTTCCATTGCGCCCTCAGAGAAATCAGGTATTGCTATCATGTCTAGCTTTGGAAGCTGGTACTTCATCCCAAAATACTCTTCGAAGTACTTCAGGAACTGTTTTGTGTAAACCATTGCTAGCCCCGTATACTTTCCCTGCCCAGGCACTGCTACTATCCTTATTGGCAGTTTGCCCAGTTTCCCACTTCTGAATTCGAACTTGCCTGCAGCAAGATAGAGCAGGTATGTTGACATTCTGGGTGTAGTATAGAAGGTTACTGCCTTCTTAGTAGAGTTTAGCTGGATTGATTTCTTTATCGGCATGTTTGATATTGCAGAAAGGTCCTTTTCCACAATCATTGTTACATCAAACGTGGCCTTTGCTATGGGCTCATCTATGCATGGAAACGCCTTTCTTGCGCTTACCGCCTCGAACTGAGTAGTAACGATGTTGCCCTCCTTCCCGTTGTATAAGTATTTGCTTCGATAGAAACCGTCCATCTGATTGTTGTGCAAACCAGTAAACTCTATCGATATTAACGCTTTGCCAGATATCTTGTCGGTGAACCTTAGTGCAATCTCCTCTTCTTTCTTATCGTAGCTAACACGGCATTTCTGTATCTTTCCATGCGCCGTTACGTTCGCCTCGGATATCTCTAGTTCCTTTGCATTGAGCTTGATAAGGTTGGCAGACTTCTTTATCTCAACCGTTATAGCCGCGCTTCCCTTGAACTTGAACGTCTTGAGATTCGGCTCGAACCTCAGCCTGTAGTTTAACGGCAACGCCTTGTCGCCTAGGGTCTTGTGCTTCGCAGTCGCCATCTAATCCTAAGGCACTCTCATGTCATGTATTTATTCTTTATCGTGGCAATCCTATCAGTTGAGCATGTGAGAATTGCGTTCGTTTCCGACGCAGCTTATCCTTGGAGCGTCGGCGGTCTTGAAGCTGTAGAGGGCACGGAAGCCGTAGGCCTGGCCCAGAGGCACCAGCTGCACTTCTTCTCGCTAAGATGGCCTGGCATGAAGGCAAATTTTGTCTACAAGAACGTGCACTACCACACGTTTCACGACATAAGGCACGACAGGTTCTACAGGCACGGCAGAAGATCCATAAGAGAGGCCGGGCTGTTCACATTATACACGCTCACGCTGTTCAAGTACAGGTTCGACGTCATTCAGGTCAACCAGTTCCCATACTTCCAGCTTCCCATTGTGAAGATTTACTGCATGCTGACAGGGTGCAAGATGATAATAGACGTTGTCGAGGTCTGGGACAGAAGCTACTGGGTGGAGTACCTAGCGAACAAGAGCGCGGGCAGGCTTGCCAGCAGGTTCTCGAGCTGGGCCCTTGGGCTAGGCGACGCGTTCATAGCAAACTCAAGCGTGACTGCGGACAATCTCGCGGGCCTAGGGATAGAGAGAGGCAGGATAAACGTCTTCTCGCCTGTAGTTGATGATATAACGATAAGGAACGTGAGGCAGAAGAGAAGGGACAACACGATAATATTCTCTGGCAGGCTGATAAAGGAGAAGAGGTTTGACAAGTGGCTCAATGTCGTCAAGGAGGTTTCAAGGAAGATCCCTTCCCTCAAGGCAATACTCATAGGCGAGGGGCCGGAGAGCGAGAACATAAAGAAGATGATAGCCAACTACGGGCTTGCAAAGACCGTTGAGTTCAGGAAGTTCTACCCTGAGAGCAGGATAAGGGAGCTCTACTCCGCGATAAAGTCGGCAGACCTTCTCCTCAACATGTCCGAGAGGGAGGGCCTCAGCATCATAGGCCTCCAGAGCCTTGCGCTGGGCACGCCGGTCGTGCTCCCGGATTATTCGCCGATACCCAAGGAGGTAAGGGACATGTGCGTGATTGAAAGCGAAAGGAATATAGCAAATACAGTAGTAAAGATATTGAGGAGCAGCAACAAGAAGCAGTACATAAGGAACATAGACAGGCTGAAGGCATTCTCGAAGTCAAACGTGAACGATTTCTACACAAGAATGTTCAGGAAGCTTGGCATAGAAGAATGATTCAATGAGGTTACTAAACGCACTGCCGCCGTACAACATGTTCGGCCTTGAAGACCAGGATTACAAGAAGGCGAAGGTGGTAGTAATACCTGTGCCCTACGACTCAACCTCAACGTACAAGGCGGGCTCAAGAGAAGGACCGCACGCAATAATAGAGGCGAGCAGGACCGTAGAGCTTTACAGCGAGGAAACAGGTTCGGACATCAGCAGGATAGGCATCTTCACGACAGATGAACTTGCGCCGGATTACAGCTCGCCTGAGAACATGGTCAAGAGGATAGAGAGCGAGGTAAAGGTAGTCATAGGCGACAAGAAAATTCCTGTCCTCATAGGAGGCGAGCACACCATATCGGTAGGATCGATAAGCGCGCTCTCGAAGGTAAACAAAAAGTTCAGCGTTCTCCAGTTTGACGCTCATTCAGATTCAAGAGACAGCTATCAAGGTACAAGATACTGCCACGCATGCGTCATCGCAAGGGCAAGAGAGCTGTGCAATGGCACGTACAGCGTCGGCATACGCAGCATGGAAGAAGGAGCGGACAGACGCAAGGACGTGCTTCTCATGAAGGACATGCACAAGATGACCAATGAGCAGATAGCGAAGAAGATAATAGATGGTACAGAAGACAGTGTCTATCTAACAATAGACTTCGACGTTCTGGACTCAAGTGAGATGCCGAGCACAGGAACTCCTGAGCCTGACGGCATGAGTTTCCACAATGTCAAAGAGATACTGAGGATAGTTTTGAAGAAAAAGAAGGTCATAGGCTTGGACTTCGTGGAGCTGAATCCGATACCGGGGTTCGTTGCGCCTAACTATCTTGCAGCGAAGCTGATATATCTGACCATTGGGTTCGCCTTCTCGTAGCCCCTTAGAGTGCCAAGCCAACTTGCGCATGCCATTCGGCATTCAATGCGCTCGCCTTGAACCTGGCTTTTGCAGCTTCCCAAGATATATCTTGGACTCTTTCAGGTACCTTTTAAAGAACCACTGCACGAATATCCCATCATCATTTCGTTTATTGGACCTTTCAAGGGCGTTGTAGTAACTGCGCCTATCCGTATATCTGATATCCATCATCGGATAGCCGTTTTTATGCAGTATGAAGTTCATTATAAGCCTGCCTATTCTCCCGTTCCCATCGCCAAACGGGTGTACGGTTTCGAATTTCAGATGGACAAGGGCTGCAAGCTCTACCGCCTCGGTCTTGTTTTTCTCTTCAGAATACCATCTAAAGACCTCTCTGATGTATGGTTCTACTGCGTGGTATGACGGTGAGGTGAAGTCGCTCCCTGATATGAAGACGTCGTAGTCCCTAAGCCTCCCGGCCATGCCCGGCTTTGTGCCGCTGAACAGCTCTTTGTGCCATTTAAGGATCAAATCCAGGGACAGTTCGCCTCCGTAGTCCATCATTCCATAGAATACGTCCCTGTGAGCCTCTGCCTCTTTTATGTCCCTTACTGGCCGGTTCTTTGGGCTAAGGCCCATTTCCAAAAGGGCTGCGGTATCCTTAAGCGAAAGCCTTGAACCCTCTATCCTGTTCGTGTCGTATGTGAACCTGATGATGAACGCCTCCAGATTTCTCTTCCTCGCACTAGGGGGCGCCCTGTGCATCTGCCTCCGGTATTCCGCTCTGATATCCTCAAACAGCTTGAACCATTTTTCATTGTATATCTGAAGGAGAAACTCTCTCTTTAGTTTTTCGAGGTTATCGGGCAGCGTTGCGCCAAGGTACAGTTCCTTGTATCTTTCCCTGCCGTCTGCCTTGTACGTGTGGCTTAGATAGTAGTAGGTATTTCCCTTTATCTTCCTCTTCTTAACGGTAACCATATATAGAAGTTACACCTACAAATATATAAATATTTGTATTATAATAATATTTAGGTGTAACTATCTCTGCAAAGTTACACCTATTTTTATTATATTTATAATTTTATATTTATATGCAGGTGTAAATTTCCGGTACTGGCGGCACGGTGCGCAGGCTTTCTCTAAGTGCTTTGGTACTTCCTGCCAGCGTGGCGGTTATCACAGCCTCTTTGAATACCAGTACCAGGTAAGATGGTACTTATCATCGGGCTTCCTGCTTTCGATCCTGAATCCATGCTTCTCGTAGAGCTTTCTCGCCTCCTTGTGCCTTTCCGATGTTTCAAGCGTGAGCTTGTGGCACTTCTTGGCTTTGCAGAACTTTACGAAATGATTTAGCATCATCTTGCCGTATCCGTTTCCGAGAGAGCCTCTCTTGATTATCAGCTCCTTCAGTTCGCCTACTCCGCCGTTGACCTTTATGTGGGTGTAGCCCACAAGGCGCTTGCCCTCAAAGGCCCCGAAATAGAAGTTTTTCGAGTAGTGGCCGAAGCCCATCCTTTTGTTCGATGCCTTCCATTCGGCCTTAAATTCCTTCGGGAAGTCGTCGATCCTCTTTATTCTTATCATTCTCACTCCAGCCTCTTTATTATGTGGTAGCCGAACTGCGTCTTCACTATGCCGGAGACCTGGCCCTTCTCCAGAGCGAAGGCAGCGTTCTCGAACTCCTTGACCATCATTCCCTTTCCGAAGAATCCGAGATCGCCGCCGCGCTTCCTTGAGCCGTCAATGGAATACTGCTCTGCGAGCTTCGCGAAGCTCTCCCCTTTTGCGAGTTTATCGAGCACTTCAAGGGCCTTAGAGTGCTTCTCTAAGAGTATGTGGGCGCACCTTATCTTGCCTGCCATTGCATCACGCATAGGATAACGCAACCCATATTAAAATCCTTTGCGAAATATGCATGTGGTACAATGGCAAAGCTTACCGAATCTGCAAAAAAGATGATAGACGACAAGACGTTCGCGCATTTCGCTACGCTCATGCCTGACGGCTCGCCTCAGGTCTCGCCGGTCTGGATAGCAAGAGATGGGGATACAATACTCATAGACACTGCAGAGGGCAGGATCAAGGACAGGAATCCCAGAAGGGATCCTAGAGTGGCGATAAGCATGACAGACCCTAAGAACCCGTATCACTCTATACTGATAAGGGGCGTGGTGAAGGTGGTAACGCTTGACGGCGCTGAAGAGGAGATCGACAAGCTTGCGAAGAAGTACATGGGAAAGGAGAAATACCCTTGGAGGGCCCCAGGCGAGAAGAGGGTGCTCCTGAAGATAGAGGCAACGCACATATACGAGATGGGCTAGCTAACCCTTCTTTCTCCTTAGCTCGAGGATATACGCCAAGCCCCCGGCCACGGCCCCGACCAGAGTCGCGAGGATGAACAGCACTATGTACTGCGGAAAGACACCGAGTATCTGCACGTGCGCCTGCGCGTCGGTGAGACCAAGGCCCCCCTGCGATATCGGCATGAGAGCCCTTCCTCCTGCATAACCGGCATACATTAGCAGCCAGGTCGCTCCCGCCATGCCTATGTTCATGAGTATCAGATGAACTGCGACTAGTATCTTTCTTCCTTGAGAGATTGTCCTGCCTAAGCCGGCCTCCATGTAGTTGTAGAACAGCGCAGTAACTCCAAGAGAGATTATCATCACTATGTACGTGAGATAACCGACAAGCAGCCAGGTGCCCGCGCTCCCGGCAGCTATGACCTGCGCAGGGCTTGGCACAAGATACAGTGACCCGTAAACGAAAAGGAGCAGTGTCGCAACAGTAAGCAGCGCTCCCTGAATAACAGCCGACCAGATGAACCGGATAGCCCATCTGCTTGTAGCTGCCATGCTATCTCTTCCTTGCTACCTGGAACAAGCACATGACATTCCCTTCAGTGTCCCTGAAGTATGCGGTCCATCCCATCTTGCCAACAGGCTGCTTGTTCTTTCCCGCTAGCGGTATGATCTTGCCGCCTGCCTTTGTTATCTTCTTGAGGGACGCGTCTATGCTGCTCACGTCTATAGTCACTACAGGAGCCTTGAAGAAGCCCTGCCTCTTCATCATGCCGCCGTTTATCTTGCCCTTCTCGGAAGGCATCCAGTCCTTGCCCACCTTCGCGGTGTACACGGTCATATAGTCGCCGAATTCCGTAGGTTCCATCTTCCATCCGAACGTCTTGCTGTAAAATTTGCTAGCACGCTTCATGCTAATAGCAGGCATCATGAAATGCACAACGCTGTCCATCGTTTTACCAATCGAGCATCTCAGGCAAGTTATTAATTCGTTACTGTCGCCCTTTGGATTTACGTGCTACGGCCACTACCCTCGCCCAGTCGGGCCTTATCTTGCTTCGCTGTACGCGTATGTCCAAGAGCTTAAAGCCGTTATCGGCAAGCATCTCGGACATGCTGCTCACTGTATAGCTCTTTATGAATCGTTTCAGCGCCTTGCCGTCCTGGCGCGTTACGTTGTAATACCATCCCTTGCCCTCCTTTGCCGCAATAGTGAGTATGCCGTTTGGCTTCAGGACGTGATTTAGCTCTTTCATCACCTTTGCGGCTTCGGCCTTCCTCAGGTGGTGTATGCTGGAGAAACACCATACAGCATCAAAGGTCTCGTCTTTGAAGCTGAGGCGTGTCATGTCCATGTACCTGAAGTCGCCGTTGGGCACAAGTTTCCTTGCTTCCTTGAGCATGCCTTTTGAGATGTCTATGCTTATCACTCTCAGGCCATTTTGGAGAAGCAGTTTTGCCTCCTTTCCTAATCCGCACCCCGCGTCTAGAACGAGAGCCCCTTTGCGCAGATGGGCCAAAAACCTCTTTGTGTGCGCATCCTTTAGGCTTTTGTCAAAATAGGACGGCTGATTGATCCAGATCTTTGCAAGCCTGTCATGAGACCTTCTTGTCATCTCGTATGTTGCGTCTTTCATATATACAACTCACAGCTCAATTGGCAGCCTGTCGCTTCCGATCTCGTTGATCTTTTCCAGCTCCTTAAGCGCTGCGGTGAAGTCCTTAACGTCGATGTCGCTGTTGAGCTTTGGCCTCAGCGCCTCAAACCTCTTTAGGCTGGCCCTCAGAACGTTTATCTTGCTGTCCAACTCCGCCCTGTTTTTGCTCAGTCTCGTTAAGTCCCACTCGCCAGAACCCATTTGCACACCTATAGCTGATACTTACACTGAGACCGCCATCTCAGAGCTCCGTTTAGCGATCCTCGCCCTAAGCTTAAAGAGCTTTCTGGCGAACGGGTTAATCTACTAGATGATGAAGACTGCAGCCGCAACAGTGCAGGTCCACTTGCCGTTCTTCCCGACTATCGCGGATTGCGTTATATTCGACGTCTTGACCATCTGGCTGTTGAGCTGCTCGACGCCTAGGGTCGATGCAAGCATCTTTGTGGCGAGGTCCTCCGCCTTCTTGCCTGCCACCTCTTCGTTCTCGCCGAATGACTTGTACTCGCTAAGGTAGCCGTGCTGGTTCATGTCCTTGGGATTTGCCATGCCTACGCTTGAGGCGATAAGCCTGTTCGGCTCAGTTGATTCCTCCCTGCTCAGGACAAGGAATACAATCTGGCCTGTGCTCAGCAGCTTTGCGCCGTCTTCCCTCTTTACGATCTCGCAGTTAGGGGGTATTATGCTGGAAACCTCGACAAGGTTGAACCTCTCTATTCCCGCGTCGCGCAGTGCAGCCTCAAACGACTCAAGCTCCATGTCGCCGGTGCCCTTCCCGCGCGTGAAAAACAGCCTCTTAGGCAGCATGTTGCCGTCCATGCGATCTCAACCGGTAATGGTAGGGCAGGGCCTCTTTAAATATCCTGCCTATCCACTCAGGTACTTGCCTCTCAGGTAGTCGAGGAAGTGCTTCGGGTCGTAGCCCTCGTTGAAGGATTTCTTGAGCAGCTGCTCGCCGGTGTATGCTGTGCCGTACTGGTGAACCTTCTCCCTCAGCCAATCCCTGACAGGCGCGAAGTTTCCATCTCTTATATGCTGATCAAAGTCCCTGATGTCGTTCCTTATGTTTGCGCGGATTATGCCTGACGCGATGTTGCCCAATGTGTATGTAGGGAAGTAGCCGAAGCCGCTGCTCCAGTGGCTGTCCTGCAGCACGCCTTCGGCATCATTCTTCGGCCTTATGCCAAGATACTCGTCCATCTTGTTGTTCCATACCTCTGGAAGGTCCTTGGCCTTTATCTCGCCGTTGACAAGCAGGCGCTCCAGCTCGTACCTTAGCGCTATGTGGAAGTTGTAGGTCAACTCGTCTGCCTGCACCCTTATCGGCCCCTTGATGACCGTGTTGAAGTAGTAGTATATCTCGTCTTCTGTGCAGTTGTTCGCCAGGCTGAGGTTCTTTTTGAGCATGGGCATGATAAGCTGCACGAATTCGCGGCTTCGGCCTACAATTGCTTCGAAGAACTTAGATTGCGATTCGGCAATCCCGAGCGTGTAGCCCATGGACAACGGAGTTGTATTGAGCTCCGGATCAAGCTGCAGGAAGTGCAGCGAATGCCCGGCTTCGTGTATCAGAGGAAAGATCGCATCCTTGAAGTTGCTGCCAAGGTATCTTGTCGTCATCCTAACCTCTTCAGATGAAAATGGCATCGTGAACGGATGCGACGCCAGATCAACCCTGAACGTTCTGTAGTCAAAGCCCAGTGCCTTTAGTATCTCTTCATTGACTCTTTTCATCTCTTCAGTGTCGTATTTCATTGACTCGAACTTCGATACCTCGGTGAATCTTGATCCGGAGCTCTCTACCTTGTCGAGGATGCCCTTTAGCCCTGGCACCAGCCCAGAGAATGCTCTGTCCGTGTCTTTTGTGAGCGCGCCCTCCTCATAAAGGTCAAGAAGAGCGTCGTACGGCTCGTCCGCATAGCCAAGCTTCTCTGCCTTGTCCTTCTGGATCTCTATTATCTGCTCGAGATACGGCATATAAGACGCAAAATCCGAATTCTTCTTCGCGCTCTCCCAGGCGATGTACGCCTTATTGAAGAGCACTATCTCCTTCTCTAAGAGCTCGGAAGGCAGATTGGCAATCTTAAGCCTGTGCGCAAGGACGCGTATAACCCCCTTTTCGTAATCATTGAGATCGCCAAGCCCCTCGCCGTTCCTGAGCAGCTCGCTGAACTTCGGGTCGTGGAACAGCTTCTGCGATATGAGCTCAAGCTGCGCGTCGGCTATTCCTCTTGTCCCGGCTGAGCCCTTCGGCATGTATGTCCTAGAATCCCATCCCATCAGATTGCCGGCGTAGTTGAGCGCCCAGATGGGCTTGTAGCCCTCAACCAGTTCCACAACAGTGTTATTCTTGAATCTCATGCCATTACCTCAAGTGGGCCCGCGGAGAATCGAACTCCGTGTCTTCACGTTGTCAACGTGACGTCTTAAGCGTTTGTCGTCGTTTTCTAGCTCCATTAAAACCCCCACAAACAAAATTCACAAAGCATAAGCCTGTACATTTGAACACTAGCATTTGAGTTTCAAGCTATATAAGCACATAGTGTTCGAATTTCCAGCAAATCTGAACAGAGATAGTCAGGTTTCTATAAGGAAACTAATTCTGCCCTCTATTCTTTGGCTTTCTTTTTGAACCATAAGATAAATTTATCTACATCTACACTTTTCATAACATCTGAAACTTTGAAATTTACAAATTTTGCATATCTGGAATAGTATATCGCCATATTATTGATCTTCGGCTTCGTGGTATATCCATCAA